>JBFJCP010000073.1:0-1735 GCA_041615815.1 Gemmatimonadales bacterium | reverse complement strand
CAACTCGGTGTGGTTGGGCTCGACGATGGGCGATCCTTCGTGATGGCGGACATTCCCGGGATCATCGAGGGGGCACACGAGGGGAAAGGTCTCGGAGACCGCTTTCTTCAGCACATCGAGCGCACCCGCGTTCTCGTGTATCTCGTTCCCGTGGACGTCGAGGATCCACAGCAGCTGTACGACACACTGCGACACGAAGTGGCGGCCTATTCACCGCGCGTCGCCGCCAAGCCGCATCTCGTGGTGCTCACGAAAATCGACCTGCTCGAGTCCACCGCATCGGTGCCGGAGATTCAGGCGCCGGACGCCCAAGACGTCCTCGCCATCTCGGCGGTGGCGAATCGGGGTCTGAAGGCGCTCAAGGAGCGCCTGTGGACGTTGGTGCGCGGAATGGCGCGAGACGTCGAGCGCTCGCCCAGGTCGTGATCGATCGGGCATACCTCACCCTCGCGCTGGTTCCAGGCATCGGCCGCGCGCGGCTCGACAATCTGATGACAAGCTGCGGGTCGGCCGCGGCGGTGCTCCGCGCTTCGGCCAGTCGCCTGGCGACGGTCCCCGGGGTCTCACGAGCGCTCGCGACCGCGATCACGAACTCTTCGGCTCGACAGACAGACCGGCTGGTCGCCAGCGTCGAGAGGGTAGGTGGCGTCATTCTCGTTCCGACGGATGCCCGCTTTCCCGCTACCCTCCGCGAAATACCCGAGGCACCCACCGTGCTGTTCGTCATCGGCGCGGTCGATCTTCTCCACCGCGAGGCGGTGGCGGTCGTGGGCAGCCGCACACACACCCGGTACGGGGCAGAAGTGACCCGCCACTTTGCTTCGGGACTGGCCCGTGCCGGGCTCGTGATCGTGAGTGGCATGGCGCGCGGACTGGATGCCGTGGCGCACACGGCGGCTCTGGATGTCGGTGGGGCCACGGTGGGTGCGCTGGGCAACGGACTGGGTGTCGTCTACCCCGCCGCCAATCGGAAGCTCTATGAGCGGGTGGCTGCAGAAGGATGCTTGCTCACCGAACATCCCCCCGGAGAGAAGCCTCACGCCGGCAGCTTTCCGCGTCGCAATCGGCTCATTAGCGGCCTTGCCCGCGCCACGGTGGTCACGGAGGCGCGGAGGCAGTCCGGCGCGTTGATCACGGCGGATTGCGCGTTGAGCCAAGGTCGGGAGGTGTTGGCGGTGCCAGGACCCATCACCAGCCCGCTGTCCGCGGGGTGTAACGCCCTCATTCATCAGGGAGCGAAGCCAGCGCTTGGGCTGGGTGATGTCCTCGACGAGTACGGACTCTCTCCCTCGGCTCCGGCCGTAGGCCCGCTCGAGAACCTCTCGCGTCCGGAGCGTCGCGTCATGGACGCCCTCGGCCTCGGCCTCGATCACGTGGACGAGATTGCGCATCAAGTGGGGGAATCCATGGGCGATGTCCTGGCCGCGCTCACCTCGCTCGAAGTCCGGGGTCTCGTGACGCAGCACCCGGGTAAGGTGTTTCGCAGAGCGGTTGGCTAGAATCCGTCCCGCCTTCCACCCATATTGGTGCTCATGCGTCTGCACACCCTGATCTTCTTCGTCACCAGCCGCTGCAACGCGCGGTGCGGCACCTGCTTCTATTGGCAGGAGCTGAACCAGCGTGGAGACCTCACCTTCGAGGAGATCGATACGCTCAGCGCCACCATGCCGCCGTTCAAGGAGCTTTGGCTCTCGGGGGGTGAGCCGATGATGCGGGAACGGCTGGACGAGATCAT
>JBFJCP010000072.1:0-2262 GCA_041615815.1 Gemmatimonadales bacterium | reverse complement strand
GACGTCAGAGCCGTGACGCTCGACACCCCGCTCGAAGGAACGCACTGGGCTGATGCCGTGAGGGAGGGCGCACGGATCGGCGGGCAAGCCCTCCAGATGCTGGCGCTTGGAGGCGTGCCGATTCCGCTCCTTGGTCAGCTCGCCCTTTTGCTGATTGGCTCGCCTGACGGAGTTGTGGTGATGGGCACTAAGAGCGACTACATCAACCTCATGAGGACGATCGCCCTAGGAGACAGGGTGCGTCCTTGTGCCGGCGACGCAACAGCCCAGCGCGAAGTCTGGAAGGTCCAGGCCGGCAACGAACTGTTTCGGGGTGAGCCGCATGATGGCATCGTTGCCGTGCAGAGCGCATCAAGGGCATCCAAATCAGCAGTGGTTGTCGAGTGCGGCCACAGCGACTACCTCGACATCCCGGAGGTTCGGGACGCCATCCTTTGGGAAGCAGCACAGCTAGAACTCTCCACGGAGAAGGGCGGCACTCTCCGCTGGTGAACAGGCGACGCCACTTGCTCACCTTTCTGGGCCATGGGGAAGGGCAACACAGCCACTGCAAGGCCCGCTTCGATAACCACTCCGAACTTGGGAAGCCTCGGGAGGGAGGAGACTGGTGACGGCGGCTATGCGATTCTCGGCGCTTCGGATATGAGCTCGGATGGCCGCTCTGTTGCGGCCATTGATGCGCGATGGAATGCTTGTGGTGTTGCCCGGGGCGTGGTCGCCGTCCCCTCTGTGAGCGTGAGAGCTCGGAATTAGCTTGGTGCGGGGGCCGGGGGATCGATGAGTGTCGCTGCGAGCGCGAACCCCAGTATCCGTGTGTCGTGTAGGTCCCTCCCTCGGGCGACGTAGACGTCGGAGGAGGAGGTGCCAGTGGAGACAATCAAGGACCGGGTAGCGGGGCTGGATGTGCATCGTGATCGGGTTGTGGCGTGTGCTCGGATCGTGGAGGGCACGCGGGTGAGGACGGTGAAGGAGTCGTTCTCGACCATGCGGGCAGGCGTGACCGAGCTGGGTGAGTGGCTCGACAGCCTCGGGGTGACGTTGGCCGTGCTGGAGTCCACTGGGGTGTATTGGAAGCCGGTGTATTACGGGTTGGAGCACCGCGTCGCCGAGCTGTGGCTGGTGAACGCCATGCATGTGAAGCGGGTCCCGGGCCGCAAGACGGATGTCTCCGACGCCGAGTGGCTGGCGGATGTGGCCGCCCACGGGATGGTCCGGGCAAGCTTCGTCCCGCCACCTCCGATTCGGGAACTGCGGGAGCTGACGCGCTATCGCAAGACCCAGGTCGACGCCCGCACCCGGGAAATCCAACGCCTCGAGAAGGTGCTGCAGGACGCCGGCATCAAGCTGAGTTCGGTGGCATCAGGAACCTGGTCGAAGTCAGCACAAGCCATGATCGAGGCGATGATCGCCGGTGAACGCGACCCGGAGGTCCTCGCCGAGTTGTCGCTGAGCCGGATGCGGTCCAAGAAGCCAGCTTTGACGGAGGCGCTCGTCGGAGACTTCGGCGCTCACCACGGTGTCGTCGCTCGACAGATCATCGACCACATCGCGTTCCTCGACTCCTCGATCGATACCCTCACCGACCAGATCACCAAACGGATGGTTCCATTCGAGGGCGCCATCACCCTGTTGTGCCAGATCCCCGGGTGGGGTCGCAGGACGGCGGAAGTGTTCGTCGCCGAGACCGGCGGGGACATGACTGTGTTCCCGACGCCAGCGCAGTTGGCATCCTGGTCGGGGATGGCCCCGGGTACGCACGAGTCAGCCGGGAAACGCCGACCCGCCGCGTCGATCCGGGGGAACCGCTGGCTTGGCCGGGCGCTGATTGAAGCTGCCCGGGCTGCGGCGCGAACCAAGGGCACCTACCTGGCCGCGCAGTATCGCCGTATCGCGGCCCGACGCGGACCGAACCGGGCGTCCGTTGCGGTCGCACACACGATGGTCGTGTCCGCCTGGCACATGCTCACCACAGGTGAGACCTATCGAGAGCTCGGCGCCGACTACTTCACGCAGCGCCACGACCCGGAGCGCCGTGCCCGCCACCTCACCAACCAACTCCGACAACTCGGATACGAGGTCACCGTCACCCAAGCCGCGTGATAGAGGCATTCCACCCCAGCGGGGTGTAGGGGTCCGCGACGAGTAACAGGGGCCCTGCCAGGCTGGCGGTGTTCTACGCCGTCGAGCTCGGAGGACCCCTGTGGAGACGAACCCTATCCGCGTCTGTGAGCTGCTGGTTGGACTCCCTGACGTGAACGTGTT
>JBFJCP010000071.1:0-2610 GCA_041615815.1 Gemmatimonadales bacterium | reverse complement strand
GGCGTCGGTCGAGCGGACCACCACCGCTGAATCCGGCGCGGTGCCCGGCGGCAGTTCCCCACGACAGGTCAGTTTCCACTGGCCGTTGCTTGTGTGGACTCCGTGGATGGTTGCCTGCGCAGATAGGCCGCCTCCCGCCACCGTGCAGATGGGATCATCGATCCTGTTGACGATCGCCGCGTTCTCACTGGTGGCAGTAGCGGGCACGGCGATAGCGATCAGCATCCCGATGGCGATCATCAGCACCATTGAAAGTTGTCGCACGATACGAGCCTCCTCCTAGCTGGAACAACGGGGCCGTTCCCCGTCGAACTTGGGTCACAGTCGCATGAGCGTGTCAAACGGATGTCAAATGGCGAGACACGCTGCGAACACGGCTGCAGCACGACCCGCGACGCAGGGCGTTACAGAGGCTCAAGTCCTGCAGCCCTTACGGCCAGGTGACTGATCTGGCACTCATGATGGGGTAGACGTAGCGCCGAGTGCCGGATCGGTGCGGTTTGTGACGGGCGGTGTGAAGTTGGCGCCGCGCGATTCTGCGCTGAGGGCGATGGCTGACTGGGCCAGGAAAGACTCAGTTGCTCCTGACCCGGGAGGGCAGGGCTGGCATCCGCCCCCAAGAAAACCAACGGGAGCAGCGTTCGCGCCAGCATGGAGCAGGGTACGAAGCCAGTCCACGGCAAGCCGGTCAGGCTGGAACACATTCCCGGGCTTTCGAGCGGCTTGCGCCCCAGGCATCGATGCCATCGGAATACTATCCTTGACCTCAAAGCGGTCCGTTCGGGGCGGCGGCATTGGGGACACCGACCAGCTCCAGCGGACCCGCATGGCAAGATGTCATCCACTGATCGACCCTCGAGGACAGCCTCCGACGGCGGATCCGTGCCGGAGCCGCCGGGGACCGAGGGAGCCATCCAGAGCTCGTTCGAGCATCTGTTGGATGCGTTCGGCTCGTTCACCGCTATCCGGGATGAGGCCGGCTCGATCGTCGACTTCCGAATGGATCAGGCGAACAAGGCAGCGCGTGCCATCACCGGCGCCACTCCGCTCGGTGAGGTGGGCGAAGGCCTCGTGGAGACCCTTGCCTGGCATCACAAGCAGGGGCTCTTCGACGACTTCTGCCACGTCATGGAAACGGGAGAGCCGCTGGCCACCCAGACCCTGGAACACGACGATGCCAAGCACCTCGTCCGTGCTTATGAGGTTCGTGCCGCGAGAATCGGTGATCGCCTAATGGTCGGGTGGCGGGAGGTAACCGGACAGCTACTGGCGGCTGCGGAGCTGGAACGGCGCAACCGCGAGCTGACTCTGGTGGGTGAGATGGTCGAGTACCTCCAGTCTGTGGAGTCGTCGGACGAAGTCTTCGAGGTAGCCGCGAGCTTTGGTTCGAAGCTGTTCGGGGACTTCTCCGGCGCGCTTTTCTTGCAGAATGAGTCCGGCAGCGTTGTTGAAGCGATGGCCTCCTGGGGCGACCGCACGTGCGGTGATGAGGTGTTCGCACCTGGGGATTGCTGGGCGTTGCGCCGTGGGCAGCGGCACGGAAGCCTCGGGGAGGGCGCGTTTCCGCGCTGCGCTCACGTGGCGGATGGGCTGGATGCAACCTTGTGCATCCCGCTCATCGCTCAGGGGCAAGCCACCGGCCTCCTTGTCGTCGCGGTCTCTGGGACCGCCACCCTCTCCAACACGCCGCGCTCGAGGGCAGCCAGCGAGGCGCTCGCGGTTTCCGTGAGCGAGCATCTTGGGCTTGCCCTCACCAACATGCGGCTTCGCAGCTCGCTTCGGGATCAGTCCATCAGGGATCCCCTCACCGGTCTGTTCAACCGTCGCTACCTGGAGGAAACGCTGGAGCGCGAGGTCAGCCGCTCGGCACGAAGCGGCAAGCCCTTTGGCCTAATGATGCTGGACATCGACCACTTCAAACAGTTCAACGACACGCACGGCCACGCTGGGGGGGACGCGCTATTGCGTGAGCTTGGCGCCTTGCTCCAGGCCGTTACCCGGGTCGAAGACGTAGCGTGCCGCTACGGTGGGGATGAGTTCGTCGTCTTACTCCCCGAGAGTTCCGTCGACGCGACCGTCCTCCGGGCAGAAGAGATCCGCCACGCCGCGCACCGGTTCAACGTCAACCACGAGGGCTCGGTGCTGAGTGCGGTCACCCTCACGGTCGGCGTGGCTGCGTATCCGGATCACGGTGTCGATATGGCTGGGTTGATTCAAGCCGCCGATGAGGCGATGTTCAGAGCGAAACACGCAGGCAGCGACGGGGTGCAGGTCGCTCAGCCGCCCACACCCTCGACCTGAAGCGGGGCACGATGCCCTCCCGGGGCGAACCCACCGACCGCACGCACACCCATTCGATACGATCGCGCACAGATCACTAGATATGCACGTGATCTTCGGGGTCCTGGGTGATGATTCCGGGGTTCTCGATTGGGGAGGCGTGCAGTGATGTGGATGCCGTGTCTGGTCCGGTCCCGCGGCGAGGCTGACCGGCCGGTGGTTCGGCTGGGTCATGCGCTGGTGGACGACTACTTGGAGTTCGTGGCGGCTCGGGCTCGCCCGAACACGGTGCTGGCGTACGCGTTCGACTTGAAGGTGTTCTTCGAGGTG
>JBFJCP010000070.1:0-2656 GCA_041615815.1 Gemmatimonadales bacterium | reverse complement strand
CGTAATAGCGTGTTCGCCTTTTTCTTCAGTTTTGCGCTCCCGTTGGGCCGTGGCGACCGGTAAGCTCCTGCTGTTCGCGGCGGCGGTGCTTGCATTGCCGGTCCAGGCGCAATCGCCCTGGCAGGTACCTGCCGTGACACCGTCGGCGGCACTCGACCGTGCGCCGGGAGATTCCGCTGCGTCCGTAATTGATCTCACCCCGCTCGACGGTTCGCAGGTTTCACCCACCCCGCCCATCCCCCAAGAGTTCTGTTGCAGCCACAAACATTTCGGCGCGACGCTGCTGGAGCTCGGCATTCTCGAGGTGGTGCCGTGGTACTTCAACCGGCACGTGGGCGATGACTCGACCGCTGTGCTCACGTTCGATGCGTGGAAGCGCAATGTCGAAGAGGGATTCGAGTGGGATCCCAACAATTTCAACACGAACATGTTCATGCATCCCTACCACGGGAACGTGTACTTCAATGCGGCGCGCTCCAATGGCTACAACTTCTGGGAGTCCGCCGCGGTCGCGTGGTTCGGCAGCTTCATCTGGGAGTTCTTTGGCGAGAACAACCGCGCAGCGGTGAACGATTGGGTGAACACGAGTCTCGGTGGGATCGTCATGGGCGAGGCCTTGAATCGGGCCTCCTGGGCCCTGCTGGACAATACGGCGACCGGCACGAATCGCACGCTCAGAGAGCTTGCGGCGTTCTTCGTGAATCCCTTGGGGGGTGCCAATCGGCTGTTCCGTGGCGAGATGACCCGGGTGGGACCCAACCCGACGGAGCACTACCGCTACCCAGACGTACTCACGCTGAGCGGCCGTGGTGGTCTCCGATGGGTGGGAGACGGCAACCGGGACAACGGTGAGACGAGTGTCTTCCTCGAGTTCAACCTGGGTTACGGCAATGCGTTCGCGCTCACGGATCACGCGTTCGACCGGTTCTTGCTCACCCTTCAGCTGAACTCGCGCAAGTCCCGCATCATCGGCCGGCTGTCCGTGGAGGGACGATTGTTCGACACGTGGCTCAGCGTGTCGGAGAAGGAGCGCCACCTCTTCGGGATCAGCCAGCACTACGACTACATCGACACGGAGGCGTACGAAGTAGGTGGCCAAAGCGTGAGCGCCACGTTTCTCTCGCAATACCGCTTCGGGGAAAAGATTTCGCTGATCACGAAGATTCAACCCACGGCGGCGGTGATCTCGGCCATCAGCTCGGAGTTCGCGGAGAGCACGGGCCGGAACTACGACTTCGGAAGCGGCGCCGGCGTACGCACGTTTGCCTCGCTGTGGCACGGACGAAAGGAGCTCGCGTCACTGATGTACGTCGTGGTGTGGGCACACTCGCTGAACGGTGCCGCCGGTGACCATTTCGTCCACTTCACGTCTTTCAAGGGGCAGATCCCATCCCGAGGCTGGCGTCCGGGCATTGGCGCCGAATTCCTGTATGCGGCCCGCAACAGCCTGTACCGGGATTTCCCGGACGTGCACAGAAGGAATCCGCAGGCGAGGATTTATTTGACCATATTCTGAGGCGGCAGGGGCGGGATCGCTGTCTGCTCAGCCGTCACCGATCAAGGTTCCGCAGCGGTAACCCGAACACTCGGCAACGCCGACGTCACCGCGTTGCCGCCGATGGTGGCTCCGATGGTCGTGGGCGTGCCGGCGGTCTCTCCGGTGAAGGTGGTGCTGTAGGTCCCATCGCCGTTGTCCGTGGCGGGAATCGGCGTGATGGCTCCGGTGCTCACCCCCACCCCGGATGAGGCGGCGAAGATGACCTCGAGCCCGCCTGCGGTGAGCGCGTTTCCAAAAGCATCGCGTGCCACCAGGGTGAGCGTGATCGCGCTGCCCACCGTCACCACCGAATCCGATGCGCTGACCACCGACGTTGCCGGCGACGCCTCGCCCGGGATTACCGTGACCGTCGGTGCCGGTGTCGTCACGACGACGCCGTCGATCGTGGCACTGATAGCGGTGGCGCTGCCCGCGGTCTCCGCCGTGAGCGTCGCGGTGTAGTTGCCGTTCCCCTGATCGATGACTGGCTCGATGGTTCCGGCGCTGGTGCCCCCGGACAAGGTAAACACCACCGCGTGGCCCGATCCGTTGATGTCGCGGTCGAGCGGATCGCGCGCCCGGAGCCCCAGGGTCACGGTCTCACCCGCCGCGATCGTGACCTGCGGTTGGTCGTCCACGGTCACTACCGAATTGCCCGTCGAAACGGTGGATACCTCGATAGTGGGTGGCGTCGTCATGAGTGGCGTGCCGTCGATGGTGGCCGAGAGTCCCGTCGGCGTCCCCACCGTAGTGGCCGTAAACGGCGCGGTGTAGGTGCCGTTGGCGTGGTCCGTCGTCGCTCCAATGACACCTGCGCTGGTCCCGCCCGCTTGCGTGAATGCCACCGTGCGTCCACCGCTCACCAAGTCGTTCCCTGCGGCGTCCCGTGCCTGCAACGTGAGTGTGGTCACGATGCCGGGGTCGACGAGCGTGTCCGAAGCCGAGACCGTGGACGTGTTGGCAGAGATGTCGCCTGGAGTCACCGTAATGGTTGGCGCGGGAGACGCGACCATCTCACCGTCGATGGCGCCCAGAATGCTCGCGGGTGTTCCCACCAGCACGCCCGTGAAGGTGGCTGTGTAGGTCCCGTCACCGTTGTCCACCGTAACCCCGAATGCT
>JBFJCP010000069.1:0-2939 GCA_041615815.1 Gemmatimonadales bacterium | reverse complement strand
GGCCAGCTCTCGCGCAGGCCTGCACGGCCAGTTCGGAAGGGAGACGAATGAGCCCCTTCGAACATGACCTCGGCCGCCAGCTGGATCGACGGCGCCGGGGAGCCACCGACAGGCAGCACCCCGCGGCACGGGTGTCAGGCACGGGCCAGTGTGAACGCAGCGGCACCGTGCTGGGTGTCCGTGATGGGCGTCCCAGAATCGATGATCGGGAACGCCGTCTCCCTGGTCCGAACCGCACTCCGAGGTGCCGATATGGGACACATGGCATGAGGCGTGTCATCGCGCATACTGGGTGATCTGCACTTCGTGGAGGCGGCCTGGTTTCAGGCGCATGGGTCGTTCGCCCCTGGACGATCCGTGTTGCGAGGAAGACTCTGGTCGTGATTTGCCGACGGCAACGTGAAGGGGTTGGATTCGGTTCCCTACGCGGATCGCGAGGTCGAGATGGCCGCCCCACCGCCGCTAACGCCGAGGATCTTGTTTGGTGGCTTGGTCGCAGGTGTGGTGGTTGTTGTGTACGTCGGTGTGATGGCCGCAGGTCTCGCGTTGGGCGGCTGGTGGGGGGCGGACTGGGCATCTGACAGGGTCGCTGACTCGGTTTGGCGTCTCGCTACCACGATTGCTGGTGCAGCTGGCGGTGCGTTGGCTGGAGGCGTTGTTGCGCTCGTCGTAGCCATGACGATCGGGCAGATCGTCCAGCTATTCGGCCCCTGGGACGAGTTCTTCGAGTGGCGCCGCGCTCGCCACCCTGAGCCCGCGCCGCCAACGCTGAGCCGTGCGGACATGCGGGAGGGCAAGGTTCCGGCGCCCACCCTGGGGGGAAGTCGGCTGGGTGGAGACGTCTTCAATCCGTCGGAACTCCATGGCCGGTGGGTGGCGGTGCGCTTCCTTTGGCACTGGCAGTCCAGTCTCACACAGCAGCTCGAGGATGCTGAGCAGGCGGAACGTCGCTACGGCCACGCACTGACACTGGTCTCCATCATAAGGATGGCCAAGCGGACCCCCGTCATCGACCAGATCTCTGGTCGACAGTTCCGGCACATTGTGCTCCTCACCGCCCCGAACACACTGCCTGAGTGGAGCCAATACACAACGAGACTGGGCTGCGCCTTGATCGACCCCGGTGGCCTACTCGTGGCTGTTTCCCGGAGCATGGCTTCACTTCTCGACGACTTCGAGACGCTCACACCCGCCCTCAGCTCAGTACCCCCAGACATCGAAGTCGCAGATGCGGGCGTGGAGTAGGGATGCCGAGGCGTCGCACGCTTGAGCACATAGGCACCGTTGGGGTTCAGCGTCCGGACGTGATGCAACCGCCAGTCGCGCCGGTGGTCACCATTGTTCCTCGAGCAGGTCGCCCACAAGTGTCGACTTCCAGCTTCCACGGCACGGCAGCTCTTGGGACGCGGCTCTTCCTGTGACCGGCCATGTGATGCAACGCGTGGTGGAAGCCACACGGAGGACAGCCGGAGAGGGGACCATCCCGACTGCGGTGATGTACAGCCAGAGCGGCAACTCCGTCGATGACAGGGTGCTCGTCAAGGCCCCCGAGATTTTCGCAGCCATGCGCGGCCTCATCTCCGGCGCCGAGCGCGAGGTGCTGATCCAGGAGTTCTACTGGGAGTCCGGGTGCGACCCGTCTGGACAACTGGTCGCCGGCCTTGAGGAACTCCAATCCCGTCGGGAACAGCTCGCAGCCGATAAGCCGGTGCATGTCTACGCCGTCCTCAACCACCACTGGCTGCTAGTCCGACACGCCCGCCGCGATTTCGAACGGGACGTGGCCCGTGCCGGGCTCGATCCACGCTGGGTCGAGGTCCACGTAGCGCCGTTCACCCAACGCCTGTTTGGCAACCTGCATACGAAGTCGTTCGTGGTGGACGGCACGCGAGCGCTGCTAACGAGCGCGAACGTGCACTCCCCTCAAAACGAACTAGCACCGTGGCATGAGTTGGGCTTCCTCGTCTCCGGCCCGGTGGCCAGATCACTGCGCGCCGACTTCGAGGACGCGTGGTCGCGAGCGGCCAGTGGTCCCCTCCCCTCGATGCCGGTGGACGACGACGAGACCCACGCGGGCACTCCGTGCTTGGTGGTCACCCGGCGAGCTAACGGCAACCCATTCCGGAGGAGCACGACTGATCCGGCGGCGCAGGCCTTCCTCACCGCCTTCGAGCAAGCCCGCCGGCGTATCCGCATCCTCACCCCGCATCTCAACAACCGGGCGATACGCCGGTCGCTGCTCGATGCTGCCCGCCGAGGCGTACGACTCGAGATCGTTCTCGCCAAAGGGAAAGGGCGCAAGCGGGTGATGATGCCGCTCCAGGGTGGCACCAACATCCGAAACGTCCGTCGGCTGCACCGTGCAATCCGGCGAGAGCCGGAGGCCCACACAAGACTCGATATCCGCTGGCACGCCGTGGACGGGACCCCGGTCGTTGGGGACGGAGCGAACGCGCTACACGCCAAGTACGCCACGGTCGACGGTGAGCTCGCCGTAGTGGGCAGCTCCAACCTCGACGATCAGGCCATTCACTACAGCCGTGAGGTGAACGTCGTCGTGGACAGCGCCACCGTGGTAGGAGCCTGGTACGAGCGCGCATTTCTACCCGTGTTCGAGTCCGCCATGCCAGCTCGTTGAGGCCCATCTGACAGCCGTGATAGCTGCCAGACTCGCACCGCGACACCGACTCCCAAGACTTGTCGGGGAAAGGCAACCCTTCTGTCAGCCCCGCGAACACACGGCCGACGTCTTCCGCGCGATCCGATCCCGTCGCTGGCGGCGGGGCAATGAACCTTGCTTGGCCGAATCGCACATAACGACCCAAACGAACCGAGAGGCGCGCCGCGCAAACAGCCCGAGATCCGGCGGGAGGATGTTGGGGTGCGCTCACGCAAGGCGGGGGGCAGGCGTCCGGCACGCGAACGCGTTGCGTGTGGGT
>JBFJCP010000068.1:0-3086 GCA_041615815.1 Gemmatimonadales bacterium | reverse complement strand
AGGATTTGGGGCGCCACGGTGGCGTCGCCGCGCACTTCCTCGCTCTCCGCCAGCTCCGGCTCGTACGTGTTCTTACAGCTACTGAGGACGACGCTCGAACCGACGAGCGCCACGATGGCGAGTGCTCCACGTATGGTCATGATCGTCTCCGGCCTGCGTTCCAGTTTCGTGCGAGTGCCGGCGTACAAGCTAGGCAGCGGCCCTCATGGCACGGGCAAGCCGTGAGATGGCGGAATCAAGACGGCGCGTGAGCGGCGTCACAAATAGGGGGTGGGTGGGACGCATCGAGTGGGGTGACCGGGGCGGGCGGATGGGCACGAGCGGGGATTCGCGCTGGGCATGCTGCTCGAATGGGTGCCCGAGCTTACGGTCGCTGTATCAACGCCTCGTCAACGCGCTGGCATAACACGACGGCCGCAGGTGAGCGGGATCGCCTCACTCCTCCTGTTGCGCCTCACGTGCGTGGGTCCCGGCGTGCACAACCATGACGTCCGCTCGGTTGCAGGCCCGAGGATTCCAGGGATCCTGGGCTACTGGCACGCCCCCGACACCATGACGTGCTCCACAGCACGCGTCCTCCTCAGCGTCGTCCCAAGAGCCGAACCACCGCTCTCCGTCCGCGGATCGTGTTGGCGTCGTACCAAAACTCGACGCTGCGAATCACGCGATCCCCGCCCCGTAGGTCGATCGCTCGTGTCTCACCCCCGGCGGGAATGGTGTTGCGCAACTCGACTTCCTGATTGCCACCGTTGGCGTAATGCACGACCACCCGGTAGAAATCCACTGAGGCTCGCCGCACCATTAGCTTGATCCGCCTGAAATCCCCACGCTCCGCCGTGACGGCGATGCGATCGTGATCGAGCCGGTCGGTCACCTCCCGCTGGCCGAGGAACACCCAGGCGTCGTCCTGGCCCGCGGCGCCCCGCGTGGCGCATCCCAGCGCCACGACCACCAACGCAATCTTCGGAGCCATCCACAGGATCCGCATATGGTCTCCTACCGTTGTAGTGTTGCCGGAGTTGCTGCTCGGGGGCGACGAACGTATGGCTGGCGAGCGGCCGGCGCAACCTCGCTCGAGCCCCCTCGTGCGCTCACGATGACTCAGTTGATAGACGACGGATGACGACGCGCGTTAAGCCCACGCTGCGGTCGACGCTCAGGTGAGTGGATCGCCTTTACGACTGGGTGATCCAGCTCGTCGTGGGAAAGGGTCTTACGGTCCGTCCAGCAAGAGTCGACCCCCAGGGACATCTCGCAGACGCTCACTCGACAACGGGAGTGCGCATGGGCGAGATGATGCGAGCGATGGGTGCCTACTATGGGGCCTACTATTAAGGATTAGAGAGAACAATGGCGGGGGTGTGGCGACCGGCTCGACGTGAACCGGTCACCACCTCGGGTGTGCATCCACTCCGATCAGATCAGGTCGAAGCGATCGAGATTCATGACCTTGTCCCACGCCGCGACGAAGTCATCGACGAACATCTGCTGGGCGTCGTCACTGGCGTAGACCTCGGCCAGCGCCCGGAGCTGGGAGTTCGAACCGAAGACGAGATCAACGGCGGTCCCCGACCACTTGATTTCACCGGTCGAGCGATCGTGCCCTTCGAACACGCCTGCGGAAGTGGAAGACGCCTGCCACTCCGTATTCATGTCCAGCAGGTTCACGAAGAAGTCGTTGGTCAGCGTCTCGGGCCGGTCCGTGAAGACACCGTGTTTGGCCTGCCCAACGTTGGCGTTCAGCGCCCGCATCCCGCCCACCAGCACCGTCATCTCGGGGGCGCTCAGCGTGAGCAGGGACGCCTTGTCGACCAGCAGCTCCTCCGCGGGTTTCTTGTGGCTGCCATCGATGTAGTTGCGGAAACCGTCCGCGGTCGGCTGGAGCGCTGCGAAGGAATGCACATCGGTCTGTTCCTGCGCCGCGTCGGTGCGCCCGGGCGAGAAGGGAACCCGGATATCGTGCCCCGCGTTCTTCGCCGCCTGCTCAACCGCGGCGCACCCGCCCAGCACGATCACGTCGGCCAGCGAGACCTTTTTGCCGCCGGACAGTGATTTGTTGAAGCTCTTCTGGATCTTCTCCAGGGTGGGTAGCACGCTCGCCACGCCGGCCTGCTGGTTCACCTTCCAGTCCTTTTGCGGCGCCAGGCGGATGCGGGCCCCGTTGGCCCCGCCGCGCTTGTCCGTGCCGCGGAACGTCGACGCCGACGCCCAGGCGGTCGAGACGAGCTGCGAGATGGACAAGTTCGAATCGAGGATCTTGGCCTTCAGGGCGGCGATGTCCCGCGCCCCTATCAACTTGTGATCGACCGCGGGGACCGGGTCCTGCCACAGCAGCTGCTCGGTGGGGACCTCCGGGCCGAGGTAGCGCGAGATGGGGCCCATGTCGCGGTGGGTCAGCTTGAACCACGCCCGGGCGAAGGCATCGGCGAACTCATCCGGATTCTCGTGGAAGCGCCGCGCGATCGGCTCGTAAACGGGGTCGAACCGCAGTGACAGGTCCGTCGTGAGCATCATAGGGGCGTGTCGCTTGGACGGGTCGTGCGCATCCGGCACGGTGTCGTCGGCAGCCCGATCCGTGGGGCGATACTGCGCCGCACCGGCGGGGCTCTTGGTGAGCTCCCACTCGTAGCCGAACAGCGTGTCGAAAAAACTGTTGTCCCAGGTGGTCGGAGTAGGTGTCCAGGCGCCCTCCAGCCCACTGGTGATCGTGTCATCGCCCATGCCGGTGCCGAAGGTGTTCTTCCAGCCGAGTCCCTGTTCCGCGATGGTGGCACCCTCCGGCTCGGCCCCGATGTACTGGGCGACAGGGGCGGCGCCGTGGGTCTTGCCGAACGTGTGTCCGCCGGCGATCAGCGCCACCGTCTCCTCGTCGTTCATGGCCATGCGTGAGAAGGTCTCGCGAATGTCCACCGCGGCCGCGAGGGGATCCGGGTTCCCGTTGGGCCCTTCGGGATTCACGTAGATCAGGCCCATCTGCACGGCGCCGAGAGGATTGGCGAGCTCCCTGTCGCCGCTGTAGCGCTCGTCTCCGAGCCAGGTGGCCTCGGGCCCCCAGTAGATGTCCTCTTCGGGCTCCCAGACGTCCT
>JBFJCP010000067.1:0-3243 GCA_041615815.1 Gemmatimonadales bacterium | reverse complement strand
TCGTCGCCGCCATGAGCTATGTCGGGAGCTCGAGGAGTATACGTCGTCCAGCATCCCCGTGACGACATCCGATCTGCAGGTGCGAGAAGAGATGGAAGACAACGGATCGCGGATGAACTTGATGACATTGAAACGCATGTCGCTGACCTCAACGTAGATGAACGAAATATCGGGAGCATGGAAGGGCGCGAATAGCGACAATCGAAGACTCGACCGTGGGAGGCAACCACGCCAACATAGCAACAGTGAACAACCTTCTCTCCACCAGACTTACTCGTAGAAGGAGCAACGGTCATGGGCAACGAAATTGAACTTGGAGATGCGGGTCGGCAGTACGCGGCGGCGCACGCTGCACACTATGTCGCACGCGATCTGCCTTTGGCTCTCCAACTGTACAAGGGAGTCCTGGCATCGCACCCGAACACGCAGGAAGCGGATTACTCCCGTACGCAGGTTCAGAACCTCGTCAACGCCGTCATTCCAAAACAGGAACTGTTGGAGGCCCAAATGGAACTCGCCGTTGCCCACTTCGAGCGCGATGGGCTACGTCTGTAGGTGACGCCACAACACTTTCTGCATCTGAAACTGCACCGTCTTCTTACACACTGCCGCAGGGGTGACGGCGGAGACTGGGTGTTCGGGTACAATGCCCAGGCAGGAAAATTCGAGGATTTTGGTGCCGCCGGTGTGATCAATCCCACCTACGGTGGCGCGGACGGCGCTGCAGAACGCTGCTTCGGTCGCCAGTCTCCTCCTCACCACCGAGTGCGTGCCGGTCGAGAAGAAGGAAGAGGGAACGACCTAGCCCATGCCTGGCGGTTAGGTGGTGGGTTGGGCGGCATGTACTAAGCAAGACGTTCGCCCGACGGGAACGGGCCAACTCGAACTTTCACGCCGCGCCGCGGCACGGAGTAGACACCATGCGTCGTTTCATGCTCAAGAAGAACGCCAACCTCAGCAGAGCGAAATGGTTGCATCGTAAGACGGTGTACGAAGGCAAATTGATGTCGATGACCGCGCGAGTCGTGCGGCTTTTCGCGCCGGATCCCGCGGCACGGCCACGGCATGTCGATCTCTCTTACGATTGGGTAATTCCGGTCCGCTGACGCCCCACTTCCTACGCATTCGCTGCCGCACGAACCGTGTCACTCTGGAAGGTGCCCGAAAGTCCCGTCAAGCCGGTTCCCCCCCGAAGGGTATCGGTCGGGCCGGTCCGAGCGCTGCTAACTGGCGTGCCATCTCCAGATGCGATTGCAGGTCATCGTGAGATCCAACACCGGAACGAATGCACAACAGGTCCACGCGAATCGCCTCAAGCGCGGCGATGGCCTCTTCGATCTGACGATTGACCGCGAGTCGAGCACTATGCACATCGATCGGCGCTTCACCGGTTGGCCGTTCCGGCGCCGCCTGCGGAGAGCCTGACGGTGTGACGGTCACGTGCTCACGTTGGTCCAACACGAGATCGACGGCGTCGCGCTCGGCCCGGAGCACTCCGATTCTGGCCTCCAACCCGCTGATTACCGCCAGCGTGTCCTCGCGCTGCGCCAGGCCACCGAGATCGGCCAGGGCAGATCTGACCGCTTGGCTGAGGAGCGCCTCGGGTCGCCGGGTGCTCGGACGCTCCGCAACGGGGATCCTCCCAAGCCCGATGGCGGCGAGTCGGAAAAACCGGCGACCAAAAGGACCCAGCCACAGACCATGTTGCGTCGACCGGCTGACCCGGTTGCCCATCAGGCTGGAAACTGCCCATCCCACTGTTCCCAACGCCAGGATCATTCCACTCACACCGAGTGACATGAGTCCAAGACGCCACGCGTCTGGCATGGGACGTAACAAAAGTGCGATAACGACGGCCGCGACCGCCAGCGCCAGGCCGCCGGCGCCGAGCACAAGCCGACTTTTGGAGGAAACGAATCTGCCGTGCCGGCCTGATGCCGTGGAGGTCCCGGAAACTTCAGCGGCCTGCACCTTCAGGATTTCGCAGAACTCGTCATAGTTGATGCCCTGCACCAGGACATCACGTGCGGCCGCAAGGAGTGCAGCGGGGGGGACGAGGAGCTCCGACACCAGAATCCACGAAACGAAAAGGAGAAGTATGACGTGTCCGATGCCGAACTCGGTGAGGGCGCCGAAGGCGTATGTGAGCACCCCGCCCAAGGGGGCCACCACCGTGAGCCGCCGGCTGGCGTTTCGCGCCACCCGGAGAAAGTTGTCGACGATCGCGGGTACCCGACGCATCGTTCCGGCGATGTCCCCGAGGGCGGCCGCCACCTCCTCCGCGGTCGCGAAGCGGTCGGCCGGATTCTTGGCAAGACAGCGATCGATGATCTCCACCAACCTCCCGGGGACGCCGGCTCGCAGCGCGATCACCGATGGAGCCGGCTGGGTCTGGTGCAGCTTGAGGACCTGCTCGTCCGTGGCCGCGCGAAACGGTAGCTCGCCGGTGATCGCGTGGAACGCGGTCACCCCGAGCGAGTAGATGTCACTCCGGGCATCCACCGGGTGTCCCGCCGCTTGTTCCGGGCTCATGTAGTCTGCTGTACCGATGATCTCGCCACGGTGCGGATCGTCGATGTGCCGGGCGATCCCGAAGTCGGTCACGATGGCTCGTCCGGTATCTCGTTCAATCATGATGTTGTCCGGCTTCACATCCCGATGCGTGATCCCGCGGGCATGGGCGTACCCCAACGCCCACGCGACCTCGCGTAGTACTCGCGTCGCCTCCCCAATCTCGAGCATCCCCCTCCGCGAGATCCACCGGCGGAGGGTTTCGCCGTCCACGTAGCCCATGACGAAGAAAACAATATCTCCATGTTCCTCGACGGCGTGGATGGGGACGATATTGGGCTGAGACAGCAGGCCAGCTGTTCGGGCCTCGCGCAGGAAGTGCTGGCGAATGGCCTGATTGACGGCCACGTCGGGACTCAGCAGCTTGATCGCCACCGGCCGGTCGAGGGTTACGTCCCGCGCCAGATAGACCACGGCCGATGGGCCCCGTCCGATTTCCCGTTCCAGCGAGAACCGGCCGGCGATCACCGTCTGGAGCGCGATGAACTGCGGCGTTTCCGGCGTGTGCTTCACGGACTCACTCCGGCTAGCTCCAATTCGCGGCCTCATCGCAGGGGGAAAGATCCGAGTCCGTGCCGTGGCGCGTCCGTGTTCATGGAGCCAGTGGAGCAACCCCTACCTGACCCGTACACATACCACGACACGCAGTCACGGCACCCACTTCATGGGAAT
>JBFJCP010000066.1:0-3911 GCA_041615815.1 Gemmatimonadales bacterium | reverse complement strand
GGTGCGGCGGGGACATGCAGGTGTCGCGGTTCGCGTGGCCATGGGATGCCGCTGCCGTCGGGCTACTTGAGTTTATTCGCGATGACGCCAGGAGGGGTGTCCGTTGCGGAGGGGTAGAGCTTTGGCTCTCGGTGCTTCGTGGGAGGGGGAAAGCGGTGCCGGCGGATCATGTCCTCTATACCCCGAAGCACGTCCCGACGACTCACGAGACCCACTAACTTGCCACCCTGGGTGACGGGAAGTCGTCGTACGTTGTAGCTGAAGAAGGATTCGGCGATCGAGAAGATCCCGAGCTCGGGAGCGATGGTGTACTCTGGCTCGCTCATGAATGCCGCCACGCTCAGCGTCTTCTCGAAATCTTCCGCATTGTACTGCCCCCGAGCGAGCACGCGTAGGCAATCCTGCTCCGAGAGAATACCCACCAACGCACCAGCCTCGTTCACGACCGGCACCCCAGAGATGTTTTTCGCGATCAGAACATGGATGGCCTCGCTGATCCTCGTATCGGGGCGGACGGTGACGAGTTTGCGGGTCATGATGTCTTTGGCGGTGAGCATGATGGGCTCGGTCACGGTACCTCCCTCGCTACGCTCGTCTCGTGTCGCCCCTTGCCCGAAGCCAGGCCGGTCATGGGGGCTGCGCAATCACGCGGGTTCGTCGCACCACATACGCATCCGCCAGCCGCTCCACCACACGATCCCCGGAGCGGCGAACGCCCTATCAGGATCCCCAATCCCATGGCCAACATTGCCAGGCCAAAAACGACGAGGGCGGCGATGAAGGTCAGCAGCACGGCGGCTTAGCGCGATTCATTGACTGGCGCCCCATGGTGACGTTGTCGAAAACGCGTCGTTCCCTTCGACGTGAATCCATCGTCGCTTGGTATTACGAAAAGTGCCGCGACGAGTTCCCGCTCTGCAAGGTCGTAGCCCTCGTCCGGCCCGAGCACGCTGAGCGCCGTGGCCCACGCATCCGCAACGGCGGCGCGCGGGTCTATCACAGTCACGGACGCGCCGGTATACGGGATGGGACGTCCCGTGCGCGGATCGATAATGTGCGCGTACTGCATGCCGTCATACTCGTAGAAGTTGCGGTAGTCTCCCGAGGTGGCGATGGCTTCATCGATCAGATCCAGCGCTCGATACACACTCCGCATGGCGGTATCCGGCCGTTCGATGCCCACCCGCCACGCCGTCCCATCCCGCTTTCTCCCACCGGCTCTGAGCTCTCCCCCCACCTCCACCAAGAAACTGCCGATGCCGAGTGTCAACAGCGCGTCCGCCACGCGATCCACCCCGTATCCCTTCGCGACCGCGGACAGATCGAGCACCGTGTTGGGATTCTCTTTCACGAGGGTCCCGGCGGCTCGGTCGGCCCGTACGAGGCGGTAGCCCATTCGGGTGCGTAAAGACGAGAGCTGCGCCTCCGTCGGGGCAGCACTGGGCCGACCGGCCGGCCCGAAACCCCAGGCATCCACCAGCGGAGCCACCGTCACGTCGAAGGCGCCCCCGGAACGCTCACTCACTGCCCGGGCAATGGCAAACACCTCGAGCACGGGCGGACTCACGACGAACGGCTCGGTGCTCGCATGCCGATTGAACCGGGATAGTTCGGACGCCGAGTCGTACGTGGACATGAGCCGATCGACTTCGGTCAGCCGGCCATCGATCGTATCGGCAATCGCAGCCCGCTCCGCCGCCGTGAGCGGTGCATCGATCTTCACCGAGTAGGTCGTCCCCATCGTCATCCCACCGAACTCGTATGGCGCTCGTTCGGGGCCCGTCAGCACGAGACGCCACACGGTGAGCCCCACCAGGATCAGGAGTCCCAGCGGAAGCAGCAGCTTGGCGCGACGCGAGCGCCGCGCCATGCCCGGCGGCGGCTTGCTAGATGCCGAAGTCATCGAACATGACGTTCTCGGAGGTCACACCCAGGTCGTCGAGCATCTTTCGGCAGGCTTTGATCATCATGGGCGGGCCGCACAGGTAGTACTCGACGTCTTCCGGTGCCGGATGGTTCTCGAGATAATCTCGGTAGACCACCTGATGGATGAAACCCGTAGGGCCCGTCCAGTGGTCTTCCTCGAGTGGCTCGGAAAGCGCCAGGTGCCACGCGAAGTTGTCGTGTCGGGCGGCAAGCCGGTCGAACTCATCGACATAGAACGCTTCCCGCCGGCTCCGAGCGCCATACCAGAAGCTGATCTTACGCTTGGACCCGATGCGCTCCAGTTGATCGAGAATATGCGAGCGCATGGGAGCCATCCCCGCACCGCCACCAATGAAGACCATCTCCCGATCCGTCTCCTTCGCCAAGAATTCACCAAAGGGCCCCGTGATCGTGACATCATCCCCCGGTTTGAGATTGAACAGATACGACGACACGACACCGGGCGGAACATCCCCCATTCCAGGGGGCGGCGTGGCGATCCGGACGTTGAGCATGATGATGCCCTTTTCTTCCGGGTAGTTCGCAAGGGAGTACGCCCTGGTCACGGTGCTGCTGTTCGTGGAGACGAGCCGCCAGAGATCGTATTTGTCCCAATCCGCTCGGTACTTCTCATCGATGGCGAAGTCGGTGAAGCGGCACTCGAATGGCGGGCACTCGACCTGGATGTAGCCGCCGGCCTGAAAGGCCATCACCTCACCTTCGGGGAGTTCCAACACGACCTCTCGAATGAACGTGGCGACGTTGCGGCTGGAGCGGACCGTGCAACGCCATCTCTTGACGGCAAAGATCTCGCTGGGAACCATCACGGCCAGGTTTTCCTTGACCTTCACCTGACACGCCAGGCGCCACCCCTCCTGCGCCTCCCCGCGGCTGATGTGGGCGGTCTCGGTGGGAAGGAGCGCGCCACCTCCCGCCACCACCTGCACCACGCATACACCGCACGTTCCCCGGCCCCCGCAGGCAGAAGGAAGCAAGATGCCGACGTTCCCGAGCGTGGTGAGCAGTGTGTCGCCCGCGTTGGCTCGAAAATCGTGGTCGCCGTCGTTGACCACGATGTCCACCGGCCCACTCGGAACGAGGGCGGTGCGCGCCAGTAGCAGCACGCTCACCAGGACGAGCATGATCAACGTGAAGCCGAGTACCCCGAGGAAGACGGTGAGCACGATCGTGAACTCAGCTCGCGGGACTCACAGGAGGATTCCCGAGAAGGCCATGAACGCCATGGACATGAGCCCCACGATCATGAACGTGATGCCCAAACCTCGCAGGGCGGCAGGCGGATTGCTGTAGCGCAAGCGCTCGCGAATGGCGGCCAGAGCGACGATGGCCAAGGCCCAGCCAATGCCCGACCCGAAACCGTAGACGGTACTCTCAGCCAGCGTGTAGTCACGTTCCACCATGAACAGCGATCCGCCGAGGATCGCGCAGTTCACCGCGATGAGCGGGAGGAATACACCGAGGGTGTGATACAGCCCGGGAGCGAAACGGTCGATGGTCATCTCGACGATCTGCACCATCGCCGCGATCGTGCCGATCATGAAGAGGTAGGTGAGGAACGAGAGATCGACGTCTTGCCCCCCGGTGAGCCACGACAACGCACCCGGCTCGAGAACCGTTTGATTGATGATCTGATTGAGCGGGACGGTGATCCCCAGCATGAAGACAACCGCCGCACCGAGACCGATGGCCGTCTCCACCTTCCGCGAGATTGCGAGGAAGGAACACATGCCCAGAAAGAATGCCAGGGCGAGGTTCTCAACGAATATGGCTTTCGTCGCCAGACTCAGATAATGCTCCAACACGGAACTCCTCCTCCACCTGTACCGGTTTCCAGATCCGCACGACCCATATGAAACACCCGATCAACAGAAACGCAGCCGGTGCCAAGACCATGAGGCCGTTGGTAGGGTACCAGCCGCCGTCCGTGGTGGTGGGCAGCACCGAGATCCCGAAGACCGATCCCG
>JBFJCP010000065.1:0-4215 GCA_041615815.1 Gemmatimonadales bacterium | reverse complement strand
GGGATGGTTGTTTCACCGGCTGGAGCTGTGGTTCGGCGAATACGCCAGCCGCGCCGTGCTCGTGGGCCTCGGATGGACGTCTCTCTTCGTGGGGATGGTGTGGTTGCTCACGCTGGGGCTTGCCGCGTCGATGTGAGTGGTCCGCAACACGTGCCGCGAGCGTTGCCACGAGGCGTACCGAGCAGACAGCGAACAAGGGCAGCAGAGACCTGCTGTGGTTCCCGCATACGACTCTCCCCAGTCTGACTTCTCACTTCTGCGTTCCGGGTTCTGTCCTCTGCCCCTCCCTACCCCACCGTCTCTTTCTCCAGCTTCCGTTCGATCTCACGTGTGATGTGCATCGAGCAGAACTTGGGGCCGCACATCGCACAGAACTCGGCGGACTTGAAGTACTCGTCCGGCAGCGACTCGTCATGGAGCTCGCGGGCGCGGGCCGGGTCCAGCGACAGACGGAACTGCTCCTTCCAGTCGAACGCGTAGCGCGCGCGGGAGAGTGCATCGTCCCGGTCCCGGGCTCGGGGCCGGCCGCGTGCGACGTCGGCCGCGTGTGCCGCGATCTTATAGGCGATCACTCCTTCCCGCACCTCTTCCGCGTTGGGAAGGCCCAGGTGTTCCTTTCGCGTCACGTAGCACAGCATGTCCGCGCCGTACCACCCGATCATCGCCGCCCCGATGGCGGAAGTGATGTGATCGTACCCGGGCGCAATGTCCGTCACGAGCGGGCCGAGGGTATAGAAGGGGGCCTCGTGGCAGATCTCCTTTTCCTTCCTGACGTTCATCTCGATCTGCTGCATCGGGATGTGTCCGGGACCTTCGATCATCACCTGGACGTCCTGTTCCCATGCGCGCTCGGTGAGCGCACCCAGGACTTCGAGCTCGGCGAACTGGGCTTTGTCGCTGGCGTCGGCGATCGAGCCAGGCCGGAGTCCATCACCGAGCGAGAGGGTCACGTCGTACTTCCGTGCGATCTCGAGGATCCGATCGTAGTGCGTGTAGAGCGGGTTTTGCTCGTTGTGGTGGGTCATCCAGTAGGCGAGGAGCGACCCACCGCGCGACACGATCCCCGTCACGCGCCCGAGCGCCAGCGGCACGTGTTCCCGGAGGATTCCGCAGTGCACGGTCACGTAATCGACACCCTGCTGGGCCTGGTGCTCGATCATGTCGAGCAGGCCCTCCGCCGTGAGATCTTCCGGTTTCTTGACCTGTGTGATCGCTTGGTAGATGGGGACGGTCCCAATGGGGACGGGTGACGCATCCAGGATGGCCTGCCGGATGGCGTCGATGTTTCCACCGGTGGACAGGTCCATGACCGTGTCCGCGCCGTAATGAACGGCGTGATGCAGTTTGTCCAGCTCGCCGTCGATATCGGACTCGACGGCTGAATTGCCGATGTTGGCGTTGATCTTGACGCTCGCCACTTTGCCGATGGCCATGGGGTCCAGCTTCGTGGCCAGGTGACCGACGTTGGCCGGAATCACCAATCGGCCGCGCGCCACCTCCTCTCGTACGAGCTCCGCCGCAAGGTCTTCCCGTTCGGCCACGCGCCGCATTTCCGGGGTGATGGTGCCCTGTCGGGCGTGATGCATCTGGGTGACGCAAGTCATCGAAAGCTCCTGTTACGGGGAGCGGGGGTCAGGGAGAGGGGAGCGGGGGCAGAAACACCAAACCCCACGTGCCGGTCGACGCGGGACGTGGGGAATTCCTTGGCTCATGGTCGACTCCCTCCACCGGTACTAGCCGGATCAGGTTCGAAGGGTATGATCTCAGCCTGGGCCACTTGGGCCGCCGGCACCCCCGTCGTCTTGGAAGTGTAGTGAACCGGTGCCAGTTACGCCATGGCCGGCCCTTGGATCGCACGACAATTCGGAGGTCACGCGGTATGCGACAGTTCCCGAAGGGCGCGCTCGCCCTTCTGATCATGGTGTGTTCCAGTCTCGGGTCCGCCGGCGCCCAGGTATCACCCGCGGACCAGGCGCCCCCCGCGCCCCCCGTCCGCGCGTTGTTGGTCACCGCCCATCCGGACGACGACGCGGCGTTTTCCGGCGCCGTCTATCAGATCACGCATCAACTGAAGGGCGTCGTGGACATTGCCCTCGTGACCGACGGGAGCGGTGGATTCAGTTACGCGACGTTGGCCGAGCCCATCTATGGGCTCGAGCTGACCAACGAAGCCGTGGCGCGCCAGTATCTACCGGCGATTCGCAAGAAAGAGCTGATGGCGGGTGGCGCAATCGTGGGTATTCGCAACTACTTCTTCCTTGACCAACTCGACCACGAGTTCACGCTCAACGCGGACACGGTGCTCGGCGTGGTGTGGGATTCGACGTACGTCCGTGAGCGGTTGGCGCACATCATGGAGCGTGGTCGGTACGACGTGGTCATGGGGCTTTTGCCGTTTCCTCGCATGCATGGGCATCACAAGGCGGCGACTATGTTGGCCCTCGAGGCCGCGCTCACGCTGCCGGCCGGAACGCGTCCGGTGGTGCTCGGCGGGTTTCCGTGTACGTTCGGGGGAGAACCGTTGGTGTTCGACGGTTTGCCGAGTTATCCGCTGACCCGCGTCACCGGTGGTGAGCCACTGGCCCGGTTCGACCGCATGCAGGGATTCGGTGCGAACAAGCGTTTGAATTTCAACATCATCGTGAACTGGGTGATCGCCGAGCACAAGTCGCAGGGCACGATGCAGCTGTTGATGAATGGGACGGACGAGGAGTGTTATTGGTATTTCGATGCCAACGGTGACGCGGGGAGGCAAGCGGTGGTGGAACTCTTCGAGGCGCTGAAGGTGCCGTGAGGCGAGCCGCGGATGATTACCGGACGGAACTCGCCGCGGGTGGTTCGAGGAGTCGGATGGCTTCATAGGGGCACCGGATCCCGCGAGCGAGCCCGGGGCCGCAATCCAAGTGACGCAGGCTCGACCCCACGTTTTTGATCGTTCCGGCGGTGAAACGATGCACCGCCATCAATTCACTCTTGTTGATTCGGGGGATCATGACGCGCCCAACCCGGATCGTGCGCACGCGAACGCAGGGACGGTGGAGCGAACTTCCGCAGCGGGAGGGGAAGCTCTTGCCGCGGGTGCGGCGTGCGCTTCGGGCGCGGCATTACAGTCCCCGTACGGAGCAAGCCTACCTGGGGTGGATCAAGCGGTTCGTCAAGTTTCACGGGATGCGGCATCCGGTGGAGATGGGCCCAGAGGAGATCGAGCGGTTTCTTTCCAGTCTCGCCGAGGATCAGGGCGTGGCGGCGGCGACGCAGAACCAGGCGGCGAGTGCCCTGCTCTTTCTCTACCGGGAGGTGTTGGGCCACGAGATGACGCGGGCGGACGCCGTTGTTCGCGCCAAGACCCCGCGACGACTGCCGGTGGTGCTCACTCGGGACGAGATCAAGGCGGTGATCAGGCAGCTCAAGGGCACGTCACAGCTGGTGGGTCTCCTTTTATATGGTTCGGGGCTCAGGTTGCTCGAGTGTTTGCGGCTCCGGATCAAGGACCTAGATCTGGATCGTGGTGAGATTCGGGTACGGCGCGGTAAGGGAGCACGGGACCGGGTGACGATGCTCCCCGCGGCCGTGAAGGCGCCACTCTCGGAGCATTTGGAGCGGGTACGCGAACAGCATGAGCGGGATCTCGGGCGTGGTCGTGGCGCGGTGGAGCTTCCCGGAGCACTCCGGCTCAAGTATCCGGCGGCGAGCCGGGACTGGAAGTGGCAGTGGGTATTTCCGGCCACGCGGAGTTATCGGGACGAATCGTCGGGCGAGCGGCGGCGGCGGCATCTGCATCCGTCGGGCATTCAGCGGGCCGTGACGCAGGCCGTGCGGCGTGCCGGGATCGTCAAGCATGCCAGTTGTCACACGTTCCGGCATTCGTTTGCGACGCATTTGTTGGAGGATGGGTACGACATTCGGACCGTGCAGGAGTTGTTGGGGCATCGGGACGTGCGGACCACGATGATCTACACGCATGTATTGAATCGTGGTGGGCTGGGTGTGAAGAGTCCGGTGGATTCCCTGTAGCGACCAGCCGTCAGCGCACGGTGACCGTAAGGGCGCAGCGCGACGATGATCGGTCACTGTCACTCGCCGGCTCTTGCGGCGTCGTACGGCCGGCAGCGACGTCTGGCGTAAAGGCGGACTTTCCCCGCTCGCGTTCGCTCCGCACATTAGACTGCGTGGATCAAACATCGATCCCCTCGCAGCCTAAGAAGCGGCTCGGCC
>JBFJCP010000064.1:0-4766 GCA_041615815.1 Gemmatimonadales bacterium | reverse complement strand
GGTGTAGCGCTCGTCTCCGAGCCACTCCTTCTCCGCCCCCCAGTAGGTGTCCTCCGCGGGCGCCCAGACGTCTTCGCGTCCACCCGCGAAGCCGAAGGTCTTGAATCCCATCGACTCCAGGGCGCAGTTGCCGGTCAGGATCATCAGGTCGGCCCACGAGATCTTTCGGCCGTACTTCTTCTTGACCGGCCAGAGCAACCGGCGGGCCTTGTCGAGGTTCTGGTTGTCGGGCCAGCTGTTGAGGGGTGCGAAGCGAAGCGTCCCGGAGCCTGCGCCGCCGCGGCCGTCGCCGACGCGGTATGTACCCGCGCTGTGCCAGGCCATCCGGATCATGAGTGGACCGTAGTGCCCATAGTCGGCCGGCCACCAGTCCTGTGACGTGGTCAACACCTCGACGATGTCCCGCTTCACGGCATCCAGGTCGAGTGTCTTGAATTCCTCGGCATAGTTGAAGTCCTCGCCCATGGGATCGGCTTGGGGAGGGTGCTGGTGGAGAATCTTGAGGTTCAGCTGATTCGGCCACCACTGTTCGGTAGCCGAGGTCCCAATCGTCGTGTTCGCGCCCGAGAACGGGCACTGGCTCGTGCCATCTGACACTCGGTCCTCCTGATGTTTGATGCTCATGGTTCGCTGCGGTGTTTCTTCTTGAGGTGTTGCTTTGTTGGTGTCGCTTCAGCTCCCGGCCGGAGGCGGAGGTTCCGCCAGACACTCGGGGCAGCGGCCCCAGAAGATCACTTCGGCTTCGTCGATCTCGTAGCCCGAATCGTCAGCCGCGGTCAGGCACGGCACGGCACCGACCGCGCAGTCGACGTCGACCATCCGGCCGCAGCTGCGGCAGATGAGATGGTGGTGGTTGTCGCCCACGCGGTCCTCATAGCGGGCCGGCGATCCAGCGGGCTGGATGCGTCGAACGAGGCCCTTGTCTGCCAGGATCCCGAGGGCGTCGTATACCGCTTGGCGGGAGATGGTACCGATCTGGGCTCGCACGGTCTCGGCGACGTCGTCGGCGGTGCCGTGCGGTCGATCGGACACCGCCCGCAGGACGGCCAGACGCTGGGCCGTGACCTGGAGACCGTGTTGGCGAAGAAGGACGGCTGGATCGTCAGGGGTCACCATGGTACGGCGTTATACTGCGCCCAATACTGGATGCTGTCAAGATGTTGTCTGAGTCAGTTCTTTCGAGGGGAAGATACCCTGGAGGCCGCGATAGACTCCGTCGCTTGCTAGCGATGCTGTCCTCTCCGCGGAGCCGAATGGCCGGATGTACCCCACTTCGCCTCCAATGACTGTCATGATCGGTTCGATCTTCCAGATGTCCTCGGCAGGGATGGTCAGGTAGTCCACGGGTCTTCCTACTTGATGTGGCCTCCAGGAGGATCTGGCGTGTCGCGGGTGATGCCGGCGAGCTCCAGAGCTTTGCTGTTCGCGCTGCGCCATGTGTGATCTGTTTCAGCTTACGAAGTCAGTCCGGCCGGATTTGGTTCGCGTAGGGCCGCGGGTCAGTGGTGAGGGCGGCGACCCGAGGCCGACGGACCCAGGAACACCTCGATCAGAAGGAAGCGCCGCTCGCGCGCCCTATCCACTGCCCGTACCTGCTGCCAGCCGGTCGCTGCTGACACTCCTTGCGAGGGGTCGGCTGGCGAGCTAGATATGGGGCGAGTACTTCCCCACGTAGTCCATCTTCACGACATGACGATCGCGCCCTGCGCTCCACGCGAGCTGTTTTGCTGGCAGATATGGAGTGCGTCCGGGAATTGGTGATTGGCGCTCGACAGGCGGCGGCGATCCCCCGTTCGTACCGCGGCGAGTGTGACCGTATTGAAAGTGCTTGACGCTGTCTTGATGAAGGCACGATAGCCTTTGCCGAAGCTGCAGCGCCGGTGACTTTGCCGGCCCGCCGCCCGACTGACGCCCCACAGGACGCCCGCCCGACGACGAGACCTCCGAGCCACCGGTCGAAAGCGGTACGTCATCGTCTCACTCGGAGGTGTCCTATGCGAAGCCCTTCCCCCTTCCCCTCTCGTGCGTCCGGCGACGCCGGGCGGCGCCTCTTGCTCGCGGCTGCAATAGCAGTGGCCGCGTGTCAGGATGCCGAGATCCCTCTCGCCCCTGCGCTCGACGAACCGCAATTCAGCCATTCACCGGGCCATGGGCTCAAGGGCACCATCGCGTTTCACAGCTCCCGCGCCGGCAGCTTCGACATCTTCGTCATGAACGCGGATGGGAGCGGCGTGACCCAATTGACCAACACACCCGACCATGATATAGGTCCCATTTGGTCACCCAACGGCAAGCAGCTCGCGTTCGGCAGGTTTGATGCCTCATGGTTTGGCGGCGTCAAGGTCATGGTCATGAATGCGGACGGGAGCGCATTGACCGAGCTCATCGACAATGGCTTCCCGAGCGCCTGGTCGCCCGACGGGAAGCGAATCGCATTCGCCAGCAACCTCGGTCTCGGCGACGAGATATTCATCATGAGCCTGGACGGCACTGGAGTCATCCAGCTCACGCACAACGAGGTTCGCGATTTCCCGAGCGCGTGGTCGCCCGACGGCAAGCAGATCCTGTTCCAGAGCGACCGCGACGGCAACACCGAGCTCTACGTCATGAACGTGGACGGGACCGGTGTCACCCGGCTCACCGACGACCCCGCCAGCGACGAGGGCGACCGCTCGGGCTGGTCGCCCAACGGCAAGCAGATCGTGTTCAGCAGCAGGCGCGACGGAGGTGACCTCGATCTGTTCGTGATGAATGCGGACGGCCGTGGCGTCAGGCAGCTCACGTTCAACGACGACATCGAGGATGACGACCCCGTCTGGTCACCGAACGGCGCGCAGATCGCGTTCCACAGCACCCGCGACGGCGACGAAGAGATCTTCGTGATGAATGCAGACGGGAGTGGGGTGACCCAGTTGACGTTCAACGAGGGCATCTTTGACGCGGTGCCCGCGTGGACTGCCCGGCCCCTTGCGCGTACGATCTGCGCTCCGACCACGTCTGGTTTGGTCAGCTGGTGGTCGGGCGATGGGAGTGCCCGTGACATCGTCGGCGGGAATCATGGACAGCTCTTCTTCGACGCGACGTTTGCGCCTGCCAAGGTCCGCAAGGGATTCAGCTTTGATGGGGTGGGCGACGTCGTATTCGCACCCGGAGCGCGCATCGACGGGTTACAGCAGCTGACCATCGATGCGTGGGTGAAGCACCATTCACTGCCACCTGGCAAGATCGAGCGCTATGTCACGCTCATTGGCGAGAAAGCAGTCCTCCGTCATGACGGAGAAGCCGGCCCCGCGCAGCTCCATTTCTACATGAGTTTTGGCGGTGCCCTTTACCACATCCGCGTCAATGACGCCTTGCGAGTCGGCGTCTTCCATCATGTGGCCGGAACCTACGACGGCTCAGATATGCGTTTATACCTGGATGGCGTGGAGGTTGGCAGTCTGACAATTGCCGGGCAAGTCGATTTCGGAGGCGGCGTCGAATTCAGCTCCGAGAGCGAGACACTACACGGTTTGCTCGACGAGATCGAGATTTTCGACCGCGCGCTGGATGCCTCGGAGATTCGCGCACGGTTCGAGAGGAGTGGAGCAAACAAGTGTCGGGACGCACGGTAGTGGAAGCGTCCACTCGAGTGACGGGCCGACCAAGCGTGGGGTCGGACAACAAGGGGCCGGTGAAAGCCGGCCCCGTTTCCGAGAAGGGACGGGTGGGGCAACCGCCGGCGCCCGCAGTCGTTGGCCGAAGGAAGGACAGACCGCGGTAACTCCTTACCAGGTCGGTCTTTGGTGAGTCGGGACGGCGGGATTTGAACCCGCGACCCCCTGAACCCCATTCAGGTGCGCTACCGGACTGCGCTACGTCCCGAGGAACGTAATCTACCACAGAAGCTCGAGGGTCGCGGAGCGATCCCAGCGGCTTGAGCCGCCAATGAATCCAGTTACCATTCGCCGAGCCGCGACTTCAGTCGCGGGCTACCGGACTGCGCTACGTCCCGAGGAACTCAATCGACCACGGAAGCTAGAGGGTCGCCCGCCGATCCCTCAACCCCATTTAGGTGCGCTGCCGGACTTGGGGTGTCCATCTCGTATAAGGCATGGCTTACCAACGCTCCAATCATCGAACGCGTGCGCGGTGCGACTGTTTCTGACGCAACGCGTCTAGCCCGGCCAGTCGAAGATCCGGGCCAGCTCGATTTCGCCTACCGACTGCCCACCTACCCGGACCGCCACACGCTGTTTTGCCTCGAACTGTGCTAGTCGTGCATCCAGCAGGTCCAGGAAATCCGAGCGGTACGCGGCGTCCACCTTATTGAATCAGTCCACGATCTCGCCAGCCACCTGGTGGCCGAGCCTGTTGTAGAACTCCTCGGAGAATTTGGCGGTGACCGGCATCCGTATTCCTCGCTTGGCGCCGGCACCACTCTCATGATACGCTCGGCGAGGCTGTAGTCGAAAGACCGCAGGAAGGAACGAATCGCCCCCGTTTGCCAGGCCATCGCGCCCCGTCTACCTTGGTGAGAACACTACATGGCCTCTCTTCGTGTCTGATCTCCGCACCCGCCTCCAGGGCGCCCTGGGCGACGCCTACCGAATCGAGCAGGAACTGGGCGGTGGCGGCATGAGCCGCGTGTTTCTCGCCGAAGACCAAGCCCTCGGCCGCCGCGTCGTCGTCAAGGTGCTGCCCCCGGAGATGGGTGCTGGCGTCAACGTGGATCGGTTCCGCCGCGAGATCCAGCTCGCCGCGAAACTGCAGCACCCCCACATCGT
>JBFJCP010000063.1:0-5501 GCA_041615815.1 Gemmatimonadales bacterium | reverse complement strand
GCCGAGAAGATGATCGTGCCCGCCCAATACACGCCGAGCACGATGTGCAGCAGTCGCAAGAGCACCATGACCGGGTCCATACTGCGCTCCTTCGTGATGAGTCGAGGCACTCGGTGGGGGCAGCAGCCGCCCGATCGTCCAGTCACCCCAGCTGCTCGAAGTAGCAGAGCGACCCCAACCTTGGCGCCCGCTCTCGCAATGATCAAGGGTGGCGCCGCAGGGGCTTGGGGGGCGAAGGCGGTGATCTTCACGGCCATGAAGCCCGCCGAATAGCGGAGACGCAGGCCCTGGAGCCGGAGCGGCGCCCGTCCACAGGAAACCCCGTCGATCGTTACCACTTAAATGCAAGCATAACGAGCACGTAGTCGCCGCTAGCCGCGATCCCTCCGAGTCCCTTTTTAAGCGCCTCCACATCCCCCCCCGCCATCTTCGCTGCGTCACAGACCAACCCCCCGGGCCGATAGGCGGCCGTCGGGACTGGTCCACGAAAGAGAACGGTGGAGGTGGCTGTATGCATGAGGTACACGAAATGCTCGGTGGCCAGACCCCGGGCGCGATGGTGTTCGCCTTGGCGGTACTGACAGTGGCGTTGGTGGGTTGCGCGGGTGACGCGACAGGACCAGTCGGTGCCGTGCCCCCCGTCGCATCCGTGGGTGTGCTGCCGGAGAGCGCCGCGCTCGCACCGGGCCAAACGCTACGACTGAGCGCGATTCTATCGAGTGCGGACGGAACCCCACTCACGGACCGTACCGTGAGCTGGTCGAGCAACGATACCCTGATTGCGACGGTCGCCGGCTCGGGGCTGGTCCGGGCCACGGGGATCGGCATGGCCAAAATTCGGGCCCTCGCTGAAGGACGCTGGGGCGAGGCGGTCATCACCGTTGCGGATCCCACCGATCCCACCGATCCCACCGATCCCCAAGATCCGCGGCCCACGCTGACTAGCCTCTCGCCGACGTCGGTCCCGGCGGGGAGCCCGGGTGTCACGATCGTGCTTGCCGGAGCGGGCTTCGCACCCGGAGCGCAGGTCCTGTGGAACGGCACTCCTCGGGCGGCGGAGTGGATCAGCTCTGCGGAATTACGGCTGACACTCGCCGCGGTGCAGTTGCGAACCGAAGGGACGGTGCAGATTGCGGTGCGGAATCCGGACACCGACGTCACGGGAGGAGACTCCGAGTCGCTGCCGTTTGTCATCGGCCCCGTGGCTGTGGACCGCGTCTCCGTAACGCCCACGAGCGTGACGATCCCGGCCGGAAGCCAGGCCCAGTTGACCGCCACGGCGTATGCAGCCGACGGCTCGGAGCTCGCTGGTAGAACGTTCACTTGGACGAGCAGCGCCTCGGCAACGGCGTGGGTGAGCCAGATGGGCGTCGTGACGGGAGAACGTGTCGGTGAGGCGTTGATAACCGTGGAGAGCGAAGGACGCACCGCGAGCGCCAGGGTGAGTGTCCTCGCGCCGGTGGGATTCGTGATCGTGAACCCCAGTCAGGCCGCTGTGCTGGTGAACTCAGCGGTGCAGTTGGAGGCCGTCACGCTGACGAGCGGTGGCGTGGTCACCAATCGTCCTGTCGTGTGGTCGAGCGAGAATACCAGTATCGCGCGGGTGGACGCGCAGGGATTGGTCACCGGTGTGTCGAGGGGAACTACGCGCATTAGCGCCGAGAGCGAAGGCAAGGTGGGCTGGAGCACGGTGGAAGTCCGACAGTTTGCGGACGGACCGGTTCAAGCCTACGTGCTCCGGGGTGTTCGAGGTGAAGTCATGAGGCCTGCGGTTGGCAGCACGGTGTGGCTGGATGAGCAAGGCATCAGCCACGAGGCGACGCTGTTCCTCGCAGGTGGCGAGATGACCCTGGACTCACGGAACTCACGCTACGAGCAGACGCTGCTCCTCGACGTGGTCGTGGTCGGTCGTGGCATCGTGGCCGACTCCGTGTGGACGGACGATGGGTCGTACGTGTTCTTCCTTCCCGGTGATCGCCTTCAGTTCCAGTCGTCCACCGGAGCAACGTTCGACGCCACCTACGGGGGAGCCGGCGAGTTGATCGTGGAGCAGAGTGTCGGCACAGCGCCACTGCTAGTGTACAGCTGGGTCGTGCAGTGAGCAGGCAGTTGCGAAGGCACAGCGATGCAAAAGGCCCGGGCAGTAGGCCCGGGCCTTCGTGCTCGAGGATCAAACGGGCTCGCCGGCGTCGAGCTTGGCGACGAGGGCGAGGGTCTCCGGCTCGGGCTCCTCATGCATCTGATCGAGCACGGCGGCGAGCTGCTTGTATACCTTTCGGGCGCGGGCGCCGGCGCCCAACCGGGCGTGGCACACCATGAGCTTTCGGTACGCTTCCTCGCGCAGGTCCTCCTTTAATAGGACCCGTTCGAACTGCCGCGCAGCGTCCTCATAGCGGTTGGCCTGTGCCAACGCTTCGCCCAGCGCAAGCAGTCCTTCCACGTAGAGCTGGACCAACCGGTCACGATGCTGCAAATGCCATGGCCCGAACGTCTCCGTTGCCACCAGGTCACCGCGGTACAGCGCTAGGGTTTGCCGCAACCGGTCAACCACGTCAGCATCGTCGTCGAGTTCCTCGAGCGCCGCTGCAACACCGTCCGCAAATAATCGTGCATCGAACTCGCACGAGTACGCAGCATTGAGGCGGTACCGTGCCCCGTCCACGACGACCCAATCCGAGCTGCCGAGCGTCTTCCGCAGGTGGTGTACGGTTACGTGAAAGCTGTTCTTGACACGCTCCGGAAGCGCAGCGGCCCAGAGGGCTCGGCCGATCTCGTCCCGGGTGCCACCTTCCGGGTGCAGCAACAAATAGAGCAGGAGCTCTTTGGGCTTGCCGTAGGTCCACGCGTCCGGCGGCAACTCCACACCGTCCCGAGCCACCCGCAACGGGCCCAAGGCAAGAACGTGGAGTGCCGGAACCCGACCCTTCAACCCCGTGCCGGGCCACGCCGTGTCTGTCGCAGGTAAGGTGCTGGCTTGCGGAACCGTGGCCTGAGACTGCGCGTAGTCGAGGGCGTCGTCGAACGAGAGCTGCCGGCCGTTGGTCCAGGACTCTTCGAACGGCCGCGGCGTCAGTGCGGTGCGCAACTCGTCGATCAGATGATCCTGCTTTGCCTTGTCGGATGGGGCCAGTCGTGCCCCGATCCGCTCGCGGCTGGCCGCTGCCGCTCCCAACAGCACGGTTGCACCGCCCGGATCGCCCTGGGCTCCGAGGATACCGGCCAGCGACTCCATCGCCATGGTTGGTCCCAGTCGGTCGCCCATGCTTCGGTGCACGGTGAGTGCAGTAGTGAAACACGTGAGTGCGCGAGGCCAATCACGCTCGCTGAAGGCCAGCCGTCCGAGCGCGCTGCTGTGGTGTGCGATGGCCGGCCTGAAGTCCACTCGATGTCCGAGCTCCAGGCCTTCCTCGAACGCATCACGCGCTGCGCGGACGTCGCCACGGATTTCGGCGGCGGAACCGTGCCAGAATAGCACGTATGACAGCAGCTCGGGGTCCTGCGCACGCGCGATGCGCACCGCCTCGTCGAACAGGGCGCGGGCGTCATCCGCATCTCCCTCGAGTGACATGCCCGTCCCCAGCACACATATAGCGACCGCGAGATCGCGCGGGGAGTCTAGCGTACGCAGCAGCCGGACGCTCTCTTCCGCTGGCTCGCGGATCGATTCGTAGTCTCCCTGCCAGAACGCGGTGAAGGCCAAGGCAGACAGGGCACGGCCGCGCGGCAAGGGTTCCGCGTTCGCCGCCCGGCTCACGGCATTCTCCAGCCACTCTCGCGCCTCGCCGAACCGGCCGCGCACGAACCAGAACCATTGCAAGGCGGCGGCGAGCCTGAGCGAGACGTCGGCCGTGCCGGACTGTGTCGCACACCACTCGGCGGCGGCTCGGAGATTCCCCATGTCCCGCTCGATCCGATCGAACCACACCGAGTCGTGTCCGTACAGGAACATGTTCGGTTCGGCGGTTTCGACGAACCCGGTGAAATACTCCGCATGGCGTGACCGAAGCCGGTCTGCGTCGCGCCGCTCCACCAGCCGCTCCGTCGCGTACTGGCGGACCGTTTCCAGCAGACGGTAACGGGCCTGCCCGGCATGTGCCTCCACCGTGACGATGGACTTGTCTGCCAGGCTCCCAAGCAGGTCCAGCACCACGGCGGGCGCCAGCGAGGCATCCACGCAGACGAACTCCGCTGCTTCGAGGTCGAACCCACCGACGAACACCGACAATCGCTCGAATAGGAGACGCTCGGGCTCGTCCAGCAGCCGGTAGCTCCAGTCGATCGCCTCTCTCAGCGTCCGGTGCCGGGGAATCGTGCCGCGTGCGCCGCCGGCCAGCACACGGAAGGCGTCGTCCAGCCGCGCGGCGATCTGATGTGGTGACAGCACGCGCACACGCGCAGCGGCCAGTTCGATCGCGAGTGGCAAACCGTCGAGGCGTTCCACGATCCGCGCGACGGCAGCGGCGTTGGTGTCGTCGATACGAAACCTTGCCGATGTGGCTCGCGCGCGTTCCACGAACAGCTGGACCGCTTCCGATTCGCGGATCGCGGACGTGCTCGAGTCGCTGGCGGGTGGGAGGGAGAGTCCCGGAACGGCCCACACCTGCTCGCCCGGGATCCCCAACGGCTCCCGGCTGGTGGTCAGGATGCGGACCTGAGGGCAGCCATGGAGGAGATCGGTGGTCAACGCGGCGCACGCAGCCACGAGATGTTCGCAATTGTCGAGCACGATAGTGCGCTGGCGATCTCGCAACGCTCGCACGAGCGCAGGGGTCACGGTACCCGTCCCATCCTCCCGCACCCCCAAGGCCGCGGCCACGTGCAACGGGACCAGTTCCGGCGCCTCGAGCGGGGCCATCTCGACCCACGCCGCGGCGTCTGGGTCGCCGCCCGCGAGCTCGGCGGCCAGTTCACGGGCGAGCCGGGTCTTACCGCTCCCCCCGGCGCCCGTCAGCGTAAGCAGACGAGTCGAGGCAAGCAGTTGCTTGAGCTCGGCGCGCTCGCGCTCACGACCGATGAAGCTGGTGAGCGCCATCGGAACGCTGGACGCGCCAGAGTGCGAGTCCATGTGCCGGCCCGTGTGAAGGTCGCTGACCACCGGATGCAATCCTAACGCTGAACGTTCGAGGATACGGTTTCGGTCGCTCCCAGGGTAGTAGGAGGGGGATACTGTGTTGGGCGGTCGGCAGGTCTGAGTGTGAGGCGGGCTGGTGCCGGTACGTGGTGAGCGGCCGATGTTCCCGTTCATGAGCCTGCCACATCCTTGCTGCCAGTCCCTGGGGCAACGACCTTATTCTCTTCGAGGAGGTCGAACTACACCATCGAGAACGCCTGTGCTACGCCTTGTCGTCGCGGCGCTCGCCGCCGCCATTTTCTCGGTTTCCACCACCGCGCAGGCGCCGGACACGGAACAATCCGACTGGCGTGACGGCGGGGTTTGTTACGAGATCTTCGTCCGTTCGTTCTCCGACAGCGACGGCGACGGAGTGGGGGACCTCCAAGGT
>JBFJCP010000062.1:0-6190 GCA_041615815.1 Gemmatimonadales bacterium | reverse complement strand
TCAGTCGATAGCGGCCAGACGCCACGCGCGCTTCCCGGTTAGCGGCCCTCGCCAAATCGCGACGCTCTACGTGGCGGGCCAGCGCTTCAGATACCTCTGCCAACGGCCTCGGCCGCGGGGGCCTGGGGCCACAGCCCGTTACCATTTCCTCGCCACAATCCAATACACCGCACTTTTCTGGTCCCAGATCGTGGTTTCCAGCATCCGGAAGCCTCGGCCCGAGACGACCGACTCCAGGTCCGCAATCGTCAATTCGCGTATCATCGGCGCGAACCCTACGGCGACGGCCAGCCGAATGAGTGACCTCATGATCCCGGATCGTTCGCCAAGACAAGGTGTCTCGGAAATCAACAATCCTCCCGGGACCAACAGCTCGTGCAATCGATCCACCACCGTGGGTGTGTCATCCAGTAGGTGGAAAATGTTGAATGCCGTAATGGCGGAAAAAGCGTGGCGAGCGAAGCGCGGATCAAAAACGTCGGTGCGACTGAACCTGACGTTGTCCACCTGACGTTCTCGGGCTTTGGCGTTCGCCAAGGCGATCATGTTCTTGGACAGATCGATGCCGTGGACCTGCCGAACCTGGGGCGCAATATCGAGAGTGATCTCTCCAGTGGCACAGCCAACGTCGAGCACGACGTCCGATTCTTTGAGCAACGATGTGATGTTCCGGATTCTCGTCTGGTACATCGCAGAACGCTTCCGCGCGCGGTCATCGTACGCTTTCGCTCTTCGGTCCCAAAACTTGGATCCTGGCGGCGCCGTGCGTTCGGTTGCGTGTTCGTCTCGAACTGAGAAAGGCAATGATCCCGCAGGCCGCGCGGGCCCGGTCGTCGTGGTCATGATGTCTCCTTCTGCAGAAGCTCGACGCCCCTGGGCGTAATGTGCCAGTTGCTAGCGTGTGTGGCGGACAATGCAGGGACACTCACGCCTCCGTGTCCGGGTACTGAAAGACTTCGTCGAGAGGCACTCCGAAAACCTGCGCGATGCGAAACGCCATCTCGAGCGACGGCGAGTACTTGCCCTGTTCGATCGCGATGATCGTTTGGCGGGTCACGCCGACCCGGTCGGCCAGCTCCGCCTGGGTCATCTCCCCGTGCGCAAACCGAAGCGACCGAATGGCGTTGGTCACTCTCGTCGGCTTCACCACGACGGCAGGCCTCGGCGATAGGCGACCAGCTTCATCGCGGTACTGACCTGCGCTGCGAGGACAAAGGACAGGTAGATCGCGTTGCCGATCCAGAAGTGCGCCGCCTCGGCCATCGTCAGGCCCAGCGCGCCCACGATGCCGATGGAGGACGTGGTGTAACCGATGACTTCGCCGTACCGGTGGATGCGCGCGTCCCGCTCGTCCTTCTTGTCGGCCTCCGTGGGTGCGGACATCGCGGCCAGGATGCTGCCCGCGATGGACGCGACGATCGCGAGGCCGATGGACCCGATCAGCGGCCAGGCGTAGGGCACCTCGGTGATGGGGATTCCCCGGGCTCGCCCGAGGATGATCGCGACATAGACCACGTACGCGATGGCGGTGGCCACCAGAAAGACCCAGTTGCGCTTCTCTTCAAAAGACATCGGAACTCCCCATGTTAAACATTCTTGACATGGGGGAAGGTAAGGAAACATTTACATAATGTCAAGTATTATTGACATATTACGGGGGGTGAAAATCGCCCTCCGGGGCGGGGGCTTGGTCTTTCGGAATTGGTGCGGCCGCATTCGTTGCGACCAGCCTCGGTTGTGAAACGGGTGTGAAAGGCAGATGCAGGGCGGCCGAAGGCACTGTCTACACCCCCGGCGTGAGGCCGAGCGCTGGGGAATTGTGGCACGATGTCGAGTTGAGACCCTATTCAAGGTACCAGAGAGGATCCGCCCCGACAGCATTCCTGACCAGAGGCCCGAACGACGGCGATGACGGCCGCAGCAACGGCAATGACAGCCAGTGCGACCAAGGCGATCTTCTCGCCCTCGGAGATTCCTGTGCGCGTTGGCGGCTCGAGTACCTGGAGGGAATCTGTAGCGGGTAGGAACGTAACGTTTCCCGGTGCCAGCAACACCACTGTGTTTGAGTCTACCGCAGGAACGCGGAGAAGAACCATTACGTCGCTCGTCTGCGGGACCTGAGGATCTCCCTGCGTTGCTTGGGCCAGAACCTGAGTGACGGGAAGGGTGGCGAGCAGCGGGATCAGGAATGCGGCGACGAGGCTTCGCATGGTCTGTTCCTCAGAAGCTGATGTATGCCGGTGCTGTCATGCTCCACCCAACCCTCGGGAGCAGGCCTTCCCCGTTCCAAGCACGCCGCCCCACGCATAGAGCAGCCCCAGCCGTTGAGGCGCTCACAACCCAACGTTGAAGCAGTCACTCGCCGCACACACGACCAAGGCGATGAGGACAGCCACGTCAATGATGGCGCCGCCCGCTGCACCTGTGAGTCTGGCACTGGTTGGCCGAACCTCGATGGTGGCAATCTGGTCCAGTGCGATGCGTCGGGACGGCTCCTGTTTTCTGGTTCTGCGGCGCTTCGGGAGCTCGAGGGACAGGGCCGATCGCAATGGAGTGGTGCCTTGTTCTGAAAGGAGGGCCAGTATTTCGCCATCGATCGTTGACCCGCTGGCCGCTGAGAGCTGCGCAACCGCCCAAAGAGACACGATGACCGTAGCGTCTGTGGATTCCACCACGACCGCTCCGGGATCGAAGCCAAGAAACCTCCCCCGCCGATCCTCACCCGATACGAGCGCAACGACCACCGTGTCATTCAATGCCGGGAGAGACACGCGCGGCATGACTTCTGCCCGATACCTGGTATAACGCTCCGCGTATTCATCGGCCGGGAGCGGCTCGATCCCGCGGTAGGTGCCGGCCATCTCGGTGCTGTCACGCAGCTTTACCTCGATCTGCGCTCCAGGCTGGAGGACCGGTAGACTGTCCGGCGCGATGACCCGCTTGTTGCCGGCATCCATAACTGCGCCCGTCGTATACCCCATCAATGTGCATCCGCCAAGCGAGTGAACCAGGGCGAGCATCAAGACACTTGGCCAGCGGCTCCACATAGCATCCTCTTTTCGGCGACATCTTTCGGATTCGTATCGCTCTGGACCGCAAGATGACGTTGGAGCGTCAAGCATCCGTCATGTGCCACATGGTACGGGCCCCCTCCCGGGCAGTCATCGCCCCACAAGGTTACGGCCAAGGAGGATCTCACTCGAAACCAGCGGTAACACAGCCTTGCCGCACATTGCCTTCCTCAGAACCTGACCGATGCTCCGATGGCGAACCGCCCGTCAGGTTGCGGTGCGAACCCCACCCGGAGCCGGTCAAGGGGGACTTGCCTCCAGCGCTCGGACGTAAAGGGCTGCCCCACGAGCCAGCCCGCGAATGCTCCGAGGCTCCCGAACGTGGGAATCGTCAACCATGCCAGCGTGTTGAGGCCGCAGAGCTCGCCAAACGGAGCATTCGGATCGCAGTCCTCCGACAAGACGTCGACGACCACGGCGACACCCACGCCAGTACCAATGGCTGCGCCGGCCAAGACAAGAACCGGGCTTCCCCTCATGAATCCGCGACTGAGCTCGATCCGCTCCACCGAGACGAGGGGAACGATTTGCAAGGCCAAGCTCTCGTCGAGCCTCACGGCCACCGTGTCGGGGCCCAGAGAAGCGACTTCCCCGACCAGCCGATCCGAGGAAACGTCCGGTGCCGAGATGCGAACGCGAGTCCCCAGATCCACCCGACCTAAATGCGTGTTGGCCGCACAAGCCGACGTCGCAACGGCGAATGCGGCAACGAGCAGTAGACTGCGGCGCATAACGATGCTCCGGTGCCGGGCCCGCGCCTTCGCCCAAACTCAGCGTCGAGCGCGGTAGAATTCCGCTGGAAAAGAGACTGTTGTCGGTGGCTCAGCGGTTCTCGTCGTCGGGCGGGCGTCCTAGGGGGCGTCTACTGCGGCGGCGGGGGCACGAGGGCCACCAGTGGCTCAACGTTAACGCTGCACATAGCGAGTTGACAATGACGGTGAGGTTCCGGTGAGAGTCGACGGCTTCCCGAGTCATTTTGTCGAGCTTTGGAGACGTCGACAATACCCGATTCGGGGCGATGCAGACGCGAGCAGGGCAGGGCCTCCACCAGGGAGCGCCTCTACGAACCCTGCTTACGCTCCCCGGCGGCGCGCGCGCATTCCGTCGAGCAGGGTTCGCGTGGTCTGCCGGATGAGCCCATCGATGTCATCGGTGGCCTGGATCTGTCCCTCGGTCCACAGTGACGCCAGCCCGTGCACTGCGCTCCAGGCCACGTAGGCCTGCGCGCGCGGATCCTGCCGTTTGAGCCCGCCGCTCCGCTGGTGGGCCTCGATCACGGCGACCATTTGCTCGAAGATGGCGTTGGCGGCCTCCCGGAGCTCGGGGATGTCTTCGCGCGTGAGCGCCTCTTTGCCGTACATCAAGCGGTAGTGCGCCGGATTCTCGACGGCGAAGCGAACGTACTCCGCACCCAGACGCCGCAGCCGCTCGAGGCTGGACCCGCGCGCGCCCGCGTCCACCGCTTGCAGACGGCTGCCGAGACGGCTGAACCCAGCGCCGGCCACCGCCACCAGGAGCGCGGTCTTGTCCGCGAAGTGACGATAGGCTGCGGCCCGCGATACGCCCAGGCGCTCGCCGATCGCCCGCATCGTCAGGCTGGCGGCTCCTCCCTCGGCAATCATGGCGGCGGCTTCGTCGAGCAGGGCCGCCCGCAGGTCCCCGTGATGGTACGCCCTGGCTGCGGTGGTCATGCGTAAAAATCGCCGAAGGTGTTGACATTGTCAACATTCGGGTGTATGTTGACATCGTCAACACGCAGGGAGCTCGAGCCATGGCCCTCAACCAAGAGCTGTCCGGGTTTCTGAAGGAAGGCCTCGACCGGGGCCTGCCGCGCGAGCGGCTCGAGGAGGTCCTCTCCCAGGCCGGGTGGCCCCGCGACCAGGTTCGGGTCGCCCTGGGGAGGTTCGCCGACGTCGAGTTTCCCATCGCGGTCCCGCGTCCAAAACCCTACCTCTTCGCCCGCGAGGCGTTCATCTACCTCGTGCTCTTCACGACGCTGTACGTCAGCGCGTTCAATCTGGGGGGCCTCGTCTTCCAGTTCATCGAGCGAGCGTTCCCGGACCCCGCCGTGGATCCGGTGCTCGCGTTGGAGAGGAGTCGAGAGGCGATCCGGTGGGCGATCTCGCTGCTGGTCGCGGCGTTTCCCGTCTTCCTCTTCGTCGCATGGACGAACGAGCGGGCGCTGCGGCGCGAGCCCGTCCGACGGCTCTCCAAGGTACGGCGGTGGCTGACGTACCTGACCCTGTTCGTGGCCGCGGGCATCCTGATTGGCGACGTGACGAGCATCGTCTACAACCTGCTGGGCGGTGAAGTGACGATACGGTTCCTGCTGAAGGTGCTCACGGTCGGCGTCATCGCTGGATCGGTGTTCGGGTACTTCCGCCGGGACCTCCGGAAGGAGGAGGTCCCCGAATGAAACTCCCGCCCGGATCGGTGCTGTTGGGAGCGTCGGTGGTGGCGGTCGTCACGGCGGTGGTGGCCGGACTCGTGGTCCTCGGCTCGCCGAGCGAGGAGCGCGCGCGTCGGGTCGACCGGCGGCGCGTGGCGGACCTGCAAGCCATCGTAGCCGCCACCGATCTCTACTGGACGCGCCACGCGCGGCTGCCGGGGTCGCTGGACGAACTGAACGCCGAGCCCGGCGTGACGATCAGCACCGGTGACCTCGGCGGCTCGGAGTACGGCTACCAACCGCTGGACAGCATCCGTTATGAAGTGTGCGCAAGGTTCGAGCGGGAGACGGAGGCGACCTCCCCGGACCCGGCACGGAACCTCTGGGCCCACGGGTCCGGACGACAGTGTTTTCAGCTCGAGGCCGAAGCGATCGAGCGCAACGAGCTGGGACGAGCGCCGCGTCGGGGGCCTGACGAGGGTCCACACAACTCGCCCCCGCGAAGACCGCGATGACGTGGAGATACCATGAGGAGGGGACAGATGGCCGTGCAGACCGGTGGCAGCACCCGGCAACCTTCGCATAGTTCATTGACGGCGGGCTGGGGCTTCTGGATCTGGTGGGTGCTGGCCGGCGCGGTGGCTTTTACCGTGGGCGGCCGCGTCACGGTGGCCCTGGGGGCGCTGCCCGTCACGGCCGACTACTTCGGGTTCGCCGTAGGTGGCATCCT
>JBFJCP010000061.1:0-6712 GCA_041615815.1 Gemmatimonadales bacterium | reverse complement strand
GGGGCGGGGGGCGGGGGGCGGGGCCCGTTCCCCGCTCCCCGCTCCCCGCTCACCTCACCACGTGCAACGCCTCCTGTCTTCGCAAGACCCACTGCATCTGACCATAGGGCGTGAGCTCGGCCTCTTCCTCGAGTGCCATACGTACCGGCTGTCCGTTCCACTCCGGAACTTCGGTCGTGGCCTGGAGCTCGATCGAGTGCCACGTGGATGCGCGGAGTTGCACGTCGCCCCGTCCGGGCACGCCGTCCTGCCGATCCCACAAACCGATGAGCGGCCCAGCACCGTGCCCGTGGTCGCCGATCGGGTGGGTGTAAATCGTTCCGTTGATCCCCTCCGCGCGCATCACCGCTTGGGCCGCGAAGAGGACTTCGTTGCCCGTCCGCCCCGGTCGCATCTCCGCCAACAGGATATCCTGCAGCTTGTTCGCGTTCCGCAGCGCACTTTGAAGCCCGGCCGGCACTTCGGTTTCGTCTTCTCGCAGCACGTACCCCATGTGCTGCGTATCCGTATTGAGCCGTAGCGCGGTAATGCCGAAGTCACAGTGCAACACGTCCCCACGCTCGATCACGGGAGCGGTCGAATCGGCCATGTCCACGCCGGAACGCTGGATCGAAACCGAGGGCTGGAACCACGTGTGCAGCCCGAGATCGTTCACCCGCTGCCGGAACCACCACACCACGTCCTCCGTCGTCGTTACCCCGGGCGTAATCACCTGGCTCGAGAACGCCGTTGCGATCAGCTCGTGGACCAACTCCTGCATGCGGCGGTATGTGGGTCCCATGGGCGGCACACGAGTCGCCAAGTAATCGACGGCCAGCTCCTCGGCTCGAACCACACGGCGCAAGAGGTCGGCACCCAGCGCTGCCTGCATCTGCTCCCACTCGCCCGCGGTGAGGCCGTCGGCGAAGTTGTGTGTCTCAGAGATGTTCACGGCGATGCGCCGCGGATTGCGTTCGCGCACGAGCCGCGCCAACACGTCCCACTGAGACGGACCCCACAGCTCCCGTTGCCTCCCATCGGGAGCCAGCTCGGTCTCCCGCACCGCCTCGTACACCCCGCCCTGCGAGGTGCCACCGAGTGCAATTCGCTCGACACCCGTCTCGGGGCCGCGATCGTAGAACAGATAGATCGAACGTCGCCGGGCCGCGAACGTCGTGGGTGACACCAACGCTCGGAAGAGCGGGTCCTCGTTGTATTCCCGCATGGGAATGATCCACATCTCCACCCCATACTCCCGCATCAGCCGCGGCAGTACCGTCTCCAACCGCTCCGCCAACCAGCTTTGCTGGAGGGTGGCCTGGTCGCGCAGCGTGCCGAAGGGTCGCTCCAGCGTCGGCGCCTGCGCTCTTGTCCCCTTCGCGCCCACCGTGGTGACTCCCACGGCGAACAGCAGAACCAGTACGAGCCTTCCACGCGACATCATCCGGCCTTCTCCTCAGATTTTGCCGTCTCAAACGTGTGATACACCCGCTCCCCACGGAACCGCCGCCGTTCGGGATCCCAGGGGAAGAAAATCTGCACCTTGAATTCCACTCGGCGTCCCGAGCCAGGGTGGCCAAGCCACTCACCGTGATGCGTGGCCACGAGATCCGCCTCTTCCCATACTCCTTGTGGCCCAATCACGATGTTGGTCAGCCGAAACTCCACATCCGGGAACGCTGTCAATAGCTCGGTATAGAACCGTTGAGCACCGGCATGCCCGTCCCATCGATGACCGGACTGCGCGAGCTCATATACACAGTCCGGAGTGAGGGTGGCCAAGAGACCCGGGATGTCCCGAGCGTCCTCCGCAATGGAATGCGCCTTCCACAACGCGCGGATCTCGTCATACTGGGTGGGTGTGATGTGTCGATCGATCAATTCGAGCGCGGCTTCGCGCCAGTCGTGCGGCGTCTGTTTGCTGGAAGGCTCGGGAGGCATTCGTTGAAGATAATCTTGCCACGCCGGTCGGGAACCACTCACGATTCCCCTGGTTCCCGCCCGGCGGAATGGCTACGTTGCGCACACGACCGCCAAAGCCCATGACCGCTCGCCCACACGATTCGCCTATCGCGCCGATCCCCGCCAACCGGGATGATTCCACCGAGCTCGAGCCGGGCGGGGCAACCATGCGCCGACTCGTGGACGAGGCCATGGAGCGCATCGTCCGGCACATCGAGTCGCTGCCCGAACAGCCGTCGGCTGATCACACCGACGCCGCTGGGCGCGCGCGCGCGCTCCAGGAATCGCTTCCCGTCAACCCGACGCCCTTCGACGAGATCTTGGATCTGATCTTTCAACGGGCCCTTCCCACGAGTTACAACACTGCCGGGCCCGGCTACCTCGCGTACATCCCCGGTGGCGGCCTCTTTCACACGGCGGTGGCGGACCTGATTGCCGACGCCGTGAACCGATACGTGGGCGTGTGGATCGCCGCCCCCGCTCTCGTGCAGCTCGAGAGCAACGCCATCCGCTGGCTCTGTGAGATCGTGGGATATCCGGATGGCGCCCAAGGCTTCTTCACCAGCGGCGGATCGCTGGCCAACTTCTCGGCCATCGTCGTCGCGCGACGGCAGCAGCTCCCGGATGACTTTCTGCGCGGCACGATCTACGTCAGCGATCAGGTGCACCACTCGGTGCAAAAGGCGGCGTTGCTGGCGGGCTTTCCGGTTGACAACGTTCGCGTGATCCCCTCAGACGACGTGTTTCGCCTCCGACTCGACGATCTGTCGACGCGAATCGCCCACGACCGGCGAGCGGGCTACCAGCCGTTCCTCGTGGTGGGGAGTGCGGGCACGACCAATACGGGCGCCGTGGACGATCTCGTGGCCCTCGCCGAATTATCGCATTCCGAAAACCTGTGGTTCCATGCCGATGCTGCCTACGGCGGGTTTTTCATGTTGACGGAACGGGGGAGGACGCGCTTGGCGGGTCTCGAGTTGGCCCATTCCATCACCCTCGATCCGCACAAGAGTCTCTTCCTGCCGTACGGCACCGGCTCGCTGCTCGTTCGTGACGGCACATCCCTCCGGCGGGCACACGCGGTGACGCAGGGAGCGGATTACCTGCCCGCCATGCAGGATAGCCCGGACTTCGTGGACTTTTGCGAGATTTCCCCCGAGCTCTCCCGCCCGTTCCGCGGTCTTCGGGTGTGGCTCCCGTTGAAGCTGCTGGGCGCGGGTCCCTTCCAGCGGAACCTGGACGAGAAGCTCGATCTGACCCATTGGGCCACCGATCAGCTCCGGACGATCCCCCACCTCGAGATCGTGGCGGAGCCCCAGCTGACGGTCGTGGCATTCCGACTGGCGCCGCCGGGGCTCGACGACGACGCGGCGAATCGCCTGAACCGTGCGTTCTTGAATCGCATCAACGCGCGGAAACGGGTCTACCTCACCGGGACGACGCTCAGGGGACGGTTTGCGCTCCGGATCTGTGTCCTCTCTTTCCGCACCCACCTGGACCGGATGCAGATGGGTCTGGAAGACATTCGGCTGGCGGCGAAGGAGTCGCTCGAAGAACAGCCACATTGACCCCACGGCCTGCTATCTTGACATACCACAACGGTTTCTGACCCACCCAACCGCGGTCATTTTGGCAAAGAATTCTGGCATTTCTTGTGCAAACGCAGGAGCGCCGAACGGCAATTGGGGTGTCGAAACGCCCCAAAACCACAACCACGTATCTCTCGAAGGAGGGTTTGCCATGCTGTATCCGACGCTTGCCCGCCGGGGGTCGGCCAACCTTTGGGACGACTTCGTCAATATCCGGCGTGATTTCGACCGATGGGTCGATCAATTCGGGAATCGGGAGCTCACGGCGAGTTGGCTCCCACCGGTGGACGTGCGTGAGACCGGTGAGCATTTGCAGGTGGACGTCGAGCTTCCCGGCATGACCGCGGACGATGTCGATGTTCGAGTCGAAAACAGCGTCCTCACGGTGCGCGGTGAGAAGAAGAGCGAGCTTCAGGAGGGGAAGGAAGGTTCCGATTATCACCTCATCGAGCGGCGCTATGGCCGTTTCGAGCGAAGCTTCACGCTACCGCGCACGGTCGATGCCGAACGGGTCGAGGCGCACTTCGACAACGGGGTGCTCACCATCACACTGCCCAAGGCCGAGACGGCCAAACCGCGTCAGATCCAGATTCGCAGCGGCAACGGCACGCGAGTCGATTCGAAGTAGTCCCGACGGACTGGCACGACGAAGCGCCCGGTCAGCGTGACCGGGCGCTTCTTTTTTCGATGAGGCTCCCCGAATGTGCCGGTTTACTAACCGCCGGGAAGCCTGGGCCGAGCCCGAGATCTGGTTCCGCATCGCCCACGTGACCCTGGACGCCCGCGACGGCGGGCCCGTGGCCGCCTACCGCGAACAGACGGTCGAAATCGCGCTCGGGCCCAAGGGGGCCTTCGAACACGGCAACGTGGGCACCCTGACGCGCTGGGTGCCCGCGGACCGGGTGGTCAGCGCGTTGCCGCCCCACCGCGGTAAGCCCAAGCCGTCCAGGGAGCCCAAGACGCCTCGGGTGGTGGAGCTCCTCCGCAAGGCGCTCGAGTGGCGGGCGCTGATCGAGTCCGGCGAGGCCACCAACAAGCCGAGATCGCCCGGCGGGAGGGGATCACTCGGGCTCGGGTGACGCGGGTCATGGGGATGCTGCGCCTGGCCCCCGACATCCGGCAGAACATCATGTCCATGGCTGAGACGATTTCGTCGCCCGGCGATCACCGAGCGTGCGCTACGGCCCATTGCCCAGATCCAGAACACGGGGGGGCAGATAGACGAATTCCCGAAGCTGCTGTCCCTGTCTACTTCTTGATCTCACCTTTCATGGCTCAGTTTACGCATTTCCCGCCGGCGTTGACGTTCGCCGCCGAACGGCCGTACGATCACGGGCCATGGTGTCGATGGTGACCTCTTCGCCCTGAATCAGCTTTCGATGCTTCTGTGCCCGTTGCCGGGCTGCCGCTGGCCCAGTTGGCTGAGTGGGAGCACTCGGACCAGGATCTGGGTCCTACGGTCCATCGGTTGGCGTTCCCAGGGGTGGGCACGTCACTACTTTCGGACAGCCGAAGGAACCATGAGGAAACCAGATACCAGATTCACCTCGTCTTCGCCGAGCGGTCGCCCAACATTGCCCTTGCCGACCTCGATGCCCTCGCGCTTGCGAAAGCTCGGGGGACTGGGCGTCCACGAGACCGTGGGAAGTCGAGTTGGAGAATGAAGGTCTTTTCTGAGGCAGAGGATATGAGTGAGAATCTGCGGAATGGTGAGGGCGCGCGGTTGCCCGCCGGACTCATAGATCGGTTGACCAGGCCGTTTGCCCATTTTTTGCGCATCGAGGCTGCTGCCGGCTCGGTGCTCCTGTTATTTACAATTGCTGCGTTGGTCCTGACCAACTCTCCGTGGACCCACCAATTCCTGGACGCATGGGAGACCCCAGTGGGGGTTCGGGTCGGTTCGTTCGAGTTCGACCGCTCCTTGAGAGAGTGGATCAACGACACTTTGATGACGTTGTTCTTTTTCGTTGTCGCACTGGAACTCAAACGTGAACTAGTACTTGGCGAATTACGAAACCCACGTATCGCCGCACTGTCCATTGCGGCTGCGCTGGGCGGCATGCTCGTGCCCGCAAGCTTCTACTTGGCATTGCAGTTTGGCCAGCCGGGCGAGGGCGGTTGGGGCACGGTAATGGCGACCGATACTGCGTTCGTCATAGGCAGTCTCGCGCTCCTAGGATCGCGCATTCCCACCAGCCTGCGTGTGTTCATGCTCTCGTTGGCTATTGTTGACGACATTGGCGCGATTCTGGTCGTGGTCATCGGCTATGGCAGTCACATTGATTGGGGTGCGCTCGCGTTGGGTGCGTTTGGCGTCGCATTGGTGCGCGGCGTGGCCTTGCTTGGCGTTCGAAGCGTTGGGATCTACTTGTTGCTGGGCGGCTTGATCTGGGTTGCGGTGGATGCGTCCGGGATTCACCCAACTGTTACTGGCGTCGTACTCGGATTGCTGACACCAACCCGTAGATGGGTCAGCGACGAGCGTTTTCACGCTATTCTGGACCGAGTCGTGGCCTATCCAGCTGGCGACCGCTGGAGCGGTGATACGGAGGACCGCAAGACGTTGCGGTTAGCCGAGACCGCGGCACGTGAAGCCTTGTCACCGGTCGAACGGCTGGAAGCCATGCTCCACCCTTGGGTTGGCTTTGCTATTATGCCACTCTTTGCATTTGCCAACGCCGGAGTGCCAATAGCTTTCCTCGATCTCGGCAGCCCCGTCACGGTTGCTGTGTTTGTCGGATTTGCGCTCGGAAAACCCGTTGGTATCTTGACCTTCAGTTGGCTGGCAGTGCGTAGTGGCATCGCCGTGCGTCCTCCGAGTCTGAGTTGGGGCACACTGGCTGCAGGCGGCATGCTCGCAGGCATCGGCTTTACCATGGCATTGTTCATTGCCAACCTGGCTTTCAGCCCAGGCCTGATCAACTCTGCCAAATTGGGTATCCTGTCGGCATCGATCTTTTCCGCGGTGGCGGGTATCGCGTTGTTGGCTTGGCTGTCTCGGGGTGGAACCCATCCTCGACCGGCTCGCCGTGGAGGTGCCGCATCCGGATGATTCCCATGAAATGGGTGCCGTGACTGCGTGTCGTGGTATGTGTACGGGTCAGGTAGGGGTTGCTCCACTGGCTCCATGAACACGGACGCGCCACGGCACGGACTCGGATCTTTCCCCCTGCGATGAGGCC
>JBFJCP010000060.1:0-6757 GCA_041615815.1 Gemmatimonadales bacterium | reverse complement strand
TAGGGGCTAGTTCTACGAGACCTTCGGGGACGACATTGCCAACGAGCTCGTGGATTGGTTCCATCAAGTGGATACGACGTACCGTGCGGATCTGCGAGAGCTGAACGAGCTCAACTTTGCCCGATTCGACGCGAAACTCGAACAGCGGATCGCTGAGGTGCGGGCCGATCTGAGAAGCGGCTTGGCCGAGCAGCGGGCCGAACTCGTCCGCTGGATGTTCATGTTCTGGATTGGCACCGTTATCCCCTTGGGCGGGCTCATCGTTGGCCTCGCCGTGGCATTTCAGTAGGATTCCCCTCTTTCTTCCGCCTCTTCTGCCGCCCCGAGATGGCGTGGGGATGGGCCAGGGGCCAGGGGTTGGTACCTCATCCCTAACCCCTGACCCCGAACCCCTGCAGCTACGGCTGTAGACTCACCTTCTGCGGATCCACACGCAGCAGCTGCAGCCGCTCGGCGATGTCGGGCCGCATCTCCTCTTGATACCGGCCACCCAGATGGAGCGCCAGGAACTTCTCGATGGCGGCATAGGTGGCGAGGTTGTTGAGCTCGCCGGCAAAGCCGTGTCCTTCGTCTGCCGCCACGAGATACTCGACGGTTCGGCCGAGGTCCCGCAGCGCGGTCACGATCTGATCCGACTCGGCTTTCTTGACACGCGGGTCATTGACACCTTGCACGACCATGAGCGGCGCCGTGATGTTCTCCGCAAAGTAGAGCGGTGACTGGGACCTGAGACGTTCGAGATCGGCGGGATCGTTCACGTCACCCACTCGCACCGCGAACATGCGACGAATGGGCTCCCAGTACGGCGGGATCGAGTTGAGCAAGGTGATGATGCTCGAAGGCCCCACGATCGAGACGCCGGCCGAATAGAGCTCCGGCGTGAACGTGACCCCCGCCAGGGTGGCGTATCCGCCGTAGGAACCGCCCATGATGCCGACACGATCCGGATCGGCAATGCCTTCCTTGATCAGCCATTGGACGCCGTCGGTGATGTCGTGCTGCATGGAGCCGGTGCCCCACTGCTTGTCACCGAGCCGCAGGAACCGTTTGCCATACCCGGTGGAGCTTCGGAAGTTGGGCTGCAGAACCGCATAGCCGCGATTGGCGAGGAACTGCGCGAGATTGTCGTACCCCCACCCATCGCGCCCCCATGGCCCGCCATGTGGCAACACGATCGTCGCGAGCTTCTCGGCGGCGACACCCTTGGGCAGCGTCATGTATCCGGGAATGATCTCGCCATCGCGAGCGGCGTAGCGGATGGGCTGCCGCTTGGCCATGTGCTGCGAGGGAATGTCCGTACGAGGGCGATACAGCAGCTCGACTTCGCCGGTTTCACGAGTGTAGATGTAGTTGGGACCCTCGTCGGTATCGAGGACCTCTTTCACGATCCAAAGCCGATCGTCCTTGGTGGGCTGACGGAAGAACAAGTCCCCGTTGGGGAGCTTGGTCCGCAGGGTCTCGATGTCGCGGGCGAACTGGGGATCCTTGGGATAGAGCCGGAGCCGGTCCCCGGTATAGGACGTCGCGATGAGCTCGTCGGTGGCTCGCGAGAACAGCGCCTGGCCGAAGTCGACTTCACCCTCGGGATCTTCCTCGACGAGCTCGGTGGCACCGGTCACGGGATTGAACAAGACCAACCGCGAGAGGTCGACATTGCCCCTGTTGGTCTCGAGGTAGATGTGAGCGCCGTCCTTGTGGTAGCGAATGGGCGAACAGGTCTCCGCCGCTTGACACGTGTACACCGAGATCAGCGAGTCGCCGTCCACCCGGAGAATCTCCGTTCCACCCTCCTGCGTGACTCGTGTGGCCAGCCGCAGGTTCCCCTCGAGATCCGCCATCCAGCCCGCCACATTGAAGCTGGGGCTGTTCTGGAGGATCAACTGGCGCTCCGCGGTGCGGAGATCCACACGATACAGGTCGTGTAGCCTGGGATCGCGATCGTTCAGGCCAACCAAGATCTGATTGGGCGAGTTCTCGGGCACGGCGAAGATACGCGCCTGCACGTTGTCGTACGGGGTGAGATCGCGCGCGGGCGGTGTCTTGGCACCCGGCGCGGGCGCCGCGGCCGGATCGACCGCATAGACGCGGAAGTTTTCGTTTCCCGCCTGATCCTGTACGTAGAGGATGTACTTCCCATCCTGGCTCCAGAAATAGCCCCTCACGGGACGAATGGTGTCTTGGGTCACGGGGCGGGCAGCCTCGAAGGGCTGGTCGATGCCCTTCACCCACACGTTGAGGATCCCGTCCAGCTTCTGCAGGAACGAGACGTAGCGCCCGTCCGGCGAGAGCGCCGCGCTGGCAATGAACGGATCGCCGAAGAAGATCTCACGATCCACCAAGGGCGGGAGCTTGTCGAGGTAGCTGACGGGCGAGACCTGGGCGGCCAGCCTACTGGTGCTGCCGACCACGGCAATCGCCACCAGGGCCGCCGCCATGAGATGAAATGAACGCCGCATAGGGAAGTCTCCTCCACTGAAGCGAGAATGCGAGGGTCGCGGCCCCCTTGACTGGTGAGGCCAGCCGAGGGGCCAGAGAGATGGATACAAAGATAAGGACGTGGACGGGCGGGCGGGGGTTTCAGAATAGTGATTAGGGGCTATGGGGCTAGGGACTAGGGATTAGGGATTAGGAACTGGGGGTTAGGGACGAGGATTGGGTAGAGCAGAGGCAGCAGGGCGGCAGAAGGAAGAAGAGTGAGAGCGCAGAAAGCAGGAGGACTGAGATTGCAGATTGCGGCAGGGAGATCCGCCACCCCGCCGAACCGTGGAGATCCTCTGCACACCAGGTCGCCGAGGGGCATTCGTCACACCGACGTCTGGACCGCGCATCACGGCGGCCTCCTGGGACTTCCCCTAGAATGACGGCATCAAATCCAACCGGAGCGTTTTATGAAGCGACTCACATTGGGAGCGCTGGCAATTGCCGTGGCAGCTGGCATCGGCTGCAATGAATCCACCGGCGTGACAGTGGAAGATCTCGCCGGCACCTGGACCGCATCGCAGTACTTGTTCACGAATCCCGCGAACACATCCGAGACCTTCGATTTCATCGGGGCGGGTGGCAGTCTGTCCTTTACGGTGGACGCGGCCGGAGCCTTTACGGCGACGATCGTGGAGCCCGGGGACGCGCCCGAGACTCTCACCGGTACCATCGCCGTCGAAGGCGATATCCTGACGATCTCGGAGTCCGGACAAGGCAGCCCCACACCATACCTGGCAACTCGGTCCGGAAACACTCTGACGCTCACGACCGACGACGAGTCCTACGATTTCGATGGGGACGGTACGGACGATCTCGCATCAGCGCGGATCGTATTGGTCCGGCAGTAACCCCAGCCCACAGAAGTTTCCAACAAAAACGGTCCGGCATCCAAGTGGTGCCGGGCCGTTTTTGTTGGAGGCGGCAGAAGCGGTGGAAGCGGCAGAGGCGGCTAAGAGCGGCGGAGGTGGTGGGGTTTCCTTATCGAAAATCCTCCAGCTCTACGAGCACCGCGCTCCAGGGACAGTACGACCCGACGTTATTGAGCCACGTGTCGAGATCGTCTTCGACGAACGAGGGAAGCCCGCTACAAAGCTCGATAGTGGCTTCCGCCATCGAGGTCTGAACCGGATCCAGGTGCCAGCTCCACGGGGCGTTGTGATCGCCCTGGCCGGCGCCCGCACGCAGCGGCCCGATGGGAATATCAGCCGCGCTCACGCCTCGCTCCAGATCGAACAGCTGCTGAACGGTCTGGGCGTTCGTGACCCAAAGATGAAACAGCTCGGCTTCAACCTGAAACGTGGCCAGTACCCCGCCATCCAGTTCGTCAATGGGACCCAGCGAGCCGCCGGAGCAAGCGGCGCCCATCAACAGAACCACCGAGAACGCCGAGTAATGCACAGCACGCATATGCGTCGTCACCTGTTGCGGACTATCTGTGGTACACGCGAGCGGGGGAGGCGGGTTCCCCAAAGGTCGGAAGGTCCGGAAGAGTGTACGGTTGGAAGGTCTAGAGGTTAAAGGTTGGTCGGCTGGTCAAGTCGACCTCCACACTGCGTTCTGCAATCTACACTCGCTTTTCTGCGGCCTTTGCCGTCTACCTTCTGCCCTCTCAGTCCGGCGCCGCCGGCAGCCACAGCGTAAACGTGCTCCCCTTCCCCGCTTGTGACTCGAGGGCAATGCGTCCGCCCTGCAGCTCCGCCAACAGGCGGGCAATAGTGAGACCGAGCCCGGCGCCGCCCAGCGTTCGGCTGCGGGACTCGTCCACCCGATAGAAGCGATCGAAGATCTTCTCGTGGTGTTCTGCCGCAATGCCGGGTCCGGTATCCCGAACCTCGATCCCCACTTCGGCTCCGTCGCGTGAGACACCTATACTGATGGTCCCCTTCCCCGTGTACCGCACCGCGTTGGTAACGAGGTTGAGCAGGATGTGACGGGTTCGATCCGCGTCGCCGATGGCCTCGATCCCGCCCTTCGCGAGATCCGCGTGGAGTGCCACCGGACGGTCCGCCACCATCGCCTGTCCGATCTCGGTGACTTCCCGAACCACGGCCGCCACGTCGAAGACGGTCTTGCCCACGTCGAGCTGGCGGTTCTCGCCTCGCGCGATCAGCAGGAGATCCTCGACGAGCTTGGTCGTACCGTCCACATCACTCTCGACACCGGCCAATGCTTCTCGCATCTCCTCCTCGGACCGGCCGTTGTCCTGCCCCCACTGTGCTTGTGCGCGAATGCGCGCCAGCGGGGTCCGCAGCTCGTGACTCGCATCCGCGGTGAACGCTTTGAGGGCGAGATGCGCCCGCTCGACCCGGTCCAGCATGCGGTTGGCACCGTCCGCGAGGGCAGTGATCTCTGCCTGACCGGTGGGTGCCGCGAGCCGGCGATCGAGATCGTCCGGTCCGATCCCAGCGAGGGAGTCGACCGCGTGCTTGAGCGGTCCGAGGGTTTGTGCCACCGATCGCCGGACGGCGCGTCGCGACAACAGCACGGAGACCGGGAGCATGCCGAGGGCCACCAGCGCGATTCCTGCCAACGCTTTGAGGATCGGCGCCCGGCTGGCCACGACGTAGATGTCGAAGTCGCCCGAGTTCCGGTGGAGCACGCGATAGCGCCACCGGGCGCGTTCGGCGATGGCCATGAGCAGGTAGGTCCGGAAATCCTGGGCCGAGGCGGCCGCGCCGAGTCCCTCGAGCCGCTTGGCCGGCATGTCCGGCGTGAGAAAGTAGACCGCGCTGGTGTCTCCGCTCACGGCGGTGCGGGTGATGGCGAACATCTGATCCATCCCAACCAGTTGATCCGCGAGCATGTCCGGCGCGACGGTGGTGGGATTCCCTTCGGGATCGGCGTAGAGTCCGAGCAGCGACTCCACGACATCCGCCGAGCGCTCGAGCGAGCGGCGTAATTGGACCTCGCTGAGCGCGGCAAAGACGAGGATGACGAGCACCGCGTATCCCGCCACGGCGGCCAACGCGAGCCGGCTGAACCGAGCCACGAGCTCGGTGCCCAGACGCCGCTCGGTCACGAGTTCTCCAAGCGGTATCCCACGCCGCGAACGGTCTTGATGGGTGGAGGACCTTCGCGTAGCGTGAGCTTCTTCCGCAGATAATTGATATAGACGTCCACGACGTTCGTCTCCGGATCGAACTTGTACTTCCAGACCGCTTCCGCGATGCGGGACCGCGAGACCGTTCGGCCGGCATTGCGCATGAGAAACTCCAACAGCTCGATCTCGCGGGGACTGAGATTGATGACGTGATCCCCGCGGGTCACCTGGCGGCCCAGCGTATCGAGCACGATGTCCCCGACCTTGAGCGTGGCATCCTCGTAGCGGAGCTGTGCGCGCCGGATCAACGCGTGGACACGCGCCAGCAGCTCCGGCAGATCGAAAGGTTTGGTCAGGTAATCGTCCGCACCGCCCCGGAGACCCTGAATCCGCGACGACAACTCGTCTTTGGCCGTGACCACCAATATGGGTGTCTTCACCTTTCGGCTACGAAGCTCCTCGAGGACGCTGAATCCATCTCGCCGGGGAAGCATGAGGTCCAACACTATACAGTCGTACGGGTGTGTGAGCGCGCGATGGAGCGCGACCTCGCCGGTTTCGGCCTCGTCCACAGCGTACCCCTCTTGGCGAAACGCCTTGGCGAGGAAATTCCGCATGATCTTGTCGTCTTCCACCAGCAGCAGTTGCATGATCGAAAGGTACGAACCGCCCGGACGCGTACACAACCAGGCTCGGTGCACACTCTCATAGAAAGCCTCGTGCCACCGACAGGAAGAATCGAGTGGATTAGAGGACCATGAGAATCCTCTAATGTTCGGCTCGCACGCCTTTCTTGATAAGCGACCCTTCGTCCATGTTGGGCGCGATACCCGCCGCGCACTCACATGAACGAAGGAGACACCCATGCAACGGATGTTACTCGTGGTCGGTACCGCCGCCTCGCTGGCCCTGGGTGGGTGCACGTCCACCGACGAGGTCACGGGACCACAAGGGGAAGCGCTCGATGCCGAGGCGTCGGCCTCACACGTGGGATCCGCCGCATTGCACGGAGCCCGAACCTACGAAGTCACCATCGAGAACCTGACCAAGGGTCAACCCTTTTCGCCCGGTGTGGTCGTGACGCACGCGAAGGGGAGAAGGGTATTCAAGGTCGGTCGATTTGCATCGGAGGGGATTCGGCTGATAGCGGAGAACGGTGATCCCTCGACCGCCGTGGCCGAGTTGGACGGAAGCCCCGGGATCGCCGCGGTCGTGGCGACGGCAGCGCCCGTCGGC
>JBFJCP010000059.1:0-7791 GCA_041615815.1 Gemmatimonadales bacterium | reverse complement strand
GATGGGACGAGTGAACAGGGAGGGCCAGAAGGTGGACACAAGAGGGTCGTTTGGTGGCAGCCGCGCCGGTCCATGCATATCATGCGTACCGGCTCAATCTGGTTTGTGACTAGTCTTGATACACGCGGTTCTGAGGGACGAAGCAGTCGTGAGATCCTGCGCGAGAAAATTTTTCAACGGCAGCCACATACAACGAATGGGCCCGGGAGGATTCGTCGCGCAGCGGATGCGAGCGGGGTGTCGGGGTGGAGTGGGCGTACACATACGACCGACGGATGATGAAACGGCGTTTTTCGCGCGTGGGGGTCCGTGGGTGTCATGACATCGAACGTTGCAATCGCAAAGGCCCAGGGAATCTGTCAGTTCCCCACCTTCGCGTTCAACTCACTGAACCAATCCACGACGATTCGTAGGGACGACACGCGCAACTGTGCCGATTCGCTCACCGCCAGAACGCGGCCCTCGTCGGCCGCGATGTCCCACCCTGCATCGGTCAAGATCATTGGCGGAAAGACGAATCTCGGCTCCGGTGCTGAGAGCGTGAGCGGCCCACCGGATGCAGGTGTAACGCTGACCCGAAAGATCTGGTCGCCTCGCCGGAAGTAAAGTGCGTTCCCCGAACGGTTCCACAGCGGTTCCACTCCACCCCCGGTCGACACCGGCTGCGCGATGTCCGTGCCTTCTGCAGCGCGAACGTAAACCTCGTTCCGGCCGGATTGATCTGAGACGTATGCGACCCACCTCCCGTCGGGCGAGGGATGCGCCTGCCATTCATCGTCCGTTGTCGCGAGCCATGTGCTCAGGCTCCCCGTAGCCACATCGAGCACTTTGATGTCGTAACCGTTCGTCGACCGCCCGGCTCCCAGAGAGTCCGCATCGTAGTACAGCGCGCTCCCGTCGCCAACCCAGCCTCGAGGAGCCGACAGCCATCCGGAATCACCGACCACTTCGAGGTCGCCCGTGCGAAGATCGACGAGCCCTACTTGTGGTGGACCGCCCGAACGGACCTCGGTGGCCAACGCGACCCGCGCACCCTCGGGCGCCCAGCGCGGCCACAGGTCTTCACCGGCATCGTGGGTGAGCGGAAGCCACGTGCCGCGGGCGACGTCGCCCAGCCACACGTCGAAGTTGCTCCCATCGTACAGCGTCGCGACCACGCGGCGATCGTCCGGGGCGAGGTCGGGGTGTGCGTAGTTTCGAATGGGGAACGGGAGTGGCTCGACCGCGCCTGACGGCGATATCCACACCAGACGACGTTCCGACCGCCAACCGCCCCCGGACGCGTAGACCAGCGTGCCATCATCGGCAATCGCATAGTGCGCGATCCCGGACGGCTCGGTGAGCACACCCGTCAGAACCTGCACCTCTGATCCACGCAGTTCGAGCCGATTCCGATCGAACGGCGCCGCCCACAACGCGCCACTGCGGACGAACACGAGGTGCCCAGACGCCGCGTACTGTGGATGACTTCCCCCTTGGATCAGCACCCGATCGTAGGTCCCGTCAAGCGTCCGCACGCCAATCTGCCACTTATCGGGTCCGCCGCCGCGATCGCTGACGTACAAAAGCGCTTCTCGTTTAGGCACAGCCACCGGCCATACGACACTTCGTTCTCCTTCCGCGCGCCGGATGGGTACGAACGTCGCTGCCCGTCCGAGGCTGTCACGGTCCAGCGGTGCGTTCAGCGTAACGCGCGCGAGGCCGTCGTTGGGCGACGTATTCACCGCAACCACCGAGTCATTCAACCACGTCGCGCCTCGCGTCACTGGCGTCACGTTGTTGAACTCAACTGACGCGCCGGTCATCAACGACGCTTCAATCAGCTCATCCCAGACGAAGAACCCCACGGCGTTGCCCAACGGTTTGACGAACGGTCCGGTGGCACCGACGCTGCCGGGCACCAGTCCTACCGAGTCGTTGGAGAGACCGTGCTGCAGCACGACAGTCTCACCACGAATGCGGGACACGTAGACGATGCGCGTGCCATCCGGGGTGAGCGTCAGGGCCGGGCGCCCGGTGCCGACTGCCATTGGTGCGGAATCCAAGAGCAGGACCGAGAAGCGCCGGGCGGTCTCCGTACCCTCTACGTGGGATGCCTCTCGCCCTCTCACCATGCCCCACAGCACGGCTGCCACGGCGAGCGCCGTTGTAACCAGTGCTATGGTCTTCCACCGGGCCGTGTCGGTCTTGTGTTCACGCGCGGCCCCGCGTTCGGTCGTAAACGCCGGGTTCGTCAGCGCCTCGGCAAACTCGCTCGCACTCGCGAACCGATCCGCCGGCAGCTTCTCCAGCACCACCGCCACGGCCGCCGCCACGTTCGCCGGCACGGCCTTCCGTACCTTGGTGACCGGCTGCGCCTCCTCGGTCACGATCTTCATGATGATCTGCTGCGCCGAGGAGCCCACGTGTGGCGGACTCCCCGTCAGCATCTCGTAGAGCACGGCGCCCAACGAGTAGATATCCGATCGATTGGTGAGATCCTTCTCCGCCGTCGCCTGCTCGGGACTCATGTAGTGCGGGGTGCCGAGGGAGAGTCCCGTCTCCGTCATGCGGCCACCCGCTGCGGCGCTCACCGCCAACGCGATGCCAAAGTCCGCCACCATGGGGCGGCCGTCATGCAGCAGGATGTTCTCGGGCTTGATGTCGCGGTGGATCACGCCGCGTCGATGGGCGTAGTCCAATGCATTGGCCACTTCAGTTGCGATCTGCACCGCCTCATCGACGCTTAATTGCGTCTCGCGGTTCAGCTTCTCGCGCAGCGTCTCGCCCTCGATGTAGGGCATGACGTAGTACAGAAATCCGTCAGCCTCGCCCGAATCGTGAAGGGGGAGAATGTGCGGATGCTGCAGGCCTGCGGTGGTCTTGATCTCCTGCACAAAGCGCTCGGCGCCGAGCACGGCGGCCAGCTCAGGCCGCAAGACTTTGATGGCGACCTTGCGGTCGTGCTTGATGTCGTGCGCGAGATAGACGGTGGCCATGCCGCCGGCACCGAGCTCCTGCTCGATGCGGTAGCGGGTGGTGAGGGCGTTCGAGAGCCGGGAGGTGGTGTCGGTCAATTCCCCACCTTGGCCTTCAACTCCTCGAAGAAGTTCTCGACCACGATCAACTCGCCCGCATCCGACCCGCCGCGATTCCGAACCATCACGAAGCGCTGGTCGTCTGCCGTCACATCATACAACTGATGCACTGTGGCCGAGCGATAACCCTCGATCGAAAACAGCACCCGCCGCTCGCCGGTCACAAACGTGGGTCCCGGCAAGACCTCCACCACCATCAAGCTCTCATTTCCTTTGTAGAACAACTCCCGGCCACTGTGCGCCCACACCGGCTCCTCGCCACCGTCGCTTGATACCAGCCATTTCCCATCAGCCGTGTTGGGGAACGGGCGCACGTACACCTCGCTCTGGCCCGACTCGTTGGAGACATAGGCCAGCCATCGACCATCGGGTGACACGGCGGGAGCGCTTTCCGAATACTCGGTCGTCACCAACGGGACTGGCACACTATCTACGCGCAGGTCGGCCCCAATGCGGCGCGCGTACAGATCACGAAGGTTTTTGTTTACCCGGTAGACGAGCCACTCCCCATCTGGAGAGAAGCTCACCTCCCCGAGGCGGTCCTCCTCGTCGAGCAGCAGCACCGCCGGGCCCGTCCCGTCAGCGCGTCGGGCGTAAATGTCGAGATCATCGCCGCGAGACGATACGAAAGCGACGTTCCGGCCGTCGGGCGTCCATGCGGGCCGAGCGTTTCGCCAACCCGTGAACGTAAGTTTCAGGAGCGGTCCACGATCCAACTGTCTGATCCAAATCTGTTCCTCTTCGTTCGCCTGGATGGCCACCGCCAACCGCCTCCCATCGGGGGATATCTGCAGGGACAGGAAGTCCTCCGTCCATCCGGGAACAACTTCCTCGGCCGTCCCATCCCGCGTTACCCATACGAGATCTGCTCCCACGCCGCCGAGCACCCCACCCGTCGAATAGAACAACGTCCCGGTGGCCGAGATCGTGAGGTCCACACGCCCGCCAAACCCCACTCGCAGGCCCTCTGCGAGAGCGACCGGGTTGCCGGTGAGCGAGAGCGTCCCTTCGTCAAACGGCACCACCATCAGTGTCCCGTCTGCCGTCACGTACAGGAGGTGACCCGACACCGCATAACGCGCTCGGACCCCTCGCATCAAGACGGTGTGCGCACCGGTCCTGAGATCGGCCACGGCGATATCCCAGTCGGCGAAGTTTGCTAGACCACTACGCGGCACCGAGAAGACTACACCACGCCCGCCGGGAAGCACCTCAGGCCATACGTGGTCCATGCTGCCCCGCAAAGAATCGGTCACGGTCACAGGTTCCGGAGACCCACCACCTTCTGCCACCCGGACCAACCCACCCCCACCAATCGGTCCGTCGAAGTACAGGTAGCCATCGGACCCCCAGGAGCCACCGAGCTCGCCGACATCCGAACGGGCGATCGTGATGGGGGGACGGCCAGCCAACGATGCGACGCGCCAAGCACCCTGGGCCAAGAACCCCACCCGCGATCCGTCCGGAGAGAAGAACGGAGCCGACGCGTTGTCCGTACCCGGTAACGGTGTGGCTCGGAGTTGATCCAGAGCACGGACCAATAAGCTACGATCACCCCCTCCGACATACACCAAGCGAGACCCGTCCGGCGAAACCACCACTCCAGCCCCGTCAGTGAATAGCCTTTCTTCCGCCGGTAACGCGATGCTGTACCGTGAAACGCGCTTCGCGGCTTCCGGTTGGGGCTTCAGCCAGCCCCACACGGTGGCGAGCATGAACACCGCGGCGATGACGGCGAGGGGGACCGCAAGCCGTTGCCGCCAGTCTGTCCTGAGCGCACCCACTACTGCGGCCTGCGTCGTCTGCACCGTGAACGCGGGATCAGCCAAGGCCTCGGCAAACGCCTTCGCACTGTCGAACCGATCGGCCGGCAACTTCTCCAATGCCTTGGCCACCGCCGCCGCCACATTCGGCGGCACGGCCTTCCGTGTCTTCGTGACCGGCTGCGCTTCTTCGGTCACGATCTTCATGATGATCTGCTGTGCCGAGGAGCCCACGTGTGGCGGACTCCCCGTCAGCATCTCATAGAGCACGGCGCCCAACGAGTAGATATCCGATCGATTGGTGAGATCTTTCTCCGCCGTCGCCTGCTCCGGACTCATGTAGTGCGGCGTACCCAGCGAGAGTCCTGTTTCCGTCATGCGCCCACCGGCGGCAGCGCTGACCGCTAGCGCGATCCCGAAGTCCGCCACCATCGGCCGCCCGTCGTGCAGCAGGATATTCTCGGGCTTGATGTCGCGGTGGATCACGCCGCGTCGATGGGCGTAGTCCAATGCATTGGCCACTTCAGTTGCGATCTGCACCGCCTCATCGACGCTCAATTGCGTCTCGCGGTTCAGCTTCTCGCGCAGCGTCTCGCCCTCGATGTAGGGCATGACGTAGTACAAGAAACCGGCCGCTTCTCCCGAGTCATGGAGTGGGAGGATGTGGGGGTGTTGGAGGCTCGCGGTGGTCTTGATCTCCTGCACAAACCGCTCGGCGCCGAGCACGGCGGCGATCTCGGGCTTCAAGACCTTGAGCGCCACCTTGCGCTGGTGCTTGAGGTCTTCGGCGAGATACACGGTGGCCATCCCACCCTGCCCGAGCTGGTGCTCGAGGCTGTAGCGCTCGGCGAGGGCGGCGGTGAGGCGCTCAGCAATCTCGCTCATCGGGGAGCGTTCACTTTTGGAGGGGCGATCCTTTGTTTCATGGTTGGAAACTCCGTCGGAGGTGCTCCGTGAAGTTCTCGACCACGATGAGCTGTTCGGCGCCCCCGGACCCCGCTCCTACGCGCTTGAGCATCAGGAACCGCTGATCGTCTGGTGCCACGTCGTAGGTGGGTTGATACAGGTTGGCTGGCAGATAGTCGTTCATGGAAAAGAGAACCCGCGGCGCACTCACGCTCAGCACGTCCCCTCTCCGCTCGACTGCCACACGCATGAGCTCGTTCGACTCGCTCCGATAGAAGAGCTCCCTCCCAACTCGCGACCAGCGAGGTTCCACCCCACCCGCGGTCGATACCTGTGCCTTCGAGCGCCTCGCGTCCGGGAACGGACGGACGTAGATCTCGTTCCGGCCCGACTCGCTCGATACATAGGCGATCCACTTGCCGTCGGGTGAGAGCGATGGTGCGAGGTCTTCGCCGCGAGTCGAGCTCGCGACCGCCACCACGGTGCTGTCTCCGCGCGTTCGCCGTGCATAGATGTGGCGATCACCGGCGATGCCTCGGTAGATGAACCAGGCACCGTCCGGGGAGAGGAACCCCTCGTTCGCCGGTTCGGGTCCAATCAGTTCAGCGGCTGCGCTCCCGTCGGCCACCTGACGCCAGATCTGGTTTTGGCCGGACCGATCCGACACGAACACGACTGTGCGCCCGTCGGGCGACCACGAGGCCCGGCCGTTCAGCGCACCAGCGAACGTGAGCTGCATGTTCGGACCGCGCGGCAGCCGCTTGACCCAGAGATGGTGTCCGGCCGGAGTCGCCTGGGTCACGACGAGACGGGATCCGTCGGGGGAGAGCGCGACGGTGGAGTACAGCGCGGCCGAGAGGAACGTCCAAGACGGATCCACGGGCTCGACGTTCCCCTCCCGATCCGCCCACACGGGGAGCACGCCCAAGCCGGTGGTGCCCGACAGGTACATCAAGGTCCCGCTCGCCGACAGGGTCAGGTCCGCGCCCAGCGCGCCGACGACGACGCTGTCGAGCAAGGAAACCTTGGGTCCGGTGATCTCCATGCGATCCTGATCGAACGGCGCCCCGATGAGCGTGCCGTCCACGGTCAGGTACAGCAAATGGCCGGACCGTGCGTACCAGGCGGCGACCCCCTCGACGAGATAGTGGTGCTGTCTCGTCCGAAGGTCGACGACGGCGATGCGCTCGCCGGTGAGACCGCGGCCCGTGAAGACAGTGAAGAGAACACCCCGACCATTCGGCAGCACTTCCGGCCAACCGTGAATCCGCTCGCCCCGCGCTGAATCGACCGTGGTGACCGCTTCGACCGCGCCTCCGCCCTCCGCCACGCGGACGATCCCAAGCCCCACGCCAGGTCCCTGTCCGCGGGCGGAGGCGTAGACGTATCCGTCGGTCCCCCACGACCCGCCATATTGATTGGACAGATCCGTCGCGTTAATCACGGCGGGAGGCTCGCCCGACTGGCCGACGACGTGAAGCGCGTTGTCGGCCGCGAAATACGCCAGCCGTGTTCCATCCGGTGAAAAGAAGACGCGCCGCCCGCTCTCGGTTCCGGGGATGGGCGCTCCGTGCAGGGCGTCCCTGTTCCGGAGAAACACGACCGGCCCACTCGACGTTGGATCCGTACCGACGTAGGCGAGCTTGGTCCCGTCCGGGGAAAGCGCCAACCGGCGTCCCAAGACCGGTGCGGCGCTGCTCAACGCTTCACTCTCCGAAAGGAACAGGCTGTAGCGGATGACCGGCGACACTGGCTGCGGCCGGAGCCAGCCCCAGGCGGCGAGGGTGGTGGCGACGATCGCGATGGTGGCGAGGACCGGGACCAGGGCGGACCGACGGAGTGACGGACGGACGGAGTGCCGCCCGGCGGCGCCCACGGCCGCCGCAAACGCTGGGTTCGTCAGCGCTTCGGCAAACTCGCTCGCACTCGCGAACCGATCCGCCGGCAGCTTCTCCAGCACCACCGCCACGGCCGCCGCCACGTTCGCCGGCACGGCCTTCCGTACCTTGGTGACCGGCTGCGCTTCTTCGGTCACGATCTTCATG
>JBFJCP010000058.1:0-7964 GCA_041615815.1 Gemmatimonadales bacterium | reverse complement strand
CCCCACCTGTCCGACGCGCAGGATTCCGACTGCGCCTCGCCTCGCATGCGTTTTGAGAGAAGGCCCGGGAGATCGAGCCGCCAGCCTCCTTTGCCCCCCTACCCCACCCTCCGGCACAACAACCCATGTAACTCCACGGGCGAGAGCACCGTGGTCCGCCCGCTCGAGAACCCGGTGAGTGCGTCTTTAATGAATAGCGGCTCGAGCTGGTAACGCCGCACCACGTCCTCCCCCACCTCGGGCGCTTGCTCCCACGACGGCAACAGCTCGGCCGCCAGATCGCGATTGTCGTCCAGCGTGGAGGCGTTTTGAATAACCAGCCCCGAGACGCACTCGAGCCGCGAGCGGATCTTGCCGCCATACTGGCCGCGGATCTTGAGCGCGCGCTGCGAGGCGAACTCCGGCGTCCCCCGCTGATCGATCCACGGCGCTACGGTCACGGCAACGGCACCGGTCTCCTCGCCTTCCCGCACCCGATGGATCCCGCGCTCGAGCTGTAAGTAGCCGTGCGCGTAGTGGCCCTTGATCAACAGTGCCGCGGGCTCGGTGCTCGCCGCCGGCTCGAGGATCCACTCGACATCCATCCTCCGATGCGCGGCCCAATCGCGATACGCCGTGACGAGGAGATCGCGCAGTGGCTTGCCCAACACACCGATGGGCCGGATCTGCACGATGGCGTCCCAGAAACCATCCGGTCCCATGAGCACCAACTCCCGCCGCGCGGCGTGCACCGCGTCGAGCAGCTGCGATGCCCGATGCGCGACGTGCACGATCTCGCGCCGCGTTTGCGCGTCGTGGAACGCCTCGCGCGCATCCTCCACGCGCACCCTGAGCCGCTCGATGCGCTCGAGGGACCTGGTACAGAGATCGAGATCGCGCATGACGATGGTGGCGGTCTCCGTGTCGCTCCAGAACTCGGGGCTCACGCGAACCTCTTCCAGCTCTTGTTGCCTGGCCCTGAGGGCGGGAACGTCCACCCCGCCCGTCAACAGATCCAGCGTCTCGGCCGCTTCGTCCAGCAGGTCCGCGATACCCTCGGGCTCGACACTCTTTCCTTCCGGAAGCGCAATGGGCCCACGGTCCTCACGGGCCGCGATCGACTGCTCGGTATCGAGCACTCGTACGGCGACGCCACGTCCCTTGGGAACGATCCTGAGGAGACTCCCTTCCTCTACCTCCTTTTCCATGAGCACCGTGGCCACCGGGAGCACGATCCGGCGCTGCAACTCCCGCTTGAGGGCTCGGGCCCCAAAACGCTCGCTGTAGCCGCTGTCGATCACGACGTCGAGCGCTGCGTCGTCCACGTCCACCGTGAGATGCCGCGCCGCGATCCCGTGGCGTTTGAGAATCCGATTCAACTCGACCCGTGCAATGGTTCTGAGCTGATCGCGCGTGAGCGCGTGGAAGACGACGATGTGCTGGAACCGGTTGAGAAACTCCGGCCTGAAGGTGGTCTCGAGACCACGCTGCACGGCCGCCTCGTACACCTCCCGCCCCTGCTCCCCAAAGCCGATGGACTTGGCGGCTTCGTGCGAGCCCACGTTGGACGTGGCGATCACGAAGGTGTTGCGAAAGCTCACCTCCTGCCCGCCCGTGGACGTGAGCCGTCCGTCGTCCAGCAGCTGGAGCAGGAGATCCCATACGTTGGGATGCGCCTTCTCCAACTCGTCCAGCAGGATCACCTGAAACGGCTGCGAGCGCACGGGATCGAGCAGCCGCGCGCCCCGCGTGGGATGCTCCGGATTCCCAATCAGCTGCTCGAAGGAGCTGTAGTCCTTGAACTCGGAGAGATCGAACCGCAGCAACCGATGGGGACTGCCGAACAGGACATCCGCCAGCGCCCGCGCCAGTTCGGTCTTGCCCACGCCCGTGGGCCCCACGAAGAGAAATGTCCCGATGGGACGCCCGGGATCGTGGAGGCTCGCCTTGTACAGGGTGATGGCCTCGACCACGGCGTTGACGGCGTCGCGCTGGCCGACGATACGGGCGTGCAGCTTGTCGCGCAGCTCGCGCGTGAGCACACGCTCGTCCGGCGAGACGACGAATCGTGGAAGCCCCGTATAAATGGAAAAGACCTTCTCGACGAACCGACGATCGATGGCCTCCGGCTCGCCCACGCCTTTCTTCTGATGGTTGTAGTCCACCACCTGCCGCACGAGCTCGAGCGCGGGTCCGGGTTGCGGCCGGTTCACCATGAACCGCGAGGTGAGGTCGATCAGCGACTGCTGGACACGCGGCATCATCTGGAGGTGGTGCCGCCGGATCGCCTGTTTGACGACGACGTGGACCTGTTCGGGCGTGAGCTTGGGGACCCGCACTTCCTGGAACAGCTTGCGAAACGACGGCGCGCGATCCAGGACGGTGAGATTGTCCGGGGTCAGCTCGCCGATGAGCGTCACCTTACCCGATTCGGCATCGGGGATGATGGCATCCGCGAACGTCGACTCCGTGGAGACGGTGGTACCCGCCGTGAGGAGCGCCAGCAGGTCCGTGAAATAGAGGGTGGTCTTGGTCTTGTTCGCGATGTCCAGGATGGCACGCAGGCGGCTTTGCCACTGTCCAATGAAACCGTGGGTTCCGGCGTAGACCTCCATGGTGGTCATGAGCCGGAGACCACCCTGCCCCCGGGCGTTCATGGCGCGGGCCACCCCGTGGATGACGGCGGTCTTACCCACACCGGGCACGCCGGTGAGCAACACGGAACGGCCCGAGTCGAGATAGCCGAGCACCCGCTCGATCAAGTCGTCCCGAAAAGCGACAGGTGGGAGCGTCTGGCGCTTGGCCTCGGCGACCAAGTCGATGCCGGTGCCTCGGAGGTCGTCTTTGGGCATTTGCATAAGAGATACTGGGATTGGGAGAGGGTTCAAGGAGGGGGGCAGAGGTGGCAGAGGAGGCGGAGATAGCAGAGGCGGTAGGGACAGGGGAATTTCAACCTACCAATTCGACGCTCGTTGGATACTCGGCCCGCCGAGCGTAGCTTTTTATTGAGGTCGGCGAACCGGTATCGAGGATCGTCGATGCCCGTGACCGCCAAGGTGTACCGGAAGTTTTACGAGACCTTCGAGGACGAGATCGCCAACGAGCTAGTGCAGTGGGTCGCCAAGGTGAAGGCCGGATTACGAAGTGGACTCGCTGAGCAGCGGGCCGAACCCGTCGGCTTGGCGATTGCGGTACGCTGGCTCGCGCTCCGCTGCCTCTTCTGCCACCTCCGCCGCGTCTGCGGCCTCTCCCGCGTCTTACCCATCCCGCTATTCGGATCTCAGCACGTCCACCGGACTCACCCGCCCCGCTCGCCAGGCCGGGAGTACGGCCGCAACGACCCCGCTGAGTAAGAGCACGACTGCCGCGAGTCCCAGGCTCACGGGATCCGTGGGCGCCACCTCGTAGAGAAATCCACCCACGGCACGCGAGAGAATGACGGTGATCACTACACCGCCGGTCACACCCATGGTCACCGGCACCATGCCGCGGCGTACTACCTCGCGCAGCACATGACCCGCCGTGGCGCCCAACGCCATCCGGATCCCGTATTCCGCCTGGCGCCGAGTGACCGCGTAGGAGACGACACCGTAGACGCCGACGGTGCCGAGCACGAGACCCAACCCCGCAAACAACATGAGAAAGAACCGGAGCCTGAGCGGCTCGGCCATGGCGGTGGTGACCACCTCGTCCATGGTCTGCACCTGCGCGACGACCGCACGCTCATTCAGTTCGCGCACCAGGCGCCGCGCGGTGGGGACAAGTGACGTGGGATTGGCATCGCCCTCGAGGACGAGCACCTGTGAGACACCGGGGAATGGCGCCTGACCCTGGGGAACGTACATGACGAGCGGATTCTCGCCCGTCATCGAGACCAGCCGTGTTTCTTCGACAACGCCCACGACCGTACGCCAGCCGTCATCGTCGTCGAACGCGCCATTGATACGCTGCCCGATGGGATCCTGTCCGGGCCACATGCGGCGTGCGAACGATTCGCTCACGATGGCGACAGGAAGCGCGCCCTCGCGATCCCGCTCGTCGAACACGCGACCCATCCGCAGCTCGATACCCATGGCCTGGAAGTATCCCGGCGCGATCATGCGGTAGTAGCTGTTCGGCGCCTGGGGAAAGGCGAGGTCGGGCCGGCTTTCGATGCCCACAGACCCCTGCCATCCACCATCGCGGATAGGAAGACGGTTGATCGTGCCGGCGGCGCGGACACCGGGCAGTTGCGAGGCTCGCTGTGCCACCTCCCAGAAGAAGCTCTCGCGCTCGACTTCGCTCATCTCCTCCTCAGCGGCGAAGAGCGTGATGGCCACGACACCTTCCGGCTCCAAACCCAGCTCCAACGCCCGGAGATTGGCCACCGAGCGAATGAGCAGTGCCGCACCTGCGACGAGCAAGACGGCCAGCAACACCTCGGCCGCCACGAGTGTGGCATGCGCGCGTCCGGTTCCGCGGGCCAAACCGGTCTCACTCCGCTCGCTCTTCACGTTCTCGAGCTTGCCACGCAACAGCTCACGAACGGGAACCGCCGCTACCGCTATGCCGACCACGAGCGCCAATCCGAACGCCGCGGCGAAGACGGTCCACGACAAAGAGAGTACGGCGGCATAGCCGCCCTCGAGGGGGAGACTCGCCACCAGAAGATCGAAGAGCACAACAGCCAATACGGCACCCACGACCGCCGCCACGATGGCAAGCACCAGAGACTCGGTGAGCACCTGCCGCGCAATCCTTCCGCGTCCCGCGCCGAGAGCGACACGTACACTCATCTCGCCGGTGCGATCGGTGGTGCGGGCGAGTGTCAACGCCGCCGCGTTGGCGCACGACATCAACAGGAGTAGCGTCACGGCACCCAGCAGCAGAAGAATGGCCGGCCTCACGTCGCCCAGCAGATACTCGCGAATAGAGATGACGTGTGCGCCCTGACTCTTGTCCCAGGCTTCGGGATAGGTGAATCGCTCGCCGAGCGCGGTGGCGAGTGACTGCACATCCGCCTCGAGCGCACCGGTGGTCACAGCGGGACGGACGCGACCCACGAGGGCGAGATATCCGTTGCCGCGATAGTCCTGCGTAGCGGGATCCAGCATGAGCGGTCGCCACGCCCGGTACTCGGGGGTGGGGAAAAAGAATCCTGGAGGCATGACACCGATCACCGTCGTCGAAACTCCATCCATCACGACCCGCTGGCCCAAGACGCCAAGATCGCCGCCGAATTCCTGTTGCCACAGCCCGTGGCTGAGCACGATCACGGGTTCTGCGCCCGGCCGGTCTTCGCCAGGCGCGAACGTCCGACCCAGCAACGGCGGCACGCTCAGGACGTCGAACAGCTCCGCCGAAGCTCCCGCATTGATGAGCAGGATGGAGCCGGACTCGGTCCGCAGCGGTGCGGTGAGGTCGGTGTAGGCGGCCAGATCTTGGTATGCGTTGACGCGTTCCTTGGCGAAGTCGAATTCGACGCCGCGCCAATCGAACTGGCTCCAGAAGACGACCACGCGATCTTCATCCGGGAACGGGAGTGGGCGGAGCATGATCCCCTGCACCACGCTGAACAGCGCCACGGTGGCACCGATTCCCAGCGCCAACGTGAGCACCGAGATGAACGCGAAGCCCGGGTGCTTGCGGAACTGACGAAGAGCCTGACGGGTATCGGCCTGGAGGTCGCGAATCCATCCCAGTCCCCAGGCTTCCCGCGCCCGCTCCCGCTCTCGCACGTCGCTACCGAACCGGCGCCGCGCCTCTTGCCTGGCTCGTTCGTGTGGCATGCCCTGCTCCATGAGTTTCTGGGTTTCCATCTCCAGATGAAAGGCGAACTCGCTCTCGAGGTCGCGTTCGAAAGACCGACCGCCAAGCAGCGCTCTCACTCTGAAGATGAAATCGGTCAGCCAGCGCACGGTTGGTTCCTTTCAAATGGGCGGACGGGCGCACACCGCTTCCGCCGCCTAAGTCGCCATCACCCTCGCCACGCCCTTGGACAGTCTCAACCAATGCTCGGTCTCGAGCCCCAGTTGTTTTCGCCCCGCCCTCGTGAGAGCGTAGTACCGCGCGCGGCGGGTGTGCTCCGTGGTGCGCCAGGACGACTTGATCCACCCCTCGCGGGTCAGCCGATGCAGCGAGGCATAGAGCGAGCCCTGCTGCACGCGAAGGGCGTCACCGGACATCTGCTGGATGCGCTCCGAGATCCCCCACCCGTGCATGGGCTCGAGCGAGAGGGTCTTGAGAATCAGCATGTCCAGGGTGCCCTTGATGAGATCCGGCCTGTCTTTACCCATGGAGGGGGCTCCCTTCGGTTTCCTCTCGGTATTCTACTCTCGGTAATCGAGAGAGATACACGATTGGATACCGGGATGGGGAAAAAGGTTGCGTGGGGGGCTGGGGGCTGGGGGTTACCGGCTGGGTGACACGCGACGCGGGGATCGAGTTAGAGGGCAGAGGGCAGAGGGCAAAGGCAGCGATGGCGGAAACCGGTTTCGCTGGCGTGTGACGGCGGCCGGGTTAACCTTCTACTCCGTTACCCTCCTCTAAAGGATTACGATGCGTCGACCCGTCCCCGTGATGGTCACGAGCAAGACATGCGCGTTGCGCGCCCTCCTCCTGTGTTCCGCGCTTCTGGTTCCCCCGGCCACCTCCCGGGCACAATCGGAAGTGCCCGCCAGCCCTGATGACGCCGGTGCGCCACGCGCGGACACCGTGTCCGCGCTGCTCACGATCAGCGGGGGCATAAGCCTCGGCTCGTATCAAGCCGGGGTGAACTGGGGACTGGTGGAGGTCATGAAGCTCACGTCCCGCGATGCCGTCCGCGCGGCGAACTGGGGACTGCCGCACTACGAACTCAAGGCCATGGCGGGGGCCTCCGCCGGCAACATCAACGGATTCCTGACGGCCATCGAATGGTGTCGCACGAGAGACCCGATTGCTCCCGAGCACAGCCTGTTCTGGAAGATATGGGTGCGGACGGGGTTCGATCAGCTGTTTGCCCTCGAACGCTACGACCAGACAGACGCGCCCTCCGAAGCACTGTTGAGCCGCCGCTACTTCGATGTGGTGCTGTTCGATACGATCCGGACCTCGATGAGCGTGCTCCCGGCCGCGGGCTCGCCCTCAAACTGCCGAGTGCCGGTGGGCGTCACGGTGACCCGTATCCGACCGCAGCCCATCTCGGTGTCCAACGAGTTGGTGGCCGAGACGCAGCGCTATGCCTCGGTGGTCGTCGTGAGCCGGGAGCCGTCGGATAACTTGCAGGTCCTGCCACCCAGCGAGCTCGTCAGCACCCGCAAGCTCGGCGCACTGCTGTTCTTGCCGGCGCGGCCCGATGGGACCATCGGCATCGACACCGTTTTCTCCGTGGTGCAGGCTTCGTCCGCCTTTCCCGGGGCCTTCGCTCCGGTGCGGCTCGAGTACGTGGATACGACTGCAGCGGGCTGTAGCAGGCAACCGAACCGTCCGTGCACCCGCCGCGCGCTCTTCTCCGATGGCGGTGTCTTCGACAACAACCCCATCGATCTGGCCGCGGGCCTCTACAACGAATTCTTCTGGCGGAACGACGCAGAGGCAGACACCAATGCCATCATGATCTTCATCGATCCCGACGCCCTGCGGGGTCGGCTGAGCGAAACCCGCCAGGTGGAAGTCCAGCCACCGGCAACCGGAGGAATCGCGGCGTTGGTGGATCTGTTCACCGGAGCCATTCCCGCCGCGCGCCAGTACGAGCTGCAATCGTTTGGGCGGTTGCTGGAGCGTGCGCCCGAGGTCTTCGATCAACGAAACATCAAGGTCACCCGACGCGCGTTCCCGATCGTGGGCGAGCAGCTCGGCGCCTTTGCCGCGTTCTTGGGCAAGCCGTTTCGCGAATACGATTTCTATGTGGGGATCTACGATGCCCTCTCCTTTTTTGCGGAGCAGGCGTGCCGTACCAACATGGACAGTCTCTGCGTCCGAACGAGACTCGCAGAGTTCGTGGAAACCAGGGACCTCGACTTTGG
>JBFJCP010000057.1:0-7996 GCA_041615815.1 Gemmatimonadales bacterium | reverse complement strand
TCTCGCGGCTCCGCTACCATCAGATGTTCATTCCGCGGATCATGGATCAGATTCGCAACAACCACCCGGTGGGAGCCGATACGGTGAGTTGGCGGTACTAGCGCCGCCACCCAATCCCGATGCTAGGGGGTAGGGCTAGATTGCGGCATGGACGATCCAGCCCTAGTCCCAACCCCTCATGGGGATCGGTGCCGGGCCCTCACTCGACCCCCTGCAGCTTGAACACACCAGCGGCCAAGGCGCCTCCGAGAAGGGGCCCCACCAGATAGAGCCACAAGTCGCCGAACGAGCCATCGCCGAGCAGGGCGTGGATGAGGATGGGTCCAGTGCCGACGGCCGGGTTGAAGACGCCTCCCGAAACCGGTCCACCGGCGATCATGGCGGCCGCGATGGTGAATCCGATTGCCAATCCGTAATACGAGTTTCCTTCCGTGGTTTTGGCGGTGGCGACGTTGAGGATCACGAGGCAGAGGATGAAGGTGTAGAAGACCTCGATCAGTACGGCCGCATACGACGAGACGCCGGGATCTGGGGCAGGAGCGAATGTCCCTTCCACCGTCGCGAAGACGAGGATGCCGGCCGCCAGCGCCCCCGCGAGCTGTGCCACGAGATAGGGCACCAGCTCTTTCCCGCGCAACTTTCCACGCAACATGATCGCGAGGCTCGCAGCTGGGTTGTAATGCGCGCCCGAGACGTGCCCTCCCATGTAGACCAGCACCATCAGCACGGATCCAATGGCGAGAGGCGCCAACGGTGTTTCGGCGAGGGTGGTCAATCCGATGGTGAGCACGAGAAAGAAAGTCCCGATGAACTCGGTGAGATACTTGGGCATCGTTCGCTCGACGGGGTATGGTTGGCGGTTGAGGCGGCGCGAAGAATGTAGCGTGGTACCGGGCTCCCCGTGAGGCCGCGCCGGGGCTACAATTCTCTCATCCATTCCATCTGCAACCGAGGTCCCGATCATGCCTCGTCTTCGGACCCACGTTCTCGTATGGATCGCCCTACTCGCCGTGCTGGTTCATTCGCCGTCGCTGCTTTCGGCTCAGGCGAGATTCGAGTTCCAAACGGACGAGCGGTTCGATGCATCGTCCATTGCGGCGTACGGCGGGTCGCACGACGCGATCTACCGATATATCGACGCGCATCTCGACGCGCATCTCGCCAATCTGCGACGCTGGCTCCGGCAGCCGTCCGTGAGTGCCCAGAACATGGGGATTCAGGAAATGGCGGAGATGCTCCGGAGTGACCTCGAGGCCCTGGGTTTTCAGGAGACCACCCTGGTGCCTACGTCGGGCCATCCCGGTGTGTGGGGGTACTACGATGCCGGCGCCGACCGGACGCTCATGGTCTACCTGATGTACGACGTCCAGCCGGTCAATCCCGAAGACTGGCAGTCACCACCGTTCGAAGCGCGGCTCGTGGACACCGAGCTTGGCGAAGTGCTGTTTGCCCGTGGGGCCACCAATCAGAAGGGACCGGAGCGCGCGTTCTTGAATGCGCTCGAAGCCATCATAGCGGTGGAAGGAAAGCTACCGGTGAATCTCATGGTAGCGGCTGAGGGGGAAGAGGAGCTCGGATCCCCGCACTATCCCGAGATCATCGACCGGTACGAGCATCGACTCCGCACGGCGGATGGGGCGCTGTTCCCGTTCAACTCGCAGCTCCCCACGGGCGAGACGGCGATGTACCTGGGGGTCAAAGGGATTCTGTACACCGAGATGGAGGCCACCGGTGGACGGCAAGGTGGGCCCACGAAGGCGGAGATTCATGGCAGCTACAAGGCCATCGTGGATTCTCCGGTCTGGCATCTCGTTCAGGCGTTGAGCACGCTCACCTCGAGCGACGGCAACACGATTCGAGTGCCCGGCTATTACGATTCCGTCCGCCCTCCCACGACCGAAGAACAGCAGCTCATCAATGGGCTCGCGAGTCGATGGAACGATCGGCAGATGTTGGGCGAGTTGGGAGTTGAGCGGTGGATAGACGGCATCACGGGCCGCGATGCCATCATGCGGTATCTCTATCATCCCACGCTCAACATCGACGGGATCTGGGGTGGGTACACCGGGCAGGGGGTCAAGACGATCCTGCCGCACAAGGCGACGGCCAAGGTCGACTCACGGCTGCCTTACGGGCTGCACCCAGATTCGGCGCTCGGCATGATCCGCCGGCATCTCGTGGCGGAGGGATTCGGCGACATCGTGGTTCGCCAGCTCTCCGGCTATCCGGCTTCCCAGACTTCGATCAATGCCGATCTGGTTCGTGCGGCCATCAGCGTGTTCAACAAGTTTGGGAATCCCCCGTCCGTCTCTCCCCGACTCGCCGGAAGTGCCCCCTTCTATCAGTTCACCGAGCGACTGGGGCTTCCTCTGGTGTTTGCGGGACTGGGCCACGGCTCCGGGGCGCATGCGCCCAATGAGTATATGGTGATTCGGCCCAAGGAAGACTCGAAGATCGCGGGTCTGGCCGAAATCGAGAAGGCGTATGTGGATCTGCTGTATGCGTTGGCCAAGGCCAGGGCGAGCAGCGACTAGTACATCGAGCCGCGCGTCTGTGAATCGTACGCTATTCTGACGCGTCGCTCGGCCGGCTCCAACCAGACGACTGCCGCTCCTGACCGGGGGTGTGCCTTCCACCGAGCAGCATGCCAACCAGTCCAACGGCGGCAACAACGAAGCCAGCGGCAGCCGCCACGAGCAAGACCATCCCGATCGTATCGGCGAAGCCCATGGCCAGGGTCAGTCCAATGCCCACTACGGCCACGCCGAATAACATGGCACCGATCAATGCGGCGCGGAGCCACTTTACCCGGATCGCGTAGCGTGAGAGTGGGAAGCTGCACTCCGGGCACGTCTCGCCAGCCGGCTTCACCTGTTTGTGGCACCCGGGGCATGTAGTGGAGGGAGTGGCGCCGCTGAGTCGCGCAAACTCCTCGCTCACGCGCTTGACGCTCTCGCTGAGGCGGTTCATGATGGGCTCCCGAGGTGAAACGCCGTGACTGCGGGGTCGTTTCTAGCCTCGACCAGGGATCATGAACGAATCGCGAATTTCCAGTGAAATTCCCTTCGCTGGAGTGGTCGGCCCACGCTCCCAAGCGGCTCTATCGTCGCTCCGCCACACGACTTCGACCTTCACTCGCACCTCATCGATTCTTCATCGCCGATCGCCTACGTGAGAAGGGCCGGCTGTGCCGCCGCTGTTCGCCGCCGAGGAGGTCTCCCGTGTCGAAACGTCCGCCGCTCAACGATATCGCGCGTCAGCATGAGCAACTCCGCGCGACCCTGGCGCAGGTGGGAGCGTGTACGTCACTCTCCAGCCTGCTCCCCTTGTTGCAGGGGCTTCGCGCTCAGTTAGAGGCGCACTTTGCCGACGAGGAGGGGGAAGATGGTCTGGGGGCGGTGATCGGTGAAACCGCGCCGCGACATACCAGGCATATCGAGATGCTCTTTCAGGAGCACCGCTCGTTTCTCGGGACGTTGGATGATCTCTTGTATCGGTGCCGGGCCCTACTTGGAGACGCGGAAGGTCGGATCTTCGAGGACGTGAAGAAGTTGAGCGAACAGCTCCACGATCACGAAGCGCGCGAGACGGAACTGCTCCAGGATGCCGTTTTCACGGACATGGGAGTTGGCGACTGAGATGGTGCCGTTGCGAGCGCGGCAGCCGGAGACGTGGGCCGGCTAGGTCTTGACGCGCCGGCAACCGGGGGATCCCGCATCGCAGCGTGGCGTGGCGCGGGTCTCGCTGCCCAGCAATCCGCTCCGATCCCGTCGAATGGCGGCGATCACCGCGTCGCGAAACCAGCGATACCGGCTCATGACCTGACGATCGGAGATACCCGAGTCGAAGAACAGATAGCTGTCGGCAACGAGCAAGTCGTCGGCGGCCAGATAAAATGTGGCACCGATCACGTTACTGTTGAGTTCGTTGACGAAGGCGAGTTTCTCACCCTCGCTCGCGTCGGGGCGGACGGCGCCGATCGCGAAGAAATTGAGGAGTTTCCGCCCATCGTCGATCGAAAGCCACAACGTGAGACCCGCCCCCTCCCGCAGGACAAGATCCCCGTCCGCGTCGACCTCGGACTCGATCAACGACCTGGCAAAGACTGTCTGCAGCCACGCGAGCGTCACAGAATCGGGAACCGCCTGCTCCTGTGCCTCCGCCGCTCCCAGTGGAAAACCGGCGGTCGCCAGGACGACGCTCAGTACAGCTCCAGATACCCGCATGGCTCCTCCATTCGCATTCACGAGGCGCTGCCGTCTCACAGTGCAAGAGCGGTGCCGTTCGGCGACGAAATGCCAACCCGTTGTCCCTGATTAGCTTGCGTGGGGGACGGCGCAGGGGGGCGACAAGCGGAGGATGGTAAAACGTGCGGAAAATCGGCAGAAAGGCGGGGTGAGGGCAGAGGGCACAACAGCCAATGTCCCTGCTGAGCCAACGTCGGTCCATTACCTCTGGAACGTGCGAGAATGCTGACAGCGATGACCTGGCTCGCCGGGTTGCTCCTCGCTCTCGGTGCCGCCGCGGGATTCCTGTGGATCCAGGGGCGCAGCACACGCGCGCGGGTGCCGCGGTTAGCCGAGGCGCCGGGTCCGCGAGACGGTGTGATCCCGGGACCGGAGCCCGGCGTGAGTGTGGCGGTCCTGGGCGAGTCGCCCGTGGCTGGTGTGGGGTTACCGAATCACGAATCGGGTCTCGCCGGTCGCGCCGCCCGGGAGCTCCACGCGTTGTTGGACTGCCGCGTCGTCTGGCGCGCGCTAGGCGTATCGGGTCTGACGGCGGGTCGAGCCGGCCGTCTCGTCACGAACCTGGAACCGCACACGGTGGACATTGTGATCGTCGTGCTTGGCGTGAACGATACCCTCCGCCTACGCGCGCCGCATGGGTGGCGTCGTGACCTCGTGGCGCTCGTGGATGTTATAGCGCAGCGTGTCCATCCCCGTCTCATCGTCATCGCTGGCGTCCCGCCCCTGTCGTGTTTTCCAGCACTGCCGGCACCGCTGCGATGGTTGTTGGGTCTATGGGGGTGGCGCTTGGATCGGGAAGCGCGGGCGCTGGCCGCGCGCATGGAGGGGGTTCGTCACGTGTCGACCGGGGTACATAGCGAAGCGGACTTCTGTGCAGACGGGTTTCACCCCGGTCCAGAAGGCCATGCGCGGTGGGGGAGGGGACTTGCCGAAGAGATCGTGCGCGTCTGGGGAGAGAAAGAGATCGGCCGCTGAGGTACCTGGTGTCCGCTCCTACCGCGTCGTGCCGGCGCTGCGGGCCTGGAGGTGCGAAACGAGTCTCCCGATCGTCGTCACCGTCTGGAAGTTTTCGAGCGTCACCGCGTCATCCGGGACCCTGAGATGCGTGCGTTCCTCGATGAACGTGATGAGTTGGAGCAGTGCGAGTGAGTCGATGAGTCCGCGTTCGAGAAGCGGGTCGTCCTCCCCAAGCCGATCGGCTTCGGACGCGTCGACCACGCGTTCCTGAAGAAAACTCAGCAGCTCTTGCTTGAATGACATCGATGTCCTCCGCCAAATGGCTGCGCGGTCCTGAGCACCGTTTGACACACCCCGCGGCACTAGAGCGCAAAGTCCGTTCCCACATGAATGGAACAGACGCAGCCTGCTTCTGCGATGCCCGGACCGCCCCGTGTGGCGTCGTCGCGACAGCTGCGGCAACACGTGGCGCCGGGTTCCCTCTCATTATCCGAGGGTGAGCCGGTGCCAACTCGTTGTGGCGATGCGCGTTCCGCCGGACAGTCACGGGCGCCAACCGGTGGACCCTGGCACACAAACTGCCACCTCTGACCATCGGCTTGGGCAGACCTGGGCCAAAACAGCGGAAGAGCAAGGGGAGGGGTTAGCTACTCAGTGTTCGAAAACGTCCGTGAAGACCTGCGTGAGGCCCGCTCCGCGAATACCGGCAGCTTGATTCGGGAGTTCTTCCATCCCGGAACCCAGGCCGTCCTGGTGTACCGGTTTGGCCACTGGGCGCACAAGATGCGCATCCCCGTGGTGCGTCACATGCTGGTGGCGGTCTACATCGTTGTGCAAGCGATCGTGCGGGTCACGTCGGGGGTCAACATTGCGACCAAGGCGGAGATTGGGCCGGGTATGGTGGTGCATACCTGGGGTGGGGTCTTCATCGCACCCACCAAGATCGGACGCCGTCCGTTCTTCCATCATGGGGTCGTGATGAACTGGGACATCAAGGAGGTCGGCGACTACGTGCACTTTGGGCCGGGGTCGAAGATCGTTGGGCCTGTTCGGATTGGACATCGGGTGCGGATCGGTGCTAACGCCGTCGTGATCGAGGACGTGCCCGACGACGCCATCGTCATGGTGCCGTCGCCGCGGGTGCTTCGGCTCAACGTGGGCCGGGCACGGGTCCGACAGCCCAAGGGGACCGTAGCGGACAACGGCCAAACGAACGAGCCTCACCACGCGCCCCGCGTGAATGTCGAATCGCAAGTCCCGGAAGATGAGGTGATCGACGGGATTTAACGACCCGCAGGCCATCAAGGTGCGGTAGCAGCGTTGGCCGAAGGTTCACTGTTCGGCCGTTTTTCTTTGTAGCAGAGTGAATGTCGCGAAAACGATTCCCGAGATCGTGGCAGCGTAGATTTCGGTTGGGACGCCCCACAGATCCGCACCGGTGGCAATCCCCACTGCCGCCACGGCCGTGCCTGCGAAGAGAGCGCCGAGCGCCGCCGAGCGGGGAGCGCGCTTCCAGATCACGCCGCCAATGACCGGGATGAAGACCGCGGCGGTGTAGAGAGTGTAGGAGTAGATGAGGAGCGTGATGATCCCGGGGATAGCCAGCGCGATGAGCAATGCGGCTAGGCCCACGGCGACCGTCGAGATTCGTGCGATGGCGAGCAGCCGGCGCTCTGCACCGATGCTGTCTGCGCCGAACGTCTCGACCCACAGGTCCTTGACGATATGCGAGGTCGCGGATGTGAGTAGGGAGTCTGCGGTGGACATGATCGCCGCGAGGATGGCGGCGAGGACGATCCCACCCAGGACCGGATGCAGCAGCGTTTGGAGCACCCACGGCACCGATTGTGTGGCGTCCTCGACTTCACCGAGCCCCCGCGCGCCCATGCCGACGACGACCGGGGCAATGCTGATGAGAACCAAGAAGACGCCACCCACCGCTGCCGCCCGTCTTGCGATGTGGGCGTCTCGCGCGGCAAAGAGTCGCTGGTAGAAGTCTTGCCCAATGAGCGTGTACATGACCGTGGGGAGCAGAAGCCACGTGATGGCCGCGCCACCAATGCCCACCGGACTGAAGTACTCCATGCCGATGCCCTGGCCCGAAAGCAGCGCACCCAATCCGCCGGCACTTCCCGCTTTCACGATGACCACCGCGGCGGCCACCACGATGCCACTGCCGGCGATGGCGATCTGCACCAGGTCCGAGATGGTCGCCGCCCAGAGTCCGCCCACGGCGGTATAGACGACGAAGACCGCGGTCGCGAGCACGGCGGCCGTGGTGCGGTCGAGCCCGATGATGGTGAAGGCGCTGCCGGCGGCCGTGACCTGGGCGGCCAGGATGCCGACGAGGGCCACCAGCGACAAGAATGCACCCAGGACCCGAATGAGCTTGCCGCCGTACCGCTGCTCGAGGTAGTCCGGCACCGTGTAGATCGCGAGTCCGCGGAAGCGTTTGGCGGTGACCAGTGCCAGCAGGAGGAGCCCGATACCCGTGGCGATGCCGTACCACGCGCCCGAGATCCCGTGGGTGAATCCGTAGGACGCGCCGCCCATGAGCGCGCCACCCCCGAAGTGAGTGGCGGCGAGCGCTCCCGCGCACAGCCACAACCCCAAACGCCGGCCCGCGAGGAGAAAGTCGGTCATGCCGCTCACGTAGCGGCGGTTGGCCCACCAGCCGATGCCGAGGAGCATGGCGAGGTAGAGGGCGACGATGGCGATCAGCATGGAGGGAAAGTACGACGGGGAGCAGGGAGCGGGGAGCGGGATCCCGCTCCCCGCGCCCTGCCCCCGTA
>JBFJCP010000056.1:0-11499 GCA_041615815.1 Gemmatimonadales bacterium | reverse complement strand
GCTGGACATCGTTCTGACCGACAGAGTGGCCTATGGGAACGTGAAGCGATTTGAGTTTGTCGCGGTGGAATCCTCGCAGCACATCGACGAAGAGCCCGGGTTCAAGGGATTCCTTCAGGATCCGGCCCTCAGCGGCACGGTCACCGCGGAGGAAGTCGAATTCTTGAGGAGGCTGAAGTTCCAGGGCAGGCGGCCGACGCCGCTCTACTATTATCGCGAGTTACAGAACCTCAGGGACCCCCTTCATTTTCGCACCACGGAGAGAGCACCATGAAGAGAGCGAACCGCCGCTCGTGCCGTGCGCCACCGGCAGGGAGCCTAGATCATAGCCGAGGCAGCGACGTCAGCAAGTTGGGCCGCGACATGAGCATCGCCCCGACGTCGGTAGTCGGTTGAGCGCGCTCGCGGAACTGCCGGGCGCTAACGGCAGCCGCATCGCCCACCGGCACAAGTGAACCGCTCGCGGCTGAAACTGGAACGCGCCGGGATGGTGTCGGACGGCGGTCCACCACGCTGTCGAGGGTGCGGCCAGCGTTTGCAGTTCGGCACGGACCGCAATGGCCGGACAACGGAATCCTGCGTCTGCGGATACTACGCGTACGTGAAGATGCGGTATGGACTGGTGGATTTGCGACAGGGCGCGCCCGCGGCCGGGCACGCGTCAGGGGTGCTCACCCCCGCTACTCACGACAGCCGCGACGCGACGCTGACGCGGACCGCAATGGCGGGCAATGGGAGCGGTCACGGTCTCGTGAGGCGGAGGACGACAGGCCGTCACGCCGCTCGATGGGCTCAGTACTCCGGCGTGCCCGATGGCTCGGCGTGACCGCCAGACGAACACTTCACGCGCTCCTGACGTTGATCAGCGTTCGCCCCCATGAACTCCTTGTTATGGCAGAGGTCACACAGTCCATATGAAACCGGGCCGAAGGTGAACTTCTGCTCACACCACTTGGCGTTGGTACAGCCACTGCCGCTGTGACACTTCCTGCAGAGGAGCATCGTGTCCGCCGCCGCGGGATGTCCCTTGGCATATTCCCGAGAAACACGGCGCCTGCCCAGAACGACCGAGCGTTATCCGCGTCCATGAAGACCAACTGGCAAACTCCGGAGGAGGGACTCGAACCCCCGACCCGACGGTTAACAGCCGTCTGCTCTACCAGCTGAGCTACTCCGGAACGTACCACGCATGGGACCACCGACGGTCCGCCCGCGCAGTGTAACCGGGGAAGCGGGCCGGGGCAAGGAACTCGGCGCTACTTGCCCACCGTATTGGCGAAGATCGCGACCGTGAGCCCGATTTGCACAAGATCCAAGACGATCTGCCAGTCGCTCCGCGTAAAGAACTTCCGCGGGACCATCACCTGATCACCGGAGCGCACGCCCACATCTTGGAGCGTGCGGCCCCTCAGGGTGGCCTCTTCGAAGCTGAGCTGGGTCTCCCCGCTGGCTCGGAGCACGCGGATCCGGTTCAGGTTTCCAGAGGGGGTATTCCCGCCGGCCATCGCGACCAGATCCAGGACGCTGAGGGTGGGGTCCACGGTATACAGACCGGGATTGCGTACCTCACCCAGGACGGCGATCCGGAAGAGCGGAGTGATGGTCACGAACGGTGTGGTGAACAGATCCGCCAGGCCGCTGCGGATGCGGTCTCGCACCTCTGCCACGGTCAGGCTGCGGGCGTCGATCTCGCCGAGCAGGGGGTATTGGATCTTCCCCTCCTCGTCGACTTGGAACTGGCCGGAGAGCTCCTCTCGCCCCCAGACGTTGATCCGGATGATGTCGCCGGGACGGAGGGCGTAGGATGCGCCTCCGCCACTGACCAGTGGTGGCTGTTCCTGCGCCAGCGCCCCAGGGGGGGCGAACGCGAGAATACCGACGATGACTGCGAGGAGTGCCGTTTTCATGGCGCACAAGATTGTACGCCTCTGACGATGGGTCAACTCACGGCCTTACACCCGGCTACGAGGTTCGCGCCGATGCCGCCTCGAGCCCCGCGGGCTGGTCCAGGATCTCCCGGAGAAAGTGGGCCGTATGAGTGGCCGCAGCGGCCACGTCTTCTGGCGTGCCTACTGCGACCACGCGGCCACCGCGGTTGCCGCCGTCGGGTCCCATGTCAATGACCCAATCCGCGCGCTTGATGAGATCGAGATGGTGCTCGATGACCAGAACCGTATGCCCGGCGTCCACGAGTCGCTCGAGGACCTTGATGAGCGTTCGGACATCGTCCAGATGGAGCCCGGTGGTGGGCTCGTCCAGAATGTACAGTCGGCGCGCCGCTCGTTTGCCGAGGCTTGCCAGCTGCCGAGCGATCTTGAGACGTTGGGCCTCACCCCCGGACAGGGTCGTGGCGGGCTGGCCGAGCCGGAGATAGCCCAGGCCCACCTGCTGCAAATACCAGAGGGCTTTGCCGAGCCGTTCCTGATGGCGAAACCGCACGATGGCCTGATCCACCGTGAGGTTCAACACGTCGTGGATCGAGTGGCCTTTGATGCGGACGTCCAGGATCTCGGGCTCGAAGCGGGTGCCTTCGCAGGCGTCGCAGGGAAGGAACACGTCGGCCAGAAAGACCATCTCGACCTGGATGTGCCCGGCTCCCTCGCACACGCGGCAGCGACCGCCGTCGCTCGCGTTGAAGCTGAACGTGGTGGGGGTGTAGTCGCGCGCGCGGGCCAGGGGCTGGGCCGCGAACAGGGAGCGGATCTCATTGAAGGCCCGGACGTAGGTCACCGGGTTGGACCGGGGCGTTCTCCCGATAGGGGATTGGTCGATGAGGACGACGTCGTTGAGTGCCTCCCAGCCGGTGAGGCCATCCAGGTGGCCGACGGCCTCGCCGAGATGCTCCTTGGCGCCGTGGGTCCCCTTCAACCGCGCCGCGAGCTGTCGGTACAGAACGTCGTGCACCAGCGTCGATTTTCCGGAGCCCGACACTCCTGTGACCACGGTGAGGGTTCCCAGTGGGATCGAGACGTCCACCCCCTCCAGATTGTGGAGGCGCGCGCCCGTGGCGCTCAGCCAACGTGGACCCGCGCGTCGCCGGAGACTCGGGACGGCGATGCATTTGTCGCCGGCCAGATACTGTCCTGTGAGGGTTCCCTCGGCTGCGGCGCCTTCCACCGGGCCGCTGTACACGAGCGCCCCGCCGTCTTCCCCGCTCCCCGGCCCGAGCTCGACCATGTGGTTAGCGGCCCGGATGGTGGCGGGATCGTGTTCCACGATGACCACCGTGTTGCCCGACCGGCTGAGCCGGTGCAGGAGATCGAGCAGCCGGCCGATGTCCCGTGGGTGGAGCCCGATCGATGGCTCGTCGAGCACATACAGCGTGTCCATCAAGCTCGAGCCCAGCGCGTTTGCCAGGGCAATGCGCTGCGCTTCGCCGCCTGAGAGCGTCCGCGTCTGCCGATCCAGCGTCAGGTAGCCGAGCCCGACGTCGCACAGAAAGGCGACGCGATCGTCGAGCTCACGAAGAATCGTCGCGGCGACCTCTCGCTCGAACGCCGTGAGTTCGAGTGCGCCGAGCCACGAGCGGAGCACCTCGGCGGTTTTTCCCGCAAGGGTCGCCACGTCACTTTCACCGACACGCACCGCCAGTGCTTCCGGCCGAAGCCTCGCGCCTCCGCAGGCGGGACAGGTCAGTGCCTTCTGGTACTGTCGGAGAAATACGCGGATGTACTGTTTGTATCGCTTCCGTTCGAGCCCCCGGAGGAACGGGAAGATGCCGCGGTAGCCGCGGGAGCGCTCATGCAACAGGGCCCGTGTTTGACTGGCTTTCAGGCGATGCCAGGGGACGTCGAACGGGATTCCCTCACGGTTGGCGAAGTCGCGCAGCATGCGTCGCCGGCGCGTGTAACGTGGTTTGGTCCAGGGATCCAGGGCGCCGTCGGCGAGCGAGCGCTGCACGTCAGGAACGATCAGCGACTCGTCGTACTCCAATACCGCCCCAAAGCCATTGCACTCCGAACAGGCGCCGCGTGGGCTGTTGAACGAGAACAGGGTGGGAGTCAGCACCGGGTTCGGGGTCTCGCATTTCACGCAGCGGGGATGTTGCGAGAAACGGGCGGCGCGGTCGCCATCCACGACCTCGGCTATCCCTTCGCCTTCCGCAAACGCGAGCGCGATGGAGTCCGCCAGGCGACCCCGCATGGCGATGGTCGCGCGGAGGCGGTCGGCCACCACCCGCACTCCGGCATCATCCAGCCTGACGTGCTCCGGAAGCTCGTCGAGGCGGTACACGTCCATCCCCCGCAGTACGCGCACGAAACCCATCGCTTGCAGGTTCTCGAGCAGGAGGTCGTGGTTGGCCTTTGCGGACTGGGGTAGCGGGAAACAGATCAGGAGATGGCGACCGTCGCACTCCTGGATGAGCCGCTCCGCCGCCGTGCTGGGTGAATCCACCGTGACCAACGCCCCGCATTGATGACAGTGCGGCCGACCGATCCGCGCCCACAGGAGCCGGAGGTAGTCGTAGATCTCGGTGGCGGTGCCCACGGTGGACCGGCTCGATGTCGTGGGGTTCTTTTGCTCAATGGCCACCGCCGGCGAGATACCGTCGAGTCCGTCCACCGCCGGTTTGGGCATGCGCTCGAGAAACTGCTTGGCGTACGTGGACAGGGATTCCACATATCGCCGCTGACCCTCCGCGTAGAGGGTGTCGAACGCGAGCGAACTCTTCCCCGAGCCAGATGGGCCGGTGACGACGGTGAGCGCACGCCTGGGGATGGCGACGGTGATTCCTTTGAGGTTGTGCTGTCGGGCGCCCCGAACGACGATGTGGTCAGAAGCCATGCTGAACCATAGCCGGGGGCGCCGAACCGCTACAAGCCCATTTGACGGGCCGGCCATCGGGAGAGTAGGTTGGCGACCCGCTTATGGCGACTCCCCTCGCGCCCAGGCTGCTACGGCGCGGCCTCGAGATCTTCGCCGCGATCTCGGCCGTCGTCTTCATCGGTATCCTATTTTATGGGAACAACCTCGAGCTGTTTCTCAAGGCGCTCGTCACGGTGCAATGGTGGTGGCTGGGGCTCGGCGCGCTCTTGGCGTCGTTGGATTGGTTCGGTGGGGGCGCCCGACTCTGGGTGCTGGCCCGCCATGTGTTTCCCGCAAGCGCCTTCCGCGGGTGTGTACTGGCCGCAGGGTTGAACGCGTGGGCCGGCTACCTCACCCCCTCGCAAACGGGCGGGGGGCCCATGATGATCTACGTCATGAAGCGATCGGGCATCCCGATCCCCGAATCCATGATCTCCGGGCTCATGAGCTTCATTGCCACCGTGCTGTTCTTTGCGGTGGCAGGGCCGGTGGCGGTGGTTCTCGGCGCGGGCCAAAACCTGTCGCAGCACGGCGTGCTCGGTCGGACCCTCACGCTCAACGGCCTCTTTCGGCTGAGCCTGGGCGGCTTCGTCACCGTCGGCGCGGTGATGCTGCTCCTGGTGGCGTTCCCGGGGCTGGCCCGGCGCGTCGCCCGGCGCGTGGTGCACTGGCTTCAGACGCACGGCGGGGCCAAGCTGGCCAAGCGGATCGAAAAAGTGCCAGCCGGTATCGACCGGGCGCACGAGTCGATGATTGCGTTTTTCCGGGGTCGCGGTTGGATCTCGCTCACCGCGGCCGTCGTGCTGACCGCGGCGGCGCACGCGAACAAGCTCTTGGCGGGTTACATCGTGCTCCGGGCCCTCAATATCCACGCCCCGTTCGTGGACGTGGTACTCCTGCAGACGCTGATCGTATTCTTGCTGTACTTTGCCCCCACACCGGGCGGATCAGGAATTGCCGAGATCCTCTCAGCAGCCGTGATGTCCATATACGTGCCGCGTGAACTCACACCCTCCTACGTCTTGCTCTGGCGGATTCTGGTTTCGTATCTCACCGTTGCATCCGGGTCGTATGTGTTCTGGCGATGGCTCAGGCGGGAGGAGAAGCGCGCGGTGGAAGGCGGTCCCGGGGGCTAGCCGGCTACGGTACCGGTCAGTGAGTTGCACGGCCCGAAGTTGGACGGTAGCTTATTTGCCGAGATCGGTAACCTAATGTCATATCTGGAAGTAGGCGGTCGCCGCCACCCCATCGAGGCGGGGGAGCTGGCCATCGGTAGCGACCCGGAGGGGCAGATTGTCCTCACCGGCGTCACCGTTGCGCCGCGTCATGCCTTCATTCGTGCAACTCCAGACGGTCAGGTGTCGATTCACAAGGCCGACGATACCGTCGAGGTGTTGGTCAATGGGGTCCGTATGGGGGCGCAACCCACGCCGCTGCTCCACGGCGATAAGGTCGTGATTGGTGGACACGAATTGCGTTTTGGCGATGAGCGACGCAGCGGGAGCACGCAGTTCATGAAAGTGGACGAAGCGGCCTTCGCCGCCCCCGCCGGTTCCTCGCCAGGCTCAGGTCAGCGAGCGGAGGGGGGCCGACTGGTCTCCCTGACCGATGGGCGCGAGTACGCGATCGGCGGTGGCTCGCTGGTGATTGGCCGATCCACGGAGTGTGACGTCGTCCTCACCAGTCGGAACGTCTCTCGACGTCACGCCGAGATCATCCAGAGTCCCAAGGGCTATCTGCTTGTCGATAGCAGCACCAACGGGACATTCGTCAACGGTGAGCGCATTCAGGGACAGCGATCGCTCAAGCGCGGTGACGTCATTCGGTGCGGCGACGACGAGTTCCGGTTTTACGCTGATGCCTCGACGGAGGGGGTGGAGGAGGCCGCATCGGAAACGGTGGTGGAGTTCTCTCCCCCAGCTGAAGTGGAAGAATCGGACCTTTTGCTGCCGGATCCCTCGAAGGCTCGCGGTGAGGGACGGGCAGCCGAGTTGGCTCCGTCGCCACCCTCGCCCCCTCCAGCCGGTCATCAGCTTCGCGACACCTTGTTTGGTGTGCCCGGCGTGAAGGTTCCCGGCATCACCCGCGGGAGCCCTCCAGAAACCGGGCCCCCGCCTTCACCGCCCGAGCCTCCCCGTCCCGCCGCCCCCAGAGAGCCTTCTGAGGCTGTGCCTCTCAAGGCCTTGGCCCACCTCGTGGTGCGGAGTGGCGATCTCAAAGGGAAGCGCTTCTCGATCCGCGTTCCCGTGGCCAACATCGGCCGCGCCGACTACAACGATGTCATCATCCCAGACGAGAGCGTTTCGACCAGCCATGCCAAGTTGCAGCGGCGAGAAGGCATTTGGGTCTTGGTCGATCTCGATTCGACCAACGGGACTTCCGTAGACGGTGAGCGCATCACGGGAGAGGCACCGCTAGCTCCCGGGGCCAAGATCCAGTTTGGGGACATCGAGGTGTTCTTCGAGCCCACGGACGATGCAGCCGAAGTCGAACGCGGGGGTGGCACGAAGGTCATCGGTGCTTTTCAGATGCCCGACGAACCGCCCACCCGTGACATCCCGAGGCCTCCGGCACCGGAACCGTTGGCACTGGCAGACGAGACCCCGCAGCGGGCCGAGCCTCCCGCTGCGGTCGAACGCCGTCAGCGCGGCGAACCGGACCTGGCCGACGAACTCCCGACGCCGCCGGGCTCGATCACCCCTGTGACCACCTCCAACGCGGCGGAGGAGCCAGCGGACGCCGGGTCGTCCCAAGCGATCACTCGGATCATCTGGGGCCTGCTCGTGCTCGTCGTGCTGGCCGTACTCATCATTGTCTTCGCTGGCTAACGTGTCGCCGACGGTCAAGTTCACCTGCGCGGGCCGCACCGACGTCGGTGTCATCCGGTCGGGGAACGAAGACAACTATCTCATGGTGCCCGAACGAGGGGTGTTCATCGTCGCGGATGGCATGGGTGGGCATGCGGCGGGTGAGGTGGCCAGCGAGATGGCGGTCAAGATCATCGCGGACAAATTGAAGAGCATTCACGGCGTGGGCGACTCCCAGGCCGCCGACCTCATGCGCACCGCCATCAGGGACGCCAACGGCGCCATCTTCAACCGTACGCTCACCGAACAGGATAAACGCGGTATGGGCACCACCGCGACGGCCATGGTGATCAATGGCTTGCGTTACCTGATCGGACAGGTCGGTGACAGCCGCGCCTACGTGCTCAGAGCGCATCGACTCGCGCAGCTCACCAAGGACCATTCGTATGTTCAGGAACAGGTCGATGCCGGCTACCTGACGCCGGAGCAGGCCCGCACCCATCCCTACAGCAACGTGATCACCCGCTGTGTGGGAGCCAATAGTGAAGTCGCGCCGGACGTGTACGCGGGGACCCTGCGAGCGGAAGACATCTACCTCCTCGCCTCGGATGGACTCACGGGCATGTTGGAGGATCACGAGCTCCTGCACATCATGAATTCGCACGTCATGAGTCCGGCCCGAATGGTGGACACGCTCATCGCACAAGCCAACCACCGCGGCGGCCTCGACAACATCACGGCGGTCGTCGTTCGCATCGACGCCGTCGAGGAAAGCATGCCAAATACCGCGCCCCCACAATCGGGGTGACCGACCCTCCCAGCGCCGCGGCAGTAGGAAAGATCGCGGCGGAGCACCTCACGCCAATTCTCTATGCGCTGGAAGTGTGTGCCGTCGCGATGGACGAGGCGGGCAGAGGGGAAGAGGCGCGTTACTATCGATCTCTCGCCCGCGAACTGGCTGGCGCCGCGGGGCCAGAACGCGAGAAGAGCCCCAAGCCTTGAGGAGTACGCCTCACCTTCCCTGGCGCACTCCGTATGGCTTACGGCTCCAACAACGATTTCCCCCCGGCCAAACGCTCGACGATTTCTTCGGCGGAATGCCCCACCAGCCTGACCACCGCGTCTCGGCTCACGGTCACCGGCTCCGCGACGAACACGCGCAGACATCGGGCCGCCGTGTGCAGCTCCTCGGCAACGTGCTGCAGTCCGAAGTGCTCTCGGACGCCGTCGGTGCTGAGTGTTTCGATGCGCCCGGCGTTCGTCAGCAGCGGTAGATCCACAGCGAGCATCTCGGGCTTGGCCGGAAAATCCAGGAGCATGCTGCCAGGGGGAAGTCCAAGCTCCTCCGCGAGGCGGTTTTCTACGCTTTCCACGAGGTCCGGGTCGTTGGCGATCCATTCGCCGGCTCCCATGGGGAGGGCGTTCGCGGGGAGGTCGAGTCCCCGCTTATACAATCGGCGGCGCCGTAGGCGGCCGGCCAGCGTGGCGTCGCCCACCCGTCGAAGCGCCTCCATCAGCGTCTCATCCGTGCTTCCCGCAACCCACGACGGGTCCAGCTGACCGCGCGCCATGGCATCACGGACCACCCGCTTGAACATGGCGGTCGCGCTCCGAACGCCGTGGTGCCAGTAGACGTTGCGGTACATTTGATACTTCGCAAACAACAACGATTCAAGCGCACTTACGCCTTTTTCGTGCACCCCGACGACTTGACGGCCGTTATGCTCGACCATCGTGAGGGAGTGGAGCAGTCGATCCACATCGACGGTCCCGTACGGAACACCGCACATTCGGGCGTCGCGGGTCAGGTACTCGATTTTGTCCAGGTCGAGGGAGCCCGAGATCAATCCGCGGAGCGGGTTCACGCTGGTACCGTCGATGAGCTTGGCCAACTCGTCGGCTAGTCGCGGGACTCCCGTGGCCGCCAGCGCCGCGTTCAACTCCGGATGACAGAAGTGCTCTCGGGCGAGTGCTTCGTGAGACGGTAGTCCGGCTTCTTCGAGGGCATGCGAGAACGGGTAGTGGCCGATGTCGTGGAGCAACGCGCCGAGACGGACGACGGTCTTGTCCGCATCGGTGATCCCGTGCAACTCACTTCGCTCATCGAGGAGACCCAGTGCTCGCCGGGCGAGATGATACGTTCCGAGCGCGTGCTCGAAGCGAGAGTGTGTAGCGCCCGGGTACACGAGGAAGGCGTGACCAAGCTGTCGGACATACCGGAGGCGCTGGAACGGCTCACTGTCTAGGATGCCCAAGGCATCCGCGTCCAGGCGGATGTTGTTCCACAGCGGATCGCGGACCACCTCGAAACGTCGATTACCGCCGGCGGCCACCATCCTCAGCGTCGAATAGACTGGTCAGCGGTCCAACGGAGGGCCAGGATCGAGCACGCTGGCCCGCGGGGACGCAGTTGTCCTGAGTGCATGGGTTGGGGGGCCTCGTGGCCTTACCCCGTCGGGCCCGCGCGATGCACCGCTTCGGAGACCTCGCCGGCATAGCGAGCGAAGTTCTCCCGAAACATTGCCGCCAACTTCGAAGCCTGTTGGTCGTAGGCCCTCGGATCCGCCCACGTCCCCCGCGGATCGAGGACATGGCGTGGAACATCCGGGACCGATTGCGGAACGTGGACGCCAAACACCGGATGGGGTGTCGTAGGGACGGCATCGAGACTACCAGCCAGGATCGCCCGTACCATCGCGCGCGTGTACGAGAGCTCCATTCGTCGACCCGTGCCGTACGGCCCGCCGGTCCAGCCCGTGTTGACGAGCCAGCATTTTGCTCCGTGCCGTGCAATCCGCTCACCGAGCATCTTCGCGTAGACACCGGGGTGGAGGGGAAGAAACGGCGCCCCGAAGCAGGCGCTGAACGTCGCTTGCGGCTCAGTAACGCCGCGCTCGGTTCCTGCGACTTTGGCGGTGTATCCAGAGAGGAAGTGATACATCGCCTGGTCTGGATCGAGCCGCGCGATGGGGGGAAGCACCCCAAAAGCGTCCGCCGTGAGAAACACGATGTTGCGAGGATGCCCGCCGCGCCCTTCGGCGGCGTGATTGGGGATAAAGTGGATCGGGTACGACGCCCTCGTGTTTTCCGTGATCGAATCGTCGTCCAAATCCGCACGCCCCTGGCTGTCGACCACCACGTTCTCCAAGATCGTCCCAACCATGTTCGTGGTGGCGTAGATTTCGGGCTCGCCCTCGGCCGATAGACGAATCACCTTGGCGTAGCAGCCACCTTCGAAGTTGAACACGCCATCCGCGCTCCACCCATGCTCATCATCCCCAATGAGCCGTCGTGTCGCATCCGCGGACAGCGTCGTCTTTCCGGTGCCGGAGAGTCCGAAGAACAACGCCACATCGCCATCGTCACCAACGTTGGCCGAGCAATGCATGGAGAGGACGTCACGGTGCGGGTAGAGATAGTTCAAGATCGTGAACATCGACTTTTTCATTTCACCCGCGTATTTGGTCCCGCCAATCAGGACCAGCCGCCTGGCGAAGTTAATGACCACGAAGGTGCTGCTCCGCGTGCCGTGCTCCTCGGGGCTTGCTTGCATGTCCGGCGCATGCAGCACCACGAACTCCGGCTCGAAGGCTTCCAATTCCCTCTCCGTCGGGCGCAGGAACATGTTCCACACGAACAGACCGTTCCACGCTTTCGTGGTCACGAACCGCACCGGGATGCGGTATGCGGGGTCCGCGCCGGCAAACACGTCTCGCACGAACAGATCGTCCTTGTGGCTGAGAAACGCGCGAACGTCTGCATCGAGCCGATCAAAGTGCTCCTGGCTCATGGGCTGATTCACGGCTCCCCACCAGATATCGTCGGAGGCGGTGTCCTGTACTACGAACTTGTCCTTGGGCGATCGCCCCGTATGCGGCGTTGTGAT
>JBFJCP010000055.1:0-12121 GCA_041615815.1 Gemmatimonadales bacterium | reverse complement strand
CACGAGCGCGATGGCGAGAACCGCAAGCAAGCGATGCATCGCACTAATCATGGCCAGGGCAGTGGAGAGAAGGAAGAGGCCGGAAGTCAGAACGCAGAAGTCAGATCGCGGCTGGCAGAGGGTAGAAGTGTGGGCGTGAGGAAACCAAGCATCCCTCTGTGGTCTCGTGTCTTCCTCCGGGTGCTTTCTGGCAGTCTAGGAGCGGCTTGCCTGGAGCCGCGCATGAACGAGTGAGTCAGACTTGAAAAACAGGTGCTCAGAGAGCAGCGCGCAGAAGACAGAACTCAGAACGCACAACTCCGACGGCACGTGTTGCGGACCACTCACATCGACGCGGCAAGCCCCAGCGTGAGCAGCCACACCATCCCCACGAAGAGAGACGTCCATCCGAGGCCCACGAGCACGGCGCGGCTGGCGTATTCGCCGAACCACAGCTCCAGCCGGTGAAACAACCATCCCCGCTGACCGCGTCCCGAGAGAACGGTAGAAGCCGAACATCAACATCAAGATTGCGAGTCCGAACCGCACGTTACCGGTACCGGAACCGCACAGGCATCTCGGGTACGGGCTTCAGCTCGGCCATGTCCGGTTCGTCTTTCATCGCTTCAGCCTGCCCGGCGTACCAGTTGGCGCCCACGTACGCGGTGAGCCCGTGCGCGAACACGCTGAGGGTCACGGTCGTCATCGCTGCCACCAGAATCGTCTCGCGACCAAGCAGCTCCGCACGCTCGAGCATCACGAGCGCAAACAAGACGGTGGCCACCCCGCGCGGACCAAACCACCCCAGGAACAGCACCGTCACGGCCTCGAGCCTCGCGCCCACGAGCGACAGCGCGGCGGGAATCATGCGAATGACCGTGAGACTGGCGATCGCATACAGCACGATCCGCAGATCGGCGTGCTCGAACACCAGCGGTACCATCACCGCACCGAAGACCATGAAGATCAAAAGTGTGAGCAGCTGCCCCTCGGCCTCGGCGAACTCGTAGAGACAAGAACAGATGGCGCGAGAGGTGTTGCCCAGCGTGAGTCCCGCCACGAAAGCTGCGATGAACCCATTCCCGCCCACCACTTCCGCGAGCGCAAAGGCGAGCAGGGAAAGGCCAATGGCCGAGAGATCCTGAAAGGAATGGGTGATCCACCCGGTCTTGGTACCACGTTCCACGAGCTTGCCACCGAAGTATCCCACGGCCACCCCCACAAGCGGCCCTAGGGTGACCTGAAGCACCGCGAACCGGATCCAGTAGCTCACCGACGCCGCACCCTCCGCCGCCGCGGCGAGCGACAACACGATGAGGAATACCGGAAGCGCCAGGCCGTCGTTGAGCCCGCTCTCCACGTTGAGCGTCTGTCGGATCCGAACGGGCACGCGCTCGATGCTCACCACCGCTTGACCCAGCGCCGCATCGGTTGGAGCGAGCATGGCGGCGAGTACCGCGGCCTCCCACAGCGAGAGCTGCGGGAGAAGTGCCAGTGCTAGCGCCGAGCCCGCGAGGATCGTCAGTGGCAGACCGATGACGAGCAAACGAATCGGAAGATCGTGCTCGCGCCTCAATAGCTTGAGGTCGATCCGCGACGCGTCCGTAAACAGGACGAGCACGAGCGTCAGCTCCGCCAACGTCTGGATGAGCGGATGCTCGATCTCGACGTCGATCACGCCGAGACCCCGCGCCACCACGAACCCGAATACCACGAACACCATGGGTGGCGTAATGACGCTGCGTTGGACTCGTCCCGAGATCAGCGCGAAGCCGAGAATGCCGACCGCGATGACGACGAAGGCGAGACTTTCCATGCAAGACTACGCCGATGCTCCGTGGCGGTCCGGACAGTCGTCGGCGCTCGCCGCCTTCGCCTCCTCGATCAGTTTCTTCAAGTTGGTGGGGATCGGGTTCTTCTTCATGAGGTTGGCCATGTAGACGAGATTGTGCGCCATGTAACGGGCCGTCTTGTTCGTGTACATGTGCTTGTCCCCGCCCGCATCGATGTAGCTGGGTCCGGGGCCGGCGTCGCCCACCCAGTAACAGTCCGCGTTGGGGGGAACGACGCATCCCAAGTGCGACAGATTGAACAAGGTGTTGGCTGCGGCGTCGTGCGCACCGTCTTCGTTCCCCGTGACGATTACACCCGCCACCTTGTTGTACAACGGGAACTGGCCGGTCTTGGGATCGCCCTCACCGTAGGTGCCGTCTAGCCGCTCGATCACCAACTGCGCCACGGCAGACCGCACGCCGAACCAGATGGGCGTGCCGATGATCACGATGTCCGCCGCGATCAGCTTCTTGAGGATCTTGGGCCATTCGTCGCCCTTCCCCTCGTTGGACGAGACGCCGAACGGGACGTGGTGATCGACGACGCGAATGACCTCGGACGTGACCCCCATCGGCTCCATCAGTCCCACCACCTTGTCGATGAGGGCCCGCGTGTGGGATATCTGCGGAGATTTCTTGAGCGTGCAGTTCAGGACGACGGCCTTCAGGGCCATGACTCCTCCGTAAGTGGTTGGATGGTTCGTTAGTGGCCCCAATGCTCGGGTTGGGACAATGGTTCCGGTGAAGGGCCCGCTGCCTCTGCCGCGCTTTTCTATTCCACCCCCAGCAAATCCGCGAGCCCCGCAACCGAATCCACCTCAGCATCGGGCCGTGCCGTCCCCCGCGCCCGCTCGTGTTTCCGGTTCACCCAGACCACGGGGATCTTGAGCGTCACCGCCGGCTCAACGTCGTGGAAGTAGCTCTGCGCAGCGTGGAGCCACGGATGCCCGTCGAGTTGTTTGGCGGCGCATTCAAAATGGGCAGCTGCCGGTTTGTACGAGCGAAGCTGCTGTGCCGTGACCAGGAGATCGAACGGGACGGTGAAGTGGCGCAGCGTGCCCGCGAGAAGATCGTCGTCCACGTTGGACAGGATCCCGAGCTTGATCCCGCCGGCCACGAGTCGCTCGAGCGCCGGATTCACGTCAGGGAAGGGCGTCCAGCTGGGAAGGCTGTCCGGCAGATACGACGCCTTGTTGGCCTTGAGCTTCCAGCCCAGCTCCTTGGCCACCCGAACTGCCACCTCGGCCAACACCTCGCGGTATGTCTTGAAGGGCCCACGCTGTACCTCGGGCTCGATCCGGGCATGGAGTTCGAGAACCCGCTCGCGAGTCACATCCACCCCTTGAGGCCCGGCCGCTTGAATGACCGCCGTCGAAATCCCGGTCTCCCAATCGATCAGAGTCCCGTAGCAGTCGAACGTGATGTATGCGAAGTTTCGCTTCATCGGGTGTTGGATTGGTGCAGCAATTGGTGCGCGAGCCGGGTTTCGGGTGACGGACGCCAGCGGTCGGTGAGTGCTCCGAGGAACCGGCGGGGTCGCGAGTTCCCCCCTGCTTCAGGGCATTCCTGCCCTGCCGCCTCTGCCGCCTCCCAACCATCTGCCCCTCCGAGCCCCAGAACATACCGCCAAAACCCACCACAGCCAGGTGCCCCCCACTGGCACACTTGCTGCGCATCCGGAGGCCGTGATGAGCACCATCAATGGCTTCGATCCGCTGGCGCCGCTGCTCCGGGCTGACCCCGAGCGGCCGGCGGACCTGGGTGCCGTGAACTTCCGGGTCCTCACCCCGTTTCAACGGGCGCTGCTCGTCATCGACGGGACAGTGACCAAATTCATCGAGGCCTTCGTCATGGAGCCCATGCACATCGAGCGGCTCGCTCAGCACACCCAGCCGTTGGATGCGGATCATCCGTGGCTGGACGCGGCGGCCGGGACTCAAGTCGCTGTCCGCCAAGTGCTGATTCAGGGCAAGTATAGCCGTACCCCGTACGTCTACGCCGTCTCCCTCGTCGTACTGGACAGGTTCCCGTCCGAGCTCCGCGCCAGACTGGACATACAAGGAGAGGGTATTGGACGGATCTTGAATGACACGGCCATGGAGACTCGGCGAGAGATCATGTGGTACGGCCGGGAGCACGCGGCCGAGCTGCCTGATGCCGTCAGGCGCCGTGTCCCGGGAGAGTTCGTGAGCCGCGCGTATCGGATCATTCATCAGGGCAAGCCCATCGCCCTGATCAACGAGAAGTTCCCCTGCGACATCGATCGACTGCCGTCACATCATTGAGGTGAAAACGTGATCGCCACCCTGACCGAGATCGGCCCCAGCAACCTGCTGCGCGGCCCCCTGGATACGAGTTACCTCGACCCGTTCGTCGAAACGCTGGGCCGCGACGCGCTGCAACAGATTCAATTGAAGAAGCTGCAGCTCATCCTGGGGCCCGTCCTGGCTTCCAATTCCTTTTACAAGAAGAAGCTGATGGGAGCTGGGCTACGGTCGCCGGCGGAGCTCAAGACCATGGAAGACCTCCGGAAGCTGCCGTTCACCACGAAACGGGATCTCTCGGCGGATCAGGCGGAGACGCCGCCCTATGGGACGAACCTCACGTTCCCGCGCGACAAATACACCCGCATCCACCAGACGTCGGGCACCACCGGTGAGCCGCTCCGGTGGCTGGATACCGAAGACAGCTGGAACTGGTGGGCTCGCTGCTGGGCCAGCGTGTATCGCGCGGCGGGAGTCACGGAACGGGATCGGATCTTCTTTGCCTTCTCCTTCGGTCCGTTCATCGGATTCTGGAGCGGCTATCACGGTGCGCAGCTCATTGGCGCGCTGGCCGTGCCGGGTGGTGGCATGTCCAGTTACCAGCGGGCCAAGGCGATCCTCGACCACGACATCTCGGTCCTCGTCTGCACGCCCACCTACGCCTTGCATCTTACGGAAGTGGCGGAGCAGGAGGGCATCGACCTGGCCAACTCCAGCGTCAACATCACCATCCAGGCCGGAGAGCCCGGCGCCAGCGTCTCCGGCACCAAGGAGCGAATCGAGCACGCCTGGGGCGCACGGTGCTACGACCATGCTGGTGCCACCGAAGTGGGCGCGTGGGGGTTCGAGTGCCAGGCCCAGGGTGGCGTCCACGTGAACGAGGGCGAGTTCATCTGTGAGGTGATCGACCCGCTCACGCTCCAGCCTTCCACCGAGGGCGAGCTGGTCATGACCAACCTCGGACGACTCGGGATGCCCATCATTCGGTACCGCACGGGCGATCGTGGACGTCTCGCGTCTGAGCCGTGCGAATGCGGCCGCAGCTACATCCAGCTCGAGGGTGGCGTGATCGGACGGATCGACGACGTGGTCATCGTCCGTGGCGTGAACGTCTTCCCCAGCGCCATCGAGAACATTGTACGGCGGTTCCCCGAAGTGGGTGAGTTCGCGGTCGACGTGTACCGCAAGAAAGAACTGGACGACATGGAAGTGCGTCTCGAGGTCCGAAACGGCAGCGCCGATGACGTTGCCGCCGCCGTGGCCAAAGAGATTCGCGCCGGTATCGGCATCCGTGCGGTGGTGACCCCGGTTCCGTTCGGCACGTTGCCACGGTTCGATCTCAAGGCCAAACGGTTTACGGATCACCGCGGGCCGGTGGTCGGGTAAGGGAGCGGAGCATGGTCATTGTCATGAAACCGGGCGCCAGCGAGCGCGACACCGATTACGTCGTTCGCCGTGCACGGAGTCTGGGTCTGAAGACCCACATCTCGTTGCAGAACGGCCACACGCTGATCGGCCTCACGGGCGACGTGAAGGGACTGAACCCCAACGTGCTCACGATGCTCCGTGGCGTGGAGCAAGTCCGCCCCATGAGCCGGCCGTTCCGGCTGGCGAGCAAAGAGTTTCGCTCGGAGCCCAGCACCGTAGACGTTCGTGGTCGGGTGATCGGGGGTACGGAGCTAGTGATCATGGCTGGCCCGTGCTCGGTGGAGACACCGGAATCGGTGATCAAGATCGCCAAAGGGGCCAAGAAGGCCGGGGCTACGCTATTTCGCGGTGGCGCGTTCAAGCCACGCTCCTCGCCATACAGCTTCCAAGGACTCGCTGAAGAGGGGCTCAAGATTTTGGCGGCAGCGCGGGAGGAGACCGGCCTTCCCATCGTGACGGAGGTCCTCTCGTCGGAGCACGTGCCGCTCGTGGCCAAGTACGCGGACGTGCTGCAGATCGGCACCCGCAACATGCAGAACTACATGCTGCTGCACGCCGCTGGTGAGACGGGCATGCCGGTGCTCCTGAAGCGCGGCATGATGTCTACCATCGAGGAGTTCTTGCTGAGCGCCGAGTACATCCTCTCGCACGGGAACGGCAATGTGTTGCTGTGCGAGCGCGGCATTCGCACGTTCGAGACGTACACACGCAACAGTCTCGACATCAATGCCGTCCCAGTCTTGAAGGAACTCTCACATTTGCCCGTGATCGTGGATCCCAGTCACGCCACGGGCAAGCGTAGTTTGGTAAAGGCAGTGAGTCGAGCTGCCGTGGCGGCCGGTGCGGATGGCCTGATTATTGAAGTGCATTATGATCCCGATCGGGCGTGGTCCGACGGATTTCAGACGTTGTCCCTCGAGGAGTTCCGATCGGTCTGTGATGATGTAAGCGTCATCGGTGACGCCATTGGGCGTCCTGTGGCTCGAAGTCAGCCAAGCCAGACGCCGGCCCGCGATCCCGCCGGAGCGGGCTCGCACTAACAAGCAATCTCGTTGTTGTCAGTTACCCGTTGCCGTCAGGCCGAATCATAAACATTACGGATCTGTGGCAAGCTAGACCTCTCGTTGCCAGACCTCAACTTGAACTTGACGGATGACAGGCGGCGGGTAACTGACAACGGCCAATTCCCTCAAAGGTTCTTTCTGAAGCGCTGCGCCTTGAGCTCGTAGCGTGGCAGACTCCCCTCATCCACGACCTCGACCGCGGGTCGCAGATTGAGCCGGCGATAGATTCGCTCGGCCAACGCCTCATGCACGGCACTCTTGGCGGTATCCGCGATCTCGATCTTCACGAGAAGCTCGGCCATCTCCTGCTTGCGCTCCACCACCATCTCGAACTCGGTGATGTCGCCGAACTCCCGCACGATGTTCTCGATGGCAGATGGGAACACGTTGATCCCTCGCACGATCACCATATCGTCGATGCGTCCGAGCACCCCACCCCGCAGCGCCACCAACTCGCGGCCGCAGGCACAGCCTCCGGCGACTTTTTCCACGAGATCCCCGGTGCGGTATCGGATGACCGGGCTCCCAATGCGGCCCAGATTGGTGAGCACCAACTCGCCGCGCTCCACGCCATCGATGACTGGTGCGGGCTTCCCGGTGTCGGGATCGATCACCTCGGCAATGAATTCCAACTCGTTGATGTGCATCGTGTTGTCGATCCCGCACCCAAACCCCCACGCGCCCACCTCTGTGGCGCCGGCGTGGTCGACGCAGCGGGCCCCCCACGCCTGTTCGATCCGCGACCGCACGTTGGGAACGCTCGCCCCGGGCTCACCGGCGTGAATGGTGAGACGCACGGCGCTGTCCATCAGGTCGATATGGTCCTGACGGGCCACCTCGGCCATGCGCAACGCGTAGGTGGGCGTGCACACGACGACGGTCGCGCCGTGCTCCATGATGGTCTCCACCCGTTGCTTGGTGCTGAGCCCGCCCCCGGCCAACATCATGGGGCCCAGCAGCTGCCCGGCTTCGAACGCCGTCCAGAATCCGATGAAGGGCCCAAACGAGAACGCCACGAAGACTCGGTCGCGATCGGTGACACCCGCCGATCGGTACACCTCCTTCCAGCACTCCAGCCACCACTGCCAGCTCTCGGCCGTGTCCAACCACCTGAGCGGATGGCCACTCGTGCCGGACGTCAGATGCAGCCGCGTGTATTCGCTCTCGGGAAACGTGAGGTTGGTCCCGTAGGGGGGATACCGGCCTTGATCCTCGACCAGTTCAGCCTTGCGAGTGAAGGGAATCTGCTCGAGCTCTTCGAGGGTGGGTGGATGGTCTGCGGTGAAGCCCGCTACGGTGCAGCGCGCCTTATAAAAGGTGTTGGCCGCGAGGACCCGCTGCATCATCACGTTGAACTTGAACGCCTGTTCGGCGCTGATCTGGTGTCGGGATGGGGTGTGAACCTCGGTCATCAACGGGACGGCTCCGGTCCAAGACGCCGGAATCTATCGCATCGGCCAACAAGGGAAGGGGGTCATGGCGCACAATTTCATCCGGTCACGGCCCGTGGCGATTCCGTGGCCAACCCCTCAATTTCCACCCCGCCGACCCCCCCTCCCAGGAGCGCCTATGCAGCCGGTCAACATCGCAGAGTTCGAACCCCTCGCCCGGGAACGCTTGCCCGCTGACACCTTCGACTACGTGTCTGGCGGTGCCGGCGACGAGGTCACCCTGCGGGAGAACCGCGCCGCGTTCCAGCGAATCAAACTGCGGCCCCGCACGCTGGTGGACGTGGCCAAGGTCAGCACCAGCACAAAGGTGCTCGGTCACGGCTTGACCATGCCCGTCCTGTTGGCGCCGGCGGCCTTTCAGCGGATGGTTCACCCCGATGCCGAAATCGCCACGGTCCGGGCGGCAGCGCGGGCGGGCGTCGTCATGATCGCCAGTACCTTTACCTCGGCCAGCATGGAGGAAATCGCCGAGGCGGGCGGAACTCGGTGGTTCCAGCTGTACTGCTCGCGGGATCGAGGGTTGACCCAAAGCCTCATCCAGCGAGCAAAGGAAGCCGGCTATACGGCTCTGTGCATCACCGTGGATGTCCCGCGCGTGGGGCGCCGGGAAAAGGACATCCGCAACCATGCGGCCGTGCCGGGAGAGGCCATGCCACGAAACTTCAAGGACAGGCTGAATCTCTCCGCCGTGCCCGATGCCCAGCAGGGATCGGCGATCGAGAAATTCGTGAGCGACTATCTGGTCGAGTCCCTGACCTGGAGGGACATCGACTGGATTTGCTCCATCACCGATCTGCCGGTGCTGATCAAGGGAATCCTGACCGATGAAGATGCCCGGTTGGCTCCCGATTACGGGGCCGCCGGGGTCGTGGTCTCGAACCATGGCGGGCGGCAACTGGATGGTGCGCCAGCCACCATCGATGTGCTCGAGGAGGTGGTCGAGGCCGTCGCCGGGCGGGCGGAGGTGCTGCTGGACAGCGGGGTGCGGCGCGGGACCGACGTGGTGAAGGCGCTGGCTCTCGGCGCCCGCGGGGTTCTCATCGGCCGGCCCTACCTCTGGGGTCTCGCCGCCGCCGGCGAGGCTGGGGTTGCCACAGTGCTGGATTTGCTCAAGGCCGAGCTGGAGCTAGCGCTTGCGCTCCTCGGATGCACGAGCGTGCGGGAGGTCACCAAGGAGCGCGTAAGGAGATGAACCGGCGCGACACCGCATCCATGATGCGGTGGACCCTCGCGTTCGCCGCGCTATTCCTGCTCTCCCTCGACTTCTGGTGGTGGGACGGGCCCGTGAAGGTTGGTCCGTTGCATCTTCCGCAGTGGATCTACTACTTCGTGATCCTGCAGTTGGGGCTGGCGGTGGCGGTCCACTTCTTCGGCCGGCGGCACTGGTCCGAGGAACCGGATGATGAGCCCGACGACAAAGCGCCGTGACGCTCCCCTATCTGATCGTCGGGCTCTATCTCGTGATCACCGTCGGCATCGGGATCGCGGGATACCACTATCGGAAGAACACACCGGACGACTTCTTCCTGGCCAACCGCGGCGTCGGAGCGTTCGTTCTCTTCTTCACGCTCATTGCCACCAACTTCAGTGCGTTCTTCTTCCTCGGGTTTGCGGGGGCGGGGTATCGTATCGGCTACGGCTACTACGGCATCCTGTCGTTCGGAACGGCGCTCGTGGCGCTGCCGTTCTTCTTCATCGGCTACAAGGCCTGGCGGTTGGGGAAGGCGGCTGGGTACATCACCCCGCCGGAGCTGATCGGCGATCGTTTGCGGAGCAAGCCGCTGCAAGTGGTTTTCCTTGCGGTCATGGTGTTCTTCACGATCCCCTATCTGGCGCTCCAACCCATCGGCGCAGGGTATCTCCTGTCGCAGCTGACGGGCGAGACCATTCCTTACTTCTGGGGCGCCGTGCTACTCACCGCCTTCATGGTGGCCTACGTGTTTCTGGGCGGCATGCGGAGCGTGGCGATCACGGACGTATTCCAGGGCATCCTGATGTTCGTGCTCATCGTGCTGGTAGTGGCGTATATCGGCCAAGCGTTGGGAGGGTTGGGGTCGGCCAATGCCAGCGTCCGGGAGCTTCAGCCAGCGCTGTTCACCCGCGAGGGCGGAGGAGGTTTTTTCACGCCGAGGCGATGGTTCAGCTTCATGTTGCTGTTCGCGCTGGCGGTGCCGATGTTCCCGCAGGTGTTCATGCGGTTTTTTATTCCAGACACGGCGCGGTCGCTACGGGTGGCAGCGACCCTCTATCCCGTCGTGACCGCCATACTGTTCATTGGTCCTGTGATCATCGGCGTCCTGGGGCACTTGACGTTTCCAGGACTAGAAGGAAACGAGTCGGACCGGATTCTCCCCATGATGTTGGCGGCGCACGCGCCCGCGTGGCTTGCGGCGCTGGTGATGGTCGGTGCCCTGGCGGCGTTCATGTCCACGATGGATTCGCAGCTCCTCGCGCTCAGCTCGATGCTCACTCGGGACCTCTATCTCGGGTTCGTGAACCCGCACGCGTCCATCGAGTTCCAGGTGAAGTTGGGACGCGCCCTCGTGGTCTTGCTGTCCGTGGTGGGGTTGGCCATCGCGTATCAGCCTCCCGCTACCATCTTCGCTATCGCCACCGAGGCATTTACCGGACTGGCCATTCTCTTTCCCACCACCGTCGCGGTGCTTTACTGGCGTCGTGTCGGGGCGGGAGCGTGCATTGCATCCATCCTCGTGGGCCAGATCCTGCTCTTCGGCTACCACTACGAGATCATCCCGCCAAGATTGACGTTCGGCTTCTTACCGTTGATTCCTATATTGGTCGTGAGCTCGCTCGTGTTGGTGGGTGTGACGCTCGTGCACGGGCGCGCCCGGAGTGAGACAGGCCCTCCACAGGAGGTATTGGCGCGTCATGGCTGAGCCACTCTACGTGTCGACGGCATCCATCGAGAAGGTGAAGGGTGTGCACCGCCGGGCCCACCTCGACGCCGGTGTGGCGGTGGAGTTCGGGGTACATGGTCCCATCAAACAGCACTACAAGCTCGTCCGAGAGCCGGATATCCCCTTACCCGTGGACTACGTGGTTGCTGCCACCGGCGGCTGAATGCTTGGCACTCTCAACGGCGCACTGGAGGTGCGCGGGATCACGCTTGAGCCGGATGCCATTCGCGCCGAGGTCCGTGGCATCAACGAGATACGGGACGGCGTGCCGGTGCTCACGCAGATACGGATTCACTATCGCCTGTGGATCCCCAGGGGCACGCGCGAAACGGTGGATCGCGCGTTGGCCAAGCATCAGTCCAAGTGTCCCACAGCCGAAACGCTGCGCGGGGCGGTCGAGGTCGCGTGGACGGCGGAGGTGGAGGAGGCGTAGGGGCGGGGCTTCGGGGTTCGGGGACGGGGACTAGGGGTTGGGTGTGAAGGGGTTGGAAACGGGCGGTGACGGGCCTTCGTGACCATTCGCCGTCTGCATTGGCGCGACTGCGAAGGGTCCTTCCGCTCCTGGTCCCCAACCCCAGACCCCCTAGTCCCTAGCCCCTCTGAACTATCTACTAATCATGATATGCGCCCACGGCGTGCCAGGAAACATCAGCCACGGTCGATCCCGGGCGGGGGTTGCCGGGATGCCGAGCGTCTCTTCCGTCGCATACGGCACGTATACGACGTACAAGCCGCTGGCGTCGTCCACCTCGCCGCTCTCGGCGTTGAAGGTACCGCCCGTGAGTGAATAGAGCGCCGCCGGATGATCTGGCATGGCCAGACTACCCGCCTCGATCTCCTGACCGCGAATCTCCCGCACCTCACCAGTGGATTTTCCCTCGGCCCGGAGCGCGCGTCCTCGGGCCATGAAAGGCTCCAGTGACGCGTGATAACAGGCCACGTGGAACTCCTCCTCGCGGGGATCGTCGGCCAGGCAAACCATGTCGTTGGTCCCCTCTCGCAACGAGACTACTCGGTTGCCGCGATACCCCAGGACGGTGGCGCCGTCGCGAAGCTCGGCAGGAAGGGGGGTGATCGCCTCCGCAATCTGGCGGTCCGCGGGCTTGCCCTGGGCGCACGCCACGTGCATGGCGAGGCTGAGGCCCACGAGCGGAACGAAGAACATGGTCGCGCGCATGATCCACT
>JBFJCP010000054.1:0-12853 GCA_041615815.1 Gemmatimonadales bacterium | reverse complement strand
CCGTATCCGATCATCCCGGGACATGTGAGTGTGGGACGCGTGCTCGAGCGCCGGGGAGTGGAACGGGACGCGCTCGGGGCGCCGCTACGAGATGGTGACCTTATCACGTTCTACGACGTGCACGAGGTGTGCAATGCGTGTTACCACTGCACCGTGGCGCACCAGCCCAACCGGTGTCCGGCCCGCAAGGTGTACGGCATCAGTTACGCCGCGAGCGAGGGTCCGCTGGGAGGGTGGGCCGAGCGCATCTATCTCAAGCCAGGGGTCCGGGTGCTCAAGCTCCCGGACGGTTTGGATGCAGATCTGGTGATCGGCGGTGGTTGCGGGCTGTTCACCGGGTTCGCCGCGGTGGAACGCAGCGGCCTCATGATGGGTGACACGGTGGTCGTTCAGGGGTCGGGCCCGGTGGGGCTCTCCGCCGCCGCGTTTGCCGCGCTTCGAGGCGCGGCCACCGTCGTCGTCATCGGGGCTCCTGCCGCACGGCTCGAGCTGGCGAGAGTGCTGGGTGCCGATTTCACGCTGTCCGTGGTCCACGACCCCGTCGAGGCCCGTGCAGAGCGAGTTCGGCGGCTGTCGGGTGGCCGGGGGGCCGATGTGGTCATCGAGGCCAGCGGCAACCCCAAGGCGGTCCCCGAGGGTTTCGATCTCCTCCGCGATGGGGGCACGTATGTGATCGCCGGGCATTATACGGATGCGGGCTCGGTGGCGATCAACCCCCACATCCACGTGAACCGCAAACACGCCGATGTGCGAGGTCAGTGGGGAACGGACTTCAGCCACGTGGTCCGGTCCTTGAGGCTGTTGACCAAGCATCGTGATCGGCTCCCGTTCAACCGAGTCATCGGTGGTCGCTATTCCCTCGCCCGCGCCGAGGAAGCGATTCGAGACGTCCAGGAACTGCAGGTCACAAAGGCCATCATCGTCCCCAGCAGCGACGCGTGAGCTCGCCTTCCGAGACGTTACGGGCTACGGTGTCCGGGGCTGTGGACCGGCTCGTCGTCGTGCTCGGCGATCAGCTCGATCGGAACTCTCCGGTCTTCGACGACTTCGACAAGCACCGGGACGCCGTCGTGATGATGGAGGTGGCCGAAGAGGCGACGCACGTCCCGAGTCACAAGCAGCGCACGGTGCTGTTCCTCTCCGCCATGCGACATTTCGCGCTCGACCTCATCGACGTCGGGTATCGTGTCCGCTACGTGAAGCTGGACGCGACGCGAAACACGGGTACGCTCACCGGCGAGTTGGCCCGGGCCGTTTCGGTTCTGACACCCAGCCAGCTCGCGCTAGTCGTCCCAGGCGAGCACCGGGTGCTGCGGGCGATTCGCTCATGGGCGGAGGGCGAGGGTGTGGCGCTCTCGATCCTGTCCGACCCACACTTCCTCACCGACCGCGAGACGTTTCAGTCCTGGGCGGACGGTCGGAAAGAGCTCGTGATGGAGTACTTCTATCGCGAGCAGCGCAAACGCCTGGACGTGCTCATGACCAAGGGCGGAAAACCCGAGGGAGGGGCGTGGAACTACGACAAGAAAAACCGAGAGAGCTTTGACGCCGCGCCGCGCCCGCCGGCGCCGAAGCGGTTCGCGCCGGATGCGGTGACCAAGGAGGTCTTGGCGGTTGTCGAGTCACACTACCCCCGCGCCTACGGCGAAGTGACGTCGTTCGGATGGGCGGTCACGCGGCGACAGGCCAAGCGGGCGCTGCGAGATTTCGTGTCCAATCGCCTTGTTCGATTCGGCCCGGTGCAAGATGCCATGTGGGTGGACGAGCCATTTCTGTATCATTCGCTCCTCTCCCCGTACCTCAATCTCAAGCTGCTCGACCCACGAGAGGTCGTCGAGGCGGCGATCGAGGCGTATGAGGCGGGCGATGCGCCGCTCCAGTCCGTCGAGGGCTTCGTCCGACAGATCATTGGTTGGCGGGAGTTCATTCGCGGCGTGTACTGGATGGAGGGGAGCAGCTACGGCGAGCGCAACACGCTCGAACAGCACGGCGAACTGCCGGAGTTCTACTGGCACGGTGAGACGGAGATGCGCTGTCTCGCCGAGTCACTGGGCCAGGTCGTGACTCACGCGTACGGTCATCATATCCAGCGCCTCATGGTAACGGGCAATTTTGCGCTCATTGCTGGCGTGCACCCGCGTGCGGTCTCGGACTGGTATCTCGCCATGTACGTCGACGCGGTGGACTGGGTCACGCTCCCCAACACCCTGGGCATGGTCATGCATGCGGACGGCGGGGTCGTGGGCACGAAGCCCTATGCCGCCTCGGGACGCTACATCCAGCGCATGAGCAACTATTGTGCGTCGTGTCGCTTTGATCCCGGAAAACGCACCGGGAAAGATGCGTGTCCCTTCACGACGTTCTACTGGGATTTCCTCATCCGGAACCAGCGGCGGTTCGCGAAGAACCGGCGCATGGCGATGATGATGAAGCACGTGGAAAGGATGGATACCGCCGAGCGCGGCGCCATCGGCCGGCACGCGGAGGCGCGGCGAGACGAGCTGGGAATCGGATCGGTAGCAGGATAGCGCGGGCGGCGGCTATGCGCGCCCGGCGAGCGCCTCCAGCGCCTTGCGCTCCTTCACCACAATCACCCGCCGGGACACCCGAATGCTCGTGCCCTCGTCTGTGGCCGGATCGCGCCGGTCGCGGATGGTCACGGTCCGGCGCGTGACCTCGATGAATCCTTTGGCCACGAAGTCCCGCATGGTTCGGGAGACCGTCTCACGGCTGGCACCGATCATCTGCGCGATCATGTGATGCGTGAGCCGCTGCAAAATGATCTCGCCATCGTGCTCATCTGCCATCTCCAAGAGCAAGTGGGCCACGCGGCCGGTGGCATCCAACAAGACGAGGGAGCCGATCTTGCTGTCCGCCTGCCGGAGCCGTTTACACAGAGCCCGCAGCAGACCGATGGCGACCGTGGGCATCTCTTGGAGGCATCGCTGGAAATCCTCGCGCCGCAGGACGAGGAGGCGAGAATCCTCCATCGCGATGACGTGTGCCGAGCGAGGCTCGTCGTCGATCAGCGAGATCTCGCCAAAGAAGTCACCCTTCTTGCGAATCGAGAGGATCACCTCCCGGCCGTCCTCGGCAATGAGCACGAGCTTGACCTGACCCGATTCCACCACGTACAGCGCGTCACCCGGATCATCCTCGAACACGATCACGCTGTTCTTCGGATAGGTGCGGTAGCGGGCGGCCTGCATGATGCGCTGAATGTCACCCTCCCGGAGCTGCGCGAAGAGCGGGACCTCGCGGAGGGTATCGATCATCGACATGGGCGTCGTCGTTTGGACCATGGGAGCATTCTTTTGGGTTGGAAGCCCGTCTAGCTTAGTGGCGACCGGCTCCAGAGTCAAATGGCACGGTCACTTGGAGTTGGTATCGACACTCCGGCCGGAAGGATGAGCGCTTCCCTCGCCGGTGGCTCGCGCCGGCATCGCATCCGCTTGATAGATAATCATTTATCTAGTGCTGCCCACTACGCGCCACTGACGGGGCAGTGGCGCGTGAAGCAGATGCGCCGCGGCCGCCCGAGCTGTGTCAGCGCGAACGGCCGCGGGAAGACATCGGGCGCCCACCGCTCAGGCCGTTCCCCCCCCCGAGGGGCGGAAACGGCCTGAACGCCGGTCAGCGCTAGTTCTGAATCTGCTTCAACTCCACCCGGCGGTTGAGTGCCCGGCCCGAACGCGTCCCGTTACTGGCAATCGGGTAATCCGGACCGTATCCCATGGCTCGCATCCGTTCCGGGGCCACGCCCTGCAGTTGCAGGAAAGCCCGCACCGACTCGGCTCGCGCCGTTGAAAGTCGGAGGTTGGTCGACCGGGATCCCGTGGCGTCGGTGTGCCCCGATACCTCGATCCGGATGTTGGGATTGGCGACCAGCGTCTGGGCCACGCGCCGCAGGATCGTCATGGCATCCGGGGTGAGACTGGCGCTCGCGCGGTTGAAGGTGACACCCTCCAACACCACACGCGTTGTGCCCTCCTCGAACAGGATGGGGCACCCGGAATCGTCCACGCGGACACCCTGGTCCGTGTTGGGGCAGCGGTCCAAGCCGTCGGCCACGCCGTCTCCATCCCGATCCCGTGCGCAACCGTTGGCATCGACCTCAGCGCCGCTCGGCGTATTGGGGCAATTGTCCGCCGAGTCGGCCACGCCGTCACCGTCGGAGTCGCGTGCGCAGCCCACATCGTCCACGGTCGTGCCGGCGGGTGTGCTGGGGCATCGATCTGCGCTGTCCGCCACCCCGTCCATGTCACTGTCTCGGGGGCAGCCCGCTTCGGTCACGGGTTCTCCGGCCGGGGTGTTGGGACATTGGTCGGCCGCATTCGTGACGCCGTCGCCGTCGGAATCCAGCGGGCAGCCGGCGGCGTCGACACTGTCGCCCAAGGCCGTGCCTGGGCAGCGGTCGTCCTGATCCCGCACGCCGTCGAGGTCGGTATCGCGCGTCGGGCGGGGGCCGAACTGGAACGACAGCCCGAATTGCGCTCCCGCATTGGTGTTGCTGTTGATGCCAGGGCCGGCGTTGATGGGTGACGGGGTGTAGTCCAACGTGCCCTCGGCGCGGAGCGACACGACTTGGCTCAGGCGGAACCGCATCCCAAACAGCCCACCCACGCCATCATCCGCCGCCTGTATGTCGCGCCGATACTCGTTCCGCGCATACCCGACTCCCAACACCAGCCCCACCCGGTCATGGAACGGGATGTTGTACACGAGACGGGCATGGATGGGGATATGGGCGATCCGACCGGCGGGGGTCGCATCGGTCAGGATGAAGGAGGCATCTCCCTCCACGGCGAGGTTCTTGATGAAGAAGAGCCCGAACCGCCCGCCGGCTCCCAGGAAGTTCTGGATGTTGAGGCTCTGGTCGAAGAAGCTGGCTCGACCGAGCGCGCCGATTTCCACCGTGCCGGCGCGTTGCGCCGGGAGTGGTGTCGTGACCGCCAGACAAAGACCGGCCGCCAGTCCAATCATCGTTCGTCGCATGATGTCACGTCCTGTCATTCGTTCCGTGTGGTTGTGCTCAGTTGGCCAAGAACCAACCCGAGGTGAGCGGGTCGGACTTGAAGAAAGCCATCAGCATATCGGCCACCTTCTGGGCGCCGGTGCCCGAGGGATGGGTACAGTCGTCCGCCAGGTCCGAGTCCTCCCAGATCAGCCCGTCGGAGCGGCCGTTGCCGTCATCTGCCCAGAGATAGGGACCCCACGCCACCCAGGGGGCTGTTCCCGTCTCGAAGTTCAGGTCACCGGTGGTGGCGTCGACGGTTCCGGTGGCCATCTGGTTGATCTGGGCCTCCACGAGCCATTTGACCGAGAACCCCGACTCGAAGGCGTAGGGCTCCGGGTTGAGGCCGCTGCGAGCGCAGCTGTAGATCCGGCTCGAGAAGAACACCAGCTTGATATTGGGATAGCGTGTCTTGATCGCGCGGAGCACGTCACCGAACTGCCGGAGCAGGACGAACGCATCCGCACTGGGATCCGGTAGCGAGACACTCGGCGATGGGTTGCCGTGGAGCGCCCAAATGACCTGGACTTGCGCCTCGGTCAATCCCTCATCGGCGAGTCGGGTTGCCGCCTCCCCGTACGTGGCCGACTCGCTCGGGTCATCCCAGAACCCCGTGGACGCGCCGCTCACCGACCCATTGACGATCGTCATCGTCGCGTTGTTCACCGCCGCGTCCGCCTCGGCAGACATGACGAAACGGGCCGAGTGTGCCCCCGTGTTCGACATGCCCTGCGTGAGCAGCACGATGCGTCCGTTGGCGTCGGCATTGCCGCCGGTGTCGAGCGGTTCGATCTGCGAGGCCAGCGCCCACCCCGCGTCAAAATGCGCTTGCGGCATGGCGTTTACGCCGCTGGGGTAAAGCCCGCCCTCGAATCCCTGGTACGTCCCCGTCATGTCCATGATGGGCACGGCCACCAGCGTATCCCCCGCGGGTGGTGGCGGTGGCGGTGGCGGTGGCGGCGGCGGAGGGGGTGGCGGCGCCGCGGATGACAAGAACCAGTCCGTGGTGTGTGCGGAATTCTGGAAGAACTGGAGAAGGCGCGTCGCCACCTTCTCCTCGCCCGACTGGGATGGGTGTGTCCCGTCTGCCTCGAAGTCTTCCGGCAACCAGGCCAGACCGTCCGGGTTCGGGGTCGCGCCATCCGCCCACAGATAAGGCCCCCATGCAATCCACGGCGCCGCGGAGTTGTAATTGAGATCGCCAGCCACGTCGTCCACGACCCCTCCTCCGCCCGCCATCTGGTCGATCTGTGCCTGGACGAGCCACTTCACGGCAAAGCCGGACTCGAAGGCGTAGGGCTCTGGGTTGAGATTGGTCGTGGCGTAACCGGCGTAGATACGGCTCGACACGAAGACCAGTTTGAGGTTGGGGTATCGTTGCCGCATCGCGCGCATGACGTTACCCAAGCGGCCCTCGAGATCGAACGCGTCGGCATCGGTGCTCGGCAGCGAAATGGCCGGGCCGGGGTTGGCCTGCTTGACCCAGGCGATTTGGACCTGTGCTTCGGTCAGGCCACGCGGGCCCAGCCGATCGTCTCGAAGGATGTCGTAGTTCTCGCTCGTTGGTGATTCCCAGGCGGAGGCGGGTTGCCCTCCGCGAGCGCCGTCGACGATGGCCAGCTGCTCGTCATTGGTGGACCCGGCAGCCGCTGCCTGCCCGGCGAACGTCCACGAGGCGCATCCCGAGCCCCCGGTCCCGTTGCAGAACTCTTGCGTGGTGTTCGACATGCCGATGGAGATCAACACGTAGCGGCCGTTGGGGTCGGGATTGCCGCTCGCATCCAACGGCTGGACCTGAGCGGCGAAGGCCAGGCCGGCATCGGTGTGGGCTTGGGGCATTGTATTGCCGCCCGGATAGAGGCCGCCCGCGAACCCGAGATACGTATTGTTGCCCATCCCCGTGAGTGGCGAGGCCACGTCCGAATCCGCTCCCGGCTGATCCGGGTCCAAGCCGGTATTCGTCAAATCGCAACCGGCGACGGCCAGTATCACGCCGACCGCAGCGCCGAGCCTCACGAGATTCTGCGTCATCATCGAAATGGTATCCGATCGCAAAGAGAACAGCCCGCTCGGGCCCCGTGGGCGCAGCGGGACGCGTCATCTATCATCGTGGTTGGGTTTTGAGAGACAGCCCACGTGTGGCTGCACGCGAAAAAGCTGCGGCGGTGGCGGTACTGGCGCGGTGAGCCGTATCACAGGAGGTTCGGTCATGTGACCGATTCTGGGGCACCGGCAGGATCCATCCCGGCCGCTCGCGCCGCCGTCCATTCTCTTGGGAGGTGACATGGAGAGTATCCTCGAACTTCTCGATCTGTCCGAGCTCGCAACGATGGTGGTGAGTTTTGTCCCCAAAGCCGGTGCCGCCTTGGTGGTGTTCGTGGCGGCCTGGGTGCTCTTGAAGATGACGCAACCGCCGATTCGGGGCGCACTCCGGCGAGCCGACTTCGCCGAAACACTGATCCGGCTCCTGGTGAGCGATCTCTATCGGTTCGTGGTCCTGGGGTTCGGACTCGTGATGGCGGCTGGGCAATTGGGGATCGACATAGGAGCCGCTCTCGCCGGCATCGGGGTCGTGGGCGTCGCAGTCGGCTTCGCCGCCCAGGAGTCGGTGGCCAACCACCATCGCGGGGTTCCTGATCTTTTGGGACAAACCCTTCGCGATTGGTCAGTACATCACGACCGAAGGCAGTTATGGGGAGGTCGTGGACATCACCATGCGCACCACGAGGATTCGCACTCCCAACAACACCTATCTCGTGGTGCCCAATAAGGAGATCATCGGGAACCCGCTGGTGAACCACTCGCTGTATGGGGAAACCCGCGTCGACGTATCAGTCGGGATCGCCTACAAGGAGAACATCAGAGAAGCGCGGCGGGTCCTATTGGACGCCGCGCAATCGGTGGCGGATGTGTTGCCGGATCCCGGCCCGAGCGTCGTCGCTACCGAGCTCGGAGATTCAAGTGTCAATCTCGAGGTGCGAGTCTGGGTATGTGAGGCCGAACACGAGCTTCAAGTACGGGTGACCGTGCTGGAGGCTTGTAAGCACGCGCTGGACGACGCGGGCATCGAGATACCCTTCCCGCACCTGCAGTTGTTCGTGGACAACGTGGAAGAGAGGGTCTGGAGCCGAATGGCGAGCCTCCGAGCGGAGAATAGCCGGGGATCGGAGGCCGCGTAAGGTGGTCACGAAACGCCGCGACGCGTTCCCTTGCGAGCGGTTCGGTCCTTCCCTATCGTAGCGAGCCGTGACGATCTTCTTCACACCTTTCCCCCTCGGAGGCCGTCGATGTCCACCGCGCGAATGAGAGTTGTAGGCGCTTGGATGGTACTGGCAATACTGGCCACGGATGTACACGCGCAGTCGGCGCAGCGCGTCTCGTTGCAGTTTTCCGGGCTCTCCGCAGTCCTGTTCGGGACCGAGTTCGAGGGCATCGATCCGGGGTTTGGTGGCGAGGCACAGATTCGGTATACGCCGAGCATGTTCTCCCTCGGGGGCGGCTTCCAGTATACGCGGCATGGCTCCGACATCTTCAGCCAGGATCCCACGATCAACGCCGACTTCACGTTCGAGCTCTTCGGTGCCTTCATCGAGCCACGCATCGTGATCCCGGTGCAGAGTGACGCGGTCGCCCCGTATGTGTCCGCGCGGCTCTCCGTCTTGCGTGAGCAAGGCACCGTGACCGCCGACGATCCGGTATTGGGTATGGTGGAAATCTCGATCGCGGCCACCGGAGCGCTCGGCAATGCGGGTGGCGGCCTGCTGTTCGCGATCAGCCGGCGGGTGAATTTCGATTTGGGCGTGACCGTGGGTTACGGCACCTTTGGCGCGTTCACCGTGAAGATCGACGGGACCGAGGTGGACATCGGTGAGTCGGGTGGGAGCCGCGCAGGTGGCAACGTCGTCTTCCGCGCCGGACTGGCGGTCGGGCTGGGAGGCTAGGGGCTTCGCCTCACGCCTTGCACCAGGGAGGGGACGCCACGGGGTGGGGGAAAGGACCTACAACCGACTCCGCGGATCCAGCTTGCACGCCACCAGCTGCCAGAGGTTGCCCGCCTGCCGGAACTGGGCAATGAAGTGCACCTCGCGCGAGCGCCGGGCACCAAAGGCATTGCGGTAACTGAGCGTCACCCCAAAACGTGCGACCGCGGCATCGCCCTCAATCCTTGGCTCCACGGACGTGGGGCCTCGCGCCTGGAGATCCCGGTCGGCATCCGTCATCAGGTTGGTGAGATCCCGTAGAAAGCGTTGGTCCTGGGCGTCGACGGCTGGGTAGAGACCGTCGATCGTCTGCACGTCTTTGGCCTGCAACCGCTGGACGTATCGGGTGACCAGCGCCTGGATCTGCTCTTCCACCGGCGGTGCCGGTGGCGCGGCGGGTGGTGGTGTCGCCACGGGTGCAGCCGGCTGCGGCCGCGCCCGGGCCGTCACCGTCACCGTGTCCGCCCGGGTCTCACTCTGCGCGATCACCGCGGCGCGTCCCACGGCGCGGGCCGTGACGCGCCCATTGCCGTCTACGCTCACCACGGTCGGATCGCTCGAACTCCACGCAATCCGCCGGTCGGTGAGTGGTCCGCGCGTACCCAACGCTTGACCCACGAACTGTACCGACTGACCCACGGCGAGCGTCGTGTCTCGCTGCCGAATGACCACGTCCACGAGTTGGGCTGTGACGGTCAACAGCACGCTGTCTCGGCGCTGCTCCACGGTGGCGACGACGTAGGTGCGCCCAGGACCGCGGGCCGACACACGCCCGTCGGCACGGACCGTGGCCACGGATGTGTTCCGCGCCTCCCACCGTGCGCGTCGATCCGTGAGGGTGCGGCCGCCTGCATCTCGGACCTGGAGGCCCAGGGTCTGCGTCTGGCCCTCGATCATCGTGGTGGCGTTGGCCCGGATGGCGACGACGTCCACCCCGGGGGGCGCGGCTGGTTGTCGGGAGGGCGGCGTCCGCTGCGTGGGTGGTGGGGTGGCGACCGTCTCAGTTGGGGTCTCAGACGGCGCGCTCGCCCGGTCCGTCGGGGTGGGCGCCGCGTCGGTCGGCTCGGCGTCACTAGTTCCAGCATCATCCACCACGCCCATTTCGGCAGGAGGTATTCCGGCGTCGAGCGGGTTGGCAGATGCCGGTGTGGTTGTCTGCTCCTCTCCGCCACCCCAGGGGCGCACCGCCACGACCCCGATGGTGGCGGCCGCGAGGACCCCGGCCACGGTGAGAAGCATGACCACCGGGCGTCGTCGTCGCTCTGGCGGCGGCGGTGTCCCCGACCGCGGGTGCCGTGTGACCGGTGGTGGTGGTGTGGGGATGGGAGTCGTGGGTTCGGCATACGAGGAGTCGGCGCCCCGGCCAACCGGCATGGGTGTGGTTGTACCGGCCGCGATCGACGGGTCCGAGGGGGCCACCGGCATGGGTGTGGTTGCATCGGCTGCGATCGACGGGTCTGAGGGGGCCACCGGCATGGGTGTGGTTGCATCGGCCGCGATCGACGGGTCTGAGGGGGCCACCGGCATGGGTGTGGTTGCATCGGCCGCCGTCGAGGGCGCGGTCGGCGCCGGCGGGACCGGTTTCACGGGTCCGCGCGTGCTCTCGCGCGTCGGCTGGGGGAGCGGAGCTGTGGTCTGATCCGCGGGTATGATGGTCGTCGGAGTTTCCGCTACGGTTGGCGCCACGACGAGCCCTGGAGCGGGCCGGATCAGCGCGTCCACGAATGCGGTCACCGAATCGAAACGCTGATCCGCCTTTTTCTCGAGCGATTTCTTGACGGCCGCGTACACGTGGGCGGGCAACCCTGGCCGCAGCGAGTCCATGGGTGGTGGTGCCGCGGTACAGTGCTTGTGCAGCACCTCGATCGCGGAGTCGCCCTCGAACGGTACGCGTCCGGTGAGCATGTGATACGTCATCACGGCCACCGAATACTGGTCCGCCGCTCCGGTCACCGGTTTGCCCATGCCCTGCTCTGGCGACATGTAGTACGGCGTCCCCACCAACGATCCCGAGGCGGTGAGCGTGGTCTCGGTCAGCGGTTTGGCGATCCCAAAATCGGTGACGACCACGCGCTCCCGCGCATCCAGCATCACGTTGGCCGGTTTGACGTCCCGGTGGACGACTTCGTGTTGGTGCGCGTAGTCGAGCGCATTCGCCACGGCTTGGAGAATCTTGATCGTCTCGTCCAGGGAGAGCTGGCCGGCCGCGCGGATGTGTGCATCCAGCGAGCGGCCTTCCAAGAACTTCATGGCGTACCAGAAGATCTTCCCGCCGGAGGCGATGCGGTAAATCGGAATGATGTTGATGTGATCGAGGGCAGCCGCCGTTTTCGCTTCGCGCTTGAAGCGCTCCACGCCATGGCCGAACGTCAGCTCCGGGGGAAGGACTTTGATGGCCACGTTTCGATCGAGATGCACCTCGTGCGCCAGATAAACGGCCGCCATGCCGCCCCGCCCGATCTGTCGCAGGATCTCGAACTCGCCTCTGGTATCCTCCCGGAGCAGGCGCTCCATGTGCCGCACGGCCGAGTCGTCCATGGCGGCGGTGGCCGCCGCTTGTCCCTCGGCATCGGAAACCACCGAACCACAATTGTGACAGTAGCGGGCCGTTTCGGGGACGGGGGTCGCACAATGGGCACACTGCATCGCGCGGCAGGCTCACTCGCTCCAAGGGGATCGTGACGACGCGGCTGTGCGGAAGTTGGGGAGGGCCCTGGGGAGGCGTCAAGTCACGGAGATCACATTATCGCGGCCGTGATGCACGACCTTGACTTTGAGGTGTGGTCGTCCAGCATTGCGATTTGTCCGAAGGTCGATCCAGCACGTGAGCGGACTGCAAGGATCGGCAGGAAGTCCCTCCCGTCGAGTACGAATCACCACGCGCGGAGATCGCGAGCGGGCCTCGCTGGCAGGGAGATCCACGTCGATGATTCACCGGTTGACCGGATCGACGAACGATCCCGCAGGCGCGACCAGTGTCCTGGGACTGATCGTGGAGTGATGGAACACGCTTTCTCGGCGCGGGGTTCTCATACCGAGTTCAGTCAATCTCAGATGAAGGAGCGTGCGTGAGACGTTGGTACGGAAGACCCTCGCGGGCATTGGTTGCGTGTCTCGTCGTTGCGGCGCCTGCGTGCGACGACGACAATGAGGTGCTACCGCCTCCCCCGGGACCTCCGTTGGGGTCGTTTTCCGTCGTGGGACAAGGAGTGGTGAGCGCGCGCTTCACCTCTGATCTCTGGTTGCATGGGAATGTGGCCTATACAGGCACGTGGAGCACTCGCAGCCTCCCTGGCAACACCCTCTACGTGTGGGACATCTCGAACCCGGCTCAACCAAGCCTGGTCGATTCGGTCCAAATCGATGCCGGCACGGTCAATGACGTGAAGATCCGTGCCGACGGGACGCTCGGCGTCATCACCCACGAGGGCTCCCAGGACGGCCTCAACGGGATCACGCTCCTCGATCTGGCGGACCCGCTACATCCCACGGTGGCCTCCCGGTTCACGACGAGCATGGAGAGTGGGATCCACAACGTGTGGGTGGACGGCGACTTCGTCTATGCAGCCGTGGACGGCGGGAGCGCCAGCGCAGGTCTCCGGGTCATCGACATCAGCGATCCGGCGAATCCGGATACGGTCGCCAGCTACTACGGGGGGTCCAGTAATCTGCACGACGTATACGTGCGGGACGGTCTAGCCTTCCTGTCGCATTGGGATGCCGGACTGGTGATCCTCGATGTCGGTAACGGCGTCGCGGGAGGCACGCCGGGCGATCCTGTGGAGGTAGGCCGGCTGCAGACGGCGGGGGGACAGACGCACAACGCGTGGTACTGGCCCGGCGGCGAATACGTGTTCGT
>JBFJCP010000053.1:0-14566 GCA_041615815.1 Gemmatimonadales bacterium | reverse complement strand
CTTCTATTGGCAGGAGCTGAACCAGCGTGGAGACCTCACCTTCGAGGAGATCGATACGCTCAGCGCCACCATGCCGCCGTTCAAGGAGCTTTGGCTCTCGGGGGGTGAGCCGATGATGCGGGAACGGCTGGACGAGATCATTGGGATGTTCTATCACCGCAATGGGGTCCGGACCGTCAATCTCCCCACCAACGGTCTTTTCGAGAAACGCGTCATGCGGTTGTTGCACGTCATTGAGCACGAGATGCCCGAGTTGACGGTCAACCTCAATGTGGCGCTCGATGGGTTTCGGGATACCCACGACCGGATTCGCGGAGTGCCAGGGAACTTCGATAAGGCCATCGCGATGCTGGAGGCCCTCACGCCGTTACGCGATCGGAATCCCCGGGTCCGATTACACGTCAACTCGGTCATTACGGCGCACAACATCGAGGAGCTGGAGGCTCTGGGCTGGTGGCTGTTGGACCATGCCGACCTCGACGGGCAGTACTTCCAGATCATCCGCGGGGATCCAAAGGAGCCCGAGCTGCAGGGGGTCTCACGAGATCGACTGGCCGCGTTTTACGGAGCGGTCAAACCGATTCACGAACGATACGGCCGGCGGCTCGGGGAGCGCCACGGTGGTGCGCTCAAGGGCCGGATCAAGGAGTTCCTCTACACGCAGACCCTCTATTTCTACTACACCGTGCAGGAAGAGAACTACGAACGATCCACGCGGTGGCCCATGCCGTGTCGTGCCGGTCAGACCATCCTCGTCATCGACTACAATGGAGAAGTGCGCGCGTGTGAGCTCCGCGGAAAAGTGAGCAACCTCCGCGATGTGGGCTGCGACTTCAGCCGTCTCTATCCGTCTCCGGCCATGCAGCGGGAGACGGCGCAAATCGTCGAAGACCAATGCTGGTGCACCCACATCTGCTTCATTCACGACAGCGCGCGATCGAGCCATCGGGTGAAGCTGCTCGACGTCCCGCTCGCCCCCAAAATCGTGGACCACGCGCCGGCATCGGTGTGACGAAGCATCTGCGCCTGCAACAGTCGGCGTTCACAACCGGATAGCCCGTGGAAGGGATCGTCGTCGCGACGGCGCTGGTCCTGGCGGTCCTGTCGCTCGCCGAAGCCCTCCACTCACTCACGCAGGGCGCCCAGTTAGTGCGCGGCTTTCGCTCGGCCCGGCGGAGCAGTCCTGGTGGCCCAAGCCCCGAGGTCACACTGGTCGTTCCCTGTCGCGGACGGGATCCGGGGCTCGCTCGCAACCTCGCGGCGTTCTGTGCGCTGGACTATCCCGCGCTCCGGATCGCCTTCGTGACCAGTGATCGAGGGGATCCTTCGGTTGCCACGATCCTGGAAGTCGTCACCGCCCACCCGGCCACCCGTGCCGAGGTGTTATTTGCGGGTCACGCTCAGGGGCGCGGCCAAAAGGTCCATAACCTGCTCCACGCCGTGTCGCAGCTCGACGCGAACACCGAAATCCTCGCCTTCGGCGATTCGGATATTCGGCCGGGCCCGGCTTGGCTCCGCGACCTCGTGGCCCCGCTACGCGATCAGACCGTCGGGGCGAGTACGGGGTTTCGGTGGTACGTGCCGCCCTCGAGACGCTTTGCCTCCGCTCTCCGTTCGGTATGGAACGCGGGAATCTTGGGACTGATGGGAGGAGACGAAGCCCCGTTTGCCTGGGGCGGCGCGATGGCGTTGAGACGAAACGCGTTCGACGAGCTCGACGTGAACCGCGTCTGGGAGGGAACGCTGAGCGATGATTACGCGCTCAGCCGCGCGCTCCGCGAGCGCGGGCTTCGCATCCGGTTCGAGCCACGATGTCTCAGCTTCACGTACGAGGACTGTTCCTGGCAGGATCTGTGGCGGTGGAGCTTCCGCCAGCTCCTGATTACGCGCGTGTACCACCCCAGGCTCTGGCGTCTCGGTTTGGCGTCCGAGCTCCTCAACAACGTCGCCTTCTGGGGTGGGCTGGCAACCGTCGTGACCCTCGTCGCGATCGGCCCCTGGACGGTGTCGCTCTGGATGCTCGCGGGCGTGCTCGGCGGTATCTACGCCATCCGTTGTGTGAAAGCCGGCATGCGCTTCGATGCCGTGCGGGCGTTGTTTGCCGAGGAAACCCAATCGCTCGCGACAAGGCGATGGTACTATGTATGCTTGGGACCGCTCACCTCGTTGGTGACACTCACGGGTCTCATCCGCTCGGCGTTCACGTCCCGGCTGGAGTGGCGCGGTATTCGGTATCGTCTCGTCTCGGCCACCGAAACGGTGGTCGAGAAGACGCAGTGAAGAGCGAGGAGTGAGATGTCATGCAGAGACGAGCACCAGCGCACAGGCAAGCGTCGACCCACGAGCGTCTCCTTGATCAGCCGTTGCAGATGCCGCGCGGCAAACGGAGCCAGTGGTGCGATCTGTTTTCTGCCATCTGATTTCTGACCCGTCCCGTCCCCATGGTCCATCTCTACGTACACGTTCCCTTCTGCAAGCGCCGGTGCGTGTATTGCGATTTCGCGATTGCCGTGCGACGACGCGTCCCGTCGGAGGAGTTCGTGGACGCCGTGTTGCGGGAGCTGGAGATACGGTGCGACGAATGGTCTACGGGTGGCGAGCCGTTCCGGACCATCTATTTGGGTGGAGGCACGCCGTCGGTCCTACCACCGCCGGCCATCGGTCGGCTGCTCCGCGGTATCCGCGAGACGGTGGGCATCGAGAAAGGGGCAGAGGTGACCATCGAGGCGAATCCGGACGATGTGAGTCCGGCCGCGGTCGCGGTCTGGAGGGGGTCCGGCATCACACGCGTGTCGTTGGGAGCACAGGCGTTTCACGACGAGGTGCTGACGTGGATGCATCGACCACACACGACGGCGGATATCGAGCGCGCGGTCCTCGCCGTTCGCGACACGGGCACGCTCGCGTTGTCCCTGGACCTGATCTTCGCCCTGCCGCGGCGCTTTGGCCGAGTGTTCGAGGAAAGCCTCCTGCGAGTGCTCGATCTCCGGCCGGACCATCTGTCCGTATACGGTTTGACGGTCGAGGCCGGGACGCCGCTCTGGCGCTGGGTGCGTCGCGGAACGGCCCAACCGGTCGCTGAGACCGTCTATGAGGCCGAGTTCTTGGAAGCCCATGCGCGGCTCACCCAAGCAGGCTACGAGCATTACGAGGTGTCGAACTATGCGGTCCCCGGGCATCGCTCGGTCCACAACGCTGCATATTGGAGCGGTCGGCCCTATGTGGGGCTCGGGCCTTCCGCGCACTCCTTCCGGGCGGGTCGGCGCCGCTGGAACCTTCGGGACTGGCGACCGTACGAGGATGCCGTGCGAAGCGGTCGAGATCCGCTGGAGGAGACCGAGGACCTCTCTGCAGAACAGCGGGACTTGGAGCGCGCGTACTTGGGGCTCCGCACCACCGAGGGGCTCCCGGAGCGCGACCTCTCGGGGCATCGTGTCCCGCAGCTGCTCGAGGCCGGAGAATTGCAGGGTTGGGTGGAACGGAGGGGCGAACGAGTGCGGCTCACGCCCCGGGGGTGGCTGAGACTGGATGAATTGGTGCCCGTCTTGACCACCTCGGCCGAAGGTGGCTAAATTCCTGTCCCTGAGGGACTTGAAGCATGACGGCTGACAGACTGTCTGAGCGCGAGCGCCAAGTGCTGGAGGCGGTGATCCATTGTTTCGTGGAGACTGCCGAACCGGCTGGTTCCCGTACGATTGCCAAGCGATTCGATCTCGGCGTGTCAGCAGCGACGATCCGCAACACGATGAGCGATCTGGAGGAGCGGGGCTATCTCTATCATCCCCACGCGTCGGCGGGGCGTATCCCCACGGATCTCGCCTACCGCGTCTACGTGGATCGGCTCATGGGGACCACCGCACCGACGCCGACCGAGCAGGATGCCCTGCGTCGCGAACTGCGAGGCAACCGCACCGCCATCGAGCGATTGTTGCTCCGGGCTGCCCAAATGTTGGGTGTGCTCACGCAGGAGTTGGGGATGGCCGTGGCGCCCTCCTTCGACAATGCCATCCTCGAGCGGCTCGAACTGATGGAAGTGGGAGAGGGGCGACTCCTCATGGTGCTGGTGCTGGGCGGTGGCGCCGCGCGGACGATTTTTGTCGAGACGGCCGCGAGGCTGCCGGCGGAGGCCGTGGCGAGTGTGGCCCTGGTGCTGAATGAACGCCTCAGTGGGGTGTCGCTCCGTGAGATTCGAGGCAGTCTGCGGGAGCGGTTGCGCGATGCTGGGCTGGGCCAGGACCGGGAGCTGCTCAATATTTTCATCGAGGAAGCGGATCATCTCTTTGACGTTCCGGCGACCGAGGGCCACGACGTGGTCCTGGGCAGTGCCCAGCTCTTGGCGGAGCAACCCGAGTTCCATTCCAACGAGCAGATGCGTGCGCTCTTGGATCTCACCGAGCGTCGCGATCTGCTGCGGGAGTCGCTCAAGGCGCGGCGAGAGCCGGGCATTACGGTCACGATTGGTGCCGAGAACGTCGATCCAAAATTGAGTTCATTCACTCTTGTGTCCTCCACCTACCAATGTGGATCCCTGTCGGGTGTCATTGGCGTCATGGGCCCCACACGCATGCCCTATCAAAAGGTCGTGTCGCTCGTCGAGCACACGAGTCGACTCATGGGAGATTTGCTCCCATAGCCGGCGGCCCGGGGCACTGATTTCCTATGGCAAGAGACTTCTACGACGTGCTGGGCGTGTCCCGCGAGGCCTCCGAGGCGGACATCAAGAAGGCCTATCGGCGGTTGGCGATGGAGTACCATCCGGACCGCAACAACGGTGATCCGCAGGCCGAGGAAAAATTCAAGGAGGCGGCGGAAGCGTACGAGATCCTCCGCGATCCCGAGAAACGCCAGCGCTACGATCGCTTCGGGATGGCCGGGGTGCGCGGGAGTGGGGGCGGGGCCGGGTTTGGCTTCTCGCATTTCGATCTCAGCGAAGCCCTCAACATTTTCATGCGGGACTTCGGCGGGCTCGGTGGTTTCGACGCCATCTTCGGTGGGGATCGACGGCGGGCACGGCGGCGCGGACAGGATATCCAGATCCGTCTTCGGCTCACACTGGAAGACGTTGCGCACGGCACCGCGCGAAAGGTCAAGCTCAAGGCGTTGGAACGCTGCGAGCAATGCGACGGTCGTGGCGGCACTGGGTCACAACCATGCCAAACATGTGGTGGGGCGGGCGAGGTGCGTCGCGCGGCGCAATCGCTGTTCGGACAGTTCGTCTCGGTCTCGGCGTGTCCGGCGTGTCGGGGGGAGGGAACCACGATCACCGAGCCGTGTGAGGAGTGTCGTGGGGATGGGAGGACTCGGGCCGAACGCGTGGTGGACGTGGAGATCCCCGCTGGCGTGTCGGGCTCCCACTATCTCACGCTGCGCGGCAAAGGTGCCGCGGGTCCCCGTGGCGGCCCAGCGGGAGACCTCATCGTGGAGCTCGAGATCGAGGAGGATCCCCGATTCGAACGCCACGGCGACGATCTGGTGTACGATCTCCCGGTCTCATTCAGCCAAGCGGCGCTGGGTTCCACCTTCGAAGTGCCAACGCCTTGGGGAGCGGAAAGCGTGGAGGTGCCCGCGGGGACGCAAAGCGGAACCATCCTCGGCCTTCGGAACAAAGGGTTGCCGAATCTCGACCACGGACGGCGCGGCACCCTCCACGTACGGATTCACGTGTGGACGCCGTCCAAGGTGAGTCCCAAATTGCGTGAGGTGCTCGAGCAGTTGGCGGAGCTCGAGGGTGATCCCCCGCAGGACGAGGGTCTTGGACGGCGGTTTTGGAACAAGATGAAAGAAGCGTTCGGAGCCTGAGTCGTGGACGACTGTCTGTTTTGCCGGATCGTTAGCGGGTCCATCCCTGCGAATGTGATCAAGAAGACTGATCGGTTCATCGCATTTCGGGACATCAATCCACAGGCCCCGATTCACGTCCTCGTGATTCCGTCGCGGCATGTGGCATCACTGAACGACGTTCGCGATGCAGAGGAGCTCGGCCAACTGCTCCTCTTCGCGCGCGACGTGGCGGGTGACGAAGGACTCGCGGAGTCCGGATACCGGGTGGTGCTGAACACCAACGCGGATGGGGGTCAGACGGTGTTCCATCTCCACGCGCACGTGCTGGGTGGACGGGGGCTCGGGTGGCCGCCGGGGTAGCCGAGCCGGGGTTGCTGGGATCGCAGGCCCTTGGTATTGTTTCACATCTGATTCAAACACGCTTGATCAAGACTGCACACGGGCATGCCAGAGGTCGTCGTCCACGGGGACGAGAGCTTCGAGCGCGCGTTGAGGCGCTTCAAGAAGAAGTGTGAGAAAGCCGGTATCCTTTCGGATCTACGCAAGCACCGCCATTACGAGAAGCCGAGCGAGCGTCGCAAACGCAAGCACGCCGCCGCGCGGCGCAAGAAGCAACGGATCCCATACGTGAGGTCCAGATCGTAGCCGTGGGTCGATGAGCCGCGGTCGAGCCGTCCTCCACGTTCCCCGGGTGGTCCGTCGTGGCGGAGGGGGAGGAGTAGGGTGGGGACCCGTGAGGGTTCGGCGGCCGGCAAGGCGCGCTTTCCGGCTTGATGAGAAGGGGTGTCGGTGACTGAGGTCGCCAACACCCCTTCCGTTTCTCCTGCCGTGGCCACCGCTGCGGCCCTGGCCGAGCTCGAATTCGAACGGGTGCTGGATGTCGTCGCTCGCCGCGCCGTTTCGGACCTCGGCGCCGAGGCGGTGCGCCACCGGCGCCCCATCACCTCCGTACCCCTCATCGAAGCCGAACTCACGCGCGTGGCGCAGCTGGCCGGCGCACTACGCGATGGGGGAGGGTTCAGTCCCATCCCCGTGCCCGATCTCACTGGTACCCTGGATGCCCTGGGTGTGCCCGGCGGCGTGTTGGAGGCGGCGGCGCTGACGCAGCTGGCTCGCGCGCTCGAGGGCATGCGGAAGGTACGGGCGGCGTTGCTGGAGCTGGAACCGGACGCACCGGCCGTGGCGGCCTTGGCGGTTGAGATCCCTCCACGCGGGCTCGAGCAGGCACTGAACCAGGCACTCGAGCCTGAGGGGAGCGTGAAAGAAGACGCGTCACCGGAGATTCGGAAGGCGCGACGGCGCGTGCGGGATGTGCGGGACCGGCTCGTGGCGGAGTTACGCGGCCTCGCCCGCCAGATGGCGGACGCGGGAGTTGCTGCGGATGATGCGGACGTCACCGTGCGTGGAGGGCGCTACGTCATCCCCGTGCGCCGCGATGCTCGAAGCCGGATCGAGGGCATCGTTCACGACGAGTCGAGTTCGGGTGCCACGCTGTTCGTCGAACCCGTGCGGGTCGTCTCGCTGGGGAATGACCTTCGAGCCGCGGAGGCGGACGAAGCGAGAGCGGTCCTCGCGCTGCTGCGGGCGCTCACCGAGCGGGCTCGAGCAGTGACGGACCTCATTGAGGCCGGCTGGCGCATGTGCATTCGGGTCGACGATCTCTACGCCCGCGCGCGCTATATGGTCGATGTGGACGGGCACGTACCGGCCGTCGAGCCAGCTCCGGGCACGCTGCGCATTCGGCGTGGCTTTCATCCCCTCGTGCTCGAAGAGTCGCCGCACCCGGTCCCCTTCGACCTCGACTTGGCGGTGCAGGACCGCACGCTGCTCGTCAGTGGTCCCAATGCTGGTGGAAAGACGGTTTTGCTGAAAGCCATCGCGCTCTCGGGCGCGCTCGTGCAGTCCGGTGTGGTCCCGCCAGTTGGGCCAAAGAGCCAGCTGCCCATCTTCGGCCGGATCTTTGTCGATATTGGCGATCATCAGTCGATCGCCGAGAGTCTGAGTACCTTCAGTGCCCGCATCACCACACTGCGTGGCATCCTGCAGGAGACCGATGACGCGTCGCTCGTCTTGATCGACGAGGTGGGCGCCGGCACCGATCCGTTCGAGGGTGCCGCTCTCGCCAGTGCGGTCCTCACCGCCCTCACGCGACGGGGGACCACCACCGTCGCCACCACACATCTCAGTCAGCTCAAAGATCTCGCCGCTCGAGAGCAGGGCTTCGTCAACGCGTCACTGCAATTCGACTCCGAGCAGCTCTCACCGACATACCGATTCCAACAGGGAAAGCCAGGGCGCTCGTACGGACTGGCAATTGCGCGTCGTCTCGGGTTTCCCACCGAGGTGCTCGAGCTCGCGGAACGACTCGTCCCGGAGAGCGTCCGGCGCCTCGAAGCGGCCCTGGCGGACGTGGAAGCCGCATCGCAGGCGCTCGAGGCGCGGGAGGCGACTCTCGCCGCGGCGGAGGCGCGGCTCGAGAAGGCGCAGCGGGTGATGGAGCGAGCGCAGGGAGAGCTCACGCGCCGTGTGGAGGAGATCGAGCGGCGTGAGGTCGCGCTGGAGCGCGAAGGACGCGAGCAGGCGCGACGGTTCTTGCTCGAGGCCCGCAAGCGGGTGGAGGAAGCCTTGGGAGTGGCTCGCGCGGCGGTTAGTGAGGCCACAGCGAAAGAGGCGAGGCGCCTGGTGGAGGATGGTGTCCGCGCGGAAGCCGATGCGCTCGCGAGGCTCGCGGGCCGTGGGTGGAGGCTGACGGGTCAGCGGGAGAAGGGTGCGCGCAAGCTCCCGTCACAACCCGCGGCCCCCACGCCCAAGGTCGGCATGTCGGTACCGATGGAAGCGACGGCAACCGAGATCGACCTTCGCGGGCTCACGGCGGCGGAGGCCGAGGCGGCCGTGGTGAGTGCCATCGACGGCGCGGTCATGGCGGACCTTCCCATGCTCCGGATCATTCACGGGAAGGGGACGGGGGTCTTGCGCGCTACGGTGGTGCAGATCCTCAAGCGCGATCGCCGCGTCAGCGCGTATCGGCTGGCACCGCCGCTGGAAGGCGGGTCGGGAGTCACGATCGCCGAGTTCGGCTCGTGAGCGTCATCCCCGACGACGTCATCGAGCAGGTGCGCGATGCCGCGGACATGATTGCACTGATCGGCGAGCACGTGAGTCTCAAGCGCACGGGCGCGGACTATCGAGGGCCGTGCCCGTTTCACGGCGGTACCCACCGCAACTTCGCCGTGATTCCGAAGAAGCAGATGTACTACTGCTTCGTCTGCCACGAGGGCGGTGACGTCTTCACGTTTTTCATGAAGAAGTTCGGACTGGATTACCCGGCCGCCGTCCGCGACGTGGCGCAGAAGTGCGGGATCGTGATTCCGGAACGCTCCTCGGCGGGGCCGGATCCGCGTGAGCCGTTGTTCAGCGCGGCCGAGGTGGCGGCTGACTGGTACGCGCGGCGGCTTCAGGAGTCGGACGATGCGAGCGAGGCCCGTCGCTACCTGGCCCGCCGCGGATTCGATGTTGAACAGGCCGCGCTGCTCCGCCTGGGCTGGGCACCTGGGGGCAAAGCGTTTCTGGAAGCCATGAAGCGGCTTGGCGTCACCCCGGAGGTGCTGCGCGAAGCCGGGCTGGCCGTGGAGCGCGAGGATGGATCGCTCCGGCCGCGATTCTGGAAGCGGGTGCTCTTCCCGATCCACGATCTGCGCGGCCGCGTGGTGGCCTTTGGCGGTCGGCTCCTCGGCGACGGCGAGCCGAAGTATCTGAACTCGCCGGACAGCCCGATCTTCCACAAGGGCCGGTTGCTCTACAACCTGCATCAGGCGCGGCATGCCATCCGTAAGACGGATCGGGCCGTGCTCGTGGAGGGGTATTTCGACGTCCTACGGTTGGCCGACGTGGGGGTCGAGGAGGTGGTGGCACCCCTCGGCACGTCGCTTACCGTGGATCAGGCGCGGCTGATCAAACGCCACACCGCCAATGTCATCGTCCTCTACGACAGCGATCCAGCCGGACTGCGAGCCACCTTTCGAGCGGCGGACGAGATGCTCCGCAGCGCTCTCCGGGTCACCGTTGCCACGCTTCCCTCCGGCGACGACCCCGATACGGTGGCGGCCACCGGGGGAGCGAAGGCCGTACAGGCGCTCCTCGACGATGCCATGGATGTGTTGGAGCGCAAGCTGCAGCTGCTCGAACGCCATGGATGGATGGGCACGCTGGACGGTCGGCGACGCGCGCTGGACCGGCTGCTTCCCACGCTGCGCGCCGCGTCAGATCCCGTCATGCACGACCTCTACGTCCACCGCACGGCGGAAGCGCTGGGTGTGGCGCCGGAATCCGTGCTGCGGGAGCTCGAGCAGCAGCGCCCTCGTGTGGTGGCCCCCCCCGTCGGGACGGACCCACCCCCCGCCCCCCAACGACGGACGACGAGTCCCGAGCTGCAGTTACTGCGCGTCATGGTGCATCAGCCCGAGTGGCGGCGCCGGATTGCGGAGCATCTTCCCGAAGACATGCCGCGCAAAACGGGGGTCGGGGAGCTGCTGGCGCTGCTGGCACGGACCGATCCGGCAGTGGCGGCGGCGGAGTTCGTCACGCAGCTGGAAGGAGAGAGCCGCCGGCTCTTGGCCGAGATGTTGAACGAGCATTGGGAGGTTCCCAATGTCGACGCCGTCGTGGAAGGTGCGCTCAACCGGCTGGAGAGCAGCCGGCTCGAGGCCCGCGTGGCGCGCATCGATCGCCGCATTCCCGTCGCCTCCGAGGACGAGAAGATCACCCTGGCGCGTGAGAAAGAGACGTTGAGCCGCCAGATACAACAATTGAACCCGAGTCGCTGGAAAGTGATACACGCCGGGAGGAGTCGTGCACGCTGATTTAGAAGCGTTGTTGGCACTGCAGGAAAAAGACAAGACCGTCATGGAGATCATGGACGAAATGCGCTCGGTCGAGCCCGTCGTGCGGGAACTGGACGCCGAGGTCGAGCAGGTCGAGGTGCAGCTGGCGGCTGCTCGCACGCGGATGCAGGATGCGGACAACCGGCGCGGCGAGCTCGAGAGCAAGATCGAGGGCTACCGGGTGATGCAGGAACGCCGACGTCAGCGGCTGGAATGGGTGCGAGGAGCCAAAGAGGCCTCCGCCCTGATGGCGGAGCTGGACCTGGCGCGGAGCGTCCTCGCCAAGGAAGAGGCGGAGTGGATCCGATCCGCGGACAGGGTCCAAGAGGCCGAGCGTCTCACTGCCGAGTCCGAGGCAGCGCTCGAAGAACTGAAGGTTGCGCAAGCACCAAAACGGGAGGAGTTGGCGGCCAAGCGAGCGGAGTGCGAGGACCGCCTACTCGAGGCTCAAAAGGAACGGGAGCAGGCAGCCGCCAAGGTGAACGGCGACACGCTCGAGCTCTACGAACGGATCCGCCAGGGTCGTGCGCCGTTCGTCTTGTATGCGCTCCAAAATGGGGCCTGCGGCTATTGCTATACGGCCGTCCCCTTGCACCGGCGTCACAAGATCCTCAACGGACAGACCGTAGAGGCCTGTGAAGGGTGCGGTGTGCTGGTGTACGACCCCGGCGAATGACCGTGGTGCAACCGCGGGTCCGTTGGGTGGTGGCTCCGCCTGCCGACCCCGGCCATACCCTGCGTCTGGCGCAGGGGCTTCGCATCCCCGAAGCGTTGGCGGCTCTACTGCTCCAACGCGGCTTCGGCTCGGAAGACGCCGCCAGACAATTCCTCCGCCCCTCCCTCGACACCCTCTCTGACCCCTTTGCCATGGCGGACATGCACACCGCGGTGGCGCTGGTTGCGGAGGCCGTCCGGGAGCGTCGTCGGATCATGGTCCACGGCGACTACGACGTCGACGGACAATGTGCCACCGCCCTGTTGACGCGAGTGCTCCGGGAAGGGGGAGCTGATGTCCTCCCGTTTATCCCGCATCGGGTGCGCGACGGATACGATTTTGGGCCCGCGGGACTGGCGGCGGCCGCGGAGCACGGCGTCGGGCTCATCATCACTTGCGACTGCGGCACGAGCGCGCGCACGACCGTTGAGCGTGCACGCGCCGCCGGGATCCGGGTCATCATCACCGACCACCATCTGCCGTCGGGACCGCTGCCGCCCGCGGATGCCGTGCTGAATCCGCAACGGCCGGACTGCTCGTCCTCCGCCACCCAGCTGTGCGGGACGGGAGTCGCGTTCAAGCTCGCACAGGCACTGGTGGCCGAGCTGGGGCTTCCCGTCAATTTGGCCTATCACCTGCTCGATCTCGTGGCGCTCGCGACCGTGGCCGATGTGGTGCCGCTGACCGGCGAAAACCGCACGTTGGTGCGGTTCGGCCTGCGGCTGCTCCCCAAGACGCGTTGGCCAGGGCTGCGCGCGCTCCTGGCGGTGTCGGGTCTCTCCGGCCCGTCCATTCGCGCGGGCCAGGTGGGGTTCATCCTCGCCCCTCGCCTCAATGCCGCCGGACGGATCGGCGAGGCCATGGATGGGCTTCGACTGTTGCTGACGGATGACGCGGCGGAGGCCGAGCCACTGGCCCAGGCCCTCGATGACCTCAATACCCGGCGCCAGGCGATGGATCAGGAGATCCTCGACCAGGCGATGGAGACGATCGAGCAGCTCGTGGATCTCGACCGCGAGCATGCGTTGGTGCTGGCGGGGGAGGGCTGGCACCCCGGCGTGATTGGGATCGTCGCATCCCGGTTGGTCGAACGGTTCGCGCGACCCACCGTGCTCGTGGCGCTCGAGGGCGCCGAGGGCAAGGGCTCGGGGCGGAGCATCCCGAAGTTCGATCTCCATGGGGCGCTCACGGTCTGCGCTCCGCACTTGGCGCGATACGGCGGACACCGCATGGCCGCCGGTCTCACCGTCGAGCGCGGCCAGTTGGACGCGTTTCGCGAGGCGTTTGGCGAGGTGGCGCGCTCGCAGCTCACCGAGGACGACCTCGTCCCGGTACAACGAGTCGACGTCATCGTCTCAGTGAACCAGCTCGACGACCGGCTGGAGAAGTTGCTGCGCCACCTCGAGCCTTGCGGCGCGGGCAACCCCGGGCCGGTGCTGGGTGTGAAAGGTGGCGGCGCCCGTGGAGCCACGGTGGTTGGCACCAACCACCTCAAGTTCCAGTTGGAGGACGAGACGGGAGGCATCGAGGCCATCGGATTCAATTGGGGCGATCGGGTGGCCGACGACTGGTGGCACCATGGAGTCGATGTCGCGCTGCGGCTGGAACGCAATGAGTGGATGGGACTCTCCAAGCTCCAAGCACGCATCGTCGACGTCCGACGCGCCAATTGAATGCGAATCATCGCGGGCGAGTTTGGAGGCCGGCGCCTCAAGCCGCCGGCAGGGCGGCGAATCCGGCCCACAGCGGATCGTGTGCGGGAGGCCTGGTTCAGCATCTTGGGTCCGGAGCTGCGGGGAGCCACCGTCCTCGACCTGTTCGCAGGATCGGGCGCGCTGGGACTCGAGGCTCTCTCGCGCGGTGCCCGTCGCGTCACCTTTGTGGAGTCGGCGCCGCGGTCTTTGGCAGCCCTTCGTGCCAATATCGCGACACTCGGCGTGGAGGATCGGTGCACGGTCCACCGCGGTGACGTCTGGCGCTTCGTGCGCCGGCTGGGCGACGCCGCGGTCTTCGACGTGGTGCTCGCAGACCCGCCCTATTCGACCGATTTTGCCGCCAGGCTGGTGCAGCACTTTCGCGAACGCCCCTTTGCCCGCATCCTGGTGGTGGAGCATCGGGCTGCCACCCCCATCGAGGGCGATGACACCCGCCGCTACGGAGACATCGCCTTGACCTTCTGCCACGCGCCATGACCCGTATCGCTGTGTACCCCGGTTCGTTCGATCCCGTGACCCAGGGACACGAGGACATCATCCGGCGCAGCCTGGGCCTCGCCGATCGCGTGATCGTCGCGGTGGCTGTGAATCCCGGGAAACGGCCGCTCTTCTCCCTCGATGAACGCCTCGAGCTTCTCTCGACGGTGCTGGCGGATGTCGAGGGCGTGTCCGTGCGCTCGTTCGACGGCCTCCTTGCCAATTTCGCGCGGGCCAACGAGGCTCGGGTCATCATCCGCGGACTCCGGGCCGTCAGCGACTTCGACTACGAGTCGCAGATGGCACTCATGAACCGGAAGCTCTACCCCGAACTGGAAACCGTTTTCCTGGTCCCCGCAATACACCTCACCTATCTCAGCTCGAGTCTGGTACGCGAGGTGGCGCAGCTCGGCGGAGACGTGAGTGCCTTCGTCCATCCCACCGTTGCGGCGGCGCTCAAAGAGAAATTTCGTCAGTGAGTTTTCGGTCGCTGATCCGCCGCAGGGCGGCGACGCTGGGCGCCCGGGTGGTGCTGGCGGAGGGGTGGGATCCGCGCGTGACCGAGGCGGCGCGGTGGTTGGAGCGGGACGAGGTGGCCGTGGTCCGCACCTTGCCGCGACACACCAACGGTGATCCTCAACTCGAACGTATTGCAGAGCTCTTGGCCGCCCGACGTCCCGATCGGGTGCGGGACCGCGCCCACGCCCGGGAGCTTGCCGCGGACCCCATTCGGTTTGCCGCCGGACTCGTCGCGCTCGGCGAGGCCGACGCCGCCGTGGCCGGGGCCACCTGTCCCACCGCCACCGTACTCCGCGCGGCCCTTTGGGCCATCGGCCCGGCAGAGGGGATTGAAACCGTCAGCAGCGCCTTTTATATGGCGCTCCACCCATCCCCGCTCCCGCCCAGCGCCCAGCTCCCCGAGGAACTGGTCCTCACGTTCACCGACGGCGCCGTGGTCCCCGATCCCGATCCCCGGCAGCTGGCCGAGATCGCAGTGG
>JBFJCP010000052.1:0-16379 GCA_041615815.1 Gemmatimonadales bacterium | reverse complement strand
TGCTCCGCTGAGGTTGTTTCTAGGCGTATGCTTCCCACGGGAGCGGGCTCGGAATCTCACGCGTCACACGGTAGCTCCACGTGCGCGAGTCGACCATCGGGCAATTCCTGATTTCGAAGTTCACAAAACCTGAGATGCTGGTGCACGGCGGCAGCGCTAGCGCTTGGCCAGACTCGCGCTGAGAAAGGTTTCGCCCCGCGCGATCGCGCTCAGGGCGGGGGAAAGCTCTTGGTCGAGATGGTCCTTCAGCAGATAACCCGATGCACCGGCGTGGAGCGCCGCATCGACCATCCGCCGGTCGTCATGCAAGGAGCACACGATCACCTTGAGCCGAGGACTCGAAGCGAGCGCCCGGCGGGTGGTCTCGATGCCGTTGAGGCCGGGCATCACCACATCGACGATCAAGAGATCGGGGTGGAGCTGGTTCACGACCCGCAGCACCGCCTCACCGTCCGCAGCTTCGCCCACCAGGGTCACCGAAGCGTCTTTTGCCAGCAGGGTGCCCAGGTACTGACGAAACCGCCCGTCGTCGTCGGCCAACACGATGTTCGTGATCTGAGATCTCCCGATGAGAGCGCTGGTTCCAACCCTGCATCCGGCGCCAATCGTGGAACCGAGGCGGTTCTTGGCGTGTGAAGGATCACTGAGGCTCGTGACTGGGGCAATCAGCAGTTCCCTGATTTCTTGCTTCCCGATGCCTGAGGCAGCCGAGTCGATATCAGGGAGTGCGATCGGGATCGGTGGACGTCAGGCCCTCGCGGATCGCGTACTTGGTGAGACCGGCGACGCTGTGGATACCCAACTTCCGCATGACGTGCTCGCGGTGGGTACCAACGGTCTTGACACTGATGTGGAGCCGGTTGGCGATGTCCTTGGCGGAGTGGCCCTCCGCCAGGAGCTGGAGGACCTCCCGCTCCCGATCGGTCAGAACCTCGAACGCTGCGGTCCCATCCTCCGTCCGGCGCGCCGTGTAATCAGCCACGATTGAGCCGGCAACGGACGGGGAGAGGTAGATTTGCCCGTCGATCACCGTGCGCACCGCCCGGATCAGCTCCTCCAGGGCGCACTCCTTGACCAGGTAGCCCGAGGCTCCCCCGTCCAAGACAGCTGCCACCAATCGTCGCTCGGCATGCATCGAAAGACAGAGGACCTTTGTCTGGGGCTGTTTTGCCAGGATCTGACGAGTTGCCTCGATACCGTTCATGCCCGGCATGGACAGGTCCATCACGACCACGTGCGGCTTCTTGTCGAGCACCATGTTCACCGCGTCCCGGCCATTCCCCGCGTCACCCACCACCTCCATGTCGGGCTGCTTCTGGAGCAACGCGCGCAGGCCGGCCACGAAGATCCCGTGGTCGTCGGCCAGCACGATCCGAATGCTCACGGCGCTGGTGACTCGAGCGGCGCGACGAGCAGGCACTTCGTCCCTCTTCCCGGGGTGGTATCGACGACGATATCTCCACCAATCGCACGAAGTTGCTCTTCGATGCTGAAGAGCCCGAACCCACGGCGCGGACCGCCGTGTCGGACAATCGCAGCGGCATCGATACCCACCCCATCGTCAGCAACGGTGATCTCGATGCGATTCCGCACTCTGGCCACCGTGATCGTCACGGAACGGGCAGCCGCATGCTTCATCACGTTGAGGAGGAGTTCGCGGACGGACCGATACAGTACGATGCGTGCGTCGGTCGAAAGGGGTTTGAGCTGGCCGTCGGTGTCAAACACGAAGCGGAGGCCATTGGCTTCGACCACATGTTCCCCGATGCTGAGGAGTGCAGCTTCCAACCCCAGCTCGTAGAGGACGGGGGAGCTCAGCTCGAATGTCAGGGCGCGTGTCGCCTGGATCGCGTCGTCAATCAGCGTACGGACCTCGACCAGCTCACTATCGGGATCTCGTTCCGGGCTCTGTCCATACGCGCTGAGCTTCATACTGGCTAACGCCAAGCTATGACCGATCGAGTCGTGCAGCCCCACCGCAATCCGGCGGCGTTCCTGCTCCTCAGCGAGTCCCAACTCCAGCGTCAGCGCCCTGAGCTGTGTCTGATAATCGAGCAGCTTCGCTTCGTTCTCCTTTTGCTCCGTCAGATCCTTGCAGACGAGCAGCACGAGTACCTGCCCGTCCGTGTCCAGCATTGAGCGGCATGATCCCCTCACCCAGAGGGTGCTCCCGTCTTTCTGGATGAAGCGGAAGTCGCGGCTCTTGATGACACCCGGTTTACTCGACGTGGTCTCGAGCTGGTCTTGGAACGCGGCACGATCTTCTTGGTGGAGCAGCTCCCGGGCGGGTGCACCCAGAAGGTCGCTGTGGCGGTATCCGAGCTGTTCCGCCCCAAGGGAGTTGATCGAGACGATCGAGCCCGTGGGATCCACGGTGACAGAGATGGAAGGGCTTTGATCATAGAGTGCCTTGAATCGCTCCTCGCTCCGCCGCAGCGCGATCTCGCCCTCTTTGGTCTGCGAGAGGTCCATGACGAACGCGATGTACTCTCGCCCCGTCTTCGACAGGCGGGCTGTACTCACCAGGACGGGGATTTTGCTCCCATCCTCGGCGACGATCTCCGTTTCCCAGGATGTCGCTTGCCTTTTCCGGGGAACGGCATCGTCGTCCCCGTCGCTCAGCAGGCTCATGACGGGAAACGGCGTTGCATCGGAGCTCAGGGGAAGATCGGCGCGGGTGTAGCCGGTCAACGTGAGGAAGGCATCGTTGGCATCGATGATCGAGCCACCCGGTTCTCCGAGAATGACTCCAACGAGGTCCGATTGTAACAGGTGTCTGTAGGTCTCTGCGCTGAAAACGGCACTGAGCGTTGCTCGGGGCGCTGCGGGCGTGGTTGTGTGGGGCGTCGAGATGCGCTCAATACGGCGTTGCGACCCGGGGATCTCAGGCTCAGGGTCGGCCACGCGTCTCCGCTCAGACATGCGTGGTTCCTTCCAGTTGAGACCTTTGGCAGCTCGAGAGTGCTCAGCGACACAGGGATCCGTGGGTCGGAGGGACCGGTCCTCGAATGCTGAGCGCGCGTCGCGACCGAATATGAGGTGCGGCTCCCGGGACGGTAAGAGTTGCATCGCCGCAACAGATCGGGCGGCGCCGTGATGCGAGCGCCGCCCGGAATTCTGAAGACGTCGATGCGGTGTTGCTGGGTCTTCCTAGACCACCGCCACCGGCCGCCGCGCCGCCCGCAGCATCCCACCCAGGACGTTCCCCGGAATGAGCAGCATCAAAAACACCAGGTGATACCACACAGGGAGCATCTCCCAGTAGCTCACTTCGAAGCCAATGCCGAGCGCGAGTTGCAGGATGCCGAGCGCGAATGCGTGCTGCACCGGCTTGGTCTTCGCCGCGAGCGCCGTCAGGTAGCCCGCGGCCACGGAGAACACGAAGCTCATCACGATGTAGCTCATGAGCGTGGGAACGTGGCCAAGATACCGCTCGGGATCGATGATGTCCGGGAAGGCCGCTTGCATTCCCAGATTGAACGGGACCCAGAGCACGGTCCACAGGACCGCGCCTGCGACGACAGCGAGAATACTCCGCAGCATCCTGCCTCCAGGTATTGACGGACGATCAATATGTGATATTATTATCACATATGCAAGCACGCCGTTCGAAGGACCTCGAGCCCGTGTGGCGCGCGCTGGCCAATCCGGTCCGTCGCCGCATCCTGGACTTGCTGTGTGACGGCCCCAAGCCCACGGGGGCGCTCGCCCGGAAGTTTCGCCGTCATTCGCGGTTTGCCATTATGCAGCATCTCGGTGTGCTGGAAGACGCGCACCTCGTGGTCCGCCGCAAAGACGGCCGCACCACCATGAACTTCCTCAACCCCGTTCCGATCCAACAGATTCACGACCGCTGGGTGAGCCGCTACCAGCAGCCCTGGACAGAGTCACTGGTGGATCTCAAGGACCAGCTGGAGCGGGACACCCGGTCCAAGGCCGGATGACCACGATACAGACAGGGAGAACGTATGCCCGACCCCGGTGACATCACGCACGTGTTGTCGATCGATATCCACGTACCCGTCCAGCAGGTGTGGAGCGAGATCACAAAGACCGGCAGCATCCAGCGGCCGCTGTACAACTGCGTGCTGGAGACGGAGCTCAGGCCGGGGAGCCGGCTGCGCTACTACAGCCCCAACAAGAAACGGGTGTTCGTGGTGGGAGAGGTGGTGGAGGTGGATCCGCCGCGAAAGTTCGCGCACACCTATCACTTCGTGCAGAACGGGAAAGAACCCGCGACACTCGTCACCTGGGAGCTGAGCGAGATCCCCAACGGCTGCCGGGTCACGCTCACGCACGCCGGGTTCACGAGCGTCCACAAGGGCGCTGACAAACAGAAGGCCGGTTGGCTAGAGATCCTGGGGCTGCTCAAGAGCGAACTCGAGACGGGCACGATCCCCATGCGGACGCGGCTCCTGTATTCGGTCATGGGCTTCACGATGTGGATGCTTCCCAAGTCCACCAAGACGGAAGAAGTGGAGAAAGTGACATGGTGAGGGCCACCGAACTCCGGGGCTGGACGCTGCTCGCGTCACTCGTGGCCGCCATGGGCTGCGCCGGGCGGGATGCACGCCCGGTCACGGCATGGTCCATCGACTCGGCCCGCGTGGTGTTCACCGGTCATAGGAACGGCAACGCGGACATCTATCTGCGTGTTCCGGGCGCGGCCGCGCCGGTGCGCCTCACCGGTGATCCATCGGGCAACAACTTCGGCCGCTTCGCGCCGGATGGCCGCACACTCGCATTTCAGTCGCGTCGTTCGGGGGCCATCGACATCTACGTCATGCATGCCGACGGCGGGCTGCTGAACCTGACGGACCATCCGGCGTACGACGTGCTGCCTGCATGGGCTCCGGACGGCGAGCGTCTCGCGTTCATGTCCACCCGAGGCTACGCGCTGGGGAGTGCCGGTCCGTTTCCCGGCCACCTCTACGTCGTGGATGCGGATGGCGGTAACCTCGAGCAAATCACCCGCGCGCCGCTCACCTCGTCGCTGGGGCCGCAAGACTGGACGCCGGACGGCCGCGGGATTCTGCTGAGTCGCGACGTCGATGGCAGCCTGGATCTGTTCCAGCTCGACGTCGAGACCGGTGAGGAGTCGCGTCTCACGTCCGACGCCGCGGACGAGTACGGCGGTGCATTCTCGCACGACGGCTCGCGCATAGCGTTCCACGCGGAAGCGGGCGGTGTCTCGAGAATCGTGGTCATGAAACGGGACGGCACCGATCGCCGCACGATCACGCCGGGTGCAGGTTTGCGGTACGGACCGCGTTGGTCACCGGACGACGTGTGGCTGCTGTACACGGTGGAGGGAACCGGTGAGACGGACTACGACCTCGAAGCCGTACGGGTGGCGGACGGTCAGGTCGTTCCGATCGTCGTCACGCCGGAAGACGAGCGGGAAGGGGATTGGGTGGCGGAGCGGCCGTAAGCGGGGCAGGGTCCTCGCCGCGGGGACGCTGGGACTAGCGCTTGCTACCCTCCCGCCGGAGCAAATCGGATCCTGCAGCCCTAGCCATCGTTCCCAACCCCTCAACACGTCCTTACCCGGGATAGACCGTTCCTGCCTCAACGAAGCACAGCGGATTCCGCCACGGGTCCTCTGCGTAGAACGAGCGCTCGCCCCACGGTCGCACGCTGATACGGCCGCCCGGTTCGCCGTGCACCTCCTCGTTGGAGAGGCAATCCAGCGTTTTCGCGCGCTCGAATACGGCGTCGAGGTCGCGCACGGTGAACGACAGCGCCTTGGCCGCTGGATGTGGCGCGCGCACCGAGGAGACGTCCACGACCTGGAGCGTGACTGCGCCGCACGTGAAATAGACACGTGATCCCGCCTGCCGGCGGCCCACGAGGCCCAACAGGACACGGTAGAACTCGGCGGCCTCGTCGAGATCGCCGACCTCCACGTTGAGGCGAAACAGCAACGGGTCGTCGGAAGCCGTTGCCGTGGCCGCCTTCGCTGCGGTCTGCTCCGTGGGCTTGCCTCGCTTCTTCGTGGTCATGACGTCCTCCCGTGGATTGCGATCGGTCAGCCGGGGTCCTTCGAGAACCACCCCAGCCAGTCCCGAACGAGGTCCAGTCGTCGCCGGTCGATGCGATAGACGCGTGAGCGACCGTCCCGCTCGGAGTGGAGCAGCCCGGCGGACACCAGCACCCTGAGATGCCGCGTGATTGTTGGCCATGCGTGCTCGAAGATCGCGGCGATCTCGCCCGCGCTCATCGAGCCGCCCTCGAAGTTGAGGGTCAGCAGAATCCGTCGCCGAGTTGGGTGGGCCAATGCGGTGAAGACGGCTTCGTACGCATCCAGGCGAGCTTTCGGCTCACGCTTCCTCGCCATTTCCAGCCTCTCAAAAGATGTGGATAATATTTAGTCTTAACGCTAAATAACGTCAAGTACACGGTGAACTCTGTGAGGAGTGTCGTGCTGCGCGAGGCACCTCTTGGCTATCCGCCGTTCCTGCCCCCTGCCCCCTGCCCCCGCTCCCTGCCCCAGTGACGCCGGGCGCGCTTGTGGGGTATACACAAATGAGGCTTTGGCCATTTCGAGGGGCTATGAAGCGCTTGGGTCTGAAATCAGTGGGTGCGATCGTCCTCTCGCTCGCTTCCGCGGGGTGCTCCGGTGGCATCCTCGGGGTAGGAGAGGGCGGGGAGTTACAGGTCAATCGGAGCCGCTGGCAGGCGGCCGGAATCGTGGATTACACCTATCAGGTGGATCGTGGGTGCTTCTGCGGGTTCGCGGGTCCCCACGAGATCCAAGTGCGCGACGGTCTGATCGTGGCCGTAATCGACCTACGGGACGGCTCGGCCGTCGAAGCGCAGTTGTTCGACTTCTTCGACACGGTCGAGGATCTCTTCGATATCATCGAACGTGCGATTGCCAATCAGGCCGCGGTGCTCGAGGTCGACTACCACGTCCAGCTCGGCTATCCCACCAGGATCGAGCTCGACGGTGCACTCAATGTGGCCGATGACGAGTTGACGGTCACTGTGTCGCGGTTCGTGGACGAATCGTAACGGTCGCGGATCGTCGATCGCGGACGCGGAACGGCGACAGCTGCTGACCGGATCACAACCCAAGCGTGCGGATTCACCTTGGAGGATGGGGAGATCGCAGGTACGACGATGTTCGCCGGGTTCCGGCGTCTCGTTGTGGTGCAATGCGCGATGGAGCGTTGGGACTGTGTGGACTACACGAGCGGCCTTCTCGCCAGGGATCTATCCGCCGCCCCTCCGCAACACCTGTCGACCGGTCGCCCAACAGGTGCCCAGCCTATGCAACGCCCGCGTCCGTCTCGATCTGAAAGGTGTTCGACGGCAGCGTGGCGTTCAGCACCTTGAACAGCGCCTCGAACCGGTCGAGCGTTTCGGCTGAGAGCTGCGCCATGATCTCCTCACGGTGGCGCAGCAGCTCCTCGGCCGGCCGCCCGTGATCGAAGCTCGAAATTTCTTCCTTCCGCGCGATCCGATACACGATCGTTCCGCCGCCGTCGAGATCGTTGAACTTCCAGTTCTTGTCGAAGGCGCGATTGTACAGCGCCAGGTAATCGTTGGGTTCGAACACATCTTCCATGTGACCGAACCTCGCTCCCACCACCTGCCCGATGCTGATAACGCGATTCACCTGGAGGATACCCTGGGTCGTCAGCGCCGAGAGCATGCGGTGGCCCTGCTTGCGGGCGTTGATCAGGACCGTGACGTCCACCTGATTGCCCACGAGTGCCACGAACGCGGGGACGAGGTCCGCTCCGCCCACGGGCACGATGGTCCACCGTTCGTCGAGCGCGGTCCTACCGGGGAGTTGGCGCAGGTAGTCGGATAGCACGGTGAGATAGGTGAAGTCGCACGTTCGCTCGACCACGAGTTTGTGCGGTCCCGTGAACAGATGCCGTGCCATGTCGAAGCCGAGCGCACCTTGGAGCGGAAACAGGGTATCCGGATCGGCGCTCGTCACCTCCGCGGAAACCATCGCACCCAACTCTTTTCCCCGATCTTCCACCAACCGCACGCGATCGAGCCTTCCGGGTTGCACCATGAACGGGGAGTGCGTGGTGTAGATGACCTGGCACCGGGGCGCGAGCCGCTCCTCCAGGAAACGCAGGAAGTCCCGTTGTGCGCGCGCGTGGAGGCCGAGCGCCGGCTCGTCCAGCAAGATCACGAGGGGCTCGGCGCTGTGCTCGTACGCCGAGAAGGCTGCGAGAAACGAGAAGAACCATCGAAAGCCGGTGGAATGCTCGTTGAAGGGCAGGGAGAGGGAGTGTCGCTCGTCCCAGATGCGGATCTTGAGCTCTTCCTTGAGGACCGTGTCGCCCTCCAGGGTCTGTTCGATGCGCTGCGTGATGTCCGGCTTCACGCGCAGCAGGGGATTTTGGCTCCAATACTTCAGTACATCGTCCGTGATCGCGTTTGCCACGTACTCCAGTTCTCGGGTTCGGCGTTCGTAGTCGCCGTTCTGGAGATACGTTTCGTCCGCGGAGGCGAGCTTGAGGAGCGCGAGCGCGGTCAGCTCATCGTCGTCCAGGGTGGCGGGATCGGCGGACATGATTCGGCGAATGTCCACCGCGTAGGGCAGGCTGCTGTAAGCACTGAAGTAGAGGAACTTGGGGATCAGCGGCTCCAGCGCGAAGCGAACCGCATCGAGCAGTTTGCGGCCGCCCAGGGACGCGTTCAATTGTGACTCGAGATCGTCCGCGATCTCCCTCCGCATCGAGCCCAGCTCGCGGCCGGAGACTCGTCCCGTTCTGAGGTCGTGGATGAAGTGTCGCAGTCCATCGATCGAGCTGATGCGCGATCGTCGCTCGTCCGTCTCTTTGGGAAGCTGCACGGCCGAGAGGAGGTGTCGGACGAAGGCGGCGTCGTCGATCTCGAGGGAATACCAGATCTGTCCGCCGTAGTCCCTGGCCACCACCACGCGATCCGATCGCAGGATGCCCGGGCCGAACACTTCTTCGAGCACGCTCACGTCGTGATCTTCGAGCTCGAAGGCGGCGAGGATGGGGCGCAGTTTCTCGAGCGCCTCGCCCTTCAGGCGGTCGCGCTTCTCGAACCAGGCGGGGTATTGGTGGGCCACCGAGAATTCGGCGTTGGGGCGATCGGGGTGCAACCGGTAGAGTGCGTGCAACAACGCGGTCTTCCCCGACTCGTTCTTGCCAACGAGGCAGGTGATATCCGGTTGGATGGGCACGGACCCCGAGTCGAGGATATTCCGAAACTTACGGACCCGAACTTCGACCAGCTTCATGTGGCGATTCGGGCCTCGGTCCCGAGGGCGCGGCGCGACCGATTGTGGCTAGCGGTCCACATGGTGTCGATTTGTAAAAGGATTATCTCGTGCTAAATGCTTCAACTATCGGGCCAGAGCGAGTGTGGCTCGTGTGCGACAGGTCGGCGGAACGGCGGATCGGTGGCCGGGGGTCCGCGCACAGGTTCGCCTGTTCCCTTACTTGTAGCCTGTCGCCTGTCATCTTCGCCCGTCCCTGACACCTGACTCCCGAGACCCGACACCTGACCTTCGTCTCGTGATCCCTCCCGACCACCCCTTGCGCCTTCTCAAGGGAGAATGCGCATCTTAGAAGGGGCCAGACAGCGTCGCGACGGCCCTCGAGGGGAGTCTCACCATGCCGCGCCATCTCGACGAGCAGGACAACCTGGAGCGTTTCCTCGAGGAGTACGGTCGTCCCGTGTCGGACGCCGCCAAACACGTCGAGCGTGCCGTGCTCGGCCACGAGGTGGGGCTCAACGGGTACACGACGGTGGAGCAGGCCGGAGCGCTCGGCACGCATCTCGGCTTGTCTCATGATAGCTCGTTGCTGGATGTGGGCGCCGGACGAGGCTGGCCCGGCTCTCATCTCGCCGCGCTGAGCGCATGCCGTCTGGTCTCCAGCGATATCCCGTTCGATGCACTCAAGGCAGCCAAAGGCCAGCTCGCAGCCGGCGGAGCTCAGGACAGGGCGCACGCCGTCGTCGCCGATGGCCGCGCGCTGCCGTTGGGGTCGAACCGGTTCGACGCACTCGTGCACGCGGACGTGTTCTGCTGAATTCCGGACAAGCTCTCCGTGCTGAGAGAATGCCATCGCGTGCTCGGGCCGGGCGGCCGGATGGCGGGGTATGTCATTCATACGCCAAAGGGCCTGAGTGCGACCGCTCAACGAAGGGCCAACGAGCTGGGGCCCTCGGCCACCGCTGCCGCGGCGTCGCCCGATGACCTCGCGCGCTCGGTCGGCTTCTCCGTAATCCTGGTGGAGGATGTCACCCCGCTGTTCCGGACCACCTGCGAGGCCATCCTGCGGGCGCGCGGAGAAGTGGAAGACGAGTTGCGCGTGGCCGAGGGACCGCACGCCTTCGAGGAGGAACAGCAGAAGAAGCGCCGCATGCTGGAAGGGATCGACGAAGGATTGCTGCTCCGGTCGTTGGTGGTGGCGGGCAAACAGGGAGCGGGGAGCGGGGAGCAGTGAGCCGGATCTCGAGGCGGACCTGTCGCCGCGATCCAGCTTTCACTCCCGCTCCCCGCTCCCGGCTCCCTGTCCTACAACGTCAACGAAATCCTCCCGTAGTAGAAGCCGCCGTTCATCCCGAACTGGGTGACCCGCCGGCTGTAGCGGAACCGTCCCATTCCGTCACAGGTGGCCGCTCCGCAGGAGAGGTTCGAGTCCTTCGTGTGCGGATCCGGAAAGGTATTGAACAGGTTGTTCGCACCCACCGTGAGCCGGACGCCGCTCGTCACCTCGTAGGACACGTCGAGATCGAACAACGTCTTGGCGCTGAATGTCTCGTCGTTGTCGATGTCCGTGGGACGGTAGAAGATCTTGCCGTAGTAATTGGCGCGCCAGCCTATGGTGAAGCGATCCACCGCGTACCGTGCGGACACCGAGCCCTTCTGGCGAGGCAGGGCCGTCTCCAACCGGTTCTCTTCCTCCCGGTTGAACAGCGTGGTTTCCACGTCGAAGCCGCTCCCGGCGAAGATCGCCTGCATCGTGGAGGGGACGTTGGTGGCCGTGACCTTCGTGTCCGAGAAGTTCGCCGCGCCGGTCAGCGTCAACGTGCCGAGACCCAGCGGGGTGGTGTAGTTCGCGACGATGTCCAACCCCTTGGTTTCGGTGTCCACGGCGTTGGCGAAAAACTGTGCCGTACTCACCCCGTCGCGCTGGAACGGCGCCAGGATCTGCGCCACCGTGGGATCGCCATCGCTGAATCGACTGGTCAGCACGATGCGATCGTCGATCTTCACGAAGTAGAAGTCCGCCGTGATCGAGAAGTTGCTCGTGGGCCGTGCCGTGAATCCTGCGCTCACGTTCACGGAGGTCTCTTCCTTGAGGTCCGGCACGCCGAACGCCTTGGTCACCCGGCTCTGATTGTTGCTGGTCAATACCCGGCTGGGCTCGAGGCCCCCGGTGGCCGGATCGATCAGGAATTGAATGCTCACGTTGTTGAACCAGGCCTGGTGGAGTGACGGAGCGCGGAATCCCGTGCTCACGGCGCCGCGAAGGGCGAAGCCCGGGGTCACCTCGTAACGGGTGGCCAGCTTGCCCGTCAGGCGCTCGCCAAAGTCGCTGAAGCTCTCGAACCGGCCGCCGACGTCGACCAGAAACTCGTCCGTGGCCTGGATCTCGAACCCGCCGTACAGACTGATGCTGTTGCGGTAGCGGTTGACCTCGTTGGCCGGCTGGAAGCCGGGGAACACCTGCGATCCCGGCGCCTTGGGAGAGCCGGACGACGTCGTATCGAAGTCGACGCCCGGAATGTCGCCGCCGTTGCCGAGGATGTAGGAAGCCTCCTCGCCGGCATCGATGCGGTAGTTCTCGACGCGGAACTCGCCGCCCGCCACGAACGAGAGCGACCGCAGGGCGCCCTTGGTGTCGATCAACCTGACCGCATCGAAATTCCCTACGGACTGCTGGAAGTTCAGCCGACCCGCGTCGAACGTGGTGGGACTCGACGTGCCCATCGAGGCGTTGTTGCTGTTCTCGATGTTGAATTGGAACGAGCTACGCCCGTGTGTGACGCTCAGATCCAGGTCCCAGCCCCGTGTGGTACCACGCGCGCCCGCGGTGAAGGAGCCGTCGAAGACCTGGGTGTGGATCTGCGGCAGAAACCCGTTGGGGAAGATCTCGGGGACCACTCGCGCCTCGGAGTCGGGAAGCCGGTAGAAGCCGGTGGCTTCGCCATTGCGGTGCGAGATGCCGCCGGACGCGTAGAAATCCGAGTTTCCCGTGAGGGGAAGGCTGCCGTTGAAGAAGACCATGCCGGCGGTGGTGGATCCCTGGCCGGTCTTCATGCTGAAGTCCTGCCGGGTGAGACCCCGCGCTGCCAACTCGGCATCCGTCTCCGTCGTGCCCGAAATACCGGGGAAGATGTCTCCCTGCCACGGATCGGACCGGTCCGTCCGGCCGATGTCCAGGTATTCCGCCGTGACGTTCAGGAAGCCGTCGCCGCCGATGGGGAATCCGAAGTTCACGTCGGTCCGCACCTGCTCGCCGTCTCCCTCGCCCGTCACCCCGGCTTGCGAGTTGATCTCCACCTCGCCCGTTTGCTCTTTCAGCACGATGTTGATCACACCGGCAATGGCATCCGAGCCGTACTGCGCCGCCGCCCCGTCGCGCAGCACTTCGATCCGTTCGATCGCGGCGGGCGGAATGGCGTTGAGATCCACGCCCACGGTGCCGCGTCCGAACGTCCCGTTTACGTGGAGCAGCGCGCTCTTGTGGCGGCGTTTGCCGTTCACCAGCACCAGCACCTGGTCCGGGCCGAGCCCCCGCAGGCTGGCGGGATTCACGTGGTCCGTACCGTCGGAGATGGTCTGGTAGGATGCGTTGAACGACGGGGCTGCAACGTGGAGGATCTGGTTCACTTCGGTGGCACCACTCTCCCGGATCTGGGCTGCCGGGATCACGTCCACCGGGACCGGTGTCTCGGTGGCGGTGCGGGTGGTGCGGGAGCCGACGATGACGACCGCGTCGATCAGTAGGGCGCCGGTGGCCAGCTGGAAGTCGACGGTGACCGTAGCCCCCGCCGCGATCGTGACCTGTCGTCCCGCAGCCTCATAGCCGATGAGCCGCGCCCGTACGGTATGGGTTCCCGGCGGGACGGAGAGCTCGTAACGACCCTGCTCATCGGTTCTGACGTCGCGCGCCGTCCCCACGATGGCTACGCTGGCGCTGCGGAGCGGGGTTCCATCCGTACTCGTCACGGTGCCGCGGATAATTCCTTGCTGGGCCACGGCTGGGCCCGCGCTGGCCACGGTCAGGACGAGTGCGCTCGCCAACGCTGCGGTGAAAAGAAAGAGGGTTGATCTCACAGGGCACCTCCTGGAGAGCGGGATGACTCCGTCTCCGCGGAAGTGTCGGGCTGCGGCTGGAACCTCCACGCAGACGGGTCGAATTGGGGGGACCCTAAACCTACCGGTAGGTACGGGGAGGCGGCAAGAAACCTGATGGCGCATGGTTGGCTAAGTGACTCTGGAAAAAGAGGTTGGGTGGTGTAGCCGGTGACTGAAGGGTTGTGGCTCCTGTCGCCTCATTCCCTGTCGCCGGCCGCCGATCGCCTGATTCCCCCCCGACCTTACTCCGGATCCTGCCTCGCCCCCTCCAGCGAGAACGCCGGCAGACAGATCGCGACATACTCGGCCCCTTCCGGCTCCGGCGTGCTGTAGCGGATCCATTCATTGGGCTCGGTGATCACCGCCTGTCCGGCGCGCACGTCCATGGTCCCGTTGTCGTGCTCGACCCGTAGGAGGCCCAGCAGCACAACGGTGATCTCGCGAAAGTCGGGTCGTTGTCCAGGTTCTTTCCATCCGCCCGGGGCGCGCATGTGCGCCACGCTCACCGCCTCGTGCTTCGAGTTCACCCGTCCCACGTACTCGTGGATCTCCTTGGGTGGTGTCCCGGGGGCGTGGATGATTGTGGGGGCTGGGATCAGTGTGGGCATGGGGGTCGGGGTTAGGGGTAGGGAGCGATCCTTTGCGGGTCCCTTCGCGGAAGGCGAGCGCGGACGATGTGGGGGGTGCGGCCGAGGCGCAAGGTGGGGGCCGGTCACGTCCTGGCGTGTCAGTGGCTCCGCATGCACATCTCAGTATGGCAGTGGGGCCGGATGCGTAGCGAGTTGCCGGGGTGGGGTCCGAAGCGCAAAACGCGACGTAGCAGACTCACCCGTCACGCGGAGGAACCAGAATGCAAAAGGATCTCAAACGGAAGATCATCCGGAGTGCGCACGCCGAGCTTCAGAGTGCGCGGAAGGCTGCAACGCAGAACCAGCTGCGTAACCTCGCGTACAACGCGCGACGATCGAACGTGGTGTCGCGGCAGCGAGACAAGCTGTTCCAGAAGGCGGCCAGAGCTTTGGACATCGATACCGAGCTCATCGACAAGCTACAACAGCGGGATGCGGCGTCGATGGCCAAGTTCTCCCGTGAACAACGCCGCAGGGTTGTGACGAGCGCGAAGGCCCGTGCCAAGCGGCAGGCGAAACGCATCAGCGCGTTCAAGCGGCGAGCGAAGTCCTTGAAGGATTTTCGCGGCAATCCCACGGGCGTTCTGATATTGGCCAGAGCGGACGACATTTCGTCGTCGGGTCTGTTTCAGAGCTTCTTTGGCAACGTGAACACGGCGGGAACACAGCAGCTGGTGACGCAAGCCGGGTTCTTCTCCAATACTGCGGATGTCGATTTGAGCGTGAACACGGGCGGTGGTGGTTTTGGCGCGATGACGCTGTTCATCGACTTTCTCTTCTCGTGGCAGAGCAGTGTGGACGCCACGATCAGCGGTTCCATGGTGCTCCAGGCCAATGGTGGATGGCAGCTGGAGATTCCTCCGCCGGGGTGTTCCGGTCAGAGTGAAGCCGCCGCCGAATGCGCGGCCGCAATGAACGTGTTCAATTTTTCGCCCACTGGAGGGCTCGAGGGCGTAGCCCAGCTTCCGGATCAGACCATCCTCGAGAGGAGTGCACGCGGTGAGGGCTCGTACGGGTACGTGTTCTTCGATGAGCTGACTCCCTTCAGCGATTCCCTCGATTTCGAAATGCCGCAGCAGGTCGTGTTGGCCGGCGGTATGTTGGTGTTCGTGCTGTCCTTAGGTGTCACGGTCGTCGCCAGGAACGGCGCAGATGCGGAGATCGATCTCCGTACGGGCCCATTCCGTATCAACGTGCCCTTCGGGCTGTTTGGATATGAGTACTGATTCACGTTGCCGTGGAGCGTAGTCGCCTGCGTCCGTGGCCGGCGATCGGCCGGAGACTGGTCGCGCGCCATCGCAACGTGTGCTCGGAGGCGATCTTAACGGCGGCGTTACGCCGTGTTAGGTTAGCGCGATGCTGTGGCCTTTTTTCTTTCGCGCGGCCTTCGGCGTGACCACTCCGTGACACCGAAATTCATCGATTTCCCTCCCGTCTGGGGTCATCTCAAGATCCCCACGTCGTCCCGCGCGGCCGCGCTGGCGGGGTTGGCGATGTACACGCCGTGCCGCGCCCGGGCCGTGTGGGCGCATCGGGTGGCGTGGTGGATCGTGAAGTGGCTGGGATCGGTGCCCCTCAGGGGGCTGGCGAGGTCGTGGCAGCCGCCGATGCCGGTGGAGACGTGGGCAGAGCTCGAGCGCCAGTGGCGGGAGCGGATTGGTGAGTTCGACGGCTTCGCGGCCTACCTGCGCCGGCCCGCGGGCCGGGCGGGGCTCAGTCTGCTGGCCCTCAGGAGCGGGGAGCCGGTAGCACTGATCAAGCTGCGGCAGGGAAGTGGCGAGGCGTTCGACAACGAGTTCCGCGGTTTGACCGCGGTGAATCGCTTCTCGCCCACGTCCTTCGAGGCGCCACGGCCCATCGCAGTGGGCGAGCAAGACGGATGGAACTACCTGATCGTGACTCCGCTGCCGGCCGCGCCGCATCGCGCGCCGCGCTTCCCTCCACTCTCCCTGATCTTGACGGAGATCGACCATGCCCTGGCCGATCTCCCGCGCGCACCGGATACACCTTCCCACTGGCGGCCCATGCACGGCGACTTCACGCCGTGGAATCTCCGGCAGCTACCGGGTGGTAAGCTGGCCTTGTTCGACTGGGAGGACGCGGGGTGGGGTCCACCCGGAGCCGACGAGATATTGTACCGGGCCACGGTAGCAGCGCTTGCAAAGCAGACGGGCCGCCGCTGGCCATTTCCCGAGGCGGTGCGTTTTTGGGAGGAGCGCGTGCGGGATCGTCCCGACGTGGGTCTGAGAAGCGAACGGCAGGTTGCCCGCTTGTTGCAGCAGAGCCTGCAGTCCGAGCGCGTCGCCGCTCGCAGACCGTTTCCTACGCCCTCCGGCCGCCGGCCGCGAGTGCTGGTATTCGCCTACGCGGCGGAGCCGGGGAGGGGCTCGGAGCCCGCGGCGGGATGGGGACTGGTCCGCGCCATCGGCGAGTTCAGC
>JBFJCP010000051.1:0-16642 GCA_041615815.1 Gemmatimonadales bacterium | reverse complement strand
CCGGCAACTCCACCGACCCCGTCACATCCGTCGTCCGAAAGTAAAACTGCGGCCGATACCCCTTGAAAAACGGCGTGTGCCGGCCCCCCTCCTCCTTCGTCAACACGTACACCTCCCCCTCAAACCCCGTGTGCGGCGTCACCGACTTCGGCTGCGCCAACACCATCCCCCGCTCAATCTCCTCCTTCGCCACCCCCCGCAACAACAACCCCACGTTGTCCCCCGCCACCCCCTCGTCCAACAACTTCCGAAACATCTCCACCCCCGTCACCACCGTCTTCTTGTCCGCCCCAAACCCCACCAACTCCACCTCCTCCTGCACCTTCACCCGCCCCCGCTCAATCCGCCCCGTCGCCACCGTCCCGCGACCCGTAATCGAAAACACATCCTCCACCGGCATCAAAAACGGCTTGTCCACCTCCCGCTCCGGCACCGGAATGTAGCTGTCCAACGCCTCCATCAACTCCTGAATGCACGCCGTCTTCTCCCCATCCTCCGGATGCTCCAACGCCTGCAACGCCGACCCCTTGATCACCGGAATCTCATCCCCCGGAAACTCATAACTGCTCAACAACTCCCGCACCTCCAACTCCACCAACTCCAACAACTCCGGATCATCCACCATGTCCACCTTGTTCAAAAACACCACCACGTACGGCACATTCACCTGCCGCGCCAACAAAATATGCTCCCGCGTCTGCGGCATCGGCCCGTCCGCCGCACTCACCACCAAAATCGCCCCATCCATCTGCGCCGCCCCCGTAATCATGTTCTTCACATAATCCGCATGCCCCGGACAATCCACGTGCGCATAGTGCCGCGCCTCCGACTGATACTCCACATGCGCCGTCGCAATCGTAATCCCCCGCTCCTTCTCCTCCGGCGCCTTGTCAATCGAGTCAAACGCCACAAAATCCGCCAACCCCTTCTTCGACTGCACCAACGTGATCGCCGCCGTCAACGTCGTCTTCCCATGATCCACATGCCCAATCGTCCCCACATTCACATGCGGCTTCGTCCGCTCAAACTTCGCCTTCGCCATGGTCGTGTCCTCGTGTCGTAAAGCTCAATGGTCGGGACGCTCTATCCCTTGCTAATGATCTCTTCCGCCTTCTGTTTCGGCACCTCAGCGTAGTGTGAGAACTGCATCGAATACACCGCGCGACCCTGACTCGTGGAACGCAAGGTCGTCGAGTAGCCAAACATCTCGGCGAGCGGGACGCTGGCCCCTATGACCTGCGCCTCACTCCGTTGGGTCATCCCGCCAATCCGGCCCCGCCGGCTGTTGAGATCACCCATGACGTCTCCCATATACTCGGCCGGCGTCACCACCTCCACGTCCATCACGGGCTCGAGAAGCACCGGCTTTGCTCGCTTCGCCGCTTCCTTGAACGCCATCGACCCCGCGATCTTGAACGCCATTTCGCTGGAGTCGACGTCGTGATAGCTCCCGTCCACCAATTCCACCCGTACGTCGACCACCGGATACCCGGCCAACACACCGTTCTCCAACGCCTCCTTGATGCCATTCTCCACGGGGCCAATGAACTCCCGGGGAATCACACCGCCGACAATCTTGTCTTCGAAAAGGAATCCCGTTCCCGGCTCGGTGGGCTCGAGATTGATCACCACGTGTCCGTACTGCCCGCGACCACCGGTCTGCCGGACAAACTTGGCCTCGACTTCCTCCACGCGCTCTCGCACCGTTTCCCGGTACGCCACCTGCGGGCGGCCAACGTTGGCCTCCACCTTGAACTCCCGCTTCATCCGGTCCACCAGAATCTCCAAGTGCAGCTCGCCCATGCCGGAGATGATGGTCTGGCCGGTCTCCTGGTCGGATCGGACGTGAAACGTGGGATCTTCTTCCGACAATTTTTGCAGGGCCGCAGACAGTTTGTCCTGGTCTGCCTTGGTGCGCGGTTCGATGGCCACCGAAATCACCGGCTCCGGGAAGCGCATGATCTCGAGAATGATCGGGTCACCGACGTCGCACAACGTATCACCCGTGCGCGTCTCTTTGAGCCCAATGGCGGCCGCGATATCTCCCGCCCGGACCTCGGAAATCTCCTCCCGCTTGTTCGCATGCATCTGCAGGAGACGGCCGATTCGCTCCTTACGGTCCTTCGTCGAGTTATACACGTACGACCCAGACTGGAGCACGCCGGAGTACACTCGGAAAAAGGTCAGCTTCCCAACATACGGGTCGGTGGCAATCTTGAACGCCAGCGCGCTGAAGGGCTCATCGTCCGACGGTTTCCGCTCAACGAACGTCTCGTCGTGGTGTGGCAGGTGCCCCTTCACCGGCGGCACTTCGATCGGACTTGGCAGAAAGTCGATAATCCCGTCCAAGAGACGCTGCACGCCCTTGTTCTTGAACGAGGCGCCGCAGAACACCGGAACCAGATCGCCTGCAACTGTCGCTTTCCGAATGGCGCGACGGATTTCCTCCTCGGTGAGCTCCTGACCCTCGAGGTACTTGTGGAGTAGCTCCTCGTCGTGCTCCACCGCCGCCTCGATAAGGTCGTGCCGGAGCTGCGCGATCTTCTCACGGAACGCGTCCGGAATCGAACCCTCCACCCATTTGACGCCCAAAGACTCCTCGTCGTAAACGACTTCGACTTCCCGGATCACGTCGATGAGTCCCGTAAACAGCTCACCCCCACCCAGCGGGTACTGTACGGGATGGGCCTTGGCGCCAAGCCGCTCGCGAATCATGGAGAGACACCGGTCAAAGTCCGCTCCGATGCGATCCATCTTGTTCACGAACACGATCCGCGGGACCGCGTATCGGTCCGCCTGCCGCCAGACCGTCTCGGTCTGGGGCTCCACACCGGCGACCGCATCCAGAATGGCCACGGCACCATCTAAGACACGCAGGGAACGCTCCACCTCGACCGTGAAGTCCACGTGACCCGGCGTATCGATGATGTTGATCTGGAACAGCTCGTCGAACCGCTGCCATTGGCAGAAGGTCGCGGCGGAGGTGATCGTGATTCCCCGCTCCTGTTCCTGCTCCATCCAGTCCATCGTCGCCGTGCCTTCGTGCACTTCACCGAGTTTGTACGTCCGCCCGGTGTAATACAGAATGCGTTCGGTCGTAGTCGTCTTCCCGGCATCGATATGGGCCATGATGCCGATATTCCGAATTTTATCGAGCGCCGTTGTTCTAGGCATTGCTGTATGCACTTCCGCTCACACGTCGGGTTCCTGGTACGCCTGCCTTGCAGGGCAGTACAAAAGCGGGGCGACCGTCATCCTTGAGGCAGGACAGGTCTCGCTCCGCATTCGGCCGGGTCTCAACCCTGCACCGCCGGGCGCCCGCGGGGGCGGCTCCGGATATCGTTTAGAGGTTTCCGGTTCGAGGCGCTCGGCTTGGGGCCGCCACGTGCTCGGCTACCCCATCCCCTCGCACCTCACACTTATCTACGCTACCACCGGTAGTGCGCAAAGGCGCGGTTCGCCTCCGCCATCCGGTGCGTATCCTCTTTCTTCTTGATCGCGTTGCCCTCACCCTTGGAGGCGGAAATCAGCTCCGCCGCCAGTCGCTCCGGCATCGATTTCTCACTGCGACTGCGGGTGAACCCGATGATCCACCGCATGGCCAGTGACGTGCGGCGATCCGGGCGGACCTCCACCGGGACCTGATAAGTGGCGCCGCCCACGCGCCGGCTCTTGACCTCCAACACCGGCTTGACGTTGTTCACCGCCTGTTTGAACACCTGCACGCCCGGCTGACCCGTGCGTTGCTCGATCAGATCCATGGCGCTGTAGAAAATGCCTTCAGCCGTCGACTTTTTTCCGTCGTACATCAGCTTGTTCAAGAACTTCGTGACCGTCTGGCTGTCATACCGCGGGTCAGCCGGGACAGGACGCCGGATCGCTCGTTGCCGCCGGCTCATTTGGGCCTCTTGGCCCCGTACTTGGACCGACTCTGTTTGCGGTCCGCCACGCCGGCCGCGTCCAGCGTGCCCCGGATGATATGGTAGCGCACACCGGGCAGATCCTTCACCCGTCCGCCCCGAATCAAGACGATGCTGTGCTCCTGGAGGTTGTGTCCTTCCCCCGGGATGTAGCTCGTCACCTCGAACCCATTGGTCAGCCGGACCCGGGCCACCTTCCGGAGCGCCGAGTTGGGCTTCTTGGGGGTGGTGGTATACACCCGCGTACACACCCCGCGCTTCTGGGGATTTCCCTTGAGCGCGGGCGCTTTCTCGACCTTGGGAACCGCTTTACGTCCCTGACGGACTAACTGGTTGATCGTCGGCATGACACTCGCAAAAAACTCGGGCAGCCAATCACACAAACGGATCGGCCATAGCCTAGGGAACGTAGAGGGGCCGACCCCTAACGTCAAGGGCCGGCCCATCTTCTGCCACTTCACCCCCCCGCCAGCTCGAGGGGCCTGGGACGGTTAGGCTTCCGCCTCGGCCGGTTCCTTGGCTGGGGGGGCGACAAACGGGCTGGGCGCACCCTCGGTCTCCTCGACCTCGGGAGGCGCCGGTGCCTCGAACCCCGCCGGTGGCTCGATTTCGATCTCGGAATACCGGTAGATCCCCGTGCCGGCTGGGATCAGGTGCCCGATGATGATGTTCTCCTTGAGACCCAAGAGATCATCCCGGGCCCCGCGGATGGCCGCGTCGGTCAGCACGCGGGTGGTCTCCTGGAAGGAGGCGGCCGAGATGAACGACTGGGTCGTGAGCGACGCCTTCGTGATACCCAGGAGCAACGGCTCGCTCGTGGATGGCTTCCCACCCTTGACCACGACGCGTTCGTTCTTCTCCCGGAAGACCACCTTGTCCACGTTCTCGCCTTCCAAGAAATCCGTATCCCCGGGGTCGAGCACCCGCACTTTTTGCAGCATCTGACGGACGATGACGCCAATGTGCTTGTCGTTGATCTTCACACCCTGGAGCCGGTACACCTCCTGCACTTCATTCAGGAGATACTCCTGGACGGCGCGGGGACCCTTGATCCGCAGAATGTCGTGCGGGTTGACGGGACCCTCGGTCAGCCGGTCGCCAGCCCGAACCTTGTCACCTTCGTGGACGCGAAGGTGTTTCCCGGCGGGCACTTCGTAGAGCTGGGGCTCGCCGGCGTCGGGGTGCACGAAGATCTCCCGCTTGCCTCGTTTGATGTCTCCGAACTTGACCACTCCATCGATTTCGGAGATGGTGGCCGGGTCTTTGGGACGTCGGGCCTCGAACAGCTCCGCGACGCGCGGCAGCCCGCCGGTGATATCCCGGGTCTTGTACGCCTCCCGCGAGATCTTGGCCAGCGTGCGCCCGGCGTGTACGTTTTCGCCATCCTCAACGGTCAGTTGTGCACCTTCGGGGATGACGTAGTCCCGAATCCTCCGTTCTTTGTCACCCTTCTTTTGGACGATCTCGATGTGCGGGTGCAGTTTCTTTTCGCGATCCTCCACGATGACCCGCTGCCGCAGCCCCGTAATCTCGTCGAGCTCCTCTCGAACCGTCTCGTCCTCGATGATGTCCACGAACCGGACCCGGCCCGGAACGTCCGTGATGATGGGATTGCTGTACGGATCCCACGTGAACAAGAGGCTGTCCCGCTTGACGTGGTCTCCGTCGTGCACCTTGAGCGTGGCCCCCAACGGGACTTGAAACCTCGAGCGCACGTGACCGTCGGGGTCCTTTAGAATCAGCTCGCCGTCGTAGCCCGTCACGATCTTGCTCTTGTTCTCGTCCGGGACCTCCACCACCTGGAGGCGTTCGCCGTAACTGAGGTCGCCCTCCAGCTTGGTCTTCCGCGCGGTCTGTTCGGCGATACGGGCGGCCGTTCCGCCAATGTGGAATGTTCGCAGTGTGAGCTGCGTTCCCGGCTCACCAATCGACTGAGCGGCCAGAATACCGACCGCCTCTCCGAGATCCACCATCTGCATGGTGGCCAGGTTACGGCCATAACACATCCGGCAGATGCCGCGTCGCGCCTCACAGGTGAGGACCGAGCGGATCTTGACCTTTTCGATGCCCGAATCCTCGATGCCGGCGGCGGTTTCCTCATCGATCAGGCTGCCGGCGGCGATCAGCAACTTGGGATCGCCGTGTTCGTCGCGTTCGTGCGGATCGAACACGTCGTCGGCCGCGACGTTGCCCACGATACGCTCCCGCAGTGGCTCGATGATATCTTCGCCCTCTTTGAGCGCTGAAATCTCGAGCCCGAGAATCGTCCCGCAGTCTTCCTCGGTAACCGTGACGTCCTGTGCAACATCAACGAGGCGACGGGTGAGATACCCGGCGTCGGCGGTTTTGAGCGCCGTGTCGGCCAGACCTTTCCGAGCACCGTGAGTCGAGATGAAGTACTCGAGCACCGAGAGGCCTTCGCGGAAGTTCGACCGGATGGGGCTTTCGATCACCTCACCGATCCCACCGGTGAGCTTCTTCTGCGGCTTGGCCATCAGACCTCGCATCCCAGCCAGCTGACGGATCTGGTCCCGGCTCCCCCGGCTGCCCGAATCGAACATCATGTACACCGGATTGAACCCTTGCCGCGCCCGGCCGAGGTTGCGGACCATCGCCTCCGCGATGTCGTTGTTCGCGTGAGTCCAGGCATCGATCACCTTGTTGTACCGCTCGCCAAAGGTGATCTGGCCGGTGGCGTACGCTTTCTGGAATCGCTCTACGCGCGTCGTGGCGTCGTTAAGAATGTCCTCTTTTTCTGGCGGGATCTCCAGATCTTCGACGCCAATCGATACGCCCCCGACGGTCGCGTACCGGAAACCGAACTCCTTGAGGCGATCGAGGAATTGGACCGTCTCGGCCAATCCGCCGCACCGGTAGGACTCGAAGACCAGTTGCGAAAGCCTCCGCTTGGGGGTGACGGTGTTCTGAAAGCCCCACTCCGCAATGACCTGTCGCGGGAGAATACTGTTGAATAAGACTCGGCCCGCCGTGGTGGGAATCCACCCGCCGGTCTGATCCTCGGCCTCTGGCGGCGGCTGGTACCAGAACTGGACGGGTGAATGGAACGTCATCCGCCCCGCTGCGACCGCGCTCTCCACTTCGGCCAGCGACCCGACCCGCGGTGCGTCGTTGATCAACTCCTCGAAGTCGTCGGGCGTCTTGGTGAGGAAATAGCAACCCAGCACCATATCCTGACTCGGCTCGGCGACGGGTTTACCGTCGGACGGCTTCAGGATGTTGTTGCTGGAGATCATCAACACGCGCGCTTCCAGCTGGCTCTCGAACGACAGGGGAACGTGGACCGCCATCTGATCGCCGTCGAAGTCCGCGTTGAACGCTGCGCACACGAGCGGGTGAATCCGGATGGCTTTCCCCTCCACCAGCACCGGCTCGAACGCCTGAATGCCCAAGCGGTGCAGGGTTGGGGCACGGTTCAAGAGGACTGGATGATCGTGAATGATCTCCTCGAGAATCTCATACACTTCAGGACTCTCGCGCTCCACGATCTTCTTGGCACGCTTCACGGTCTCGGCAATGCCCTTCTCCACGAGCTTGTGAATGATGAAGGGTTTGAAGAGCTCGACCGCCATCGTCTTCGGCAAACCACATTGATGCAAGCGGAGCTCCGGTCCAACGACGATCACCGATCGGCCGGAGTAATCCACCCGCTTGCCCAAGAGATTCTGCCGGAACCGCCCCTGTTTCCCCTTGAGCATGTCCGACAACGACTTCAGGGGTCGCTTTCCCCGTCCGCGGATGGCCTTCGAGCGTCGACCGTTGTCGAACAATGCATCGACGGCCTCCTGCAGCATCCGCTTCTCGTTGCGCAGAATGACCTCCGGCGCACGATGCTGGATGAGCTTCTGCAACCGGTTGTTCCGGTTGATCACCCGCCGATAGAGGTCATTCAAGTCACTCGTGGCAAACCGCCCTCCGTCGAGCGGTACGAGCGGTCGCAAGTCCGGCGGGATGACGGGGACCACATCCAAGATCATCCACGCTGGGTTGTTCCGCTCGTCCGTATCCCCGGAGTTGCGGAATGCGTCCAGGATCTTCAACCGCTTGAGCATTTGCTTCTTGCGATGCTGGCTCGTCTCGTCGACGATGCCCTTCCGGAGGTCCTCGGACAGCTTGTCCACATCGAGCCGGTTCAGCAGCTCTCGCACCGCTGGTGCCCCGATGTCCGCGTTGAATGCGGTGTCTTTTTCCGCCTTCGCCTTGGCACGGAGCTCGAGGTACGTTTCCTCGTCGAGCAGCTCTCGCTCCTTGACCTCCTGCTCGCCCGGATCGATGACGACGTAGTTGGTATAGTAGATGACGCGCTCGAGGTCACGGAGCGTGAAGTCGAGCAGATTGCCCATGGGACTGGGCAGGGTCTTGAAGAACCAGATGTGCGCCACCGGCACTGCCAGCTCGATGTGGCCCATGCGTTCCCGCCGGACCTTCGAGAGCGTGACCTCGACGCCACATCGGTCGCAGACAACCCCCCGGTACCGGATCCGCTTGTACTTACCGCAGTGACACTCCCAGTCCTTGACCGGCCCGAAGATGCGCTCGCAGAACAAGCCATCTTTCTCCGGTTTGAACGACCGGTAGTTGATGGTCTCGGGCTTCGTCACCTCACCCCACGACCACCAGGTGCGCTGACCCTGCAGGGCCAGCCGCTCCCGTTCCTTCGGGTCGCGGGGTCCGCGAATCTCCTCCGGGCTCGCGATGCGAATCCGAATGAAATCGAAGCTGGAGCCTCGGGTATCGCGTGCGCTGCGAAAATCGATCATCGGTCGTCTCCTACTCCTCGCCGTCCTCGGTGACGCCCAGGTTGACCTTCAGACCCAGGGCCTGGAGCTCTTTCACCAAGACGTTGAAGGACTCCGGAATCCCGGGATCCGGCAGATTCTGGCCTTTGACGATGGCCTCATAGACCCGACTCCGTCCGTTGACGTCATCGGACTTCACCGTCAGCATCTCTTGGAGCGTGTGCGCGGCCCCGTACGCCTCCAGCGCCCACACTTCCATCTCACCAAACCGTTGCCCACCAAACTGCGCCTTCCCGGCCAGCGGCTGTTGCGTGACGAGGCTGTAGGGGCCGATGGACCGAGCGTGGATCTTGTCGTCCACCAAGTGGGACAGCTTCATCATGTAGAGCGCCCCCACGGTCACCTCCGACGCAAACCACTCGCCCGTTCGTCCATCCCGCAACCGACACTTGCCAGTGGGCGTGAGCCCGGCCGTACGCATGAGCTCGACCACCGCTGCATCGACGTCGGCTTCGCTCTTGGGACCGAGCACGCTCGCGAGCGCGGGAAGCCCAGCCGCCTCGAGGACTTCGGTGATCGAGAGCCCTAGCAGCTTGTCCGCGTCCTTGAGCCCTGCTTTGAGCGCGGCCTTTTCCTGCTTTGAGAGCTCTTCGTCGCTCTCCAATCGTGCCAGGTGGAACTCACGTTGCAGTTCCGCCTCGGCTTGTCGCCGGGTGGCAAGCTCCTTCCCGGCGCTCTCCAAGTAGTCCCGGATGCCATGGAACACGTCGCGGGTGGTCTGCGTCGCGGCCCGGCTCGCGAGATCGTCGATGCGTATCGAACCGAGATCGGGACGGTGTCCGTTGCTCGAGGGAAGTCGATGCAGGTCCGTGAGCAGGGTCCGCACGGCTTCGAAGGCGAGCGCCGGTGGCTTCGTCTCGAGCTTGAGGGCTTGGCCGGCCCGCGGGATTCCCGCGATGCGGAGCAAAATGCCGATCTCGGCTTCGTTGGCACCCTGGAAGACCGGCGTCTCCGCCTTGAATCCGAGGATCCGCGCGGCCCACCCCAGGTGGGTCTCCAAGATCTGTCCCACGTTCATCCGGCTTGGCACGCCGAGCGGGTTCAGCACGATGTCGACCGCCTCGCCGTTGGGCAGAAACGGCATGTCTTCCTCGGGCACGATTCGGGCGATGATGCCTTTGTTGCCGTGCCGTCCCGCCATCTTGTCGCCCACGGCGATCTTGCGCTTCTGGGCCAGATACACTTTGACCAACTGAATGACACCCGGAGGCAACTCGTCCGGCTGGAGGATCTTGTCGATCTGATCTTCCGCTTTCTCCTCGATGCGTGCCCGCTCGCGATTGGCCGCCTCGATTGCCCCACGGATCTTCTCGTTCACGTCCGGCACGTCGACCCGGAGCGTCTTGAGGTCCACGTCGGCAAACTGCACCTCGGCCAGCTGCATCTTGGTGAGGGCCGTCCCCTTGGGCAGATACTCCTCCACGCTGCCGTTCTTGAGCATCACGGCGACCGATTGACCTTGCAGCAAGTCGCCCAGCTCCTCGAACAGCGCGGAACTGATACGCGATTTCTCCTCGGACTCGAGCTGGCGAACCTCGCCAATGCGCTCACCACGATCCTTCTCGACGACCTGGTCCTCTACGCGGGAGAAGATCTTGACGTCGATGACCACGCCCTCCATGCCCGGCGGCACCTTGAGCGACGAGTCTTTCACGTCCTTGGCTTTCTCTCCGAAAATCGCGGTGAGCAGCTTCTCTTCCGGCGAAAGCTCCGTCTCTCCCTTGGGCGTGATCTTGCCCACGAGGATATCCCCAGGCTTGACGTGAGCCCCGATCCGAATGATGCCGCGCTCATCCAGATCGACGAGGGCTTCTTCGGACACGTTGGGGATTTCCCGCGTGATCTCCTCTTGACCGCGTTTGGTATCCCGGACGTGGAGTTCCAACTCCTGGATGTGGATGGAGCTGTATACGTCGTCCTTCACGAGACGCTCGGAGATGACGATCGCGTCCTCGAAGTTGTGCCCGTACCAGGGCATGAACGCGACGGTCACGTTGGCACCGAGCGCCAGATCGCCGTTCTCGGTCCCCGCACCGTCGGCAATGATCTCTCCAGCCGTGATCTGTTGACTCACTTGGACCAGGGGTCGCTGATTGATCGCCGTGTCCTGATTGGTGCGCCAGAACTTCTTCAGGCGGTAGCGATCGTGTTGCATGAGCCGCGCGAGCGGGGTCTCGCCGCTCTCTTTGGCACCGCGGCGCTTGCGGCCGGTGTCGACGACGATCTCGTCCGCCGTGACCTTGCTCACGATGCCATCCCGCCGCGCCACCACCACAGCGCCCGAATCCCGTGCCACCTGCTCCTCCAATCCGGTGCCCACCAGCGGGGCATCGGGGAACAGGAGTGGGACGGCCTGCCGCTGCATGTTGCTCCCCATGAGCGCGCGGTTGGCGTCGTCGTGCTCCAGAAACGGAATCAGAGCCGCAGCGACCGAGACGAGCTGTTCCGGCGCCACGTCCATGAAATCGATCCGCTGGGGCGACAGCATCGGATAGTCGTCCCGCTTTCGGCACAAGGCTAGTTCGTTGACAAAGCGCCCTTGCTCGTCGAGCGGCGCGTTGGCCTGCGCCACCGAGAACTCCTCTTCTTCGGACGCCGAAAGCCACTGGATCTGATTCGTGACGACGTTCTGCTGCACCGCACGGTAGGGTGTTTCGATGAAGCCGAGCCCGTTGACCCGGGCATAGGTCGACAAGCTCGTAATGAGGCCGATGTTGGGGCCCTCGGGCGTCTCGATGGGACACATCCGGCCGTACTGCGAGTAATGCACGTCGCGAACTTCGAATCCCGCCCGTTCCCGTGTGAGGCCCCCAGGACCTAAGGCGCTCAACCGCCGTTTGTGGGTCAGCTCGGCCAGCGGGTTCGTCTGATCCATGAACTGCGACAGCTGCGAGCTTCCGAAGAATGCTTGAATGACCGCGCTGACGGTCCGAGCGTTCACCAGATCATCAAGCGTGATCTTCTCCGGATCGTTGTTGATGCTCATCCGTTCTTTGATGAGCCGGGCCATCCGCGAGAGTCCCACGGAGAACTGATTGGCGATCAGCTCGCCGACCGTTCGCACCCGCCGGTTCCCCAAGTGATCAATGTCGTCCGTGTACCCGCGTGCTTCCGACAACTCGAGGAGGTAGCGGATAATGGCTACGAAATCCTCTCGTGTGAGGACCGTGTGATCCGGCGGAATGTTGACCTTGAGCCGCTGGTTGATCTTGTAACGCCCCACGCGTCCCAAGTCGTAGCGTTTGGGGTTGAAGAACAAACGCTCCAGGGCGGCTCGGGCGGTCTCCAGGTTCGGGGCCTCACCGGGCCGGAGGAGCGAGTAGATCTGCTCCAGCGCCTCGGCCTCCGACGCCGTCGGGTCTTTGGCGATGGTGTTCTTGATGATCGGGGACTCACCGCGGGCCGAGGTGATCAGGGCATCGACCTTGATGATCCCCGCCTTGAGGAGCTTCTTGCGCAGCGTCTCCGTGAGTTCCTTTCCGGCCTCGGCGAGTACCTCGCCGGTTTCCGGGTCGGGCACGTCGAACGCTAGCACCTGGGCCTCGGGCCGCTCCCGCACCGTGGTGGGGCGCTCCTCGTCGCGCAGATCGATCGTCGTGTACCGGCCAAAGACCCGCACGGTCTTGATCCCCGCCTTGCGGAGCGCATCGAGCCGCTCCTCGGTCATCTCGTCGCCCTCGCGGGTCAACGGTTCGCCGGTGCGGTCCTCTGGATTCGCCACCGGCTCGGCCATGATTGTGCCAAGCACTTCACGCCGCAGCGTTCGATCGTCGAGTTTCTGCGTGAGGTTCAGCTCTTTGGTGGCATAGAACAGACGCAGAATATCCGTATTCGTCCCATACCCGAGCGCCCGCAGCAGCGCCGTGGCCGGAAACTTCTTCTTTTTGTCGATGTGGACGTACACGACATCGTGAATATCGAGCGTGAACTCCACCCACGACCCGCGGAAGGGAATGATCCGCGAACTGTACAGCCGCTGCCCATTGGGGTGCACGGTCTCTTCGAACACCACACCCGGCGAGCGGTGGAGCTGGGACACCACCACACGTTCGGCACCGTTGATCACGAACGTGCCCAGCGGCGTCAGGATCGGAAGCTCGCCTAGATAGACTTCCTTCTCGATGATGTTCTTGGGCCGGGTGACGCCGCTCTCGAGCGTTTCATTCACGACCAGACGGAGCGTCGCCTTGAGGGATGCGGAGTACGTCATGTCCCGCTCGATGCACTCCTCGACGGTGTACTTCGGATCACCCAACGAAAACTTGACGAACTCCAACGAGTAGTTCCCGTTCACGTCCGCGATCGGGAACACCTCCTGGAACACGCGCTCCAGGGAGACGTCGGCTCGTTCCTCCCCCTCGTCCGTGCGCAGCAGCGACAGGAACGACTGGGTTTGGATGTCGAGCAGATTGGGCATCGGCATGCCCGCAACCAGCTTTGCAAACGAAATCACGTGCGTGTCACTCATCGCCAATCCTCACGCAGCACAAAGAGCCCCGGGCGCCGCAGCCGGCCGAGAGCCGGCGGGCGGCGGGGCGAGTGGTTAAACAGCAGGGATCGATCGTCAGTTCGAGCATACCGTCTCAGCTGAGGTGGCCAGTGGGCACCCACCCGTGTGCGGGTGGGCCGTGTCCGGCCTACTTCAGCTCGACGGTTGCGCCCTGCTCTTCGAGCTTCTTCTTGATAGTCTCCGCCTCTTCTTTGGATACGCCTTCCTTCAGCGTTCCGGGAGCCGAGTCGACCACATCCTTGGCCTCCTTCAACCCCAGCGATGTGACTTCCCGAACAGCCTTGATGACCTGGATCTTCTTGGACCCGACATCCTTGAGGACGACCGTGAACTCGCTCTGCTCCTCTTCCGCAGGAGCGGCACCAGCCCCAGCGGCCGGCGCGGCGGCCACCGGCGCGGCGGCGATCGTGACGTTGAACTTCTCTTTGAACGCCTCGATCAGGTCCGCCAGGTCCGTGACCGACATGTTGCCGATCGCGTCGAGAATATCGTCCTTGCTGAGGGTCTTCGTTGCCATCGTTATCTCGCTGTGAAGAATGTTACCCGTTTGCGCGCTGACGACGGAGCGCCTCGAGGGCACCCACCATTTGCGTCAACAGGCCGCTGAGCGCCCCAACGAACCCCTGGAGTGGGGCCTGGAACGTGCCGGCAAGTTGCCCCATCAACTGATCCTTCGGCGGCAGCGACGCCAGCCGGCTCACTTGCGCTGCCGTCATGGCGCGACCGTCGATGAGCCCCGCTTTGATCAGGAGCGTCTCGTGGTCCTTCTGAAACTCGGCGAGGACCTTCGCCGCAACCAGCGGATCCGCCCCGGCAAACACGACGCCCGTGGGACCCTTGAAGAGATCGTCCAGTCCTTCCACCGCGGTGCTCGAAAACGCGCGCAGGGCCAATGTGTTCTTGACGACGACGTATTCACCGCCGGCTTCGCGCAGCTGCCGACGCAATTGGGTCATCGGCTTTACCGCGATGCCGGTGAAGTCCGTGAGGTAGAAGTTGGGCGACGCCGCCAGCCGTGTGGCGAGTGTATCCACGGCCTCGATCTTCTTGCCTTTGTTCATCGGAACACCGCCGGATCGATCCGAACGCCCGGTCCCATCGTGCTGGAGACGGTCACCGAACGCACATACGTGCCTTTCGCTGCCGAGGGCTTGGCGCGGACGACCGCCTCCATGAAGACCGTCAGGTTTTCGGCCAACGGCCCGGCGCCAAAGGACACCTTGCCAATCGGTGCGTGCAGGTTGCCGGTCTTGTCCACGCGAAACTCGATCTTTCCTGCCTTCACGTCCTTCACCGCTCGACCCACGTCCATCGTGACGGTCCCCGACTTGGGATTGGGCATGAGACCTCGCGGTCCGAGAATCCGGCCCAGCGGTCCCACTTTGCCCATCATGTCCGGCGTGGCGATGACGACATCGCAGTCCAACCATCCACCTTTGATCTGCTCGATGTAATCCGGACCAACGAAATCCGCACCGGCGGCCTCGGCCTCTTTCGCCTTGTCGCCCTGAGCGATCACGAGCACGCGGACCGTCTTCCCGGTTCCGTGCGGCAACACGACCGTCCCCCGCACGATCTGATCCGCGTGACGGGGATCAACGCCGAGGTTGACGGCGATCTCCACGGTCTCGTCGAACTTCGCAAAGGCGGCATCTTTCACGGCCGCGACGGCCCCGGCCGGCTCGTGGAGCTGCTCTCGGTCGATCGTGGCGGCGGCCGATCGATATTTCTTCCCCCCGCCCGCCATCAGTCCTCCACCTCGACACCCATCGAACGCGCGGTGCCGGCAATGATCTTCATCGCCGCTTCGACGTCGTTGGCGTTGAGGTCCGGCATCTTGAGCTCGGCGATCTTGCGAACCTGTGCCGACGTCACCTTCCCGACTTTGTCTCGGTTGGGCATGCCGGACGCCTTTTCGAGACCTGCCTCCTTCTTCAGCAACACCGCCGCGGGCGGTGTCTTGGTAATGAAGGAGAACGACCGATCCTGATAGATCGTGAGTTCGACAGGAATGATCATCCCGGGCTCGCTCTGGGTCTTGGCGTTGAACTGCTTACAGAAATCCATGATGTTCACGCCGTGCGGACCCAGCGCCGTCCCCACCGGCGGCGCCGGTGTCGCCTGCCCAGCCGGAACCTGCAGCTTCACAAAGGCAGTGACTTTCTTCTTTGGTGCAGCCATACATACGACTCCTCAACGCGTTGGTAACGCTCCCACGTAACGCCGTGGTTGGCGACGTCCTACACGCGCGCCATTGGTTAGTGGGCGCGTAACTGTAAGTAGTCCAGCTCGACCGTCGTGGGACGTCCAAACAGACTGACGCTCACCCGGACTTTGCCCTTGTCCGACAACACCTCCTCCACGGTCCCACTGAAGTCCGAAAACGGCCCTTCCGTGATCTCGACCACCTGACCGGGAATGAAGGGGATTTCTTCCCGCGGCTCCTCTTCCTCTGCTTCGACCTCGACCCCAAGGAGCCGGTTGACTTCCTCCTGCCGCAAAGGCTGTGGCGTCCACCCCTGTCCCACGAACTTGATCACACCCTGAACGCTGTTGATGAGATGGCTAGTCTCCTGATTCAGCACCATCTCGACCAACACGTATCCGGGAAAGACCTTTCGCTCGACCGTGACCTTCTTGCCGTTCTTGATCTCGACGGCCTGCTGCGTGGGAACCAGAGCCTGCCGGATCGGCTTCTCCTCCTCCGCACGCTGATCGTTGGCAATGAGACGCTCGATCAGCGACCGCACTTTATTCTCATGGCCGGCGGTCGTCTGAATCGCGTACCACTTGTGTTCCATCGCGGTCTCAATCACCCGAAGACACGTCCCAGAAAATCGATCAACAGTTTCGAAAACAGGAAGTCCATAATGCCGATCACGATGCCGATCACGATCACCAGAATCGTGATCACGACCGTCGACTTCCGCAGATCCTCCCATGTCGGCCACGTGACTTTGCGGACTTCCCCGCGCACGTCTTGCACGAAAATCGCACTGCGCTGCGCGAACGCCATGATGGGCTCACGCCAAACCGCCAACACGCCGGCCAGAAGCACGACCACGCCAGCACCGATGATCAACGGCAGATCCACGGCTACTTCGTCTCTTTGTGGACCTGATGGCGTCCGCACCGAGGACAGAACTTGCGCCGCTCGACTCGTTCCGGATGCTTGCGCTTGTTCTTCGTCGTGTGGTAGTTCCGATTCTTACAATCGGTACACTCGAGAATGACCTTGTCTCTCGGCATAACCTACCCGGCGGTTCGGTGGTGCTAGGCCAGTATTTTGGTGACCACGCCGGCGCCGACGGTGCGGCCGCCTTCCCGAATCGCGAAGCGCAGCCCCTCCTCCATCGCGATCGGCGTGATCAACTCAATCGTCATCTTCGTGTTGT
>JBFJCP010000050.1:0-18641 GCA_041615815.1 Gemmatimonadales bacterium | reverse complement strand
CTTGGGTCGTTACTCCGTCCACCGTGACGGTGTAGCCGTCCGAGTCCACTTCGATGCCTGTGGTTGCAGCGGTCACGTCGAGCGCGCCGGTGGTCGCAGCGCATTCCACGGCGAACGTCGTCTGGGTTGTTCCACCCGCCGGGACCGTCACGGTGCGCGGATTCTCACCCGTCACCATGCAGTTGGCCGCCACGTCACCCAGCTCCACCGAGTGGTTGCCCGCTGCCAGTCCGGTGAACGTGACGGTGCCGTCGATCGTGACGGCTTGGGTCGTTACTCCGTCCACCGTGACGGTGTAGCCGTCCGAGTCCACTTCGATGCCTGTGGTTGCAGCGGTCACGTCGAGCGCGCCGGTGGTCGCAGCGCATTCCACGGCGAACGTCGTCTCGCTCGTCCCGTTCGGTGGGACCGTCACCGTGCGGGGATTCTCGCCAGTCACCATGCAGTTGGCGGCCACGCGGGTCAGCTCCACCGTGTGCTCGCCCTCTAGCAGATCGACGAAGGTGACGCTGCCCGTGGCGTCGACGGACTGGCTCTGTGAGCCGTCCACCGTCACGGTGTAGCCATCGGGATCGGGATCCTCCCCGCTGGTGGTCGTGGCAACCACGAGATCGCCCAACGCGAGCGTGGTGCCCGTGACCGGGCCGGCCGGGGTGCCGGTGAGACCTTGACCGTTCACGGCGAAGACCGTGTAGCTGAACGACGTGCCAGGCGCGAGTTCCGTATCGCTGAAGGTGACCGTGCCTGGACCTGTCGTTGCGATCTCGACGCCGTCGCGCTCGATCACGTAGGCCACGATACCGGTCTCCGGGTCCTGGGCGGGATTCCACGCCAGATCGATGCGGGTGGCACTCACACCGTTGGCCGTGAGATTGCCCGGTGCCGAAGGCGGCGTGGCGTCGAGCGTGCGCGCTCGTACGGTCGCACGCCCGCCTGCGACATCGTCCACGTTGACGGACGCCACCTGGTAGGTGAACTCGGTGAACGCAGACAAGCCCTGGTCTGCGTACGTCGTAGTGTTCACCTCGGTGGAATCGATCAACGTGCCGTCGCGATAGATGCGGTAGTGCCGGATCACACCGAGCGGGTCGCTCGGTGGTTGCCAGGCCAGGTCGATCTCCGAGGGGCTCACGGCCTGGGCCGTGAGCGCTTGCGGCGCGTCGGGCGGCGGACAGTCGACATCGAAGCGGACGAGCGTCGAGTCGCGGTCATCGACGTCCACGGTAATGGTGTCCGTACCCGAGACCGGGGCGGGGAATCCCGTTTGCGAGCCTTCGGGGACGCGCCGTCCCGCGGAGCGAGCGAGACAGCTCGCCGGAAGGCCCGTGAGTGTCACGAACTGACGTCCCGGTGTAACGGCCGCGACGCCCACCGAATCCACCGTGCCCAGTGTTGCCTGTTGGGTGTCCGTGGGGTCACCCACGGTCTCGGTCGTGATTCCAAACCCCCCATCGGGTACCGCGCCCGCGCCCGTCGTGAGCGCCTTCACCTGGAGCCGCTCCACACACACGACGTCGAACGCGGTCAAGGCAGTGTCCGCAGTCAGCACGGTGACCTGCGGCGTCGCGGTCCCCGCGAGCCGGCAACGGTTGGGAGCACCCGTAACCCGCAACCGGTGGACGCCGTCCGCGCCGCTCGCGTTGTACAGCGGGATCAGGTCGGGTACGATGGATTCGTCGGTGGCACCCAAGGTGAACATCGTGGCCTCCGCCGTCTGCGCCTCGACGATCTCGATCTCGTATGTGACGGGAGCGGAGGGCGGCACCGGTTCTGGATCGCTGGTGGCCGTGCGTGCGTGGATGAATCCCAACGGGATGCAGATAACCTGGATAGTGACGTTCACGGTGTCGCCGGAGAGGGCGGTCGCTCCCCGCGTGCTGGGCCGCGCGGCAGCACAGTTCCGCCGCACGTCGCGCAAGGACAACGTATGCGTGCCGCTGGCCCCGTTGCCGGGCGGCGGGTTGAGTGGAATCAGCGAGTCGAGTAACACCTGAGCGTTCGCGCTCGGTACGAGTACGCGCGCCGTGTCCGGACGGGCCGCGTCGTCTGCGAACCACTTGGGGGTCGTGCCTTGTTCGTCGGTGCGGACGAAGATCAGCGTGTAGCCGTCGGGATCGAGGTCTTCACCCGTCGTGACTACGTTCGCGAGCATGTTCCCAAAGGGAATACAAAACACGTCGAAGCCCGCGCGGGTGGAGTCGGCGCCGAAGAGATTGATCCGTCCATCCGACGCCACGCTGACGGTGACGGGACTCACGCTCGTGACCGTGCAGTTCCCTTGGATCCGGCCCAACCGCACGAGATGCGGGAATGCCACGCCCGTGCGCACCTCACTGAACACGTACGGGGCGTTCAGGACGATGGTTCTGTCCTGAGTGGACTCTCGATTCTTGCGCGCGATGACCGGGTCCTTCACTTCGAAGTCTGGGCGTAAGAGCAGAGGATAATCCGGTGGCCGGTCCGATCCGGTCGTCGTGTTGGTCACCACGAGCGGTCCGCGGCTGTAGTCCTCGGCGAGGAGCAGGGGGTTCACCAATGGGATGGACAATGAGAGCTCGGCGCCCAAGAGGCCCAGGATGTCGATCTTGAAACCCAGTTTGAAATCCAGCCCCAAATCCATCGCGAGCAGCCAGTCCCACGGGATGGGGCGCAGCTCCGCACGGGCACGGGCATACGGCTCGAACGACGTGAAGGGACCCACCACCCCGTAGAACCGGATGAATAGCTCCGGAACGAGCGAGAGCTTGACGGTGGCCTTGAGGTTCACGTCCGGCTCGAACCGGATCTCGGACTCGAAGCGTGAAGTGGAGCTGAACACGGGTCGCCAGCTCCCGTTGTAGCGCGCTCCCCCAGACACACTGTAGCCGGCACCGAACTTCCCCTTGAACAGTGGATCGGCCGCCGCTTCTACCTCGAAGCTCGCCACGAGCTTGAGCGACATCTCCACCACCCCCACCACCGGTACCGGTCCAATGGCCGTGGCAAACGGTTTGAGGGACTTGACCAGGGTCTTCTCGGCCTTGATCTGGGCCGCCACCGCCGCGCTGATCGTGTACTCCCGGATGTCCAGGTTCACGCCGCCGCCGGCAATGGCGTGAAACTCCCGGACCTCGGGGAAGATGAAATTCCAGCCAATGCGCCCACCGATATCGAGCGTGGGCCCGAACTCGAAGTCGCCCTCGTTGATCGTGAGGCTCAGCGTTCCCGAGACCTCGCGGCCGCTGGTGTCCGCACCTACGGCTTTGGTGCTCAGCGTGACACCGTCGAGCCCGACACGGACACCGTCAGGGGTGACACCGGGCGCCAGATACGTGACTTGGGTGGGTCCCCACCAGGTCCCGTCTGGCGCGACGCTCGCCTGATCGTCTTGGAACTCGATCTTCGTGGAGGTCCCAAAGGCGCCGCTGTGCACCGCGTCGGTGAGCATGGCGTCCTCGGTCTCGACGACCATCTGCGTCCCAGTGTTGGAGACGCCCTTCACCTTCCGCAGGAACCCGCCGCCCTGAGCCCCCACGATCACCGACGTCGTATCCAGCTCCGGCATGGGTCCGGCCAGGACGTCGAACGTGTAGATGCCGGTGGTGCTGTCGACTGCGGTGAGACGGACCTCGGTGGAGTCGAATACCTCGGTGCAATCGCAGATCACGACGTTGGCCACTTGGATCGTCGCAAGGCCAATGATGCCGCCTGCGGTAGCCGTGATCTGCGCCGATCCTTCGGTTGCGGCGCGTACCAGACCATCGGCATCCACCGTGACGATGTCGGGCTCGGTGCTCGCCCACGACACGGGCTCGTTGGGAAGCACGTTGCCCTGGGTGTCCCGCACCTCGGCCGAGAGCTGGGTGCTGTCGCCTGGGATGAGTCCTTGGCTGGAGGGGCTGACGACGACGGACGCTATGACCGGAGGACCCGTGGGCACCGGTCCCGTGGGCAGCGTGTCGTCCTTGCAGGCAACGAGAACGAGCGCGGTGACCGTCGCGACACGCCAAGATGGAACGAAACGAGTCCGTCTCACTGACCCTGCGCGCACAGAGATCCCTCGCATTCGGTGTGACCGAAGTGGAGGAGAGGGCCGTTCGTCGGCCAGGGACGCCAAAGGGGGGGCGCGTAACCCTGGAAGAGTCTCTGATCCGGCGACGCCGGGTGCTCGGTCCCGGTCGGGACCGTCAGCGAACATATCCGTGGGTGCAGGGGTCGGCAACCGGACGGCGTGAGGCGGGAGATCTGGTGTTGGATTGAGCAAGAGGCGGTAGAGGCGGAGTGGTATCCTAGCTCCTAACCCCTAACGCCTGATCTCCGTCTCCCAACGCATGCGCCAGATCGATCGGAATCTCGAAGCCTCGGAAAAGCTCGATGGCGGCGAGGACGGTGAAGTACGCGGCACCGAGCGACAAGGCGTTCGGACCCTCCAACGAGCCGTCGCCCACCGTCCCGGCCATCACCATGAACACCGAGAACTTGATGACCCACCGTGTCAACGCGAGCGCCCGTACACCTCGCTCCGGGGTCGTACCCACAAAGGCGATGGCGTTGGGGAGAAGGAGATACAGAAGCCAGGCGAGACCTTCGAGCCCACCGCCGTAGACCCAGGAGAGGACACCGAGGTTTGTCAGGACCACCGCCAAGATGACGACGGCAATGAACCTGATCACGCCCCCGCCACGGAGGAAGCTCAGTCCCAACACGAGGAACGGAAAGCCGTTCACGACCAGGAACTCCAGGACGATGATCGCGACCAGCGTGTCGGCGTCCACCAGTGGGAGCTGCATGCCCGCAGTGCTGAGCCAATAGGCGAGCCCTAGCACACCCACGCCGAACGCGGCCAACACGGAGCGGCTGTCGATGCGCTGCACGAGCTGCCGTCTCGCGAGCGCAGCGATTTCGCGCACCGTGTGCACCCCCCGCGCCCGCGCGAAAGAACGCACCGGCAGCGCCACGAGCCCAATCCCAAAGCCGACGAATACCGTGCCGAACAAAAAAGCCACGACGCGGCCTAGGGGCTCGATGGAACCCTCCGTTTCGAGTAGACCCACTGCGGCCAGGATGGGGAAGCTGCCCAACAGCAAGCAAGCGGCAGCCAGGGCGAAAACCAAGAGAAATGCACCCGACGATTTGATCATGAAACGTCAGCCCGCTCCAGCGGGGTCGGTGGGCGGTAATCATGAACGGTGCACCCGTTGGAAGGAAGTCCCGTTATAGTTCTCCACACATGAAGGGCTCCGCGCCGGGGCGTCGTATGACTCGAGGAGGGCGTACAGCAATGGTAGAGGAGACGGCGGAGGCTGGGGCACCGAAACCCGCGATCAGCCCCGACGAACTTCAGGGCCGCCGGCGACTGGCGGGTCTCCTCGCGCTCGCGGCATTGGCGACGTTGGTGGCCCTCTCCGACGTGCTGTACGACGTCGTGTTCGCCCTTCTCGGGAACTTGGAGTCGCTGGTCGCCGTCAACCCCCTCCTCGCCGCGGCGGTCTACGTCCTCCTCACCGCCATGTCGGCGATGCTCTCGTTCTTCTCCACCGCCGTATTGGCGCCTGCCGCCGTCCACCTGTGGGGTGGCTGGATCACGTTGCTGCTCCACTGGGGTGGAGCCATCATAGGCGGTCTTGGTGCGTATGGCATCGGCCGAGGGCTCGGCCGGCCGGCGACGAAAGCCCTCGTGGGTGTGGAACGTCTCTCGTACTGGGGATCGCGGCTCGCCCGTCGCGCGTCCTTTGGAGCCGTGCTCGCGCTTCAACTGGCGCTGCAGTCCGAGATTCCCGGGTACGTCTTGGGAACGCTGCGGTACCCCCTGCTGCTCTTCACCGCAGCGCTCGCCCTCGGCACCCTGCCGTACGCCGTCGGCATCGTCTATATGGGCAGATTGTTTCTCGATCGTCGGCCGGTCCTGGTGGTGCTCGTCGCCGTGGCCGCGTTGGGCCTCGTTGCCTTCTCACTCGCCCGACTGCGACGGCTGCTCAAGGAGCCCGATCCCGCGGATGGATGAGGCCCCAACGCGTTTGGCCTACCGATACCCGGTCCACGACTTTCCCGTGCCTCTGAGAGACATCATCTTATTCCTATGAGTATTCACTTTCCACTGATCCACCCTGCCGCGTGGTATGGACGCGATGTCGCGCATTCGAGGGAATGGATTCACGAGTTTTCCCCTACCGAGATCTCGGCAATCGAGGATACGGTCATGCGTCTCGGTATGCGCGGTCTCGCGATCCAGAAAATCGACAGGTACGATGTGGACCTTGGCGAACTGAGCCCCGTTCTCGAATCCATGCGAGACGAGGTGGTCGAGCGAAGGGGATTCGTGCTGTTACGTGGACTTCCGGTGGAGCGGTACACCAAGGAAGAGGCAGCCATCGCGTACTGGGCAATCGGTCTCCACTTTGGTCGCCCAGTCTCCCAGAACGCCAAGGGCCATCTGCTGGGGCACGTGCGGGACATCGGTCTCGATCCCACGAACCCGAGTCACCGGATCTACGCCACCAACGCGCGGCACCGCTATCACACCGACTCCTGTGACATCGTGGGGTTGCTTTGTCTCAAGACTGCCAAGCGAGGAGGCCTCTCGAGCATCGCCAGCTCGGTGACCATCTATCATGAGCTACGGCGAGAGCGTCCAGACGTTGTCGAGGTGCTCGAACAACCTTTCATCGTAGACCGCAAAGGCGAGATCCCGGAGGGGAAGGGGCCGCATTATCGAATGGCGGTCTTCCACCATTTTGCAGGGCATCTCACCACCATTTACGCCCGTGACTTCATCGAGGCGGCCCAACGCTTTGCCGAGGTGCCGCGGCTCTCTCGCCGTCAGATCGAGGCGTTGGATATGTTGGACGCGCTCGCGGCCCGCGACGACGTCCGTCTCGATATGAACCTCAGACCGGGCGACATGCAGTTCCTCCACAACCACCAGATTCTGCACGCTCGAACCGCGTACGAGGACTACCCGGAGCCGGAACGGAAGCGGCACTTGCTGCGGCTGTGGCTCTCGCCCCCGAACGGACGCCCCCTACCACCGGTCTTCGCCGAACGCTACGGGAGCATCGAGCCCGGGAATCGAGGTGGGATCCGCGTACCGGGCGTGGCGCTCGAGGTGCCGCTGGACGCGGAGTGAGCGCATCGGTCGTCTCATTATGCACGCTGCAATCTGCCTGCTGCGTTTCCCTCTAGGTCCTTCTCTTCCCGGCGGATCGTTGCTGATTTGCTCCGCTTGGCGTTTTTGGGTTTTCCGTCGCCCGTTGCCGTTGCGCCGTCCGTAACCCCTCTACCTTCCACCCTTTGCTGCCGCCTGCAGCTGAAACCGCCCCCACCCTCCCAGCGTAGAGTCATACATTGAGCATCGCCGTGGACCGCGCGAGTACCCTCAAGTAGTTGATTCGAAAGGACATACCCTCCAGCCGGGGATCTATGGAGAACATCCTGAAGGACTTCAAGTACGGCTTACGCATGCTCGTCAAGAACCCGGGCATCGCTGTGATCGCCGTCCTGGCCTTCGCACTGGGCATTGGGCTCACCACCACCATGTTCAGCATCGTCTATGGGGCGCTCTATCGGGGTCTTCCGTTCGAAGAGCCCAGGGAGCTGATGCACCTGGAGCGCAACAACCTCCCGGAGGACATCGAGAGCATGGAGGTGACGCTCCACGACTTCCTGGACTGGCGCGCCCAGCAGAAGTCCTTCGAGGACATCTCCGCGTTTTACATGCGGTCGTCATATCTGGCGGACGCCGAGGACCGGCCGGAGCGGTACACGGGCACCTTCATCAGCGCGAATTTCCTGGACGTTCTGGGTGTGCGGCCGATGATGGGCCGCGGCTTCACGGAGGCCGACGACAGTCCCAACGCCGAGCCGGTGATTCTCTTGGGGTACAACGTGTGGCGTGACCGGTACGGCGGTGCGCTCGACGTCGTGGGACGAACGGTCAGGCTCAATGGCGAGACGATGACGGTGGCGGGGGTGATGCCGGAGGGCTTCGAGTTTCCTATCGACAACCATCTCTGGACGCCGCTTCGCATGAACCCGCTCGAGATCGAGCGAGGCGAGGGGATCACCCTCGAGGTCTTCGGCCGGCTCAAAGACAACGTGGGCACGGAGCAAGCGTACGCCGAGTTCAGTGCCATCGCTCAACGCCTGGCACTCGAGTACCCCGAAACCAATGAGGGGATCGGCGTCATCATCCAGCCGTACACCAAGGAATTCATCGGCGACGAACCGGTGCAACTGCTTCACTTCATGCTGATCGCCGTATTCCTCGTGCTGCTCATCGCCTGTGCCAACGTGGCCAACCTGCTATTGTCGCGGGCGGCGATCCGCACCAAAGAGGTGGCGATCCGATCGGCGTTGGGCGCGAGCCGAAGCCGCGTCGTCTTCCAGCTCCTGTCTGAAGCGTTTGCCATCGCCGCCGTGGGTGGTGTGCTGGGTCTTGGAGTGGGTTGGATCGGCGTCGCGATGTTCAACCGAGCCATCGTAGACGCCAACCCGCCGTTCTGGATCGACATCAAGATCGATCCGGCGGCGCTGATCTTCGTGTTGGCCTTGGTGATCGTGTCGAGCCTCGTTGCGGGGATCATGCCGGCCCTCAAGGCCTCCGGTACCAACGTCAACGACGTGCTCAAAGACGAGAATCGAGGCTCCTCGAGCCTCCGCATCGGGAAACTGAGCAAGGCGCTGGTCGTGGCCGAGCTCGCCCTTTCGTTTGGGCTCCTCGTGTCCGCGGGCCTCATGATCAAGAGCGTGATGAATGCCGCGAACATCCCATTCGGGTTTGCCACCGAGAATGTGTTCACGGCCCGCTTGGGGCTCCCCGTGGCGGACTATCCCGACAGTCTCTCGCAACTTCAGTTCTACGATGCGCTCGAGCCACGACTTCAGACTCGCTATGGTGCCGAGAACGTGGCGCTCGCGAGAACGTTCCCGGGTCTCGGCAGCATGGGGTCGCGACTCGCGGTGGAAGGTGAAGTCTATGAGCGCGATCAAGACTATCCGGAGACACGCTGGGTCCGGATCACGCCCGGATATTTCGAAACCTTCGGTGTGACCTTGCGCCAAGGTCGGAACTTCTCGCGACAGGACAATGTGCAGAGTCTGCCGGTGGCCATCGTCAATGAGAGCTTTGCGAGGACGCATTTCGGCAACGAGAGTCCGCTCGGCCGCCGCGTACGGCTGGGGGACTCGAAGAGTGAGGAGCCCTGGCTGACCATCGTGGGCGTTGCTCCGGACATGTATCTCGACGGGCCGGAAAACGAAGAACCGGAAGGTCTGTACGTTCCGTTCCATCAGAATCCGGACGAGTGGGTGGGGATCGCGATCAAGACGGCCGGGAGCCCGTTGGCGATCACCAGTGATGTTCGCGACATCGTCGCGTCCGTCGACGACAACATGCCGATCTACTTCATCGACTCCTTGGAAGGATGGATCAACCAGGGAACGTGGTTTATACGGGTGTTCGGCACGATCTTCATGATCTTTGGAGGCGTGGCGCTGTTCCTGGCGTCGGTGGGTCTCTACGGTGTCATGGCGTTCTCGGTGAGTCAGCGCACCAAGGAGATGGGCGTCCGGATGGCTCTGGGCGCGCAAGGTCCCGACGTGCTGCGATTGATCGTGAAGCAAGGGGTCGTACAGCTGAGCATCGGATTGGTGCTGGGGCTCGGGCTCGCCGTCCTGCTGTCGCGGGGCATGGACATTCTCCTGTTTGGCGTGGAGCCACTGGATCCGACGACGTTCCTCGCGATCATCGTGGTGCTTGCCGGTACGGGCCTCTTGGCATCGTTCATTCCAGCCAGGCGCGCCACGCGGGTGGATCCGGTGATTGCGTTGAAGTACGAGTAACGAATCGGGTGTCGGGTTCCGGGTGAGTAATCAGGAACCCGACTCCCAGCCCCCGTCTCCCCGCTTGGCGTTCTTTCACCTACCGCCGGGCCGGAGTTTCGTGAAGGACTGCCGCTGCAGGACTTTACAAAGACGCCGGCCCTCGATAAATCCAACCTTATCCCTGTCCGCGTGGACAACGGCGTGGGCGTCTTCCGCTTGCCGGCCGAGGATCGGCAACGCTCCTGACGCAGGTCAGATCTCACATACAATCGACTAACGTCACTCGGGCTCTCGATCCCGGTGGATGCACCGACGGTGGTCGGCTGCGTCAGCCCAGGACGTGATCCCGCATCGGAGGTGAGCTATGGGAGTCTTCGCCCGGACCATGCCTGGCCTGGCGCAAGTCCTGCTAACCGTTGCGGCGGTGGTTCCGCTTCCTGCTCAGGTGCAGAATCTCGCTGCCCGCTCGGCCGGAGGAGAGTTGGTGTTCTTCACCAGCCAGTACAACAGCAGTGATTGGCGGGCTGATCAGTTGATCGATGGATCCGCGAATGGCGGATGGGCTGGCCAAAGCAACGGGGCACAAGCGGTCGTCATTGCGTTCAAGGGACGGGGACTCGCGGAGGTCGCGGACGTCGTCATCAATCCCTATACGAGAGAAAGCAATACCACGTGGGCCAAGGACGTGGAAATCCAAGTATCGACCACGTACCCGTTTCGGGATTTCGTGTCGGTGGGGAGATTCACGTTGGTCAACGAAGGGCGCGACCAGGTGTTCTCGTTCACCCAACCCACCCGAGTACGCTACCTCAAGGTGATCTTCCACACCAACTATGGCGGGACGTACATGGAGGCGGGTGAGATCAAAGTGATGGGGCGTTTGTTGCCCGACGCGCCCCCGGCGTTGCGATACACGGATGTGGCGGCAGCCGAGCGCGGCGGTCGGATCGAGCGCTTTGCCGGCGAGTACAATTCAACCACGTGGGCGGCGGCAAACCTGTTGGCACCGGATGGTGGTGACCAGTGGGCCGGCAAGTCCGCTGGCGCTCAGGAGGTGGTGATCGCACTCCCGCAGGTTGTGCCGATCACCGACATCGCGATCAACAACTACGCCAAGGAAGCCCCCACCAATTGGGTGAGGGAGGCCGACGTCGAGATCTCAGCCTCGTCTTCCTACAAGGGATTCCAGCCGGTCGGGAAGCTGCGCATGGCACCGGTTGGTGACCTCCATACGATCTCACTGGCATCACCGATGGACGCGCAATACGTCAAGGTCATTTTCCAGAGCAACGGAGGTGGGGGGTACATGGAAGCAGCCCGAATCCGTGTCTTCCAGGCCGAAACCGCGGCCGGCGGCGAAACGGTAGCCGCACAGTTGAAGGCGACCGGTCGAGCCGTATGGCACGGGATCACGTTCGGCACGAATTCGGCGGCGATCGTCTCCGGCTCGGAGGCGGTGCTGCATGAGATTGCGGAGCTCCTCCGCAGCAATCCGGACTGGGAGCTGACCATCGAAGGCCACACGGACGACGTGGGAACGGCCGAGTCGAACCTTGCACTTTCTCAGAAACGCGCCGACGCGGTCAAGAAATGGCTGGTGGAGCAAGAGCGGGTGGCCGCCGTTCGACTGAACACGGTGGGGTACGGCATGACGAAGCCCATCGACGATAACAGAACCGAGGAAGGACGAGCGCGGAACCGGCGGGTTGAGCTGGTCCGCAAGGGAGCCACCTGAGGATCTCGACAGTCGCCTCTGCAGGGCGGGAGGACTCGTGAGACCTCCCGCCCGCATGCTTGGGACACCGCTCACTGCAAGGAGTTTCGAACTACCTCACCACCCTTGATGACCAGCGGGATCCTCCGCAAGGCGGAGATATCTCGCGTCGGATCCTCATCGACCACGATGAGGTCGGCGAGCTTTCCGGGCTCCAACGTTCCCAGCTCGTCCGCTACGCCTAGCATGTTCGCCGGGTTGATGGTGGCCGACCGTAACGCCTGTAAGGGCGTCATGCCGGCTTCCACGTAATACTCCGCCTCACGCACCGTGGCGATGGTCCCATCGTTGGGTTCGTGAGGGAGCTGGTCCGTGCCGAGCGCAATCTGGACCCGCTGTTGGATGGCGGTCTGCAGCGCTTGCCAGTGACGCGTGCCCACCGCCCGCACCCGCTCCAAGTACCATGCCGGGGCGCCGATCCGTTCGAAGAACGGCATGGTAGCGGGCTGGCTGACGACAATCGTCGGGACGTACCAGGTCCTTCGCTCGCGCATGAGCGCAAACACCTCGGCCGTGAGAAAGTATCCGTGCTCGATGCAATCGATCCCGGCCTCGACGGCGTCGATGGTGGCTGCAGGAGAACCCGAGTGCGCCGTCACCTTGACTCCATGGCGGTGCGCGATATCCGTCACCGCTTCCATTTCGTCCAGCGTCATGAACGCGGCGGCAATGTCTCCTCCGGGGGTGGCAATACCGCCCGAAATGGCCAGCTTGATCCAGCTCGCACCGGCACGAATCTGTGTCCGGACGGCCTTGCGGAATTCGGCAACCCCGTCGTTGGCGGTCTCGCCTGCTCGCGAGCCATGCCCTCCCGTGACCTGCACCATTTCACCCGCTGAAAAGATCCGCGGTCCCTGGGTTTCCCCGCGTTCGATGGCGCGCTTGAGCGCGAGGTCCACATGTCCCCGCTCGCCCGGCAGGCGCACGGTTGTCACGCCCGCCTGGAGCGACGCGCGCGCGGCAGCGGCCATGCGGAGTGCGAGGGCCGCTTCGGTTTCGTCCGCGAGCTCGGCACCCGCGGCGCCGGGGAGGACGAGGCCGAAATGGACGTGCATGTTCATCAGTCCGGGCAGCAGCCAGCGGTCATCCGCGCGAATCACCGTCGCGCCATTGGGAATGGGCGTCGCCACAGCGGGTCCCACACGCGTAATTCGATTGCGCTCGATGATCACGACGGCGTTTCGGAGGGGTGGTCCGCCATCCAGGTTCACCACGGAGCCACCCGTAATGACGACAGGATTCTGCGCCAGCAAGGCTCCTAGCGGGCAAAGGCTCAGGATGATCGCGAACAGCATCACGTGGTGCATGCGTTGCGGGCCTTTGGTCATGGCGCAGAATCCCGATTGTCGGGTGCGGCCCGGTTCAGGTTGTAGCGCATGATGGCGGCATGGGCTCCCTCTGGCTGCCGCTCGAGGTCATAGACATCACCCTGCGGTGCTCGATGGGCCGCGATTCGGCGAAGCGTACTGGTATCCTCTTCGTCCAGCTCCAGCCGCAGTATCCTCATGGTGTCCTCGAGATGTCGGTCGTTCCGTGCGCCGAGGATGACCGCGCCCACTTGCGGCCGCTCGAGTACGTATCGCGCGGCCACCGTCCCAATGCCAACGCCGTGCTTTTGCGCGATGGGGCGGAGCATGGTCAACAATGCCTGGTACGCGGTCCAGCCACCGTATTCGTCGATGATCAGCTTGTATTTCGTGAGCGACCGGTTGGGCAGATTCGCGGCCGGCTCGGGTGCATCCACCCACCGATCCGAAAGAAATCCACCGGCCAACGTGCCATAGCAGAGGAGTTGGATACAGTGGTCTTGGCAGAGGTCCGTCATTCCGCGCTCCGGGCGGTGGTCCAGCAGAGAGTATTGCACCTGATGGGAGACCAAGGACACGCCGGCACCCAGGATTTCTGCGAGCTTCTCGACATTGAAGTTGGTGGCGCCGATGTGCGCGATCTTTCCTGCGCGCTGCAGTTCGCCCAGCCATTGCGCCGTCTCGACGTATTTCGGTATGGCGTAGTCCCACCAGGCTAGCTGCACCAAGTAAAGCCGCTCGATCCCGAGCCTGCGGAGTGAGCGATCGATGATCGTCTCGACGTCCCGCTTGGTGAGGTGGCGAAGGGAATCGCGGTCGGGGACGAACTTGGTGTGGATGCGAAGTCGGGATGCTGCTGCACTACCTCGCTCATGCTCACGACGCAAGAAACGGCCGAGGAGCGCTTCGACTCCGGTATAGATATCGCCGCAATCGAATACGGTTAGTCCAGCCTCGGCCATGGCTCGCCACGCATCGAGCACGGCTTCCGTGCCTTTAGACTCCCGGTGGTGCCCTTCGGAGAGCTGCCAGGTGCCCACGATTACCCGGGGCGTCTGGAACTCGTCTCCCACGCGGCTGCCTTGAGAACGTCGCCCCGGACGTGTCACTTCTGTCATGCTGGACGGCCGTGGGGCACGCGAAGCGTGGCTTGGGATCGCTCTTCGGTGACATCCATGGTCGCGAACATATTGAACCGCCCCGGGCGGCGAAAGGAGCCGGCGCCGTGAGTGTCAACGATGAGTTCACCCTCTACGATCTCAGGGTAGAAGTTGCCGAGTGTCGCGGAACGATGGTTTGCAACCACGAGATTGGCGACTACTTCGAGTTGTGCGGAGAGAATCTCACCCTGCCTCCCGGCCAGTCGTTCGCCATCTATCCGTTGGCGGCGTTGCTTCCACTGCTTCCGGCCAAGCAGCGGGAGACCCACCCACACGACTGGATGACGACCGACACCGACATCGCCTGCCCCGATCCCAATTGCGGCGCGATTTTTCGAATCACACGGATAGGCACGCGCACGTTTCGCCATGGTGACGTCACGGTCGTACCCCTTTCCCCAGACCGCTCGTGAGTGACAGCATGGCGGCGCCCGGTCCGCTTCGCTTCCGCGGGGGATACGCGGGGGCCCTGGCCCCCTTTGCGCTCTTTCTCAGTGGTGTGGCGTGGCTTGCGTTCTCGGGCGCACCGAGTGAGAAGGGATTCTGGCCCATTCTGCTCGCCGCACTCGCCCTCGGCCTGTTTCTGTCACGGGATCAGATCGCGTACGCCGAGCGCGCGGTGGATGGAATGAGCCGGCGGATCGTCCTGCTCATGGTGATGGCGTGGCTGTTGGCGGGGGTGTTGGGAGCGTTGATCAACGCCAGTGGTTTCATCGATGCACTCGTATGGCTCGCGTCGGAGACCGGCGTCTCGGGTCGATGGTTTGTGGCAGCGACCTTCTTGATCAGTTGTGCGGTCTCCACGGCGACCGGTACGAGTTTTGGAACGATCATTCTCTGTGCCCCGTTGCTTTATCCCGCCGGCGGGGCTTTGGGGGCGTCACCGCCGATGCTGATCGGCGCCATCTTGGGTGGGGCGACATTCGGCGACAACATCTCGCCGGTTTCGGATACCACCATTGCCTCGGCGACGTCCCAAGGTGCCGAGATGGGTGACGTGGTGCGCAGTCGGTTGAAGTACGCCCTCCCCGCGGCGGCGGTGGCGTTGCTGGTCTACATCGCATTCGGTGCGGCCGCGTCCAGTCTCGGTCCCACGGCTCCTGCATCGAGTACAACTGCAGGACCGCGGGGGCTGCTCATGGTGCTGGCTCCCGGGGTCGCCATTGCGGTGCTGCTGGCACGCCGCCATCTGTTCGAGGGGCTGATCTACGGGATCGTGGCGGCGGTGGCGATCGGGCTCTCGTTTCGTCTCTTTCCGGTGCGGGCCATCCTGCAGATCGATGCCGACGCATTCACCGCTCGCGGGCTCATCATCGAAGGTATGGAGCGGGGGGTTGGCATCTCGATCTTCACGATCCTGCTGATGGGTCTCGTGGGTGGGCTCGAAGGCTCGGGGGTGATCGACCGGGTGGTCGAATGGGCCCGTGCCCGGGCGTCGACCGCGCGTCAGGCGGAACTCTGGATCGTGGCGACGGTCTCAGCGGCGGTATGGCTCACCACGCACTCGGTGGTCGCGATTCTGACGACCGCCAAGCTCACACGGGACGCAGGAGAGGCGTACGGACTTTCGGCCAATCGTCGCGCCAACCTGCTGGACATGACGGTGTGCACGTATCCGTTTCTATTCCCGTTCTTCATCCCGACTATCCTCGCCGCGAGTACCACGACGGCCGGTGCCGGTTTCGGGATGCCACCGGTCTCCGTGCTCGCCACTGGTCTTCACAACTTCCACTCGTGGGCCTTGCTGGGCATGGTGCTCTTTGCCGTGCTCTCCGGGTTTGGGCGTGGGATGCCAGTGCACCGAGTGTGGGCGGACAACGAGAACGCGTGAGGTCCACGGTGGCACGCGCCCTCACCCTCGATTTCTACAATACACTCGTCTTCCACCGAGATGGACGCGGCCGCGGAGCAATGTTGACGGAGTACCTTCGGGAGCACGGTTTGGAGTCCGATCCATGGGAACATCAAGTGCTATACGATGTCTTCGCCGCCCATGGAATCGACTATGCGCCGTCGCAGTCCCCAGGCGAGAAGCAAAGGTACTATGAGCGCATTGCCGTTCACCTTTTCGAGCGGCTGAACGTGCGAGCGCCGCCGTACGTCGCAAAACGGCACGCCCCTCGGCTCTGGGAGATTCTGGGGCCCCAAAGCCTGGCCGTCTTCCCGGAGGTTCACCGAGTCCTTGGTGCTCTCGCGGAGACCGGCTTACCGCTGGCCCTCGTCTCCAATTGGCAGTGTGGCCTGGAACATTTCTGTACGGAACTGGGGCTCGCGGGGGCGTTTCAACACATCCTTGCCTCGGCGGAGGTGGGCGCGGCCAAGCCGGATCCGGCGATTTTCGTAGAGGCATGCCAGCGACTTGGCTTTCCACCGGAACTGATCGTTCATGTGGGAGACGATCCCGTCAACGATGTCGAGGGCGGACGGGCTGTCGGTCTTCAGGTCGTGTTGGTGCAGCGAGAGGGGGCCTCGGGGCGAGCTGTGGACGCCCCCACCATCCCCGACCTCAGTCACCTGCACGGAATACTTGGTTTGCGATAGGGAGAGGCCGCGTCAGCGCGAGGTTTCAGGCACGTCGAACAGGGCCCACCGGATCGTCGCACAGCGGTCTTCGAGTTGTGTGGGATCGAGATGGTGGTAGAAATCCGCCACGATCTCGGACACGCACGCCCCACTGGCGCCGTGTCCGCCATCGCCCTTCACGATATGGCGGCTGTTGTGAAAGCGCTGCCTGACGCGTTCGGCAAAGGCCGGTGGGGTAACAGGATCGTATCGGCCCGAGAGCAGAAGCACGGGCACCTCGGTGGTGAACGCCTGATGACTCCGCCGATCACGCCGCTCCACCGCCCAACCCAAACACCCCTGCCGATACTGTTCGATGAAGTACCGACCGAAGTACGTGCCCGCCACGGCCTCCGGCACCGACTCCTCGCTCACCCACGGCACGTCTTCCGCACAGAACACCGAGAAGTGGAGACCGAGCGACGCGAACGAGAGTATGGCGACGGCTCGGTCGTAATGCGCTTGGGCCAGCTCGCGCAGGTCGCCCGTGGTTGCCGCGTGATACAGCATCCGGGGTAATTCGGGGATGCGGGCCCTATTGTAGAGGAGAATTCGAACGGCGTAACCCAAATCGTTGGCGTGCATCTGAACGGTCGCGGGTGTGCCATCTCTTCCCGTGATGCGTACGGTGCTGGGACTCGTCCGCAGGCGGTCCATCATGCGCTCGAACTTCGTCTCTAAATCTGGATATGCCGTGCCACAGGCGGTTTGGGCTCGACAATCCGCGAAGACCAGGTCCAGCGCGTCTTGGCTGCTTCGTGCGTAGGAGAGCGGTACGTCTTCGTCCGGCGGCAGGACCGCGTTGAGGACGGCCCCAGCGATGTCCTCCGGGTAGAGTGACATGTACGTCATGGCCGCGCGGGTGCCATACGATCCACCTTGGACGATGACCTGCTGGTAGCCGAGCCACTCTCGCACCGCGTCTACGTCCGCGGCAAAATCAGCCGTCGTGTATTGATCGGGGTCGCTGCGCTCGCGTAGGGTGTCCCAGCACTGTCTGAGTTCTGCAAGGGGATACAGTTGACCGAATGCCCGCTCTGGGTGTTCGCGAAGCCCCAACTCGCATCGGAATCCGTTGGATGCTCCGGTACCGCGCTGATCGATCAGTACCAGGTCGTGCGTCGCGGCCTGCGCGGACATCATGTTGGAGTTGGCCGCGGATGCGGTAGGCGCACCGGGTCCACCGGAAAAGAGGAAAATGGGCGGGCGGCTGGTAGGGCCGGTAGCGCGGCGGATCTTGATTTCCACGACGATGGTCTGTCCTTCACCTGTCTGGCGGTTCTCGGGTACGGTGAGCGAGCCGCACTGCCATGGGTCGCCAAACGGCTCGGGGCAGGGAGCGAGGCTCTGAGCGGCTCCCGCGTTGGGATACGCGAGGATTCCGAGGAGCGCGAGACACCGGAGAAGTCTCAGGGACATCGATCGTTCCGGACTCGAGAGTGACTTGGATCGTAACCCGAGCGGGCGGGCCTCGACAACCTCGGAACCTCCCGCACGCGTCCGCCATTACAGTAGCCCTGTCGATCCGCTCGTCGCATCTTGGATGACCTATGTCCGGCACTCGTTTGGTTGCGGCACTCGCCGCCGAATCCGTTCCCGCCTTTCTGCCCGAGATCGTTGGGCTGCTCGTGGCGACGGCGCTCGTGGCCTACGTGTGCCACAAGATCCGGGTGATGCCCATCGTGAGCTTCCTGCTCACCGGTGCCCTGATTGGCCCGCATGCGCTCGGGCTCGTGCGGGACGAGGGCCTGATCGAGGCGGCAGCCGAGTTGGGCGTGGTTCTGCTGCTGTTCACCATCGGACTCGAGTTCAGCCTCGAAAAGCTGGCGCGCATCAAACGCTTGATCTTCGTGGGCGGCGGTCTGCAGGTCACACTCGTCGTGCTGTTGGTGATGGGACTGCTGGCCGGAGCCGGAATCGACTGGCGTACGGGTCTCTACACCGGTTGTCTCGTGGCACTTTCGTCCACGGCCATCGTGATGAAGCTCTTGATGACCCGCGGTGAGACCAATACCACCGGTGGGCAAGCTGCCCTGG
>JBFJCP010000049.1:0-19682 GCA_041615815.1 Gemmatimonadales bacterium | reverse complement strand
CACCAACTCGTCTGCCTCGGCAACCTCCTCGGACAGGGTCGAGAGCCCCACGCTGATCGTGATGGGACGTTGTTCCCACGCACCGGTCTCGATGTACCGCCGGCATCGCTCAGCCACCACCAACCCATTGTGCCGGTCCGTATTGGGAAGAATAATCCCAAACTCCTCGCCGCCGTACCGGGCCACGATGTCGCTCGCGCGGCTGCTACGCTCCAGAAGCCGCGCCACCTGCTGCAACACCACATCACCCGCCGGATGCCCAAACGAGTCGTTGAATTGCTTGAAGGCGTCCACGTCGAGCATGAGCAGCGAGAGCGGGAGCTCGTACCGCCGGGCGCGCTCGATCTCCTCGCCCAACCGCTGCTCGAACGCCCGGCGATTCATCACGCCGGTCAACTCGTCCGTAACGCTCTGCACGTGGAGCCGGAGGTTGATGGCCTCGAGCTTTCGCTGATAGTCCTCGAGTTGCCGCTGGTACTGCTCCCGCACCTCGGCGCTCTCCTCGAGCTCCATCAGCGAGCGACGGAGCTGGAGCTGGGCCATCACCTGCCGCGCCAGCGCCCGCAACGCCTCCCGCTGCTCCGGCTCCATCTCGCGCGGCATGCGGTCGATCACACACAGCGTCCCGAGCGCCGCCCCCTCCCTCGTCACCAGCGGCGCCCCAGCATAGAAACGAATCCGCGGGTCGGCCTTCACCAGTGGATTGGAGGCGAACCGCCGGTCCTGCGTGGCGTCCGGCACCACCAGAAGATCCTCGGGCTGCAGAATGGCATGCGCACAGAACGCGAGGTCCCGCGGCGTCTCCGAGGCCGTGAGACCGATCTTGGACTTGAACCACTGCCGATCCGCGTCCACGAGACTCATCAACGCGATCGGCGCCCCCACGATCATGGACGCCAGACGCGTGATGTCGTCGTACGCCTGCTCGGGCAGGGTGTCCAGGATATCGAAGCGCTCGAGCGCCTCGAGCCTGGCGGCTTCGTTTGCTGGTATTGGGGCTTTCACGTTCTTTGTCCCGATGAAGCGGGGGCCTCAGCCGCTGGGGCGCCCTACGGTTTGAGGTTCGGCCGTGGAAGGCCGTGACGGATGTGCTCTCGAAACGGCCACGACCGGGTCGATGGTAGGTTCGGGGCACGAATGAGAAAGTTGAGGGGGTGTCCGGGCTCGAGTTGTGATATTTGGCACTAGAAGGGGCGGGATAGGTGGCTGGAGCGGGGCTGCCTAGCGACTGTGCTGCCGCCACTGCACCGCTCCCGCCCCCGCCGCGCCCTCTCCTACGGCAAATACTCCGCCGGAATGGCGATGCCGCTCGTCTCCTCGTCCCACGCGATCCCGACGATCCACCAGCGCCCTGCATTCCATATCAGCTGGAACGAGTTGATGCCGCGTCCGAGGTCCTCGGCGGCGTCCCCATACTGCTTCTGGTACGTGCTGAACACCTGCGCCACGTCACCGTAGCGGTCGATGCGGCTCGCGATTCCCGTCTCGGCCCACCCCCGATCGTCCGGACCGCCGACCCGAGTCAAGGGATCCACCCACGCGATGAACTCCTCCACGGTGAGCACCCGCAACTCCCCGCCAGTCTGCTCGAGATTGGGAATGAGGCGGGCGGCTGGGAGAAACAAGGATCGGAAACGATCCCAGTCGTACGCGTTTCCCGGAGCCCGGGAAACCGCCGCGTACGTGGCATCCACGATCGCCTGTGGCGTGGCCACGTCCGCTGGCCGCGGATCCGGTGACTGGGCCTCGAGGCTGGCTGAGCCGGCGAGCGCTGCCAACGCGCAAACGAAGAAAAAGGAGGGGACACGGCGCAGTTTCATAAAGGACCTCCGCGAAGCGGCTGGGGCGGCAAAAGGCGGCAGAGGGGTCAGTCTCGAGGTCCCGCCGCCGCCGCCGCCGCCCTTCGAATCTTCGGGTGAACCGAGAAATCTCTGTCAGGGGTGACGTAGACGAAAGGATTTGTTTCGTGCCGCCCCTGCCGCCCCTGCCGCCCCTGCCGGCCCCGCCGCCCATCCCGCCCGCTTTTCGGCACGCACTTTGCGCCTCTGCCTTCTGTCACCAACTGACCCATAACCGCCTCGGCCTCGGAGTGTTACGCGCCAAGCAAACCGGGCAGGTGCCATTGTATTTCCCGATGAGCTGTGCCATCGACGCCGGTCGTGTTGCCGACGCCGGGAGGCTATCCACGTGCTGATCTTTCCCGTGATCCGTCCGGAGAGCCTGGCGCCCGGCGGGAGCCGCAGCTCCGGGATCGGAAGGGGCTGACCGCGATGTCGGGTGCAGTGCTGCCCCTCTGCAACGGTTCCCCCGACGCGGGTGACGCATATCCGCTCACCGCGCTCCAGCAGGGGATGCTCTACCACAGCCTGGCCACCGGGGATGCCGGTGTGTACGTGCAGCAGTTCGTGGGCGATCTCGCGGAGGACCTCGAGACGGAGGCGTTCCATCGGGCCTGGCAGTGGCTCGCCGCCCGCCACGAGGTCCTGCGAACCCGGTTCGTCTGGAGTGACGAGTCCTCCCCTCAGCAGGTCGTGGGTCCCGACGTCCCCGTGCCATGGTGTGAGCGAGACTGGCGCCACCTCTCCGCGTGGGAGCAGGAAGCCGAGCTGGACGCCTTTCTGGAGGCGGACCGACGGCGCGGCGTGGATCTGGCCACGGCGCCGCTGTTTCGCGTGGCCCTCCTGCGCCTCCGACAGGCCCACTACCGGTTCGTGTGGACCTCGCATCACGCCATCCTGGATGGGCGATCCCGTCTGCGTCTCGTCGAGGAGCTGTTCGAGGGCTACGCGGCATTGCGTGCCGGGCGCCAGCCCGCGCTGCCGCCAGCGACGCCGTTCCGCGAGTTCGTGAGCCAGCTACAGGAGCGGGACCCCGAGGCGGACGCGGCGTTCTGGGGCGAGGTACTGCGCCAACACGACCCACCCCAACCGCTGGATCTTCCCCGAGCCGCGGGGTCGCCCGCGCGGCCCACACTGGCCAAGAAAACCGCGCGCGTGACGGAAGCTCTCAGTCGGCGCTTGGCCTCGTTCGCCCAAGCGGAAGGACTGACGCTGAACACGCTGCTTCAGGGTGCGTGGGCGATTCTCTTGAGCCGCTACACGGGCCAGCGGTCCGTCATCTTCGGCGCGATTCGAGCAGGTCGCGCGGCGGCGTCCGAGAGCGTGGCGAATGCCGTCGGTCTCTTGATCAACACCGTCCCCATCCCCGTGGACGTCGATCCCGATGCGGCGCTGGTGCCGTGGCTACGGAGTGTGCGATCCCTCTGGTTGGCCATGAGGGACCACGAGCACACGCCGCTGGTCGAGATGAATGCGTGCCTGCCGCCTTCCCGGGGGCCACTGGAGTTCGACAGCCTGGTCACGTTCGAGAAGTTCGAGCTGAACGCGCGGCTCAGGGAGCGCGGCGATCCATGGTATCGACGAACGTTCACGCTGCGCGGTCAAACCAACTACCCGTTGGTCGTCTACGGCTACGGCGGCGAGCGGCTCATTCTCGAAATCGAGCACGATACGGCGCGGGTCGAGGACGCGATCGCGGAGCGCTTGCTGGACCAGCTGCAGACGGTGCTCACCGAATTCGTGGATCGGCCGGACCAGCAGCTCGCGGAGATCTCGCTGCTCACCGCGGCCGAGCGACGCCGACTCCTCGAGGACCAACACGCCACCTGCGTGGCGTATCCCCGCACCAAGTGCGTGCACCAGCTGTTCGAGGAACAGGTGGCTCGCACACCCCACACCGTGGCGGTGGTGGACGGCGATCGCCACGTCAGCTACCAGGAGCTGAACGCGCGAGCCAACCGCTTGGCGCACCACCTGCGCGCGCTGGGGGTGTCGGCAAACACTCCCGTGGGCGTGTGCATGGACCGCTCGCTGGAGCTGATCGTGGCGCTCCTCGGGATCCTCAAAGCTGGGGCGGCGTACTTGCCCCTCGATCCCGATTACCCCGCCGAGAGACTGGAGCTCATGGTTCGCGACGGTCAGGTGGACGTTGTCCTGACCCGCGGTGATTGCGGTGCCCACCTCCCGTCCGATCTCCGTCACGTCGTTGCGCTGGACGCGGGCCTGGGAGTCGCGAATGGCGACCAAACCGAGAATCTCCCGCTTTCGACCACGGCCGACGATCTGGCCTATGTGCTCTATACGTCCGGGTCCACCGGGAGACCGAAAGGCGTGGCCGTGCGGCACCGGTCCATTGCCCGGCTCCTGTTCGGTGTCGACTACGCCGTGCTGGATGCAGACCAGGTCATGCTTCAGCTCGCCCCGATCTCGTTCGACGCATCGACGTTCGAGATCTGGGGAGCACTGCTCCACGGTGGCCGTCTGGTGCTCGCGCCCGCAGGCCCTCCCGATCTCGAGCAGCTCGGCGAACTGATCGTCCAGCATGGGATCAGCACGCTCTGGCTCACGGCGGCGCTGTTCAACCGTCTCGTGGAGACCCACCCCGAGTCCCTCTCCGGCGTGCAGCAGATCCTGACGGGGGGCGAGGCACTCTCGGTTCCCCACGTGCGGCGTGCGCTGGAGTACCTCGGCGAAGGGGCGAAGCTCGTCAATGGGTATGGACCCACCGAGTGCACCACGTTCACGTGCTGCTACGATATCCCGCACGCCATCGATCCCGATCAGCCATCCATCCCCATTGGCCGTCCCATTGCCAACACCGAGGTCTTCGTCCTGGACGAGCGGCTACGGCTCGTGCCAGCGGGCGTACCCGGAGAGCTGTGTGTTGGGGGTGACGGCCTGGCCCTGGGATACTGGCGCAATCCGGAGCTGACGGCCGCGCGGTTCGTCCCCCATCCATTCAGCGCGGAGTCCGGCGCCCGTCTGTACCGGACGGGGGACCGGGTGCGTTGGCGGTCGGACGGGAATCTCGAGTTCCTGGGGCGTCAGGATGACCAGGTGAAGCTCAGAGGATACCGCATCGAACTGGGCGAGATCGAACACGCGTTGCAGAGGCACGAAGGCGTTGCGCAGGGCGTGGTGGCGCTTCGCGAGGACCGCCCGGGGCACATCCGTCTCGTGGGATACTACGTGGCGAGCAACGGGCCCCTGCGCTCGACCGAGCTAAAGGCCCATCTGAGCAGCATCCTGCCCCAGTACATGGTGCCGTCGGTGCTGGTGCAACTCGACGCCCTGCCGCTGTCCCCCAGCGGCAAGGTAGACCGTCGGTCGCTTCCCGCACCGGATGGGAACCGTGCCGAGCCCGAGGGGCGGCCCGTGGCAGCGCGGACCCCCGTGGAAGAAACGCTGTGCGCCATCTGGGCGGATGTGCTGGGCCTCGCCGATGTCGGCGTTCACGACGATTTCTTCGATCTGGGTGGACACTCGCTGCTCGCCACGCAGGCCGTCGCCCGTGCCTCGCGCGCCCTGAACGTCGCAATCCGGCTCAGTACGCTGTTCGATGCGCCCACGGTCGCGGAGTTCGCGGCGGGTCTGCCCGATCCCGCCACAGATGTTTCGGCCGCTCCAGCTGCGAGGATCGCTCGTGTAGACCGCGAGGGCACGGCTGATCTACCGCTTTCGTTTGCCCAACAGGGTCTGTGGTTCACCGAGCAAGTGATGGGCGAGGCGGCCGCGTACAACATGCCGTACGTGGTCCGCTTACGGGGACCACTGGAGGTGGAGGCGCTGCGGCGGGCGCTGGAAACGCTGGTCCATCGGCACGAACCGTTGCGGACGAACGTCCGGGTCGGTGACGACGGTGCCCCCCGCCCACTCATCAGGCCTCCGGAGCGGTTCGAGTTGTCCGTCGCGGACCTCGAGGCTGGCGGTCTCCACGATCCGGAAGCCGAGGTGGACCGGCGGAGCGCCGAGGAGGCGGCGCGGCCCTTCGATCTCGCCGCGGACCTCATGCTGAGGGCCGTCCTGCTCCGGCTCGGCGAGCACGACCACGCACTCCTGCTCACGACGCATCACATCGCATCGGATGGCTGGTCGGTGGCGATCATGTGGCGGGAGCTGAGCGGCCTGTACGACGCGTACTGCCGCGGCGAAGGGTCACCACTCCCCGAGCTCCCGGTGCGGTACGCCGATTTCGCCGCCTGGCAGCGCGACCAGATGCGGGGTGATCGCGCGGAGCGATTGCTGGAGTACTGGCGGGATGCGCTGCGCGGCGCCCCACCGGTGTTGGATCTGCCGATGGATCAGCCGCGACCGGAGCGCCGCAGCTACCTGGGCGGTCAACGGGTCGCGGAGCTCCCTTCTGCAATCACGGAACGATTGCGCGCTCTCGGTATGGAAGAGCGGGCCACGCTGTTCATGGTGTTGCTCAGCGCATTTCAGGTTGTGCTCCATCGCTGGTCCGGCCAGGAAGATTTCGTGATTGGTGTGCCGGTTGCCGGCCGCCCGGTGCGGGAGCTCGAGGAGCTGATGGGCCTGTTCATCAACTCACTCCCTCTGCGGGCGCACCTCGCTGGCGATCCCACGTTGCGGGAGCTTGTCGGACGGGTTCGGCAAACGACGCTGGAAGCGTACTCCCACCAGGAGCTCCCGTTCGAAATGCTCGTGGAGGCCTTGCGGCCCGAACGGAGCCTGATGCGCGCCCCCCTCTTCCAGGTGGCCTTCAATGCGGTCGGCGTGGACGATCTGTCGTGGACCGCGACCGGCGTCACCGCCGAGATCTCATCGTCGTACGCACGGTCCAAATTCGACTTCACGGTCTACGTGAGGGAACGGGCCAGCCAGATCGAGCTGAAGCTGGTGTACGACGCGGACCTGTTCTCGCCGGAGCGCATGGACTGCCTGCTCAGGCAGTACGGTCATGTGCTCGGCCAGATCGCGAGGTGGCCAGACGAGCGGATCAGCACGTACTCCCTCGTGACGCCGGAGTGCCGACGCCTGCTTCCCGATCCGAGAGAAGAGCTGTCTGAGCCCCGGCAGGAACTCGTGACCCACGCCTTCGCCCGGTGGGCGGATCGGTTCCCGAACCAACCCGCGGTGGTCCAGGCCGAAAGAGTGTGGACGTATGCCGACCTCCGCGAATCAGCGGCCGGGATCGCCGGCCATCTGCGCGCCTCGGGAGTTGAGCCCGGCGACCGCATCGTCGTGTCGGGCCGCTCGAGCTTCGGCGTGATCGCGAGCATCGTCGCCGTCCTGGACTGCGGCGGCATACTCGTCCTGCTCGACGAGCGGCTCCCGCTGCATCGACGCCAGATGATGGCGCGGGAGGTCGAGCCGCGGGCGGCCATCCGTGTGTCTACCGGAGACGACGAGGGAGATCTGACCTTCCCGGAGATCCCGATCGTCGACGTGGACACGCGAACCGGACGGACGGTGGCACCACCCCGCGACGGCCAGCAGAGGCAATCGCGTTCGGCGATCTCACCCGAATCCCCGGCTTACATCTTTTTCACGTCGGGCACCACCGGCGTGCCCAAAGGCATCCTCGGCTCGCACAAGGGGCTCAGCCACTTTCTCGAGTGGCAACGCGAGGTCTTTGAGATCCATCGGGGGGATCGGGTTGCCCAGTTGACCGGGCTGTCGTTCGACGTCGTGCTACGGGATGTCTTTCTGCCGCTCACGAGCGGCGCCACGCTCTGCCTGCCAATGGAGGACGTCGAGGAGAGCGGCGGCGTGTGGGAGTGGCTGCACGAGAGCGAAATCAGCGTCCTGCACGTGGTTCCTTCCCGTGGGCGTACCTGGCTTCGCACCGCCCCGGCGGGACTCCCGCTTCCTCGACTGCGTCTGACGTTCTTCGCGGGTGAGCCGCTGACGCGAGACCTGGCCCAGACGTGGCACGGGAGGACCGGTGGCACCGGGCTCACCGTCAACCTCTACGGTCCCACGGAAACCACGCTCGTGAAGACCGCCTACCGCGTTCCGGAGGATGCGGGCAGAGGGGACGGGGTGCTCCCGGTGGGGCATCCGCTTCCCCAAACACAAGTCATGGTGCTGAACGGGGCAGGGAACTTGGCCGGCCTCTGCGAGATTGGCGAGGTTGCCATTCGCACACCGTTTCGTTCCTTCGGATACATCAACCCGAACGGGGACCAGTCCAGTCGATTCGTGGCGAATCCGTTTCGCCACGATCCGCAGGATCTGATTTACTACACAGGCGACATCGGCCGCTTTCGTCCCAGTGGTGAGCTCGAGATCCTGGGCCGCGCCGACGATCAGGTCAAGATTCTCGGACTCCGCATCGAGCCGGCCGAAGTCAGCGCCGCACTCGGCGAGCATCCCGAGGTCGGCGCATGTCATGTGCTCGCGCGCATGGAGGCGGACGAACTTTTCCTCGTCGCGTACGTGCTCCCCACAGCCTCGGCACAGCCGTCCGCGGCGGAGCTGCGGCGTTTCCTGGCCCAGCGCCTTCCGGCGGCCATGGTCCCGCGGTACTTCGTGACCCTCGATCAGCTTCCCCTGACTCCCAATGGGAAAATCGATCGGTCCGCGCTCCCCCCACCCGCAACGAACGGTGGGCCGGCGGCCAAACTCGCCGTGCCTCCCAGAAACGCGACCGAGGAACGGGTCGTCGACATCTGGCGGAGCGTGCTCGGCGTCCCGACGGTGGGCGTGACCGACGATTTCTTCGAGTTGGGCGGGCACTCGCTGCTGGCAGCGATGATCGTCACGCAAGCGGCGGCGGCGTTCGGCGTGGATATCAAGATCAGGACGCTGTTCGAGGCACCCACCGTGGCGGAGTTCGCCGCTCACATCGGCGGCGAGACGATCCCAACCACAAAGCACGCCTCCGGCTCCCATGAGCCGTCCCACTCGGACCTCGACGAAACGACGGTAGAGTGCGCCCCGCTCTCGTTTGCCCAGGAACGGCTTTGGTTCCTCGATCAACTCGAGAGGGAACGAGCCGTCTACAACATGTCGTTCGGCTGGCGCCTTCGCGGCGAGCTGGACATTCCCTCCCTACGTCGAGCGCTCGAGACGGTCGTCCACCGTCATGAGCCACTGCGGACGGCCTACGTCACGCGAAGCGGGATACCACTCCAGGCCATCCATCCAACCGCGCGCTTCGAGCTTCCGGTGGTGGACCTCGCTCATCTGAGCGGGGAGCGCCAGGAGACGGAGGTGACGAGGCGCTACGCGGAGGACGCGGAGCGAGGGTTCGACCTCACCACCGATCTGATGCTCAGGGCGTCGCTCCTCCGACTCGGCCGCGTCGAGCACGTGCTCCTGCTCACCATGCACCACATCGCCTCCGATGGCTGGTCGTTCGCGGTCTTTTGGCGTGAGTTGAAGGAGTTGTACCGCGCCTATCGCCGCGGAGAGCCGGCGGCACTGCCCGATCTCGAGGTCCGCTACGTCGACTATGCCATCCGGCAACGCGAGCAGCTGAAAGGCGACCGGATCGAGCAGCCGCTGAAGTATTGGCGAGCCCACTTGGAGGGTCTGTCGACCCTGCAGCTCCCGACCGACCGGCCCCGGCCCCAGCGCCCGAACTACCGCGGCGCCCGCCACGATTTCGAGCTGGACACCGAACTCGTGAGTGGGCTCAAGCAGCTGAGTCGAGCGGAGGCGGCGACGCTCAACATGACGCTGTTGGCCGCCTTCCAAGGTCTGCTGGGGCGGGAGACCGCCCAGGAAGACCTCGCGGTGGGAATCCCGATCGCAGGACGGGACCGGCCGGAGCTGGCCCACCTCATCGGCTTCTTCGTCAACACGCTGGTGATACGCACCGACTTATCCGGGACGCCTTCCTTCAGGACCCTGCTCCAACGGGTGCGCCAGGTCTCACTGGACGCGTACGACCACCGGGAGCTGCCGTTCGACAAACTCGTTGCCGAGCTCCGGCCGGAGCGTCAACGGGGGCGGAATCCGCTCGTGCAGGTGGTGTTCCAACTGCACGACGGCTGGGTGAGCGATGTGGATCTCGACGGGATCGACCTGTCCTGGCTCCCCAAACGAGCCCTCCGCGCTCGGTTCGATCTGGAGATGCATCTCCGTCTCCACGGAGACGGCCTGCGGGGCACGGTGGTGTACAGCAGCGAGCTGTTCGACGCGGAGACGATCGAGGGTCTGGTGTCCCGCTTCACGCGGTTGCTGCAATGGGTGGTGGTCGACCCCGATCGGCCAGTCAACGAGGTGCCGCTGCTGTCATCCACCGAGCGGCAACACTTGCTCGTGCAGTGGAACGATACAGCCGCTGCCTATCCGCTGGACCGGCGCATCCATCAACTGTTCGAGGAACAGGTGGCGCGCACCCCCGGGGCGGTGGCAGTCCAATTCGGAAACGAGTCCGTCACGTATCGGGAGCTGAATCACAGGGCCGATCAGCTGGCCATGCACCTTGCTCGGTGGGGCGTTGAACCCGGCAGCCTGGTGGGTGTCTGCCTCGATCGGTCTCTGCAAATGATCGTGGCGGTGCTTGGCATCCTGAAGGCGGGCGCCGCGTACTTGCCCCTCGATCCCGCGTTTCCCGGCGATCGGCTTTCGCTCATGGTCAGTGATGCGGAGGTGAGCGCGGTCCTCTCCGACTCTGCGCTCGCCGCGTCGTTTCCCGCCCTCGGGGAACGCGTGATTCCGATGGATTTACTCGGCCCGGCGAACGGCGCGCCGGAACGCGGCGGGCCGGGGCATGGCGAGGGGCGTGAGGACGACGACGCACTGGCCTATGTGATGTACACCTCGGGCTCCTCGGGTAAACCGAAGGGTGTGCGCGTCCCCCATCGGTGCGTGGTCAACTTTCTGCTGAGCATGCAGGAGCGTCCTGGGCTCACGGCGGAGGACGTGGTGCTCGCCGTGACGACGCTGTCGTTCGACATCTCCGTGCTCGAGATCTTCCTCCCGCTGATCACCGGGGCACGAGTCGTCCCGGTGGATACGCAAACCGCCTCCGATGGTCGGCGCCTCGCGGCGGTGATCGAGGCATGTGGTGCCACCGTCATGCAAGCCACGCCGTCCACGTGGCGCATGCTCGTCGATGCCGGATGGACGGGATCCCGCCGATTGAAGGCCCTTGCGGGAGGCGAGTCGCTGCCGCCCCAGCTGGCCAAGGCATTGAGGGAACGGGTTGCGCAACTCTGGAACATGTATGGGCCCACCGAGACCACCGTGTGGTCGGCGTGCGGCGAGGTCACCGACGACCGCGAGCCCATCGGGATTGGCCGGCCCATCGCCAATACCCAGATCTACGTGCTCGACGCCGGCATGCAGCCGGTGCCCATCGGCCTTCCGGGGGAGGTGTACATCGGAGGGGCCGGCGTCACGGACGGGTATCTCAAGCGCGAGGATCTGACCGCGCGGCACTTCGTTCCGAATCCCTTTGCCAACGGCGCCGGTGGGCTGCTGTATCGCACCGGTGACCGGGGCCGGTGGCGGGAGGACGGGCAGCTGGAAGTGCTCGGTCGCGTGGATCGGCAACTGAAGATCCGCGGCCACCGCGTGGAGCCCGGGGAGATCGAGGCGGCGCTCGCACTGCACCCCGCGGTCAACGCCTGCGCGGTGGAGCCGTCGGGCGCAGGCGACGTGGCACTGACCGCTTTCGTGGTGTACCGCGACGAGCTGACCCTACCCACGAATGAGATACGGGGATTCCTGGCCCGAACGCTCCCCAGCTACATGTTGCCGCAGCGGGTCGTGCCGCTCAGTGAGCTGCCCCTGCTCCCGAACGGCAAGATCGATCGTAAGGCGCTTCGCGCCCGAGAGGTCCCGCCGGTCGGCTCGCCGGAGACGTATGTGGCGCCTCGCACTGCCACCGAATGGGCCTTGGCAGGGATCTGGGGCGAGGCCCTGGGTCTCAGTCGAGTGGGCGTCACCGACGATTTCTTCGAGCTGGGCGGCCATTCTCTGCTGATCGCGGACGTGGTTGCCAAGATGCGGGATGTCCTGGGCGGCGAGATCACCCTGGATACACTGTTCGAGCACTCCACGATCGCAACATTGGTCGCCGCGGTGGGCCGCACGACCACCGCAGCAAGTGCCACAATGCCTGACGGCGTACCCCAGTCTCGGAAAAACCCACTGCTCGTTCCCATTCACGTAGGCTCGGTGGAGCCGCCGTTGATCTTCATTCATGCGGCCGGTGGGATCGTCTCTCCGTACGTCCAACTGGCGAATCGGCTCGATCCAAGAGAGACGTTCTACGGAATCGAACACCCGGGGATCCACGGCTCGCCGGTTTCCCACTCGATTCCCGAGCTCGCCGCGCGCTATCTCGATGTCATTCGCGAGGCCCAGCCCGATGGTCCTTACCTCCTTGGAGGATGGTCGTTCGGGGGACTCGTGGCCTACGAGGTGGCGCAGCAGCTGCTTCAGGGCGGCGGCCGGGTCCATCTGCTGGCAGTGCTGGACTCGTTCCTGCCGGGCGTGGTGTCCCTCCATCGCGGACCAGCCCAAATGGTGCGGACCTATCTGCGGCACTACGGACTCCCCGAGGAGGCCATCGCTTGCCACGCGACCACCGCGGTCAGCGCCTCCATGGATGAGGCACTGGCCGGTGCCCACGAGGACTTGCGGCGTCGAAGCCTCGTACCCGCCCAGCTACACCTCAACGCGTTCATGGAGCACTACGCCGTCTATTCACATGCGATCGAGGCAACGCGTGCATATGTCCCGAGTCCCGACTACCCGGGTCAGGTCACCCTCTTCCGCTCGGCATCGCGCGTGAGAGACCGGGGCAGCGCGCATGGGTGGGCGGAATTGAATCCGTCCCAACTCGTGGTCCGCGATGTGCCGGGTGATCACTTCCATATGCTCCGGGAGCCCTTCGTGGCCACCCTGGCCCAGGAGCTGCAGTCGCTCCTGAACCGCAGTCGCATCAACGGGGCGACACCGCCATGAGTGGTGAATTGGGCTCGACCACTCCCGGGGCGACACTGGAGCGGTGGCGAGGGGCGCTGGATGGAGCATCACCGCGGCGGTGCCTGCCCAAAGACCGCCGCCGTACGGCCAAGCCCGCGAACCCCACGTGGGCGCACCGCGACGTGGCGTTGGATGCCGGCCTCCACGCCGGGTTGACCAACCTCGCCGCCACGGCGACGTGCACGACCGCCGAGATCCTGCTCGCGGCGTTCAAGGCGCTGCTCTTCAGATATACGGGACAAGAAGATTTGGTCGTTGGGTGGCTCGTCGCGCCTGAGAGGGCCTCCGATGCGCGAGGCGTGCTCCCGGTCCGAACAGCCGCGGGGGGCGAGCGCGAATTCCGGGATTATCTCGTCGACGTGCGCGACGCGAGCCGGATGGGATCCCGGTGGGGTTGTCTCCCGACGCTGGCGGACCTCCTACCACATGAGGCCCTGCACGAGTTCCCGTACGGCGTGCCGGTGTGCTTTGGAGCCTGCCCAACGCTCTCGACCGGGAATGGTGGGGCCCCGGCCGATCCCGTGTCACGGAGCCCGTCCGGCGCGGGGATGCCGCTCAGCCTGAGCGCCCAGCGCTCCCGTGACGGTGTGAGTCTGCGTCTTTCCTACGATGAGCGCTTCTACCGGGCGGACTTCATCGCGAGAATGGCCGGCCACTACCACCGGGTGATCGAGAGCGTGATCGCAGACCCAGCAACGACTCTCGATGACGTGCAGCTCATGTCGGTGGACGAGGAGAGCGAGGTTCGCAGTTGGAGTATTGGCGATCGCGTACCGACGGAAGTGAACCGTCGGCATGTGGTCTTCGAGCGGCGAGCCCGCGAGACACCCGAGAAACCGGCCGTGGTGTGCGAAGGTGATGTCCTGACCTATCGGGATCTGGACATCCGTTCGAGTCAGCTCGCCCACTTCCTTCGGGCGCGCGGCGTGGGGACGGACGTGGCGGTGGGGGTCGCACTGACCCGTTCCGCAGAGGTTCCCGTGACGTACCTGGCAATACTGAAGGCGGGCGGCGTGGTCTTCCCAATCGCCGCGGCTGCACCTGACGATCGCTTGCGGGCCCAGCTGGAGATCGTGCGGCCGGCCCTCGTGATCGCCTCGAACCCATTACCCCAACCCCTCGAGAGAGAACGGTGGCCGGTTCTCCGGCTGGACGACGTCGCGGATCAGCTGGCGGCACAACCGCACACCGCCCCCGAGGTCTCCGTGTCAGCGGATCAGTTGGCCTTCTTGATGGCCACGTCGGGCTCCACGGGGCGGCCCCAGATCGTGAAGGTGCCCGTCGGGTACCGACCGCTCTCATCCTCTGCATCACCCGACCAGCGCCATCTGTTGAAGAGTGATTCGGGCACGACGTTCACCGTCGCGGAGATCATGCGGCCGCTGCTCTCGGGAGGAACGCTCTTCGTGGCGCCTGTGGGCTCGGAGCACGATCCTTGGCGCCTGGCGGCCTTGATCGACCAGCATCGCTTGACCCATCTCCTGATGACGCCGAGCCAGTTGCGCGCACTCCTGGAGGTCGACGATCTGAGCGCATGCCGATCCCTGGAGTGTGTCAACACGTCGGGTGAGCCACTGTCGCACGATCTGAAACGGCGGTTCTTCGAGAAGCTGGACGCGAGCTTGGTCAATATGTACGGCTGCACCGAGGCTCCTGGCGCAACCACGCATGAATGCTCGCGGCACGATGAGCCGGGAGTCCTGCTCGTGGGAAGACCGGTTCCGGGCATGGAGGTGTTCGTGCTCGACGGCGGGCGCCGTCTGTGTCCCGTGGGTGTACCCGGTGAGGTGTATCTGGGTGGACGGTTGTCCGCGGGATACCTCGACGATCCCGAGACCACCGCCGCGCGTTTCATCGACCATCCTCTCGATCCAGCACCCGAAGCCCGGCTCTTCCGGACGGGGGACGTGGGGCGCTGGTTGCCCGATGGGAGACTCGAGATCCTCGGGCGGCGCGACGGCTTGGTGAAAGTGCGGGGCAATCGAGTGGAGCTGGGTGAAGTCGAAGCGCGGCTGCGTCAGCACCATGCGGTTGCGGACTGTGTCGTCCTCTTGCGCAACGGTGCAGGGAACGAGAACCGCTTGGTGGCGTACTGGACGCCCCGAGGCGAGGGACGAGTCACCACCACGGACCTGCGCCGCCAGCTACTCGAGACGCTTCCCGATTACATGGTCCCGTCCGTCTTCGTACGGCTGCAGTCCATCCCCCTGACCCCGAACGGGAAGGTGGATCGCCGCTCGCTTCCCGCGCCGGACGCCGGCCGGCCGGACCTCGCCACCGCCTACGTACCCGCCGCAGACGACGTGGAGGCCGCGCTCGTGGACATTTGGTGCGAGGTCCTGGGCATCGAAAGCGTAGGCGTCAACGACGGGTTCCTCGAGTTGGGCGGTGACTCTCTGAAGGGAGCGCAGGTGGTCTCGCGGGTGATTCGGGCTTTCGACGTCGATGTGCCGGTCCGGCTCCTGCTGGGACCCACAACCCTTGCAGACTTCGCCGCTGCGATTCGTCGCGAAAGGGAGAGCCAGGACCCCAATGGCGGTTTGCCGCAGCGTGGAATCATTCCGCGACGGGAGTCGCGTGGTGCGTGCAAGGCGTCCCATGCGCAGCGAGGGTTCTGGTTCCGCCACGAATACGAAGCCGACACGCCGGTGTACAACATGCCCACGATGCTGAGTCTCGAGGGGCCACTGGACGTGGCAGCCTTGGAATCGGCCTTGGAGGCCTTGGTGCAGCGCCATGAGACACTCCGCACGGTGATCCGAGTGGAGAAGGGCGAGCTTCGACAGGTCGTCTTGGAGGACTGGACGCTCGACATGCCCGTCATCGATCTGCGTGAGGGATCCGTGGTCTCGATGGTGGACCTCGACGAGTGGGTCGGTCTCGAGGTGGGGCGGCGCTTTGATCTCTCCTCGGATCTCATGCTCCGGGCCACCTTGTTCCGCCAGCGGGAGGACGCACATCGCCTCCTTCTCGTCACGCACCACATCGCGACGGACCAATGGTCCACCGCGATCCTGATACAGGACCTGGCCGCCGAGTACGAGGCACGCGTGGCCGGCGCGCCATCTAGCCTCCCCCCGCTCCCCATCCAGTACGCGGACTACTCCGTCTGGGAGGAGAGACGCCTCGAAGAGGGCGGCTTCCACGAGCACGTCTCTTACTGGAGCGAAGAACTCGGCGGCGTCCTGCCTGCCATTCGCCTTCCGACGGACAGGCCGAGGCCAGCCCTGAAGACCTTTGCCGGGGCGCGGGTGAAGGTGGCTCTGTCACGGGACCTGACCGGCGCGCTGAACGACCTCGCCCGTGGCCGGGGCACCACCCCCTTCGCGGTGCTCATGGCAGCGCTACACACGTTCGTGCATCGCTATTCGGGTGATACCGATGTAATCGTCGGATTTCCGATCGCGAGCAGAAAGCGCGTCGAAGCGGAGCGGCTCGTCGGGAACCTGATCAATACGCTGGCTCTCCGCATGGACTTCTCCGAGCGAAGCACCTTCGACCAGGTGCTCGGCCGGGTGCACGAGAAAGTGCTAGGTGCATATGCCCATCAGGATCTGCCCTTCACCAAGCTGGTGGAGACGTTGGAGCCAGCGCGTGACCCGAGCCGGTCTCCGGTGTTCGATGTGATGCTGGACTTTGGCAACGTCCCCACACTCCGTCCCGAGTTCTCCACGCTCTCGGTGCGCCGGTTGCCGCTCGAGCAGACGACGTCATTGCTCGATCTCACACTCTACTTGCGAGAGGTGGACGGTCGGCTGATCGGCTCCTTCGAGTACAACACCGATCTCTTCGACGCGTCCACCGTCGCCCGCATGGCCAGGCATTTCGAGATCCTGTTGCAAGCGGTGGTGTCGGACCCCGGAGCGGACACCTCCACGTTGTCGCTGCTGTCAGAGTCCGAGGGGCTGCGGATAACGCAGGAGTTCAACGACACCGGACGCGATTGGCCGAGTGAGACCGTGCATGGCCTTTGCGAGTTGCAGGCCCAGTGCACACCCGATGCCATCGCTGTCGAGGATCGCGACGGCGGTCTCACGTACCGTGAGCTGCACCGCCGGGCGGACGCACTTGCTGCACATCTCCATCATCTGGGTGTTCAGAGTGAGGACCTGGTGGGAATCTGTATGGAGCGATCGTCGAGCATGGTCATCGCCCTCCTGGGGATCCTCAAGAGCGGTGCCGCCTACGTTCCTCTCGATCCCACGTTCCCCCCGGATCGCCTGGCGTTCATGGCCGGCGACGCTGAAACGAAGGTGGTGGTTTCCCAGTCGGGCCTGGCACACCTGTTCCCCGACCTCGGCGCGAGATTCCTCGCGCTCGACGACCTCGTCTCGTCGATCGCCGAAGCCGAGCGTGGGTTGGGCGAACGGGCTGGGGTGACGGACGGGATCGCCTATGTGACTTACACCTCGGGCTCCACGGGGAAGCCGAAAGGGGTGCGGGTTCCGCACCGGTGTGTGATCAACTTCCTCCACGCCATGCTGGAGCGGCCCGGTCTGACGGAGCAGGATGTCGTGCTTGCGGTCACGACGCTCTCGTTCGACATCTCGGTGCTCGAGATCTTCCTGCCCCTGATCGTGGGTGGGCGAGTGGTCATCGCAGATGCTGCTTCGGTGGCGGACGGCAAACGACTGGCGGCGGCGATCGAGTCCTCGGGTGCAACGGTGATGCAGGCGACCCCAGCCACGTGGCAGCTGCTGTTGGATGCCGGGTGGAGGGGACATCCCCTCACCGCGTTGTGTGGGGGAGAGGCGCTGAGTGCCGAACTCGCCGCGAAGCTCGTGCCCCGGGTCTCCAGCCTGTGGAACATGTACGGACCCACGGAAACCACCGTGTGGTCCACGTGTGCGGAGATCACGGAGGGATCGCTACCGATCACGGTGGGTCGGCCGATTGCCAACACGCAGGTCTACGTGCTGGACGCGGCCAGGCAGATCGTTCCGATTGGGGTTCAGGGCGAGGTCTACATCGGGGGTGCCGGGGTCACGGCGGGCTATCTGAATCGGGAGGCGCTCACGGCAGAGCGCTTCATCCCCAACCCGTTCGGTCGCGCATCCGGCGCGTACCTTTACCGCACGGGCGATCTGGGCCGCTGGCTCGAAGATGGGCGGCTCGAAATCCACGGGCGTCTGGACCGGCAGGTGAAGGTCAGGGGTCACCGGATCGAGCCCGGGGAGATCGAGAGCGCGTTGGCCCGCCACCCGTCCGTACGGACCTGCGCGGTGGTTGCTCGCACCCGCGCGGCGCATGACGTGAAGCTGGTAGCATACGTAGTCTACGACAGGAGCGTCGCGGAGCCCACGGCGAGTGAGGTACGACGGTTCCTACGGGACTCCCTGCCCAAGTACATGGTGCCCGGAGTGGTCGTGTCGGTCGATGCGATCCCCCGAACGCCCAACGGGAAGGTGCATCACGCGGCGCTTCCCGATCCCTTCGCATTCTCGATGGGCTCGCAGGAATTCGTCCCCCCGAACACCGCGGCGGAGAAGATGCTGGCGGAGGTATGGTGCGACGTGCTCGGCGTGGATCGCGTGGGACGAGAAGACAACTTCTTCGAGCGGGGCGGGCATTCGTTGCTCTCGATCCGCGTGGCCTACAAAGTGGAGGAACGAACAGGCTACAAACTGGATCCCCGCCGTATGTTCTTCCAAACGCTAGCGCAGATCGCGGCCGAGATCCCGAACCCGGTAGAGGAATAACTCGCCGCTTTTCAGACTCCCAAACCTCCCATCCAGCGCACGAAGCCGGAGATGATCAGCTCGCGATGCGAGACATTGGTCAGCGAGTGGTTCGATCCCGGAACGAACACCGATGTACACAGCGGCGAAGCGGCCGCTTGCGGATGGTTGTCGCGAAACTGGCTCCGGTAGTTGTAATTCTCTTCCAAACCGTCCGTGAAATAGAAGGCGAGGCGAACGCCTCGGTCGAGCAACTGCCCCAGGAAAGTGTCCAACTCTGCTTTGGAGAGCCGTTTCCGCACCCCAACACCCAGGGAGGTCGAGCCTTGCCCGTTCCGGGAAATCCGTTTCCGGAGAGTGGCAACGGCGTTGTTCCGGCCCGAGAAGGCGTTCCTCCAGCTCGCCGCGTTGAGCAATCGTTTCAAGTAGTGTCTCAGCACGTGTTTCGTGTTTACGAACGAGCCAATCAAGTCGATGGCGAACACACCGACCACGCGCTCGTCGCGCTCGGCGCGTGTGAGTGCGTCGTACGCTCCTGAACAGAGGCCCACGAGCACGAATCTGTTCCCATAATCGCCCTCGTGGAGGAAGCCCATCGCGTCCTCGATGTCCTTGTCGACAGCGGCGGCGAGGGAAACCTGTTCCTTACGAGGTAGGCTGTCGCCGATGCCGGACAGGTCAAAGCGGAGAGACGAGAGGCCGGCGGCTGCCAGGCGGCGCGCCATCTCCACGTGGATCCGGGAGACCCCCACCCGGTGCAGCACCCCGGCGTTGAGCATGATGGCCACGGGGGCCGATGCCGGTGGGAGCGTAGGCGGCGTACACAAGATGCCCAAGAGCGATCGCTGGGGCCCGAACTGGACGGGCCGTTCCCGATAGGCCGGCGTCAGCATCCCACCTCGTCCAGATGCGGCACGCGGCGGCATTCGACGGAGCGCTGGTTCAATGCGAAAGCCACGTCACCGCCTCCTCAACGGCCGCGACGGGGATTCCACCCGAGCCGGGTCCATCGTCGGACCAAATGGGCGCTGCCGGGGCATGGATCAAAGACGGAGCACCCGCCCATGGTGTCAGCGCATCGAGCATTGGGTGGTACGCCTTCGGGTCGGGGCGGGTGGACACGAGCAGGACAGGTGGGGCCGCGCCCGACAGACCGTTCGGTGCACTCAATGCATGATCTTCCGTGTCCTGTTGCCGCGGGTGAGCCACCGGATCCCAAAGGACCAGTCGAGCAATTGCTCCGTTCGTCTCGGAGGCT
>JBFJCP010000048.1:0-20175 GCA_041615815.1 Gemmatimonadales bacterium | reverse complement strand
GTCCTCGAATCATGGACACCGCGCGCTCGGCGCGGCATAAAAGCTCGTCTCGTTGATCAGCACGGCTCGTTGCTGCTCAGCCACCGGCCAAAAGAACTCGCGACCGTCCGTGGCCTCTAAGACCAAGGTGGCAGTGCCGAGTAGGTCCGCGACGAGCCACCAACGTCCTTGATGTTGATCCTGCTCCGTTCGCTCCGCGGATCCGGCTCCCTCCACCGAGATATACATCTCCGAGCGATACTGATATCCGTACGTTCCATCACTACACAGCTCCAATTCGGCGTCGCGGCTCGAGGCCATACCACCGGCTCCCGCACCACCGGGACTGTAATCCGAGCTCCCACCTGACGTGGAGAATCGCTGCCCTCCCGCTTGCCGACGCCAATCGGCGGCACTGGGGCGAGAGAACTGCGTCGAGGCCAGGAGATCGTCCACCAACGGCCGGATGACCGAGTCCTGTCCTGCCGGGCTCAGCGCCACCACGGCGATGGCGTTTCCCGGCGCGCCGGTCCTCACCACGCCGTACAGGACACCCGGACCATCCGGCGTGAGGGCCTGATACCACCCTCGCGCGGTACTCGCATCCTGCACTGGCGGCTCGAGAGGTGTGAGCTGAATGCCCAGCTTCCCCAAGTGAGCGACCACCATGTCGGCCATCTCCTCGAGATCCGTCTCCGAGTACGCATACACACCCACGGCTACACCGGGTCGAGCTGGAGACGTCAGCAAGATGGTTTCTGCGTCGGTATCGAAGCCAGCGACGAAATCGGCCGGTATCACGAATGAAACACCGCTCCATGGGGACGCGACCCGCGTGCCCGGAGAGTAGCGGCCCTGCTTCTGCAGCACGGTTTGTGCAATGAGCGGCTGGGTCACGAACAGCGAGAACAAGGTCAGCAGGGTTCCACGCAGACGCATGGTTTCTCCGGGGGAGCGAGTGCGATGACGGCGGTCGCGGGAGGCCTGGCGCCCACGCCGCCGTAGCCATAGGTACAAACTGCTCGGGCGATGACCGGGCTGCAAATGCAGTTGGATGATCAGCGTATGGCTCCCGCCGCTCCCGATCGTCGTGGATCTGCGCCCGCCGTCACCGACCCGTTTCCGATAGCCACGGCAGCGGCGTATCCCATCCGAAGCTCACCTTTGAGCGAGATCACCTGCAACTCGTGGCCGAGCGCTTCCAGACGGCGGATGACGGAAGGGGCGATCATGTCCTCGACCTGGACAATGTACCGCCGCGAGGTGGCATCGCCGCTCGAACGGGTCGTGAGCAAGATGCGGGGCAGCTCGATAGCCTGCTGAGGATCCAACCCCTGATCCACCGCTCCGACGACGATGGAATAGACGGCGGACGTGATCCACCGGTTTCCCGCAGCACCGGTGGCGAGGACAGGTCGGGCGCGATTGCCAGTGCCGCGAAACACGATCGTCGGCGTGATGCTGCTCGAGTGCCGCGCGTGCGGTAACCTTGCACCGAATCGATCCGGGTTGGTCGCATACGACGTGAGCTTGTCGTTGTAGATAAAGCCCAGACCAGGTGTCACGTAGAAGTTCCCCCCCCAAGTCCCGAGTGTTTGGGTTACGGCCACCACGTTACCATCCGCGTCGGCCACTGCGAACGAGGTCGTACCCCCCCGTTTGCCGTCCGTGGCCGGTGTGTCCCGTTCCAGACAGGGGAGCGAATCCGGGCGAACGTCGGCATACGTGAGAGCGCGGGCGGACTGGAAACAACTCCAGCGCGTGCGCGCGGAGTCCTTACTCACAAATGTTTCGATCTCGACGGGCCAGAGTCCTGGATCTGCGATACGCCCGAACCCCGGCGGTGTGAGCTTCCAAGCCTCGATCATCGCATGCAAGGTGGCGGCATCCTCCGCGTAGGGTCGAGGATTCCGAAAGCCTTCCAGGTGATTGAGCATCGCGGCGAGGCTGGACCCACCCGAGACCGGCGGCGTGCTGGAGTACACCGTATGGCCTCGGTACGTCGTGGACACGGGCTCCCGCTCCACGGCGAAATACCGCTCGAGATCGCTCATCCGCATGGCGTTTCCCTTCCCGCGGAGATCCCGTACCATCCGGCGTCCCACCTCGCCGCTGTAGAACGCCTCCGGTCCGTCCTCGGCAATTCGTCGCAGGGTCCACGCCAAATCGGGGTTCTTGAGCGTGTCTCCGGCCTGCAGCGGCTCACCGTCGCGAAAGAAAAGTGCCTGCGGCCCCTCATACTTCAGGTATCGCTCGCGCTCGCGGGCGAGCGTCGTGGCCAAACCATCACTGACTTCATATCCTGCTTCCGCCGCCCGAATGGCCGGATCGATGATCTCCGCCCAACTCACGCGGCCGCTCCCATACTTTTGGAGCGCGAGGTACATACCCGCCACGGTGCCCGGTACGTTTGCCAAAACCGGCCCGTCATCAGGATAGTCGCCGCCGTCGAGAAGGGCCGCGTTACTGAGTGTGGCCTCCTCGGGCGCTTTGGTCATGAACTCGATGAGCGCGGGGTACGTCATTCCGGTCCGGTGAATGAGCATCTGGCCGTAGCCGCCGATGCCGCTCGCATCCGGTTCGACCACGCCGAGCGCGAACGAGACGGCAATCGCCGCGTCGACCACGTTGCCGCCACGTCGCAGAATCTCCAGCCCCGCTTCGGTTGCCACGGGGTGCGCGCTGGACACGGCCGCGCGCCCCGTGGCCGCGCGTCGCAGTGGAGGACGGTCCGCCAACATTCGGTGGACGATCGTTTCGAACTCCACGTCTGTGGAAGCGTCGAGGGCGAGCGACCGGTACTTGTCTCCGAGCTCCTTCCAGCGCGCCCGTCGTGGATCCGCATCCATCGGTCCGTAATAGAGTTGCGCCGTCCGATCCCAGATGCGCTCGAACGCGTGACGGTTGGCCGCCCGACGATCACCGGTGTGGGATATGGCCACAACAGCCAGCCCCGCATCCGGCACGGATGGCGCTGGGATCGTCCAGATCGCGCCGGCATCGGGAAACACATCGGAAGCGTCGCGATCTCCGAGGCGATCGGGATCACCGTTGTAGCCCGGATCGGCGCCGGGCAACTCGACCAACACCACGGTCTTTCCGTCAAAGGTCCAGGCCGGCTGCGCCGCCCGACGAGTCACCAGGTTCACCCAGGCGCCGGTCGATGCTGTTATCCAGACCCCTGGCTCGCCTCTACGCGTCGCAAAGGCCAGATGCCGACCGTCGGGTGACCACGTGGGAGATTCGGCCCACCGGTTCCGTAGGACCGTGCTGCTCGAATCGCCGTCCCGCCACCATACCCGCAGCTCGTGACGGTCTTCGCGGATGGAGACGTAGGCGACCTTCGCTCCGTCCGGCGACACGGATGGCCATCGCTCTGCCGACTTTCCGTCCGTGAGGCGGCGCTCCTCCCCCGTGGCCTCCCGGATCCAGAGCCGTGCCATCGGTCCCAAACCTCGGACGAACACCACCCCCCCGCCGGGACCCACACTCGGCTCGCCTTCGAACTCGACGGACGTGGTGAGCCGCACGGGCTCGCCCGCGCCAGTCGCCATCGGGATCTGCCAAATGGCAAATGATCCGGCCCGATCCGACGCGAAAACGATGCCTTCGCCATCCGAACTCCAGGCAGGTTGTCGATCCCAGGCAGGATCCGAGGTGACTTGGATCCAGCGGTTGGTATCCGGCATGGCCATGCGCACCCACAGATCACCGCGAATGCTCACCGCCAGTCTCCCGTCCGGTGCCAGCGCAGGATCTCGCGCACCTCCGATAACGGAATCGCTGGCTTGGAGCAGGAGAAGCAGTGCAGGAAGTACGAAGGCTGTCATGATCGGCATCGCTCGAGACCTTGAGAACGTGGAGGGCCTATTCGCGAGACGCGGACGACGACGCGGTCGTCGTATGGCGAAGGAAAGATTGGCCTTGCGCGAACCGCTCGCCAGTGGCCGTTGGTGAAACCTCCCATCGGCCGTCGTGTATGGTGTGACATCCGTTCGGATTCGAGTTGTATCGTTTGATGCAAATGCGCAGCCCAATGGCGTCGGTCGTTGTCCTGCTGGTGGCAGGCTCCAGCGCGCTCGCCCAGGAATCGCCTCACCGCGGGAGGGACTTCCCGCTCGGTGAGATCGTGGAGCGGGTTGTCGCTCGCTCGGATTCTGCGCAGGCCTATGCGCTGTATCTGCCCTCGGCATACCGCGAGGATCGAGCATGGCCCATCATCTACGCCATGGATCCGCGGGGCAGGGCTCTCGTACCGATGCGCTTGCTGCGAACGGTGGCTGAGCGCCGCGGCTATATCGTCCTGAGCTCGTACAATACCCTGAGCGATGGCCCGCACGAGCCCAATGCTCGGGCCCTCGAAGCCTTGGTGGACGAGACCGAGCGCCGTTTCGCTGCCGACGTGAGACGAATCTACCTGGTTGGATTCTCAGGGACGGCCCGCGTGAGCTGGCTATTCGGATATCAGTTGAGCGGGCACGTGGCAGGGGTGATCGGCTTCGGCGCCGGCATCCCCGAGCCTGCATTCCTGTCACGCATCACTCCGGCCATGGGAACCCCGTTCGCGTACTACGGGGCCGTCGGGACTGCGGATTTCAACTTCGACGAGGTCCGAGCGCTCGATGACGCCCTGGAGGCGTTCGGAATTCGCCATCGGATCGAGTATTTCGAGGGCTCCCACTCCTGGCCACCGCAGGACGTTCTCGAGCGTGCCATAGAGTGGATGGAGCTCGGTGCGATGCTCGATGGACTCCGCAAGAGGGACACCGCTCTCATCGATTCCCTCTATCGCGCACGGGCAGAGGATGCTGCGCGACACCTGGAGGCTCAAGACCTTTACCAGGCCTTCGAGCGCTATCAGGCCATGGTCGAGGACTTCGAGGGGCTTCGTGACGTGGACGCGGCCGCGGCGGAGGCGAGACGACTCGGAACCGCCCCTGAGGTTCAGGAGACGAGCAAAGAGCTCACGGCTGCTGTCGATCGTTTCTCGAGGTACTTGGCACAGCTGCAACGGTTTCTTGGCGAAGTCGACTCGGCCGAGGATCCTCCGTCGCTGGAGCAAGCCCTCGAACGGCTGGATGTCGAGCAGCTCCAGCGCCATGCGGCGAACACCGATAATCGTCTCCGAGCGCAAGCCGCGCAGCGTCTCTTGGAGAACGTGTTCTCACGGAGCTCGTTCTACGAGCCCCGAATGTTCCTCGAACAGGAACGTCCTCGGCACGCCCTCGCCATGCTCGCGATCGCGGAAGTGGTAAAACCAGGCCACCCGCGTCTCTGCATCCAGCGCGCTCGCGCCTTTGCCCAACTCGGTCGGAGCGAGGAGGCTCTGGCGGAGCTCGAGTGCTATGTCTCCAACGTGCCCGTACCAGCCGCCACCCTCCGGGGGGATCCCAGTTTCGCTGCACTTCAAGACGACCCGAGGTTCCAGGTGTTACTTCAGAGGGTGAACTAACGCTTGCTTCGCGGGTGACTTCAGGTCCCCCAACATCCGACTCCGTCACTTTCCTCATCTCGTAGCATGTCACTGTTCATTCCAACCCCTAACCCCCGGCCAGCTCCTTCACCAACCGGTACAGAAACTGCACCTCATCGTAAAATGCCCCAACAGCAATGCGCTCATCTCTGCCGTGTGCGCGGACGTCATCGATGTCGTGAAACATTCCGGAGATGCCATACGTTGGAATCCCCGCGTTGCGAAGATAGAGTCCGTCGGTTGCACCGGTGAGCATGACGGGCACCACGGGTGTTCGCGGCCAGATCTCATCGGTCACCCGTTCGGCTGCTTCCATGATCTCCGGAGCGAGCGGTGAGGGTGGGCTCGGCGTGGGGATACCGATACGTGAAATGCCGATGGCCGTGTCCGCTAGAACACGGACCAGCGTACGCTCAACCGCCTCCGGCGAGTGGTCCGGGAGTATGCGACAGTTCACCGTCGCGCGGGCGGTTTGTGGCAAGGCGTTTTCGGCATGCCCGGCCTCCAACAACGTCGCCACGCAGGTGGTTCGCATGATGGCGTTGAAATAGGGTGAGGTCGCGAGTCGCTCCACGGCCTCGGGGTCCGGCGGACGCTGCGTCACCCCATACATGTCGGTCGCCGTCTGGCCCGTCTCGATCTGCGCCATCCGGAGGAAAAAGGTGCGGGTGATCTCATTGAGCGTGACGGGGAAATCGTAGGTGGCTAACCGGCTGAGCGCGGCGGCCAGTCGGTAGATAGCATTGTTCTTTCGTGGCCGGGAGCTGTGGCCTCCCGGATCGGTTACCTCCAGACGGAAACTCAAATAGACTTTTTCACTTGCCTGAAGCTCGTTGAGGAGCGGCTCACCCTTCTTGAGTAGTCCACTCCCACCCTCGTTGAATGCGTATTCGGCATCCACGAGTTCGCGATAGTTGGCCAAGAGCCAGGCTACACCGTTGTATTGTCCACCTTCCTCGTCGGCCGTGAGCGCCACAATCAGATCGCGACTCGGCTGATACGCCTCACGCTTCCACCTGATGAGGTTGGCCACCCAGGCAGCGGCCATATCCTTGTCGTCCGTCGTCCCACGACCGTAGAAATACCTATCCTCTTCGCGAAATGTGAACGGGTCCAACGACCAGTCCTCCGGCAAGGCCTCCACGACGTCGAGGTGAGCGAGCAGGAGAAGCGGTGGCCGCTCACCTCGACCGCGATATCGGACGACGAGGTTTCCCTTGGCGGGGTGCGGGCCCAGTATGTGGATGTCCTCCTCCGGAAAACCCTCGGTCCGGAGACGGGCGGCCACGGCCTCGGCCGCTTTCGTCGTACTCCCTGAGGAATGCGTCGTATTGATCTCGATGAGCTCGTGCAGGATGTCGCGGCTCAGTTGCTGCCAGGCTGATGCGTCTTCGCTCTGCCCCGCTAGGATGGGCGGCCAGATGGCGATGCCGGCCATGGTTACCACGATTACGGTGATCAATCGCGCCTGGGACGCCGTGTGGTGTCTCGATGGTCGTCGAGATGCCGGCTCGCTGGCCGAATACCGCTCGGTGTTCGCAGGCATACCATGTCTCCTCATGACGTTCGGATACTCTGACCGCACAGGGTGGTGAAGGAGTTCGTTGATGACGCTGGACGAACGGCGGTCGGTCAGGGACCGAAGAGCTCGCTTTGGGCAGCCGGGTCGTCTAGAAATGCCAGCGGCGGGTCGAACTGCAGTCCGAACAAGGCCGGATTCTCACCGATCACCGTGGCCGACACGATCTTGAGAACGTAGTCGTAGGTCTCCTGCGGGATTCGGTCGCGGTATCGCGACAGGAGTTTCCAGAAGTTCCGCTCTTCCGGGCTTTCTGGGAACGTGCGAATCAAGCGGAGAAGCCGGGTCTGCCCCCAGTTGTACGATGCCATGACGAGCAGTCCGGAGGCCTGTGCGTCAGTCGTGTAGATGTCGCGGAGGTACTCGGCGGCGGCCGCCGTGGACTTCTCGAAATCGTGACGGTCGTCGCGAGGATCGTATCGTCGGGTTCCAACGAGCGGTCCAGTCTTGAGACCGTACGCACGCGCGGTCCCGGGAATCATCTGCCACATCCCCTTCGCGATACCGAAACGGGTTTGTGGACCGACCGCTTCGAGCTTGAATTCGCTCTCTTGGAGTGCCAAGTAGAAGAACTCGGGCGGCATGTCATGCTGCAGCATGATCTGCCCTATTCTCGGTCCGTAAGACTGTTTGCCGGCCCGAGCGATCGCTTCTGGGAGGTGGGGGGAGCGTTTCCAACGGTCGATATAGCGCCGGATCTCCTTGATGAACGCCTTCGGAACGTTGACTTCGGATTCTCCGAACTTGTGGACGACACGGTAGATGAGTCGTTCAACCTCCGGAGTTCCGGCTCCGTAGATGCCCAACTCCTCGATGAAATTCTGGTAGCGCTTTTCGAGATCTGCGCGACGGTCACGATAGGTCTGCTGCTCGCTCGCGCTCAGCTGCAAACTGGCCACGTCCAACTCCACGGCCTTCATGGCGTAGAATAGCTCCGCCGCTGCCGCCCGCTGTCGCTGCACCGCCTGGCGTTGAATGAAGGCGTAGGCGCCTGCTCCGACGGCGGTGAGAAAGAGGATCAGGAGAAAGAAGACGTACTTTTGCGAGCGCCGTTCGTGTTCGTGCTTCAAGACCCGTCGCACCATTTCGGTGCGCCTGCTCATGTCATCCGGTTCCTCGTCGCCGAGATACCGCTCGACGATCTCGTCATCCGAGGGTTGTGTCGCGAGAGTCTCGCGACGGTGATGCTCGGCTCCCTCCAACGACAGAGTGAGCGCGGGGCCGTCGAAGCCGAGTCGCAGCTTGAGCGACCCTGTCACCGGCGCTTGGTCCACGGCGCGCCCACCGACGATCGTCCCGTTGGTACTGTCGAGGTCTCGTATCCACCACTGTCCCCGCTCGTACCAGACTTCGGCATGCTCGAGACTCACGGACTCGTCATCCAGGACGACATCGTTGCTCGGCGCGCGCCCGATGTGGAAGGCCTGCATGAACTTGGCGGACGTGTCCTGCCCGGCGACATATACGTGGATCGCCGGCCGAGAGGGAGGAGTTTCCTGCGTCGTCTTCATCTGGCGCGATCGAGGAAGGGGCGGAGTCGATTCAATGTGGTGCCTGAGATTCGCTCGCGCCAGTCATGTTAATCCCCGCTGTGTAGCGGTCGCGCATCAATCAGGTGGTTCATCGACCGCTCCCCACGCTCTTGTATACCGCGCGAACAAAGCGCTCGGCGTTGGTTCCCCACGTGGCGTCCAGATCGGCCGTCGGGTTCGCCGCCACGACCTGATCCTCCGTCTTGCCTTCCCTCATGAGGCGCTGCACGCGGTCGCGCACGGTCACGAGCATGTCCCGATAGGCCTCGAGGTCCACAGGAGCCGCGAGCTCCCCGTGACCCGGGACGATCTTGGTCCGGGGATCGGCCATCTCGAGCACCTGGTTCGCCGCCGCGATCACCCCGTACAGACCTCCCCCACTCTCCATATCCACAAAGGGATACCGGCCATTGAAGAAGAGATCGCCCATATGGACCACATTGGCGTTCGTAAACATGACCACGACATCGCCGTCGGTATGGGCATGCGCCACGTGGAAGCCACGAATGTGTTCGCCGTTCCAGTGGAAGTTGATCGCATCGCTGAACGTCACGACGGGGAGGGCATCCGGTGGATCTTGTCGAGAGCGCCCGACGAGGTCCTTGAACTCCTGCGGATTCATCCTCTTCCGCACGTTCTCATGTGCCACGATCAGCGCCCCCGCCTTGCCAAGGTTTTCGTTCCCCCCCGTGTGATCGCCGTGCCAATGCGTGTTGAGCACAAAGGCGATAGCCTGGGTGCTCACGGCAGACACCGCTGCCTGGATCTTGGGCGTGAGCGGAGCGAATTGGTCGTCGACGAGAAACGCCCCATCCTCGCCCACGGAAAGACCGATGTTCCCGCCGCGCCCCTTCAGCATGTAGACGCCGTCAGCGACCGGAACGATCTCGATCTGGACGTTGGCCATGTCATCCTGGGACCGGGCGAGGCCGGGCGCGGCTACCAACGCTAGGGTGGTGAACGTGAGAATCTTGGGGAAGACCATGGTTGACCTCGTGGGATGGGTATGCTCGAGCACAAATGTATCCTGCAAGAGCATTTCGCGAGTGTTCACGATTGTGCGGCCATGACGTAACACCAGGCGTCGCCCTCTAGGACCACGGTGCCGTCCTGCTTGGCGATCGAGATGGACAGTTCCGTCACGGGCTTCGAGTCATGGACGGACCGTACCGTGGCCTGCGCGGTGATGGTCTCCCCGATATAGACCGGAGCGGTGAATCGCCAGTTCTGGCTCAAGAAGACGGTGCCGGGGCCAGGCATGTCCATGGCCACGAGAGCATGGAGCAGTCCCGTGGTGAGCCCACCCTGCGCCACGAGGCCACCAAACCGGGTTGCCGAGGCGAACGCCTGGTCGAAATGCAGCGGATTGCGGTCCCCGGTGAGCTGTGCGTAGGTCTCCACCTGTTCCGCGGTGACGGTCATCGTGCGAGTGGCGGTTTGGCCGACCTGAACGTTCATCGAAGCTCCTGGCTGAGATTTCGTCTGTCGCTCCTGTCGTTGCTGCCGCTGCGTTCTGGCTCCTCACCGATCCGGCAATAACCTCACCGCCAAGAACGATACGAGCATTGCGATGAAGATCGCGCGGTGGGTTTGCTCGAAACTGGCGACCTTGTATGCGAGGAACACTTCATCCATTACCATGAAGGCGGCCCAGAGCGCGAGCGCCACGATGAACGCGGTGTTCACGGATCGGAGGTCGCCGCCCTGCCACCGCGTCCGCAGCCGGAGGGCGCGCCAGAACAACGCTGCGTTTCCGCCCTCCCAGACGAGCACGATGGTGAAGAGGAGCCCGGCAACAGCACCGGGGAGGGGGTAAATCGCCGTCACTTCCACCACAGCCGCGTAGTTGCCGGAGGCCAAGGGGTACTCGGGCGGAAGTACACCCATCTCACGCAGTGCGTCGGTGACGTTTGTGAGAAAGACGACCGATGACCAAACCGCCCAAAAGATGACGAGGCCGAGCTTGAGGTGCCGGGCGGTCACGAACCGTCCCTGGTGTGCGGCTTCCTCTGCGGCCCGGGCATGATCATGTTGTGCACGTCCGTTCGCTTCTCCTGGTGCTATCATTCATTGAACGACATGAAGATGCGTTCCGGAAACATGATCCGCGAGTGGCGCGGATCCGGCGTTCCGCTCTCATGAGGAGCCCCATGCGCATAATCACTTTGCTCACGGCCGTTACCCTGTTTGCGGGCGGCCTCCCCCTCGCCGCCCAGGATGCTCTCACGGAACGGCAGCTCGTGGAATACCTCGATGCCCAGGCGTCGGGCGCCCGCGCCCTCCTGGAGCGGGTGGTCAACATCAACAGCGGTACGATGAACTTCAGCGGGGTGCGTGAGGTGGGGGGCGTATTTCGTGCCGAGCTGGATGCGCTCGGCTTTGCAACCGAATGGATCGACGGGGCTGCGTTCGAGCGGGCCGGTCACCTGGTGGCTCACCGGCGGGGAAGCGGACCACGGCTCCTCCTGATTGGGCATCTCGACACGGTCTTCGAGCTTGACAGCCCTTTTCAGCGTTTCCAGGCCACGGACGCTTCGACCGCGCTCGGACCGGGCGTTGTCGACATGAAGGGCGGCGACGTGGTGATCGTGTACGCGCTCAAGGCTCTCCAGGCCGCCGGTGCGCTCGACGGCATGAATGTGACGGTAGTGATGACCGGGGACGAAGAGAGGAGCGGAAGACCCCTGGATCGTGCGAGAAAGGTGTTGGTCGAGGCTGCAGAGTGGGCGGACATCGCCATCGGTTTCGAAAACGGGGACAGCGATCCGCGGACGGCCGTGATCGCGCGCCGCGGCTCCACTGGGTGGCAGCTTCGGGTCACCGGGCGTGCGGCCCATTCCTCTCAGATTTTTCGCGACAACGTGGGCGTGGGTGCGATCTACGAGGCTTCGCGCATTCTGTATAGGTTCTTCGAAGATCTCTCCGGCGAGCGTTTCTTGACGTTCAATCCCGGCGTCATGGTCGCTGGCACCGAGGTCGAGTATGACGACAGCCAGTCCCGCGGTGGCGCCTTTGGCAAGAGCAACGTCGTGGCGGAGCACGCCGTGGTGAGCGGCGATATTCGGACCATATCCGCTGAACAACTCGCCCATGCCAAAGAGCGGATGCAACGGATCGCCGCACACAATCTCCCGCTCACCTCGGCCGATCTGACGTTCAATGATTCGTATCCGCCACTCGCACCCACCGAAGGCAATCGACAGCTGCTGGCGCTCTTTGATCGGGTGAGTCGCGATCTGGGGTTCGGCCCCGTGACCGCGGTCGATCCCCGGTCCGCAGGCGCTGCAGACATCTCCTTTACTGCGGGGCTGGTCGAAATGGCCATCGATGGGTTGGGCCCCGGAGGCGGTGACGATCACACGGTGAACGAGCGCATCGACTTGCCAACGTTGACCCTGCAGGCCAAGCGTGCGGCTGTGTTGCTCTATCGATTGAGTCGCCGCCCCGAGACGGAGTAGGCATCCCGGTCGTCGCAGCACCAATGCAAGTGCAGCTGAGGGCGGGGTGGAATGCGGCGGCCCCCGGGACTGGCCGACAGCGGTCCGTTCGCCTATCCTCGAACCTGCTCGCCCTTCGCACCACTCGCTCCTGAGTCCGACGAACGGGACTCGCCAATGGAGGAAGACGTGCTCCTGCTCACCATGTCGCTCCTGACGGTCCTGCCCAGCACACAGGCAGCGGCCGTGCCCGGCGAAGCGCTCTCGGTTAGCGCCGTCGGTACGGGCGAACCCGTGGTTCTCATCCCTGGGCTCTTCGGCACCGCCCACGGGTTTCGCAAGCTGGTGCCGCTACTCGCCGAGAGCGGCTATCGGTCCATCGTGATCGAGCCACTGGGTATCGGCTCTTCTGCACGGGTCAAAGAAGCGGACTATTCTCTCACTGCCCAGGCGGATCGGATTGCGGGGGTCCTCGACACACTGGATGTGGCACGAGCGGTCATCGTGGCGCATTCGGTAGGGGCTTCCATCGCGCTTCGCCTCGCGTACCGGCGTCCCGATTTGGCGGGAGCGGTGGTGTCGCTGGAGGGTGGGCCTGCCGAAGCGGCAACGACGCCAGGCTTTCGCCGGTGGCTCAAGCTCGCGCCGTTGAGCAAGCTCTTCAATGGTCCCGTGCTGATGCAGCGCATGATTCACCGGGACTTGATCAAGTCGTCCGCAGACACCACATGGATCAATGAGGCCCTGGTCGAGAGCTACGTCGCGGGAGATCTCGCCGATTTTGGGGCTACCATGGATGCCTACCGAGGCATGGCGCGGTCCGAAGAGCCGGAAAACCTCCAGGAACGGCTGCCGCACATTCGCAGCCCGATCTTCCTGCTGATCGGTGCCGAGCCCCACAAGAGCGGCCCGCCTGACGAGGAAGTCGCGTTGCTCAAAGCGCTGGTGCCGTCGCTTGTCATCGACTCGATCCCAGACGTGGGGCACTTCATTCAAGAAGAGCGACCGCAGGCGGTCGTCGACGCCGTGCGGCGGGCCATGCGACTCCGCCTCGACCCGCCATAAGTACGCCGTTGGCGAGCGCTCTTCCGCTAGCGCTCCGCCACCATCTGAATCTCCACGAGGAGGCTGCTGCCCATGAGCGGCGTCCCGACCACGGTCTGCGGCAGGCCCGCTGGCAGCACCTCCTGCAGCACGTTTTGTACGTCGCTCCACTGGCGGATATCGGTGACATATACCCACACGTCAACCACGTCCGTGAAATCCATGTCGGCTGCAGCGAGTGTGGCCTCGAGGTTCGCCAGCGCGTTTCGCGTCTGACCGATCACCTGCGCCGGCACGCCATCGAACCCGCTCCCCACCATTCCGGCCAGGTAGAGACGATTGCCCGTCGATATCGCCGGCGAGAACGGCGAGCGGGACCGCTGCCGACCTGCACCGACGACGACTTCTCGTCGTGTTGATCGCTCAGCGATGCATTGGATTTCCGCATCGAAAAGAGGATTCATCAAACCCGACCGCACGGTGGCACGGGCAGGCGGGTCTTCCCTAGACACGAACTCGGCGTAGGCGCGGTTCATTTCGCCGAACCGCCGGGCGTCGTCGAGAAACACTCGGCAGCTCACGAGGTCTCCGTAGTCCATTCCCGCTTCGTCGAGTACCAGTCCGACGTTGCCCAGAATCCTTCGCGTCTGCGTCGCCACGTCACCGGGTACCGGCTGGTAGGTTTCGGGACTTCTGCTCGTCGCGCCGGCGATGAACAAGGTCTGGCCCACCTTGATCCCCCAGGAGTATGGCAGGGCCGGTGATTGCATCCCGCGCGGCACGACCACGTGTTTGTCGCCCCGTGCCGCGACGACTGAGATCTGAATGAGCGCATCGGGATCGGGGAGATCGGCCCGAACGGTCGCTCTGGTGGGCGGATCGGTCGCGAAGTACCGCCGATACACCGCGTTCATAGCGGGAAAGTGCCTCGTGTCCTTCAGAAACACGTTCGAGACCACGACGTGGCGGTAGTCCAATCCCCGCTCTCGCAGCAGCTCGCCCAGACGATCCAGCGCCCGCACGGTCTGATCTTCCACGGTTGTGAGCACCTGATCGGCAGCGGTGGCGCCAGTCACATTCGAGAAATAGACAAAGCCGTGGTCCTCGCCCTGTGCTTCCGCACTCCCGCCGAGGCTTCCTAGCAAGGCCAAAAAGAGGATCGAGCACCGCATATCGAGTACGGCCATATGATCTCCCATTACACGAGTGGAACAGGTAGGAGTATCCTGTCGCTCCGGCGGCCCAATGTGAAGAGCGGTGTTATCGAGGCTTGCATCCCCTGTGCCGACACGTCCATCTATCAGTGAGCAGGAACCCGAATCCAGGAGTGTCGGTGGTTCCCCAGATCCCAGTCGTCGACATCGGTCCCCTCAGGAATCGTGCGCCATCCGGTACCGAAGACGTGGTCGAGGTCATTCGAGATGCGTGTGGGACCCTGGGATTTTTTCAAGTCGTGAATCACGGGGTGCCCGACCTCCTGATCCATCGCGTGTGGGAACAAACACGCAACTTCTTTGCGCTTTCCAGAGACCAGAAGCAGTCCCTTGCGCGCACCGAGGAGAACCCTCGGGGATACTACGACCGCGAGCTCACCAAAAATGCGCGTGATCTGAAAGAGGTGTTCGACTTCGGCGACGTGGATCAACCACACCTCTCCGAGGACGACCCCAGGAACTGCGCTGCCGTGGATGGATTCAATCGGTGGCCAGACGGCTTGCCGGAGTTCAAGCCAACAATGCAGGAGTACTTCCGAGCCTGTCGAGACCTCGGTCTCACCATCCTAAAAGCGTTCTGCGCGGGACTTGGTGTTGCTCCGGATGCGGTGGAGCGGCATTTCGTGCCCAAACACACGAGCTTTGTACGTCTCAACTACTATCCCCTTCACGATCCCCTCGAATCGGAGCAAGCGGTTGGCGTCACGCCGCTGGGTGACATGGCATTGCATCACCACACTGACGCCGGCGCGCTCACGATCCTGTTGCAAGATGACGTAGGTGGGTTGCAAGTCGCTTGGTCCGGGCGCTGGATAGACGTGGAGCCCATTGACGGCGCGTTCGTGATCAACCTCGGGGACATGATGCAGATTTGGTCCAATGATCGGTATCGTGCTGCGCTCCACCGAGTGCTCCCGCGCACGCAGCGAGAGCGGTTCAGCATCCCGTTCTTCTTCAACCCGGCGTACGAGACCAATTGCACACCGCTCGAGCCATTGGGGCGGGAGGCTCCGAGGTATCGTCCGGTGAATTGGGGCATGTTTCGTCAGCGGCGAACGGATGGAGATTACGCCGACGTCGGAAAGGAGATCCAGATTTCCGATTTCCGGGTTGGTGGCCACTGAAGGTCTGACGTGGCGCACGGTGTCATTGCTGCAACAATGAGTAGATATAGCCTACTCTTGCCAGTCCGAGCCACGGCGTTCCGGCTCCGACCATGGAGAGGTCGCTAACGTCCCAGCTCCTCCTTGTTCGCAACCCCGAGGATGGGCACCTGCCGTCGGCCGAGGCATTGGTTTACGGCCGCAATCAGCCGGAAGGCGATCATGTTCAAAACGTGGCTCACTGACACGCTCGAGATCACGCACCCTATCATCCAGGGTGGCATGGGGCCCTATAGCACGAACGGGCTCTGCGCGGCGGTGGCAAACGCGGGAGGCCTTGGGATCGTGAGCCTCATGGGCATGGGTGTGCAGCACTGTGATGTCACTCCGGTGGATCCTATCACGGTCTTCGGAGAGGGCACGACGGAAGAGTACGTCGAGCGTAGCTTGCAGCAGGTCATGCGTCAGACGAGGCAATCGGCAGGGATTTTCGGAGTCAACTGCCCCGTATCGGCCGAGTTCACCCGAGCCGCCACGCGGCTTCTTAACGCGGTGATCGCAAGTCGCGCGTCCGATCGCGAGCTTCGGGACCGCCTCAAGGTGGTGATTACCTCTGCTGGTGACCCGCGAACGCACGCAGCATTGATTCGCGAGTCGGATCTTCTGTGGTTTCACGTAGTTCCCTCCATCGACCACGTCCGTAGCGCCGAGCGAGCTGGGGTCGATGCCGTGATCGCCTCTGGTCACGAAGCGGGTGGCCATGTTTCTTGGCAACCCGTTCACTCGATGGTGCTGATTCCCGGCGTGGTCGAAGCGACATCGTTACCGGTGATCGCGGCCGGCGGCATCTGTGATGGCCGCACGGTAGCGGCTGCACTGGCGATGGGAGCCGTCGGCGTGCAGATGGGGACCCGCTTCATTGCGACGAAGGAATGTGATTTCTGGGAGGTGTGGAAAACGCGAGTGCTTCAGAGCTCCGATCGCGACACGGTAGTGGGACGCGGGATGTTCGGCCCCATGCGGCTTCTGAAGAATAGGTTTGCCGATCAATTGGTGGACAAGACGCTGGAGCATGCCCCCGACCTACTCAGGGGCCGGCCGGTGGGTCTGGACCCCGAAATCCTGGCTCTCGAACTCGCCGGGCTCTCGCGTCTCGTGACCGGCGGCGATGCGGACGGTTCGTTGATGCTCGGCGGGGAGGTCGCTGGCCGGATTCACGACCTCCCTTCCGTGCGCGAGCTGGTGGACCGAATCGTGACCGAGGCCGAGCAGATCGTGGCCGAGTTACCGGGGAGATTGCTGAGCGGCTCACGGCCCTGAGCGGCGTGCGACGCCCCCCGCCGTGGTTACCGCCTCCGCTCCTCCCACGACCGTCTCGGGGGCTGACATTCGGGCCATGACCCCGCTCGGCTGGTAAACCGATTGGGCGGGAACTCCGTTCGCCTCTCTCTGGACACCCGCTCCGGATCCTCGGAAGCGAGATAGACCATCATCGCGGTCAGGGTAGCGTTGTTCTTGAGTTCGTCGAACGCGATTTTGTCGAAGGTGTCGCGGTTGGTGTGCCAGGTATAGGTCCCGTAGTTCCAGCTGAGGGATCGCAGAAAGAACGCTGGCGCACCGTGGCACAGGAACGACGCGTGGTCGCTCCCCCCGCCTGAGGGCGTTCCCGGGAAACGCAACTCGATGTGTCTCGTGATGTCGTCCGGCACCCGCGTCAGCCAGCGAGCAAGGCTCTCGGCGGCACTCGTGAATCCCGAACTGGACATGTTCGCCACGCGGCCCGTGCCATTGTCTTGATTGAACAAGGCCTGAAGCCCCGTGACCACCTCGGGGTGATCGGCTGCAAACGCACGGGATCCGTTGAGGCCTTGTTCCTCGCCAGACCAGTGACCCACCAGAATCGTCCGCTTTGGTTTCGGATACGCGATCTGGAGAATGCGCATGGCCTCGAGCATGGTAATGGTGCCGGTACCGTTGTCCGTGGCGCCGGAAGCGCCGTCCCATGAATCGAAGTGTGCGGAGAGCATTACGTATTCCCCGGGTCGTTCGGTGCCGGGAATGCGTGCGATGGTATTGAACACGGGTCCTTCACCGCCGAATAGCGCTTCGGCGAACACCTCGATCACCGGTCCCTGATTGTGAGACGCGAGACGCCACAAGAGTCCATAATCTTCGCAACTCACGTCCAAGGTCGGAATCCGCTCCGTGCTGGCATTGAAGACCTTCTGAACGCCCCATCCATTGGACCACCGGGATGTGAGTACGCCGGCCACGCCCTCCGCTTCGAGACGTTCGGCAATTCGCCGAGTCGTCGCACTCCCTCGAGTCGGAAATCCCGCACGTGCAACCCGTTCCTCCCACCCGTCCCGAGCCGCCTCCCGGCGTTCATGCATCTGCTGGAACGACTCTTCGGTGGCCCACTGCTCCCAGTCGTCGTCCGGACGGCACGTGGGCTCCGCAAAGGAGATCGCGACGAACTTGCCACGGGCCTGCGGCAGCCACCGGACAAACTCGCTCGAGTCGGCGACGTCGGGGAACAACACGACCTCCCCCCGAACGGTCTTGCCCTGCGTGCCGCCGCTCCATGCCAGCAACGTCGCTTCGAGCGTTCGCACACGCGGTTCCACGAGATCCACGTGCGTACGCCCGCGGCTCCAGTGCATCCAGGTTCCATACTGCTCGTTAGAGGCCTCGATTCCCCAGCTCCGATATGTCCGCACCAGCCACTCGTTGCCGGCTGCGATTTGCGGGGTCCCCGTGAGGCGCGGACCGATCGAGTCCAGCAGAACCTGCGCTAGATCCTGGGCCTGGGAGTGTTCCATTCCCTCCTGCCAGATACGTACGAGAACAGAATCGTTCGTCGGGAAGCTTTGCGCGTGGAGCGCCGTTGCCGCGGGGATGGAGAGCAGACTGAGCAGGAGCGAGCACGACCGGGACATGGGATATCTCCTTCATAAATGGCTCTTGCGGTTTTCGCGCGGTCGGATCGGTTATTTTAACTGTAGTGGCCCTAGCACGGTCACCCTGGTGGGAGCGGCTCACGATCCCCCGCGAGCCAAGGCGTTCCCCAAACGGCCCCCCATCAGCGCACCCTCTACCAATGGGAGAGCTACACATGTCCAAGCAAACTACGGTATCGCCGAAAGACTGCGCGTTAGTGGTCATCGACCTAGCTAACGATTTCGTCTATCCCGGCGGTGTCATCGCCGATGCCGGCGGCACCGAGTATCAACAGCGAGCGCAGGCCATGCTCCCGCGGCTCGCCAAGCTGATCCAAGCCGCTCACGATGTCGGGATCACCGTGGTGTACGCCACGGATGCTCACGAACCGGGCGACAGCGAGCTCGCCAAATGGTCGCCGCACGCCATGAGGGGCACCAAGTGGGCGGAGATCGTTCCCGAACTAGCTCCCAAGCCAGGCGACCTCGTGATTGCCAAGCGCACCTACAGCCCGTTCGTGAGCAGCGACATGGACGAGCAGCTCACGACGCGGGGAATCAAGCGGCTCTACATCACAGGACTCCATACCGACTGTTGTGCTCGCCATACCTCCGGCGACGCGTTCCAGCGGGGCTACGATCTGGTGTGGATTACGGATGCCTTGCAGGCATTCACCGCTGAGGCGCACCGCGCAGGTCTCGAGTATTTCGAGACGTGGTACGCCAGCGATGCGGAGCGGCAACTCCGGACGACTGCCGAGGTACTTGCCGAGTGGAAGGAAGTGTACGCACCGGCGGGTGCGCAGCGATGATCGTGCGATCAGTCACGCCGAGGAGCGCCCGGTCTCGACCGGGCGCCTTCCTCGATCAGCCCTTTGTGGTCACATATCGAATGATTTCTACCACCTGCTCCGGGGTTTCGGCCACCGCCATGGCGGCGCCGTCTACCTCCTTCAGGGGATGGGTGAGGCTCGAGTCGTGCAGGGTGATGATCGGCTTGCCGAGCGCCGCTGCATAGCCCGCGTCGAACGCGGCGTTCCATTGCCGATATTTCTCGCCAAACTTCACGACCACGAGGTCCGCCTTCTCGATCGCCGTCCGGGTGCGTAAAGCGTTGATCTTGGCACCCTTATGGTCCTTCCAAAATGGCTTCTCTTCCTGGCCCAGGATCTGGACCCCCACGTCGTCGCTCGCGGGATGGTCGGTCACCGGTGAGAGGACCGACACCGGCAGTTTCTCCTCCTCGAGTCCGTGAACGATCCGATCCCGCCAGTCACTGTGGATTTCACCTGCCAAGTACACGGTCAGTTTCATGTGCTCTCCCCGAGCCAAAAGGCGTGTGTGCGTCGGAGCGCTCGCGAAAGATGTGATGTCGGTCCTTCCATCGGTACCGGCTCCACACGCGGGCCCGCGCTCGGTTAAGTTTCTCGACGGCGCTGGTGTCACGTCGCACGGGGCGCCATCCGCGCGGTCCTCCAACGACCGCCGCCAGATCCGTTGCAACGCGCTCACACGAAACAGGGAGTACCGCCAATGCTCTCGAAGGCGAGGATCCCCTACGGGACCTGGGGAAGCAGTTACTTCCCCGCCTGGCAGACTTCGGCGCTGGCTGAAGTCAATATCGGACAGTTTGCCGGTGAATCCATGAATCACATTCTCGGACTTCGAGGCGTACCGAAGACCGAGCTGGAGTACCTCGTCATCGGCTCCACCGTCCCGTGGCATTGGAAGTTCTGGAATGCGCCACTCGTGGCATTCTGCCTTGGCCATCGGATCCCCGGGTATCACGTGGAGCAGGCGTGCGCCACCGGGCTGCAGGCGACTCTGCTGGGCGCTGGCGAAGTCGAGTCGGGTTCCTACGATGTCGTCGGGGTG
>JBFJCP010000047.1:0-22984 GCA_041615815.1 Gemmatimonadales bacterium | reverse complement strand
GTGCGCGCGTCGAAGGGTTCTAACCCCTAGCCCCTACCTTCTCTCTTCGAAGAATTCCCGCAACAACTCCCCACAGGCCTGTTCCATCACACCTCCCATCACCTCGGGCCGATGATTGAGCCGCGGATGACGCAGGAGATCCTCCACGCTCCCCGCCATGCCAGCCTTGGGATCGTAGGCGCCGAACACCACCCGGCCCACGCGGGCCAGCACGATGGCGCCCGCGCACTGCGCGCACGGCTCGAGGGTCACGTAGAGTGTCAGATCGGTGAGCCGGTCGCGCCCGAGCTTGCGCGACGTTTCCCGGATGGCGATCAGCTCGGCGTGCTGCGTGAGGTCCCTTCGCTTGACGGTCTGATTGTGGGCCGCAGTCACCACCTCACCCGCTCGGACCATCGCTGCCCCCACCGGCACCTCGCCCAGCCCTCTCGCCCTCCGCGCCGCCTCGAGTGCCGCCTCCATGCCCACTCGGTCAGTGGCAGATAACGGTGCTCGTCGCGGTCGGGTCCCCATGCGCAGAGTCTAGCACCGACGCCTGCCAGCCCGGTACCCTCTTCTGCATCTCTGCCGCTTGTACCGCCCCTGCCGCCTTCTGTTGCATGATCCCACCAACGTGACCTAGATCACGTCCTTAACGACCGCCTTGGACCCAACGTCTATCTTGGTGGGTACTATGTCGCTGCTCGGACGAGACGGACCGGGCGCTTTGGGTTCACCGTAAGCGAGGTATGGATGCAAAAACACGCCATGTGGAAGACGACCGCGCTGTTCGTCATCGGTGCGTTTGCCGCAGCCTGTAGCGATGCCAGTGGGCCCGGCGCCCAGCTGAGTCAGGAAGAGGCCGCGGCCGTCGGGGGTCAATTCGTAGGCGCCGCCGCTGGCGGCGTGGCTGCGGGTGTTGGGACGGGGCTCTCCCCTTCGCCCGCAGCCAACCTGGCCGCCCCACCGGTGGAGCGGTCGTTCAGCTTCACCCATAGCAGGACCTGCCCCGGTGGCGGCACCCTCGAGGTGTCCGGCTCCATGGAGGGGACCATCGATCGGGAGAACCGGTCCGGCACGATCACCAGCGAGGCCACCATCGTGGCCACGGACTGTGTGGTCATGCACCGCGATCGCACGTTCACCATCAACACGGTCGATCCCGGGATCACCAAGATGGGACAGATCGCCATCGAGAACGGCGACCATTCGGGCGAGCTGACCATCAACGGACAGTTTACCTGGGTGGACGGCGAAGGTGTCTCGGGGACCTGCACCATCGACGTCACCGTCACCATCACGCCGGACGGCCGCACCCGCACAGGCGGCAAGGTGTGCGAGCGGGACATGGATCCCGGCACCACCTGATGGTCCACAGGACCCCAGGGGAAACAAAACCCCCGGCGATCGCCGGGGGTTTTGTCTGTGTGTTGTATCCCCTCCTACGATGATCCTCGAGCCGAGCGGGTGCGGGTCCAGCCGACCGCCGTTGGCCGCTTGATTCGTCGGTGGGCGCGTTGGCCGAATCCGACGTCGGCCTGGCCCGGCATCCCGCTCGGTCTCGTCAGATCACGCTACAGGGTTATTCCGGTTCGGGCGGCGGATCGCCAGGATCGCCAGCGGGAGTCATCGTGCCCTTCAAGGCATCCACGTTCTTCTCCAGATCGAGGATGTCTCTGCGAACTCTCTTGCCCCAGTCGACCATGTCTCGGACCCAGAGTCTGAGATCGGTCAGATCTTTGTCCTCACCGCCCTGAGGCACCTTGGGAATGAACCAAGGCTTTTTGACGGCATGCGACCCGGGGCTGCTTCTGGGCATGTCACACCTCCTGTGAACGGGCTCAGTTCACGTCCAACGGAATCAGATCCTCGCGCCCGAGCGCGACGAGACGTCGTGTGAGTCCTCGTGCTACCTCCTGTTGTTGGAGTGCTCTGGCGATCCGGATGCGGAGCGCCAGGCTTGCGGGCACGTACATCGTGTAGGGAACCGGGGCCGGCGCATCGAAGTTGGACGCCACGCGCCACGCCTCCGCGTACCGGCCGGACGCCATCAAGAGCTCGGCCAACAGCATGCGCTCACCCCCCAGGGATTCCCACGCGTTCCAGGTGAGCGGCGCTCGACCCGTGTCGGGGACGAGGGTCTGCAGCCGGCCGAGCGCCACGTTCGAGTCCCCGGCGGCGAGCGCAACCCGTGCGGCCAGACTCCGAGACAGCAAGCGCTCGCGGCGATCTCCGCTGCTGGCTGCTCTCGTTGCAAGCATGCCGCTGATACCCTCGGCCGTCGCAACGTCTCCCCGCGACGCGTTCCAGATCCCGAGGTGCCACACGTGCAGGCTCCGCATCCCGGTGGGATCGGCGCGGTACACCTCCTGGAGATGGTCGGCCGCCTCAGCTGCTTCACGATGCACGTCCGCGCCCGCCAGGGCCGCGAGAATATGCAGCCGTTCGATGAGCCCACGTCCGAACACGGTATCGGCCGAAAGCGTGGTCTTGAGCTCCTCCGTTCTTCCTTGCGCCACGAGCACGGCATGGAGACCTCGAAGCGCGCCCCACCGCCGGTTGTCCCACGCATTGTCCCTTGCTGAATCGTGGGCCAATACCGCCCTCCACGCCGATTCTGCGCAGACCGGCTGCCGGATGCCCCCCACCGTGAGGGATCGCGCGGCGTCGACCACCTGCTGCGGTCCCCGATGCACGTACCGCCGCCAATCGATGATTGATGGCGAGTTGAACACGCACCGATACATGAGATCCACCGTCAGGAGCTGACGCGAGTCCGGAGTGCCCGCCTGAAATCGGTTCAAGAGACGCCGCGCCTCCTGACGGTCGCCCTTGCGAATCGCGATCTCGAGGAGATGGTAGAGCGCCGGCCCGAAGTCCGGTTCTTTAATGTGTGCCGCCCTGAACGCCACCTCGGCCAGCGAATCGAGTGGTGCCGCGAGAGGGAGGAGATGCGTGTACACTTCGCCCAGCATCGTCCACGCTTCCGGCCACTCCGGTTCCATGACCACCGCGAGGCGAAAATGGCGCACGGCAGAGTCAGCCCGTGCGCGCAGGTAGGCCGAGAACCCCCGCGCTAAGTGCAGGTCCTGAGGATTGAGACCGTGGGCATGGGTCAGTGCGGCCGCGAGGAACTCGCCTGCTTCGAACAGTCGATAGTTCCAGCTGGCGGCTTGGGCTCCCCGCAACGCTGCCAGAGCAAAAGCCGTGTCGACCACCACCGCGTGGCGGTAATGTCCCAACGCGTCCTCGAACTGCGCACGCCGGTACGCCTGTTCACCTCGGAGGAAGCTGGCCGTGGCGGCGGGGTCGCGCGCATTGAGCGTTACGAGATCGCCGCGCCGGCCCGCGGGAATCAGTGCGGGGAGCAGGGCGGTCGCAGCGTGGACGCCGATCGTCCAGGGGTCTGCGCTTCTCGCAAACGCGATGACGCGCTGAACTCCGGATTCGCCGTCGAGGGTCATGAGCTGTAGCGACAAGCGGAGCGAGTCGGCCGCGAGGATGCGTCCCTCGAGATACGCGCCCGCCCCCGCCCGGTGTGCCAACGATCGGCTGGTCCTGGGCGAGATTCCCCGGACATCCGCTCGCTGTCGCTCGGTGAGCAACCGCCACCCATCCACGGCTTTCACGACCTCGGTGCTGTTGAGCGCGTTGAGCAGCGCAATGGTTACCTGCTCGCCAAGATCGGCATTGCCGCCCAGCTCGCCACTTTGGACCGTGGGAAACACGACGACGCGTTGAGGATCGAACGCCTCCACCGTGGGCCAAAACACCCGCCAGCCCAGAAACGCCGCGACCCCTACCCCTGCCACGGCGAGGGCGAACCGCGTCCGGCGCCGAACGGCGCGCAAGATCTTGACCTGCTCTCCCGTCTCGAGCACGCGGACGGTTTCTGCCAATTCCGCCGCCGAGCTAAAACGATCGGCAGGTGCCTTGGCGAGCGCCGTTTTGACCGTCGCTTCCACGGATTCGGAGAGGGAAGGGCGCAGAACTCGAGGCGATGGAACCGGTTCGTTCACGTGCCGCGCCATGATTGCCTGCCCGTTGGGTCCCGTGAACGGCGGCTCCCCGGTGAGCATTTCGTACAGCACGCAGCCGAGCGCGTAGATGTCCACGCGCGCATCCAGATCTGCAGTGCCGGAGCACACCTCCGGGCTCAGGTAAGACGGTGTGCCGACGACGACACCCGGCATGGTACAGCTCTCGCCCCGGGCTTCCCTGATCGCACACGCAATCCCGAAATCGGCCACGACGGCGTGACCATCCTCGAGCAGAATGTTCTCGGGTTTGATGTCCCGATGCATCACGTCTTGTCGATGCGCGTAATCGAGCGCCTCCGCCACCTCACGCGCGATTTGCAGTGCGTCCCGCAACGGAAGCTGCCGTTCACGATTCAGGCGCGTGCGCAGGGACTCACCATCCACGTAGGGCATGACGTAGTAGAGCGCCCCATTGATCTGGCCCGAATCGATGAGCGTGAGAATGTTCGGGTGGGTGAGCTGTGCGACGATGCGGATCTCTTGCAGGAATCGCTGCTTGCCCGTGGACTCGGCAATCTGCGGGTCCAACACTTTGATGGCGACGCTGCGATGATGGCGAGAATCGGTGGCGAGGTACACCACGGCCATGCCGCCTCGACCCAACTCGCGCTCCAAGGTGTAGCGGCCGGCAATCGTGGTGATGCGACCTTCAGCGACGCTCACGAGTTCCAGCTCTGTACCGACTTCGGCCAACGTACGGCGCCCTCCCTGAAGAAACAATGAGGAGTGGCCGTCAAGTGGGGGTCAATTGGTATGTGTGAGGGTGGTAAGGCTCACGTAAGGGAGGGATTCGCTCGCCTTTGCTCTCTGTCTCTTCCGTCTCTTCCGCTCCTTTTCTAACTTCAATCACTGACTGCCATCAAGGAGACCTAGAGCAATGGCCAAGCAACTCCAGTGCAACGACTTGATGCCGGGCTGCGATTTCGTGGCCAAGGGTGAAACCGAACAAGAGGTAATGCAGAAAGCGGCAGCCCACGCCAAGGACGTGCACGACATTCAGGAGGTGACGCCGGATCTTGCCGCCAAGGTGAAAGGCGCGATCAAAACCGTGTGATAGTCAGGCGGTAGCGGCGGCCGGATACTCGCATCGATTCTTCCTGCCGCCCCTGCTGCTCCCCCGTATCCGCCTATCCCGCCCTACGTCTCCACAAACTCCGGCCGCACCGTCAGAATGATCGTGTCACTCTGCGGATCCGCTTGCACGTTGCCTAGTACAACGGTCTGCCCGGCCCTCAAGTTCACACCGGTCTGAAGCGCCGTCCCGATGTTCTCCATCATGAGGTTGACCAACACGCGGACCGTCCCGCTGTCACCGACCGCTCTGACTTCCATGATGTGCGCGCTGATGGCGTACTGCGCGCCCGATCCCTGCGCACGGATGGCTTGTTGTGCCTGGCTACCCTCCACCCCCGCCACCACCGCCTCGGCCACGAGCCGATATCCCTGGAACCGGAACAGCTTTCGCAGGGCGGATTCGACATCCGCAATCTCCGGATCGGTGCGATCTGTCCCGTTGGCCCGGATGAGCTGGAAATGGAGCCGTACCCCCGGCTTGGGCCGATCGTAGCGGGCAAGGACTCGCTCGATCTGGTCCAAGTTGGCCGCCGTCTCGCGCACCGAAATGGCCGTGCTGCCCACCGAGAGACGGGCCTGCTCGTTGAAGACGTATGGAGCGATGAGCTCCTCGACCTCGTGTGGTTGCAGGTATTGCACCTCGAAGGTCCGAGTCTCGAGCCGCGTTCCGGGGCCGCATGCCGTGAGGACAACAGCAAGAACACCAAGCGCAATCAGCATTGTCGGTTTCATTGTGTGCACCTTTTCGCTTGCTTCACCTCTGCCGCCCCTGCCGCCCCTGCCGCTTCCGCCGCCTATCCGGCCCATCCCCCCTGTCAAAAGAACCAAACCACCACGATGTCCGGATTGTCCGTTTCGAACACGGCGAAGTCGCGTGCCGCCGCCGGCTCGATGAGTGGAGTGGGCGGCAACATCTCCAGCGTCGGGATCACGCCTGCTTCCGGATCGACGGTCACGGTTCCCCGCGTCACCATGATTCCCACGAGACCCGCGGCCGCCACTGCGGGTGCGGCCACTGCCCACCACCAGCGCCGGGGAGCGGAACGCTGGCGATCAGCCGTGGTGCGATCCGCGATCGTACGAGCATCACCCACAGCCGGGTGATCCGTGGCTTTGTTGTCGGCGGCCGTCGGCTCTAGCGCCGCCAGCGCATTCGCCAATGCCAGCTCCTCGCGCAGAATCCGCTCGGCGGCGCCACGACATCTCGCGCACAGCCGCAGATGCTTGCTCAAATCCGACGCACCCGTCTCCCTCAGCTCCGGCAGGTCCGCTTCGAGAATCCGTTCCCGCGCTTCCACGCAGTTCATTGGATGAACTCCTCGGCGATCTCAGGATTGCGTTCCACAATCTTCATCCGCATCTGGCGCCGGGCCTTGAACAGGTGAGCGCGCACGGTCACCGGCTTCAGCGCCAACATGTCCGCCACCTCGATCGGCGCGAATCCCTGGAGGTCCACCAGGTCGAAGATCTCCCGCTGCCGCTCCGGCAGCTCATGAAACAACGTCCGCACCAACGCTCCCATCTCAGACAGATACAGGCCATGCAGTCGGTCCCGTTCGACCTCGTTATGGGCTCCCAAATCCCGTCCCCCTCCCTCAGCCTCCTTCTGCCGCCCCTGCCGCCTCTGCCGCCGTCTCATGAGTCCCAACGCCGCATTCTTCGTCACGCGATACAGCCACGTGGTGAACCGTGACTCCTCCCGGAAGCTCCGGAGCTTCCAGTGCAGGGTGATCAGTACCTCCTGGGTGACGTCGTCGGCGTCGTCGGCGTCACTCGTGATCCCCAGGGCCCAGCGGTAGATCCGCCGCCGGCACCACTCCAGCACCCGGGTAAGCGCCTCCTCGTCACCCGCCTTCGCCCGCCACACCAGTGGCCGGACGGCCTCGTCGAGCCGCTGTCCTTCACTCAAGAGCGTTCCGGTTGCTGGTCCAACCATGAGATGCCACGTGCCTCTGCGCCGTTTACCGTCTGCATCCGCCTCCCCTGCCACCCCTGCCACCCCTGCCGCCCCTGCTGCCTATCCCGCCTATCCCGCCTATCCCCTACATTCCTTTGTCACCCATCGATCGATCTCATGGATCCCATCACCTGTCCCACCTGTCTGAACACCGTCTCCAGCGCGGTGACTTTCTGTCCCCAATGCGGCACGCAGCTGGGGGGTGACGGAGACAAGACGCTTCCCACCGAGCCCGAGCAGCAGACGCCGTTCAGCGGGGGGTGGGGATCCATCCTCGCCGGCCTACGCGAGGCCACGGAAGGCCGGTACGAGATCGAAGCAACACTCGGCCAGGGTGGGATGGGGGCCGTGTACCGGGCCCAGGACCTCGTGCTCCACAAACCGGTGGCCATCAAAGTGATGTTGCCGGGTGCAGGGCTCGACGAGCAGACGGTGGAACGGTTTCGGCAAGAAGCCCGCACCATCGCCGGTCTCCGTCATCCGAACATCGTAACCGTGCACGACCTTCGCCACCACGAGGGGCTCCATTTCTTCATCCTGGACCTGATTCCCGGCCGATCCCTCGATCGCATCCTCGAGCAGACGCGCACCTTGCCCGTACCCATCGTCCGGCTGTGGCTCTCCCAGGTTGCGAGCGCCCTCGAGTTCGCGCACCGCAAGGGCGTGATTCACCGCGATATCAAGCCGGGGAATATCCTCATCGACACCGATGGCAACGCCGTGCTCACCGACTTTGGCATTGCCAAGCTGCAGGTGAATCCCAAATGGAAGACCGTCACGGGCGGCTTCCTCGGAACGCCTGCCTACGCGAGCCCCGAACAGTGGAAGGGGCAGCCCGTGACGTCCGCGAGCGATCAGTATTCCCTCGGCATCGTCGCGTACGCGATGCTGGCCGGCGCTCCCCCGTTCGACGGTGAGTCGTTCTCGGATATGGCACTCGCCCATACGGGCGAAGCACCGGACTTCGTCGGCAAGTTGCGTCCGGACTGCCCGCCGGCGATCGCTCAGGCTGTGCACCGTATGCTGGAGAAGGCCCCCGATGCCCGGTGGCCCTCCATGCGCGAGGTCGTGAGCGCGGTCGGAACACCGCCGCCACCCGACGATCCGGTGTGGACACAGGCTGCTGCGCTGGCCAGCGGACAGACGCTCGAGGCGGGTGAGGACAGCGACACGTGGGTGACACCCCTTCCCGAGCCCCGCCAAAGCTCGCTCACGAGCACGATCTCGCAGTGGTTCCGGCCAAAGCGACGCCGCCTGGCCGTGGGTGGGGCGGCCGTCGTTACCGCAGCGCTCGTCGGGTTCTTCGTGCTCCCCTGGGGAGGGGGTTCGGGGGGCATGCCGGCGACGATCGTGCTGTCCGATGTCGCGCTGTCTCTTGCACTCGGAGACACCGTACCCCTCGAGGCGATCGTGCTCGACTCGGGCGGTGAGCGACTCCGTTCCCCCATCGATTGGGAGAGCGATCGCCTCACGGTGGCCTCGGTCAGCAAGGACGGCCAGGTGATCGCGCTCGGAAATGGCCAGGCCAGTATCACCGCGCGAGCAGGAGTTGCCGAGGCCACCCTCACGGTGTCCGTGTCTGCGGCCCCCGGTGACGGGCAGACGAATCAGGGTGGAGGAGGTGGGCAGCCATCCGGAGGCGGAGCCGAGACGTCGGCTGCGGGTGCCACTGCTCTCCGGCTCGGTGTCCCGCAGACATCCCTTCGGATCGGGGACTCCGTCCGCGTAGCCGTCACGCTGCTGGACGATCGCAATCGATCGCTGGGCACGGCATCGGCCCCTCGTCTCGTTGCGGACGATCAGGACGTCGTGCGAGTAGGCGACGGAGGTTGGGTGATTGCGGTTGGGGTAGGGAACACGCAGCTGCTCGCGAGTACCGGCGGGTTGGAGTCCCGCACCGCCCTATCCGTGTCGCCAGTGGTTCCCACCTTCCGCAGCATTTCCGCCGGTGCCGATCACACCTGCGGTGTGGCCGCGGACGGTCTGGTCTACTGTTGGGGAAGGAACGACCGCGGGCAGGTGGGGTCACGTCTCGGACGGTCGCAGCGCTTTCCCTTCCCCCGCCCGGGCCGCTTTGCGGCCGTGAGCGCGGGCGGCCTGCTCACCTGCGCGCTCAACCCGGATCAGAGCGTGGTCTGTTGGGGCGGGCTGGCACCGCCAGCGGGTCGCTTCCGCTCGATCGCCGCGGGGCAGCGGCATGCGTGTGGGCTCACTTCCGGTGGATCGGCCGCGTGCTGGGGCGCCAACGACCGGGGGCAGCTGGGGAACGGAACCACATCAGGCGGCGCGCTCACCCAGGTGCAAGGCGAGATCGCGTTCGAGATGCTGGCGGTGGGTGCCGAGCACAACTGCGGTCTGCTGAGCGGGCGCGTGTACTGCTGGGGAAGTGACGCATCGGGCCAGACGGGCACCGGAACGCTCGAGCGCGGTTACGTCACACAGCCCACCGAGGTCGAGGGCGACCACGGGTATCTCGTCTACGTCGCGGCCGGCACGAATCACACCTGTGCCCTCACCCGTGTGGGGACGGCGATGTGCTGGGGGGATAACCAGTACGGTCAGCTGGGAGACGGTTCCAAGCAGCCGCGGCACGCACCGCGCCCGGTCCGCGCTCCCATGGGGGGTAACATACCGCTCGCGTTCGAGTCGCTGAGTGCGGGTGCGACCCATACCTGCGGCATCACCAACACCAAGCGGCTCTACTGCTGGGGCGATAATCGGTTCGGTCAGCTCGGCGACGGCACCACCACCCCTCGGGTCGTGCCGGTGCGCGTTCCGGGAGACGATTTCGTGTCAGTGAGTACCGGCCGCGTGCATACCTGCGCGCTCACGGCCTCGGGGCAGGCGCGGTGCTGGGGTGCCAACGACGGCGGCCAGCTCGGCGATGGGACCTCAGAGAACCGGCCGCGGCCGGTGACTCCGGGACAAGTAGGTGGGGGGTGAGTAGGGGCGGGGTGCTATCCCTCGCCCCTCACGTCCTCATTGATCCGTCAACTCCCCCTCGCCTCATCCCCTTCGGCCGCATCTCCCTCGACGATCGAGCAGACCGCGGACTGTGAAAGCACCCTGGCACACTCGATTACGCCCACCTTCTCGGTGACGCGGTCCAACAGATTGCCGTTCGCGTCTCGGATCTCGTCCACGACGCGATAGACGTCGAACCGCTGCCCAGGCTGTACGCCGAAGTTCTCACCGCGGTCGATGTAGATCGAGCCCTCCCGTACGCCCACGATGGTGGCCCTCGCAGCCACGGGAGCCACCGCCGCGAAGTCGTCCACCTGCTTGACGAGTTCCTTCACGACGTCCTCGATCGCGGGTCGTAGCGCTTCCTGCGCCAACCCCGCGTCGAAGTTCTGCTGAAAGCTCACGTTGTTGATGTTGATCCCGCCGAGCCGCTTCTTGCCTTGACCTTCGGCCACGGACATGATCTCCGCCGTCGACGTGTTGACCGCGCGAATGTCCAGCATGCTTTCGGCTTCCGTGAACGACGCGCCGATCCCGCCGATACCGGCCTTCTTGGTCTCGATCGAGAACTGCGTAATGGATCCCATGAAGACGATTTGGACGCCAAGTACTTCTCCGATGGCAGCGGCGGTCGCGGGATTCACCCGGCCGCTCTGCCCAAACCCCTGTTCGGCCAGAATGGCGTCGATCTGCCGTCGCTCGATCACGGAGAACTGACCGGACTTCACGAGCTGCGTGGTCAGCTCGTCGGAGGCCGCCTCACCGAGGTGGGCACCCCAGTAGCTCCAGGTGCTGTTGTTATCGAGGGCTAAGACGGCGACGCGGACTTTTTGCGCGTCCACGCGACTGGCGGTCCAGGGACCGCTCGCAAACACCAGAATCGCCGCGAGCGCGGCTAATGTACGACCCCTCATCGGTGACCTCCTCGGTGCTGATCTCCGGCGCAATTCGGTGTACAGCGTATGTGTACAGATAGAGCGTAGCCGCCAGCCGACATTTGCGACTCAAGTCCAGCTCTACCGGCGTCTTGAGATCCATCATCATTGATACGCTACGGGCTGGGCCAGCGTCAAGGATCGGAGACCAGAGCGTATGCGGTATGTGATGTAGGCGTCACGGAATTGACTGCGGCATGATCGGATGGCATAACCGTTGGACGCGCAACTCCCACCTCCCCATGCCTTTCCCCCGGAGGACTGATGCCGCTACGCCCCGCTCCCGAGGCCGTGCTGGTCCCCTTCACCGAGAAGGAGTACACCACCGCTGCCACCGTCGAGCACGGTCGCCCGTTCAATGAAGCGGTCGACCTCGTGGTGAGCAACTTCGGAACCACCCCTGTTGCCCACGAAATTGGGCTGCTCATGGAGCGTCCACACCGCAACACGTACCATGTATTCCAGGTGCGGTTCTCGGAGGCACGCACACGTTCGAGGAACGAGGGATATGGTGAGCTAGCTACGCAGCGCCTTGACCGCTGTCACCACCACCCAGCTACAGAAGAGCACGAGAAAGAGCCGTTGCAGCGCGCCGAGGTAGGTTGCGGTGGGGCCGATCGCCATGATCCAAAAGGTCACCCCGAACATCGCAAGGCCGGTCACCAATCCGTACTGCAGGTATCTCCGCTCCTCCGTGGTGCTGCGCAGACGCAGGGCTAACACCAGCGGTGCCGCGGCTGCCGCCAGAAACGCGACGAACGATGACCACACGTGGAGCGCCATCGTGACCGACGGTGCTTCCAGACTGCATCCCACATCGCACTGGAAGAGCCCCGCGAGCGCCACACCTCCCCCCATGATCACCAGGAGCGCTGCGCTCAATGCGGTAATCGGACCGGGCCGGCGCGCAAGGACCATCGTGGGCGCAAAGAGCAGGATCAGCATGCCAAAGCCGGCAATGCCGACATAGCCCATCGTTCGACCAAGCGGTGCGCCCCGGGCTCCCAATTCGCTGATCACCTGAGACCAGTGCGAGTAGCCCGGTGTCAAGGCACCGAAAACCACGGTCATGCCCACGAGGAGGACGACCGCCGCAATGCCGGCGAGTGCGCTGAGACGGGTGAGGGTCACGGGTTTGGTCGCCTATGGGTGGCAAGGAATGGGCGGTCGGTTGCCAGCGTCGACCGAAGTGTATCCGTACGGAAATATCGGTCCCGGCGGACCTCCGGCAAAGGCCCCGTCCTATTCTGGGAGTCGTGGACTCGCTATTCCGTGGGTTTCCTCACAATCGAGACCTTCACATTTCAGAACTTTCTTGCCGCGGTGGTGCCGCACCGGCAAATTCACCGTAGAACACCATCACGAAAGCCGAACGCGTATGCTCGGCATCTACATCTTTGCAGCGGTGCTCGGTGGTGGGCTCCTGATGTTCTCGGTGCTCGCGGGCGGGGATGATGGCTCGGACGTCGACAGCGGCGAGATCGATCACGATATCGACCACGACGCCGATGGGGGTCACGATGGTCACGATGCCGATCACGACGCCCACGTCGGAGCCGGCGATCTCATCCTCGGGCTCCTCCGTCCCCGCAACATGATCTTCTTTCTGGCCACGTTTGGGATCACTGGAACGCTGCTCACCCTGCTCACGCCCGTTTCCCGGCTCGGCGGACTCATCCCCTCGCTGGCCATGGGGTTGGGCGCCATGGTCGTGACCCACAGCGTGTTCTTGTGGCTCAAGCGCTCCGACACGGCCGTCGATGCGGTGAGTGACGCGGATCTCGAAGGATCGCTGGCCCGAGTGATCATTCCCGTGTCCCAGGGCGTCCGCGGACGCATTGCCTGCACGGTTGGCGAACGCGAAGTCCACGTCACGGCGCGCCTCGCGGCCGGATACGACCTGACCCTGGATCCCGGCCGAGAGGTCGTGGTGTTACGAATGCACGAGACCGAAGCGGAGATCATGCCCTTCGAGTCTCGTGAGTTACCCCCCGGGGAATTTCAGAGGAAATCATGAATCCCACCGTCGGTCTCATTCTCGGCGCCGTGGCCCTCGGCATCGTCGGCGCACTGGTGTACGTCGTCAAATCGCTCATCGTGATTTGCCTTCCCAACGAGCTCGTCGTCATCACCGGGCGTCATCGGGTTACCGGTGACGGCCGCAAAGTGGGCTACCGGCTCCTGCACGGCGGCCGCACGCTCCGCATCCCCATCGTGGAGCGCGTGTCGCGGATCGATCTCCGAACCATTCCGATCGACGTGATCGTCAGGAACGCGTATTCCAAGGGCGGGATTCCGCTGATCGTCCAGGGGATTGCCAACGTCAAGGTGAGTGCGCGGGATCCCGTGTCTCACAACGCGGTCGAGCGGCTCCTCGATAAGCCGTTCAACGATCTCATGCACATCGCAAAGGACACGTTGGAAGGAAACCTCCGTGGGGTGCTCGCCACTCTCACACCGGAGGAAGTCAACGAGGATCGGCTCAAGTTCGCCCACCGCCTCATCGAGGAAGCGGACGAAGATCTCAAGAAACTCGGCCTCGAGTTGGACACGCTCAAGGTCCAGAACGTCACCGACGAGGTGAACTACCTGGACTCCATTGGACGGCAGCGAACCGCGGAGATCCTCAAAGTCGCGCGGGTGGCCGAAGCCAAGCGTGCGTCCGAGGCGGAGCAAACCGAAGCTTCGGCTCGGCAGGCGGCGCAGATCGCCGCCATTCAGGCCGACCTCAAGATCGCCGAAGAGAACAATCTGCTGCGGGTACGCCGCGCCGAGTTGGAGGCGGAGGCCCTGGCACGCGAAGCCGAAGCCAAAGTGTCAGGGGAGAAAGCCCGCGCGGTGGCGGAGCAAGCGCTGCAACAGGAACGAATCGCCCTCGAGCAACGCCGGCTCGAAGCCGACGTGCTCCTGCCCGCCAAGGCGGATCGCGAGGCGGCGGAAGAGCGCGCCAAGGGATCGGCGGCCACCATCACCGAAGACGGGCGGGCGCGTCTCTTTGTACTCGACGAAACGATCAAGCTGTATCAGAATGCCGGCACCGAAGCCGAACGCATCTTCATCCTCAACATGCTGCCGGACATCATCCGGGAGATCACCAAGTCCGTGGGTGCCATGGACATCGACAAGGTCACGGTGATCGATTCCGGGGGGAGGGGAACCGGCATCGCTTCGGCGGCGGGACAGCTTCCTGAAGCCATCATCAAGATCACGGAGCAAATCGAAACGGCCACCGGCGTGAACATTCTGAGTCGGCTGGGCGCCAGGGCTTCCGACAACGAGTCGTAGGGAGCGGCCGGCGGAGCTTCAGCGTCACGCCGCTCACCCGGAATCATTGCCAGAATCTCCTCGGCACGCTGGATCAACAAGTGATCAATCCCAGCGACCGTGAGATCAACGCGCGCGCCTCCTTGACCGCCCATTCCAGAACCCCTACGCTTGCATCACATGGGGATTGCCCAGCGCCCCTTGAAGGCTACGGTATGCCTACACTGCTCGAGCGTCTGCGTGACGCCCTCCGGCCCGACTACGAGGTCGAGCGTGAGCTCGCCGGAGGTGGAATGGGCATTGTCTTTCTCGCTCGAGAAGTCACCCTTCGCAGGCCCGTCGCCGTCAAGATCATCCGTCCAGAGCTCGCGACCGAGCGCGCCGCGCATCGATTCCTCCGTGAAGCACGCATCCTCGCCACGCTGAATCATCCCAACGTCATGCCCGTACACCGTGCGGGTGAGGCGGATGGCCTCTTCTACTACGTCATGGACTACTACGAGGGAGCGACGCTCGCCGACCGCCTCAAACGCGGGAAACTGTCCGTTGCGAGCGCTCGCAAGCTAGGTCGGGATTTGCTGGACGCCCTCGAAGCCGTCCACCGGCTCGGCGTGATCCATCGCGATATCAAACCTGGGAACGTCTACCTCATCCAAGGCCGTGCCGTCCTCGCCGACTTCGGACTCGCACGGCCATCGCCCGAAATCGCGTCCTCCACGAGCGCCGACCGGGCTGGCACCTTGGGGTACATGGCGCCTGAACAGGTGGCTGGCGAAGACATAACGCCCCGTGCCGATCTGTACGCCGTGGGGATCGTTTTGTGCGAGGCGTTCACCGGGCGTCGCTGGACGGGCTGGCATCAACCGGACTGGACCGGTATTCCGCGAAGTATCGTGCCGATTCTGAAACGCGCGTTGGCGCTCGAAGCCGATCAGCGATGGCCGGATGCCGCGACGTTTCGCCGGAAGCTCTGGAAGACTCGCACGAGACGATACCGAAGACGCACGCTGCTGCTGACCATCGCGGGGCTGACCGTCGGCGCCATTGCGGCGTCGCTGTTGCTCCGGCCCACGCGAGCTACGACCGATGTCGCGGTGCTCCCATTCTCGGCGTCGTCGCCGGAAGATTCGGCGTTGGCCCGCAGCCTCTCCATGCTGGCTGAGATCTATCTGCGCGAGTTCTTCAACGAGGGGGTGACACCGCCGGATTTGGTCCGTCAGTGGCATCAGGAAAACGATGGTTCCGGGAAACGAATCGACAAGGCGGACCTCGTCCAGCTGCACACCAGAAATGCCGTGGTGGGTCGGTTGGTGCGGTCCGGTTCCGCAGTGGCCGTCGATGTCGAGGTGGTCCGGAGGAACGGCCGAGTCGACTCCGCAGGAACGGTTCAGGTGACGACGCGCGGGGAGACAGCCGAACGCATCGGCCTGAACGCTGTCCGCATCATCTCGCCCAATGACGTTGAGCGGTATCCCGTGGGCGGTGTGCTCAGCGACCTTCCGGAGTCGGCGCTAGCCGCGTTCGTGGACGGCGAGGCCGCATTTCATCGCAACGCCTGGCGTACGGCCGTGCGCCACTATCGGGATGCGTTCGCTATCGACTCCAGTTTTGCCCTGGCTGCCTGGGGGCTGTCCAACGCATGGCGTTGGTTGAGGACGGGGAGCCCCTCCCCGGAGGTCGATCTCCGGCAATTGGTTGAATCAAAGAGGTCTGCCCTCCTGGACCTCGATCGCCGACTGATCGATGCACAGCTCGAGCCGACGCTGGGTGCACGCCTCCGACGCTACGAGGAGACCCTCGAACGCTATCCGCTGCACGGGTACGCGGCGTTCCTGTACGCCGATGAGCTGCTCCACCGCGGCGCCTTCATCGGTCTTTCTGTGGACACCGCCATCGGTGCGCTTGCGGCTGCCGTCACCAAGGATTCGTCGCTCGGACCTGCGCTCGATCACTTGATCTGGGCCAATTTGCGGGTGGGTAATCGCGATGCATCCGCGCGCTGGCTCGCACGTCTCCAGCAGGTGGCGGCCGGGCCAGAGGAGGTCGATATCTTTACGCCCGGGCTCCTAAAGCTGGCGTACGTGGAGCGTTTCGAACCCGAAAGAGCAGAGGGTGCCCGGCGGGAGGTTGCCGGCGATCCCCAGCTCGCCGGCATGCTGATCAATGCGTTTCGACTCGCCGCGATGCTCGGGTTGCCGCACACCCAGCTGGCCCTCGGGCAGATGCTCGAACCACTCGCCGCTGAGGATTCCGAGACGCTCGGCAGCGTCTACGTGGCCCAAGCGCTGGCCCTGGTTGCGCTGGGGCGCGTGGGTGAAGCCTTGGATCGATTGCACCGGGCCGCCACGATCCTCGGTTCTGACGACGCGTCTCTGCAAGCGGCCCAATGGTACTTGATCCTCCCCGTTTTGGGGGTCCCGGGAGTTTCCCCTGCCCAACGCGCGCAGGCGCGCAGCGCTCTGGAAGGTCGAGTGGCGGATACGGCTGTGGGAACACGCGCGGCGTGGACCCTCGGACTCGACGCGGCCGAGGGCGGCGACACCGTCACGCTGGCGCAAGCGATCGAGACGATCCGTCGGTCAGGCGATGCCGAGGCCGCCTCGCTCGCGACCCTGTTGGAAGCCGTGAGGGACGGCATGCGTAAGCGATTCCAGGCCGCGCTCGACCGCAGCGCATCGGTCATCGCGTTGGACTCGGCAGGCCAGGCCGGCGATCCCTTCGCACGCGCCGTCGCGCACATGAAACGGGCGGAATGGCTCGACAGTCTCGGGCGGTCGGTGGCGGCCGACTCCGCGCAACGTTGGTACGAGCACTTCGACTTCATCGGGATGCCGAGTGGCCATGCCCAAGCAGCGGAGATCGACTGGGCTCTCGGGACCTATGCCATGTGGCAGCGTGGTTCGCGGGACGTGCGGCAAAAACGGAACAGCGCATGCGGACATTTTCGGCGCGTGCTCGAATTCTGGGCAGAGGCCGACTCCGACTACGGGCCGCTGGCGAGCCGCGCGCGCGAATACATTCGTGACGCCTGTCCTCCGTGATTTTTTGTCGAACGCTTGGCCCACCGCTGGTGACCATCGATGGCGCCCCACCACCGCCCGCATTGCTCTGGCGCAAGCACCTTGCCCTGTTGGTCTACTTGGCGCGTTCACCGGAACGATCGCGCACCCGAGAACACCTCACCGCATTGCTGTGGGGCGACAAACCAGACAGTGCCGCGCGACAATCGCTGCGCGAAGCGGTTCGGGTGCTCCGTCGCAGCCTCGGCGATCCCGGCGTGCACGCCGACAGCCGAACCATTGCGCTCGATCCCGCTGCCGTGACGCTCGACACGGACCAGTTCGAGGCGCTGGAATCCCGCGGAGACCTCGACGCTGCCGCGGCCCTGGTCGATGGGGAGTTCATGGAAGGGTTCACGGTTCCCGATGCCTCACCGTTCGAAGACTGGCTTGCCGTCGAGCGCACCCGTTGGCGAAGCAAGAGCGTTGGAGCCGTTGTCGCATCCTGCGACCTATCGATCGCCCGAGGTCAGGTGCACGAGGCTGCCGCAACGGCGCTCCGAGCGATCGCGCTCGACCCGACGTCGAATCGGGCTGTGCAACGCGCGATGCGAGCGCACGCCTTGTTGGGCGAGCGGGCGGTGGCGCTGACGTGTTTCGACCAGTTCACCCAGCGTTTGGGCGATCTGGATCTGCAACCGAACCACGAAACCACCGCCCTGGCCACGCGCGTGCGAGCCCAACGTACGTGGAACCTCCCCGCATCGGTGCCGCGGGACGAGCGGTCGGGAGCGCAGCTGCGACGAGCGCCGCTGGTGGGGCGTGAACAAGAGCTCGAACGATTGCTCGAATCTTGGCACGAAAGCGTGAACGATCGTCGAGCACTGACCTTGTTGATCGTGGCCGACGCGGGAATTGGGAAAACCCGATTGGCCGAAGAGTTCGAGGCGCGCGCCCGCCTCGCCGGAGCCATCGTCGCGACCGTGCGGGGGGTCGAAGCAGATCGCCAGAGACCCTTTAGTGCCATCCTCGGCATCGCAGAGGGGCTCGCGAACGCCCCAGGAGTGGCGGCGGCACCGCCGGAAGCCCTCGCCGCCTTCACCCACCGGCTTCCCGATTGGACGGATCGGTTCGGCGCTCCCAAGAACACACCGATGCCGCTCGACGCGGCGCTGAGTCGGATTGTCGGGGTCATCGCCGATGAACATCCGGTCGTGCTGCTCCTCGACGACGCCCAGTGGTCTGATCGCGAGTCCCTCTTGGGGCTCGTCGCCCTCACACGCGATGTGGCAACGCGACCTCTCGCGGTCGGGTTTGCGCTCGAACCGCACCCATCGCGGACCGAACTGGATGATTTGCGCAGTTTGATTGGCCGAGACGTTGCTGGGGTGACGGTGCGGCCTGGCCCTCTCGATGAGACGGCGCTACGGCGCCTGGCCACCTGGGCGCTTCCCACCAGTGACGAAGATCAGATCGATCGCGTTGCCCGCCGGGTGCACGCCGATTCGGCCGGCATCCCGCTCCTCGCGGTCGAGTTGCTCCACGCCGTGGCGTTGGGCCTCGAGCTCGAGCACGTGCCCGGCGTCTGGCCGGCGCCCTTTCATACCCTTTCCCAAACAATGCCCGGCGACCTTCCCGACGCCATCATCGCCGCCATCCGGGTCGGGTTTCGCCGATTGAGCCAGCCGGCGCAGCAGGTACTCGCGGGCACCAGCGTGCTGCCGGAACCGGTATCGGAACAGCTGCTCGCCGCTGCTCTCGGTCTCGACCCGGGCACGCTTGCCGCCGCGCTCGACGAACTGGAATGGCAGCGCTGGCTCTCCGCCGATGCCCGTGGTTACGCATTCGTGGCACGAATTGTCCGTGACGTCATTGCCCGTGACATGCTGACGACCGGGCAAAAGGAGCGCATCCTCCGCGCCGTCAGCTAGCATCATCCCACCCTTGACGTTCTCTTGCGCCTCTCCTGTGACACTGCTGGCAGTCACGGGAGGGTCCCATGCCCCACCAGGTTCGCAGCGACACACGACAAACGATGTCACGCCGCGCTGCGCTCAAGGGTCTGGCGGTCCTCGCTGCCAGCTGCAGCGTCGCCTGCACACCGCTGCGTATCGCCATGCGTCTCTACCCAGAAGAGTTCGACGAACAGTCCGAGCGGGTAGACCGGATCCTGCGGGCATTCGTGGAGACCGTCGTACCAGGGGTCCGCATCGATGAGCCGGATCTCGTGCGCCCGTTCTACGACAGCTACTACCCACTCGCCAAGTGCCGGGGATTCTTCGCGTCCGATTTGTGTAACCGGACCATGCGCCACTACTCGAGCTTCGATTTCGAGCGGCTGTCCATCCAACAGCGCACGAAAATAGTGGCCGAGGGCCTCGCTGAGGGCGGCACGACTGGTCGGGTGTACACGGGCGCCGTGTTTCTGACGCAGATCGCGGTCTACGCGGGGATCTACGACCCGGACCGCGGCTGCCCATTGATCGATTTCGACGGTCGCTATCGCCCTCAAGATCGAAAGGCGATGGCGTACCCCAATCCGGAGCGATTCCTGCCTCATAGCATCTCGGGCGACGGCAATCCTGCCTAGCTCGAGGGAGGGGCTCATGCAGACGGTTACGAGCGACGTGTTGGTTGTGGGATCGGGATTTGGCGCGGCGGCGCCGGCGCTTCGGCTCGCGCAAACCGGTTTCCGGGTCGTGATCATCGAGAAAGGCCCGCACCTCGATCCCTACACGAGCTTCAGGCAAACGCAGGACCCCAAGTACCTGCTCACGTACCTCAGAAGTCTAGCCGGAGAGAACCTGAGCTTGACGTATGCCGAGGCGCTGGGTGGCGGGTCCGGGTTCTACGAGATGGTCTCGTTGCGCGCGCCGTCCAAAGCCTTCGACCAGGTGGACGATGCCGGTCGCCGGCTGTGGCCGTCGAGCGTGGACCGACGGGCGCTCGATCCCCATTATGACATGGCGGATCGCATGCTCCACGTGGAGCAGATCGATCCGCAGCTCGTGCCCAAGAGTGGGCTCGTCTTCTCGCTTCTGATGAAGAACCTGGGTTACAGCTGCGAGCGCGCACGCTATGCCGTACGCGGATGCCTGGGCAGCGGATTCTGCGTCACGGGCTGTATCTACGGCGCCAAGCAATCGCTTCTGCTCAATTACCTGCCGCAGGCCGTGAAGGCGGGAGCTACCGTGCAGTCGGACGTGGAGGCGATCTCGATCGACACCGTGGGCGACGTGCGGAATACCCCCGCAGCCGGTCCGGTGAACAGGCTGCCCTATCGCTACGACGTCGTGTGCAGGCGCCGAGACGGCAGTCGCGAGATGGTTCGCCACCGAGCCAAGCTCCTGATCCTTGGTGGGGGTACGGTCGGGACCGCGCGGCTCCTCCTCGATTCGAGGCGTGCGCTTTCGCGGCTGAGTGACCAGGTGGGGCGCAACATCGCGTTCAACGGGAGCGTCAAGGTGGCGGGCCTCCTGCCGTCGTCGTTTCCAGACGGAGACATGTTCGCCGGACGGTCGCATCCGGGAATGGTGAGCTACGAGTTCCTCGAGTCCCATGGCCTCATGGTGACCGCGGCAAAGCCTTTGCCACTACAAGCCGTGGCCTCGGCGCGCCTTCGTTTGGATGGGGACGACCGAACCCCCGCGTATTGGGGTGGTCCGCACGTGGAGCTGATGAAGCAATACCGCCGGCGCATGATCGTGCTCGCCGCGTTCGGCATGACGCCGCCACTTGGCGTGATGTCGGCGGTCTCCCGCCGACTGGATCTCCGGCTCGAGCTGACCGATGGCTTGCGGCACTACTATGAGGAAACGAAGCGGCTACTCCATTCGATTCTCACCCGCAATGGTTGCCGTCTCGTCACCGCCGAGTTCGTGAACCGTGAGGGTGCCCCATACTCTGACCCGCATTTCTCGACGGCCCACCAGGTAGGGTCGTGCCGCATGGCGGATACACCGAGTCGCGGTGTGGTCGACGCCGGGGGAGAGGTGTTTGGGTATCCCGGGATGTACGTGTCGGATGGCGCCGCCATTCCCACCTCGCTGGCCGTCAACACGAGCCTCACCATTCTGGCCAACGCGGAACGGATTGCCGCCGGCATCACCCGTCGCTATCGGAGAGGAAGACCCACGATTGCCCTGGCTGCACACGAGAGGTCTTGAAATCACCACGACGCCTGAATGGCAACATGGGGCAGGAACACCGGGAGGTCCCAAAGCGCTCCGTCCGCGTTGCGCTCGTGATCGCACTGCTAGGCCGCGAAACGCTCGCTTCTCGGGAGTCCCGAACATCGATGTCGATTCCCGCGTCCGAGTCACGGGGCCCGCGTGCAGTGCCCGCTCGCTACCTGCGCCATGTAGCGCCGGGACAACACCCTCCGTCCCCTAGCCGAGTGGCCCATCCGCCGGTATTCTAAAAAGCCCTAGCCGACAACGAGCTTGAGCCATGCCGAAGAACTCCCATGGGTCGCGGCACGGCGCACGACACGCGGTCACCCTCACCACACCCACCGCTTTGTGAGCGAGCGACCGCGCCCGGTAGCGCCGTCGTTAGCACGCGACACCGATCCCTCCGGCCTCCGCTCCGCGCTGCTCGGCCTGAGCACGCGCGTCGCCGAGGCGCAGGACGAGAACGCAATCTGCAAAAGCGTTGCCCAGGGGCTCCGGCACGACGCGTTCGGCTTCGACGCCGTCGGGGTGTTGCTTGCGGGTACCACGTCCTTCGAGCCTGAACTGAAAGCCACCGCCGGCGACTTCGCTCCACAACCTGCTCCTGGATGCCGACGGCGTGCTCAAGGTCATGGACTTTGGCGTCGCACGGCTCGCCGAACGGGCCAGCCCCCTGACGGAGGTCGGGCTCGTTGTCGGGACGCCGGCGTACATGTCGCCGGAACAGGTGACCGCCGAGGAGGTGGACGCCCGGACGGATCTGTACGCCGCCGGTGTGGTGCTCTACGAGTGTCTCACGGGGAAGCTGCCGTTCGAGGCACCGTCTGCCGTCTCGCTGATCGCCAAACTCCTGCACGACGAGCCCGCGCCGCCGACGGCACTCAATCCGGACGTACCGCCGGCGCTCTCCTCCCTGGTCGCGCGGCTCCTCGCCAAACGCCCCGACGATCGAATACAAACGGCCGCCGAGCTGGCTAAACAACTCTCGCCAATCGGCTGAACGAGGTGAGTAGGTCAGTAGTTGGAAAGTCGGAACGACTCCGCCTTCCAACCTTCCGAACTATTGCACCTGTCGCACCGTCACCTTGGCCACCGGGTTCTTCCAGCGGTGGGCAAGACCGAGATCTCCAATGCCCCGAATGCCGGGGTGCTTCTTGATCCGCCGGTGGGTAACCGGCCGATCGTTGGTCCCGTCCAGCGGTCCCGCAACGGGCCCAATGGCCCCACAGGGATCCACGATGCTCGTCCACAGCTCGTCGTTCTTCTCGGTTCCGGCATCGTACCCCACGGCATAGTAGGTCGCCGTCTTGTGCCCGCGCGGTAGCCGCACCGCGTCGAGTCCCACGAATCCATCGTTCGTGCAGATCAACATGACGGAGAGCGAGAGGTGAGTCGCGGGTCCGTAGGCGCTGATCTCGAGCGTCTGCGTCGAAGCAAAGGGGCCGGGGCAACCCACACAGCCGACGGGCGCTGCCGTCGCCACGACCGCGGCGATCCCGGGGCTTCCGTCCAACTCGGCCACGGCGGTCGAGGGATCACCGTTCTCCGCTATCAGCCGAATCCCCTCCGATGCAAATCGACCGACCTTGAATACCCTTCT
>JBFJCP010000046.1:0-23293 GCA_041615815.1 Gemmatimonadales bacterium | reverse complement strand
GTCGAGCTGAACGTCACCGACGACCCCTGAATCGGGTTGCCCCCAGCGTCCAGGACCGTCACCGTCACCGTGCTCGACTCGTCCGTCGTGATCGTCGTGGGATTGGCGCTCACCGTCGAATTGCCCGCACTCACCGCCCCCGCCACCACCGTCACCACCGCCGTTTGCGTCACCCCGGTGCCATCGATGTCTGCGGAGACGGTCTTGTCACCCGCATCGGTGGAGCTGATAGTCCCCGTCGCGACACCGCTCGCATTCGTCGTCGCGCTCGGCTGTGTAATGGTGTTCCCGGTGCCTGTGGCCGAGAGAGTCACCGTGGCCCCCTCGATGGGGTTCCCGCTCTCGTCCCGCGCGGTGACCGTGATCGTACTGGTCTCACTGTCGGTGGTGATCTGCGTCGGGTTGGCCACCACGGTCGACACTCCAGCATCGATCGGTCCGGCGGTGACCGTGACGGTACCCGACTCGATCGACGTGAAGCCTGACGCCGAGAAGATGAGCGTACGGTCGCCGGTGGCTCCCGTGATTTCGAGGTTGGTGAACGTCGCAACGCCGCTCGCGTCAGTCTGCGCGTTCATCGTCCCACCGAGCGCCGGCCCGCCAGTTGCGATCGCGGCGATCACGTTGACCCCGCTCGTGCTGACCGGATTCCCTTGATCGTCCTGCAATTGGATGACCGGCTGCGTGGAGAACGCTACGCCGTTCTGCACCGACGATGACGGCTGCGTCGTGATGCCCAGCTGCTGACCGGTCCCGGCCACGACGTTGAACGCGTTGCTTTCGGCCGACGTCAAGGACGTCGAGCTTCCCTGGATCGTGTAACCGTCTCCCGCCGCGTCAATCCGCAGATTGCTGAAGCTGGCCACGCCGTTAGTCGGTGTTGCCGACAACGTACCACTCAGTGTTCCACTGCTGGGATTGGTCACGATGGCCATGGTGACCTGCTCGCTGAAGCTCGTGACGGTGTTCCCCTGAGCATCCTGCGCGGTCAGCTGGACCGCGGGCGAGATGGGCTGGCCAGCGGTGACGTTGTTTGGCTGCACCGTGAACACGAGCTGCGTGGCGGTGCCCGCCGTGAAGTCCACGGTGGCGTTATCCGTGATCGCCGAGCTGTTGACGGTTCCGGTGATCGTGGCGGTTCCGACAGAGGTCGCCGACGTCAACGTCGTGGTGTACGTACCGTTGCCGTTGTCCGTGGCGGTCGTTGGAGAGACCGACCCGAGGCTCGTGGCCACCGTGACGTTGTCGCCACCCGCGGTGAGCGGATTATCGTTGGCGTCGCGGAGCGCCACGGTAATCGTGGAGGTGGTGACCCCGTCCGCCGTGATCGACGTGGGATTGGCGGTAATCTGCGAGGTGGCCGGACTGGCGGCCCCCACCGTAAACTCGACCGTCGCGTTGGTCCCAATGGCTTGGCCGTTGACCGTGCCGCTCACGGTGGCCGTTCCCGGTGTCGTGCCGGATGTGAGCGTGGCCGTATAGGTGCCGTTGCCGTTATCTGTGGCAGGCGATGGCGCCACCGAGCCAAGGTTCGTGGACAGAGTCACGACGTCTCCACCCGTGGTGCGGTCGTTGCCGTTCGTGTCCCGTACCTGGACGGTGATGGTCGAGCTCGAGCCGTTCGCGACGATGGACGTGGGGTTGGCCGTAATCGCGGATTGGGCACCGGAGGCACTGCCCGGTGAGACCGTGCTGGTGTACGGGCTCCCGCTGATAGCCGTGCCGTTCAGCGTGATCGCCACGTTGTCCGTGCCCGCGTTGGTCGGCGTGTACGTCGAGGTGTAGGTGCCGTTTCCGTTGTCCGTCACGGCGGGCGTCACGGTATTGTCACCGGTCACGTTCACGACCACGGTTGCCCCGCCGCTGGTCAGCGCATTGTTATTCGCGTCCCGAGTCGTCACGGTGATCGTTGTCGCCGTGCCCGCGGTCCCATTGGGTACGCTGGCCGTGGACTGACCGGCGTTGGGGGCACCCGGTGTCACCGTCACGACGGCCGTCTGCGTCACCGCGGTCCCATTGATGGTCGCAGAGACGGTCTTGTCGCCAACCAGCGTCGAGCTGATGGTCCCCGTTGTCACACCACTGGCGTTGGTCGTGCCCGGTTGTGTGATCGTGTTGCCACCGCCGGTGGCGCCGAGCGTGACCGTTGCGCCCTCGATCGGGTTCCCCGCTCCGTCGAGCGCGGTCACGGTGATCGTGCTAGTCTGGCTATCGGTGTCGATCGACGTGGGATTCGCGGCGACGGTCGAGTTGCTGCCGCTCACCGGTCCGGCGGTGAGCGAGATCGTATTGGACGTCGCCGACACAAACCCGGTCGCCGAGAATTGCAGGGTGCGATTGCCTACGAGCCCGCTGATGGACAGGTTGGTGAACGTGGCGGTACCGCTGGCATTGGTGGTCGCGTTGGTGGTACCACCCAAGTTGCCGCCGCCGCTCGCGATTGCGGCCACCACGCTCACACCGCTCTGCGCCACATCGTTCCCCTGTCCGTCCACGATCTGGACTACTGGCTGTTGAGCGAAGGCCACGCCGCTCTGCGCGCTCGTTGAGGGCTGGACATCGATCTGGAGCGCGTTGCCCGTCCCCGGGCTCACCGTGCTGGTGTAGGGACTCCCGCTGATGGCGGTGCCGTTCAGCGTGATCGCCACGTTGTCGTCGCCGGCCGTGGTGGGCGTGTACTGCGTGCTGTACGTCCCGTCGCCGTTGTCCGTGACAGCGGGTGTCGCGCTATTGGCTCCGGTCACCGTGACCGCGACGTTGTCGCCACCCGTGGCCAGTTCGTTCCCGTTGGCGTCGCGAGCTTGGACCGTGATGATGGTCGGGCTTCCCGCCGTGCCGTCCGGCACGGTCGCCGTCGTCTGGCTCGGGTCGGCTCCTCCCGCGGTGACGTTACTCGTGAACGGGCTCCCGCCAATAGCGTCGCCGTTGATGGTAATGACGACGTTGTCGGTGCCCGTGCTGGTGGGCGTATAGGAGGCGGTGTACGTCCCGTTGCCGTTGTCGGTGACGCCGGGCACCGCCGAGTTCGCACCGGTGACGTTGACCACGACCGTCTCACCACCGCCGGTGAGCGGGTTGTCGTTGGCGTCGCGCGCCGTCACCGTGATCGTCGTGGTGGCACCCGCCGTTCCGTCAGGCACGTTGGCGATCGAGGAGGCCGGGTCCACCGCTCCCGGTACCACGGGAATCGTGACGGTCTGGGTGATGGTGACGCCGTCCGCGGTGGCGGTCACGACCTTGTCGCCCACCACCGTCGAGGCGAGCGTGCCCGTTGCCTGGCCGTTCGCGTCCGTCGTCGCCGAGGGCTGCGTCAGGGTGTTGCCCGTCCCCGTCGCGGCGAGGGTCACCGTGGCCCCCACCACGGGGTTGCCGAGCCCGTCGAACGCCGTCACCGTGATCGTCGACGTCTGACCATCCGTATTGATGGAGGTCGGGGTCGCGGCGACCGTGGAGAGACCCGGATCCACACTCGAGGCCGTCACGTTGAACGCGTTGCTGGTGCCAGCCGAGACCGATGCCGACGTGACCCGCAAAGTGTAGCCGTTGCCCGTAATATCGATATTGAGGCCGTCGAACGTGACGACGCCGTTCACTGCAGTGCGCGTGAGAGTGCCCGAGAGTGTGGCCGCACCAGCGCTGGGGTCGGTGCCAATGGCAATCGTGATGTCGCCATTGAACGCATCATCCACGATCCCCGACGCCTCACGAGCCTCGACGGTGACGCTGAAGTTGGCGCCGGCGGCCACCGAGGCGGGCGGCTGACTCGAGAAGGCCAGCTGCGTGGCCGGGATGAAGATCTCGAAGTCGGTATCCGCCGGGAGCGGAGAATCCGAGTTCCCACCAAAGGCCAACCACCCACTTGCCGCCGTCCCGCTCGGATCCCGGGCCTGCGCGCGCCAGTGGTACTCGGTGTCGTCGGCGAGCCCACCAATCGCGATCGTCGCGGTCGTGCCGCTCGAGACGGCGGGACTCACCGCCGTGGGAATCCCCGTGAACGCCGTCCCCACGGGCTGGACCTCGACGCCGAAGGCCACGAGATCACCCGGATCGGGATCGGTGACCGCCCCGCGGAAGACGACGGTGTTCTCGTCGGTGGTTGCGCCCACGCCGATGACGGTGCTGCCGTCGCTACGCAACTGTTGCAGCCCCGTGGGCAGGTCCGGCGCGCCCGGAACGAGCACGGTGAAGTCGGCTTCGTCCTCCGGGTTTCCCCCAAACGAGACCCACGGTCCCGTCAGCCCGTTGGCGTCGATCGCGCGGGCCTGCCAGTGATAGTCGGTATCGTCGCTGAGGTTGGAGACGACCAGCACCGCCACCGTGCCACTAGTGAACGGCACGCTCGTGCCGGTGGGGGTGTTCGTGAAGTCGGTGCCGACCGGCACCACCTCGACCTCGAGCCGGACGTTGTCGCCGTCCGGATCCGAGACCGTGCCCGTAAAGCGGACCGAAGATTCCGCCGTCGATGCGCCCAAGGGCAGTTGCGTGGCGTCAGTGCGTGACTGGTCCAGCCCGCTAGGGGCATCGGGAAGGTCTGACACCACCGTGCGGAAGTCCACGCCGTCGGGGTCCGTGTTGGCTCCGAAGGGGACCCAGGGACCGGCCCGGCCCGTAAAGTCGACGGCGCGGGCCTGCCAGTGGTATTCGGTGTCGTCCACGAGGCCGCTGACGGTGGCCTGTGCCGTGTCTCCGTTCGTCACCAAAGCCCCGCTCGCCGATGGCACGTCGTCGAACGGGGTCCCCACCGGCTTCACCTCGACCTCGATGCGCAGCGAATCGAGGGCGTCGGGATCGGACACCACCGCGGTGAGCACGGCCTCCGTTCCGGACACCGCCTGACCCTGCTGCACCGGGATCACCCCATCCCGCTGAAATTGACGCAGCAGGCTCGTGCTCCCAGGCGCTCGGGGACCACTGATCTCGACTGAATAGGCTCCGGTCTGACCGCTCTCGGCCGTCGTCACCTCAACCAGGTACGTCCCATCGTCCGGGAGCAGCACGTTCACCAGGCAGGGATCGCCGGGCACACCCTGGCAGTCGTCGTCCTCTGCCAGGGGCAACATGCGGAGGGCGCGGGCCAACCCGCCGGGTCCACGTGGGGGGGACGGCTCGGGCTCCGTGACGGAGCGAAGGTCCGTTCGCTGCCCCAGATCGATGGCCGCCTCCGTGCCGGCCTGGCTGTTACCATCTCCACCCGCGGTGGCCACCGGCGTCTCGGTGGCGCTGGAGAGCACCAGGAATCCGTCGAAGGCGTCCGACCGCAGCACGACGGAAACCGAGTCGCCCGCGGTGGCGTCGAAGCTGTACACGTGGGCGAACGAACCGCCGCGGTTGGGAGCACCGCAGTCCGCGTTGGAGAGCGAGCCGCTCAGGGTTTCCCCTAGCGTGAACTCTACGAGATCACATTCGGTGATGGTGAACTCGACCGGCAACGCCACGGGGGCGCCCGTGTTGCCACCGGTATTGAACATCACGGTGTCCCGAAACTGCCCCACCCCGAGCCCGGTGGGATCGAGGGTCAGGGTCACCGAACTGGGCACCGTACCACTGGAGCTACTGAGAGAGAGCCACGAGCTGCGTCGCGCCACTCCCGCCGTCCACGTCACGCGGCGTCCACCCACGCTGGTCACGTTGACGGTGGCCGTCAGCGTGGCCTCACTACCCACGGCCGCGGCGCTCGAAATGACCGTGAGCGAGAGCGAGACCCGGCCACCCTCACCGGGAGAAACCAGGTCATCGAGTCCGCAGTCCGCGACCACCACACCGGCGAGGATGACGGCGAGCGCCGACAGACGGCGACGCACGGAAGGCGAGGGGGAGCGGAATCGCTCGAGAAGGGGGCGCGTTCGAGCCAAAAAAGAAATCGCTAGGTTCGATCCAGTTCGTGGTTGAGGTCGCGACCGGTCAACGCTACCGGCGCGCGCGCGCGGCAATGCTAGCCGGAGGGGCAATCCCTGTGCCAGGGGCTGCGGCATTCACGCACCGGTGTCCGCCCCAGGAGTCGATGCCTGAGGCCAACTTGCAGACCGGCGACCGGTCGAGCGTGGCCGACCTAACCCGGGGGAGACAACCGGAATGTGGTTCTAACGCCACAGTAGCGCTGGCGCAACAGGTACACCGGAACGCAAGGGGTCTCTGGAAGTTCGGTCGCGGTATTCGGAGGCTAGCTCAACGCCGCCACGAGCCGCTGCGCGGCGGCCGTGAGGTCATTCTGCCGATACAGACTTCCACCAATCAGAAACATGGTGTCCCTTCCGTATCGCTCGACCCAGTGCGGCATACGGGCCACGTCAATGCCACCCGCTGGAACGGGAAAGGCCGGCCGCATCCCGAGACCCGGGGTGCGTAGGCGGTGATTGATCGCGTCACAATCGGTCTGCGTGAGGGCGAACCGTCCACCGACGTTGGGGTAGATCACTCCGTCACACCCCAACAGACGAAAAAGCAGTCCTAGCAGGACGTCCGGGGTGATCCCGTGATCTGCGTGGAAGAACGCGCCAGCCAACGCCGGATGACCAAGGACAGCCATGTCGGCTCGAGCGGCCACGTCAGTCACCGTTTCGAACCCCATGACCAGCGGACTGAGGAGCACCCCGCGGCACCCTGCGGATCGTGCCCCCTCGAGATCCTCCGCCAATGCGCTTCCGCCGCGCGACAGGTTGGGAAAATAGAGTGTCCGGCCACCGGTCTTGGCGTTGGCCTCCTCCACGGCGTCCTGACATCGCTGCACACGCTCCAGAAACGGCGCAGCCGGTTGGTTGGCGAGCCCGTGATCGTCTTTCACGACGTCGATCCCCCCCAACGCGAAGGCACCACAGACTCGTGCGAGCTCCACCGCCGTGAGTCCCAACGGCTTGGCAGCGGTGCACACGAGCGGCCGCTGATCGACGCCGCAGAGCGTGCGCAACCCGTGGATCCCGAAGCGTGGTCCTCCCACTTGCCGAAGGATTTCGGGAGGAATCTCGAGATCTACGAGCAGGATCCCGCGTTGCATCGAGATGTTGCCGAACAGGAGGTTCACGAACTGAAGGAGTCCCGTCCCTACCGTGGCATTGGTGTACGACACGGTCGCGAGCCATCTTAGCTCGTCCACCGGCTCCACGCGCTCGACGCGGCCCACAATCTCCTTGGCAACGTGAGCGGGGAGGCATGAGGAGGGAAGCTCGACGGTCTGCTCGTGCACCAGAGCGAGCGCTTTGTCCGTCGGGTTCTCGTCGGGGGGGCAGGTCAGGCGGTAGGTGACGCGGAATCGTCCATCCGTGGGTGGCGCCGTCATGGGGAGACGCCGCGGCTAAACGTTGTCGTCCACGAGGCGTTTGTACGTGCTCATGTGACGAAGCGCCGCGGCGGGTTGCCCGAGACGCTCGTACACCCGTGCCAGGTTGAAATGCGCATCTGCGTATTCCGGCTGGCTCGCGAGCGCCTGTCGGTAGGCGACCACGGCCTCCGCTGGTCGGCCCAGGTCTTCCAGGGCAAGGCCAAAATTGAATGCCGCGATGGGATGCTCCGGCCGCGCTTCCAGCGCGTCACGATAATGCTGCGCCGCCTCGCGGACTCGCCCCTGGTCGTGCAGCAGCCGACCGAGATTGACGTGGGCATCGGCGTGCGTGGGATCGAGCTCGATCGTGCGCCCGTAGGCCTCGAGGGCTTCCGTCTGGTTCACCCCCTCCAGCTCGGCGGCGACTTCGAACCAGTGCTCGGCGTCCATCTTTGCCCACGCCTTGCGCAGACGCTCCGCCCGCCGCTCTTCCATGGGTTCCACGTCTGGTGGCAGGCCCGAGAAGTTGAACAGCATCTGGCCCGATTCGGGATGCCAGACCGTGGCCTCGTCGCGCGCGACGATCCGGCCACCATCGATGTCGATCGACACGGCGGACAGGGGCACCCCATCGGGAAGCTGCGCCCGCAACTGGCGAAGCGCTTTGCGCACTCGACGGGGTGGGATGCTCGCCGCCATCAGCGCTTTGGCGGTGCGAAGGAACGCGATGTCCTGGAAGGAAAAGCGCAGCGCACCCGAGCCGTCACGCTCCGGCGCGAGCAGTCCCGCGCGCACGTAGGAGCGAACCTGATGTACCGACAGATCCATCAGGTCTGCCACGTCGCGGGTACTGTAGTCGGTCATGGGGAGGGGCGCCGCGCGCGGGTACTGCCTAGCCGCTCGACGCTTTTCGTGCCTTTCGCTTGGAGGCGGACTTCGTTTCCGCACGTTTGGCGGGTTTTCGTTCCTCGCCCTCGGGCCCTCCGCCGGCGAGACTCGCCTTGAGCGCTTCCATCAGATCGATCACCTGCGTCTGCGGTGCTTCGGTGGGCGCCGTGGTGATCTCTTCGCCCTCGACCTTCCGCTGGATCTGATCCAGAATGCGCTCCCGCACGTCGTCTTTGTAATTCTCTGGATGGAACTCGTCGGAGGCGGCCTGGTCGATGAGTTGCTGGGCCAGTTTGAGCTCTTCCTCTTTGATGTCGCCCTCCCCCAGCGGCACTTCGGCGAACGGCTTCACCTCATCCGCGTAGAGGAGCTGCTCCATGACCAAACCGTCGTCCATGGGTCGGACCATCACGAGGTATTGTTTGCCGCGAGCCGCATACCGGGCGATGGCAGCGCGCCCGGCGTCCCGCAACGCCTTGGACAACAGCCGATAGGCCCGGTCGCCACCCTTGTCCGGTCCGAGGTAATAGGTTCGGTCCACGTAGTTCCGCGGTACCGTCTCCGCGGGGACGAACTCGTCGATGTCGATCCGCTCCGTCGCTTTCTCCTCCAGCGCCTTGAGCTCCTCGGGGGTGAAGGTCACGTACTGGTTCTTGGCGAATTCGTACCCCTTCACCATATCGCTGCGTTCGACCTTTTCGTTGTCCTCGGGACAGATGTATTGCTGCTTGAGGCGGGACCCACACTTGTTGTGGAGTAGATTGAACGAAATCCGCCTGGACGGTTCCCCGGCCGCATACAGCTTGATGGGGATGGAGACGAGGCCAAACGAGAGAGTGGCCGATCCAATGGGACGCGCTGGCATAGCGCTATCTTAATATCGACGAGAACATGCCCGCAAGAAAACCCACCGACACCGACCGCCTGAGCGCCTATCGGGCCAAGCGATCGCCGGACCGAACTCCCGAGCCGTTTGGAACCGGAGCGACACCGGGCGGTGACATTTTTGTGGTGCAGAAACACGCCGCTCGTCGGACACATTTCGACCTCCGATTGGAGTGGGGCGGCGTGCTCCACTCTTGGGCGGTGCCGCGGGGCCCCGCCGCCGATCCCAACGAGAAGCGACTCGCTGTCTCGGTCGAGCCGCATCCCCTCGAATATGCGGACTTCGAGGGAATGATCCCGGAGGGAAACTATGGCGCGGGCGCAGTGATCGTTTGGGATCAGGGAGTTTGGGTACCGTACGAAGATCCGGCGGAGTCCTTCGAGAACGGCAAGCTCCTGTTCGATCTCAAGGGCTACAAGCTCCGCGGTCGATGGACGCTCGTTCGAACGAAGCGGGATCCCAAGGAATGGCTCCTGATCAAGGAGCGGGACGCCTACGCGCGCGACGCGGCATATGCCTATCCGGAAGACTCGATCTTTTCGGGCCGCACCGTGGAGGAGCTCAAGGAGGGCGCCGACCCGGCCGTGGCCGTTCGCAAGCGCCTGCGCGAACTGAACGCGCCGTCAAACGAGCCCGTGGATGCCCGGGCCATCGAGATCATGCTCGCCGAACCTCGCGACGAGGTGTTCTCGAAGCCGGACTGGGTGTTCGAGCTCAAGTACGACGGCTATCGCCTGCTCGCCGCACGGGAGGATGACGGAGCCTTGCTCCGCTCCCGCGCCGGACACGATCTCACCGAAGTCTTCCCCGAGGTGGCCAAGGTGGTCGGCCGCCTGCCGTTCTCCCATGTGGTCCTGGACGGCGAGGTCGTGGTACATGACGACCGCGGGCTGCCCAGCTTTCATCGGCTTCAGAAGCGCGCCAAGCTGCAACGCCGTCCGGACATTGCCCGGGCTGCCGTGGAGCTTCCGGCCACGCTGTACGTCTTCGACCTCCTCGCATTCGAGGAGTACGATCTCCGGCCTCTTCCCTTGGAGACTCGCAAGAGCCTGCTGCGCGACATCCTGCCCACGGCGGGCCCCCTTCGGTATTCGGAGCACATCCCCGAGCAGGGGGAAGCGATGTACGCCGAGGTCGAAAAACTCGGGCTCGAGGGGCTGGTGGCGAAGAAGGCCGACGCGCCATACCGGGGCGGGCGGTCAGCCCTGTGGCTCAAGATCCGCGTGGATCGTACGGACGACTTCGTGGTGGTGGGGTACACCGAGCCCAAAGGCGCCCGTTCCGGGTTCGGCGCGCTCCACGTTGGGCAGTATGTGGATGGCGAGCTCGTGTACACCGGCCGCGTTGGCACCGGGTTCAGCGGAGAGCAAATCGATGAGATTGCGGTCGAGCTGGACGCACTGGCGCGGGAGACGCCGCCGTGCACCGGCACGGTGCCCACCGGCGCCGGACACCGATGGGTGGAGCCCGAGCTCGTGTGCGAGGTGCGATTCAAGGAGCTGACGGAGATTGGGCTGCTCCGGCACCCGGTTTTCATGCGGATGCGCGACGACAAGCGGCCGCATGAGTGCACGCGGGAGACGACGGACGAGGAGCTACCCGAGCCGGTGCAACCGGAACTCGAGAACACCGAACCCGAACGCAAGGTCGTCTTCTCGAATCTGGACAAAGTCTTCTGGCCGGAGCAGGGCTACACCAAAGGCGATCTGATTGCGTACTACCGCGATATCGGGAACTGGATGCTGCACTACCTGCGGGATCGACCGCTTGTCCTCACGCGATTCCCCGATGGGATCGACGGGAAATCGTTCTTTCAAAAGGACGCCCCGGTCTTTGCGCCAGACTGGATCCGGACCGAGACACTCTGGAGTGAGGGATCGGAGCGTGAACTCCGATATTTCGTGTGCGACGACGTCGAATCCCTGCTCTACATCATCAATCTCGCAGCCATCCCGCTGCACGTCTGGTCCAGCCGTGTGACGGACCTCGAACATCCGGACTGGTGCATCCTCGATCTGGATCCCAAGGACGCACCGTTCGAGCATGTAATCCAGGTGGCCAACGCGATCCGCAGGCTCTGCGACGACATCGAGCTTCCCGCTTTCATCAAGACGAGCGGATCCACCGGATTGCACGTCCTTGTACCCCTTGGCAAACAGTGCACGTACGAGCAGTCGCGTTCTCTGGGCGGTCTATTGGCACGGGTGATCTCGGATGAGCTGCCCACCATCGCCACCATCACGAGACAACCGTCCAGGCGAGAGGGCAAGGTGTACGTGGACTATGTCCAAAACGGACACGGTCGGTTACTCGTGTCACCCTTCTGCGTACGTCCGCTTCCCGGCGCACCAGTGTCCGCGCCGCTCGAGTGGAGCGAGGTAAGCGAGACGCTGCGTATCGGTCATCATACGATTCGGAGCGTCCCCGAGCGCATGCGCCGACTGGGCGAGGATCCCATGGCGCAGGTCATCGACCTCAGTCCCGATCTCGTCGGAGCCCTCCAGCGGCTCCACGAGCGCCTCGATGCCGGGCAAACCAAAGGGAAGGACTGATGCGTCCGGTCCCGATCGTGATGAGCGTCGCGGCGGTCATGGTCGCTGCCGTGATTTGGATCCTGAGTCCGCACGGGCCACCGGCCGACGTGGGCGCACGTCCGGTTGGCCCCGCCGTGCCGTTTCACCAAGTCGGCGTGATCGAGGGCTTCTACGGCCAGCCGTGGTCCCATGCGGAGCGGATTGCCATGCTCCGGTTCATGGGGCGCGTCGGGATGAACGTCTACTACTACGCGCCCAAGAACGATCCCTACCACCGCGACCGGTGGCGTGAGGCCTATCCCGCTGCCGACCTCGAGCGCTTGGAGGAGCTGTCGGCGGTCGCCCGGGCGGAAAACATCGATTTCTACTTTTCGATCAGCCCAGGACTGAGCATGGTGTACTCGGACGCGGCGGACCGGGCGGCCCTGGAAGACAAGATCTCCACGGTCCTTGGCCTCGGTATTCGGCACGTGGCGCTAATGCTGGACGACGTCCCGCAAACGCTGGTCCATGCGGCGGACGCGGCGAGATTCTCCACGCTGGCAGATGCCCACGCGGACCTGATCAACGCCCTGCACACGTTTCTCGAGGACCAGGACACCGAGCTGGTCGTGACCCCCACCACCTACACTAACGCCTGGGGGGACCGGGAATATCTTCGGCGGCTCGGGCAGCTCGTCCCATCCAGTATTCCTTTCTTCTGGACCGGCCCCGATGTGGCGTCCAGCGAGATTACCGCCGAGGCCGCGCGGACCTGGGGTGAGATCATGGGCCGCCCACCGCTCATCTGGGACAATTTCCCGGTCAACGACTACGCCCGATGGCGCGTGTTTCTCGGCCCCGTGCGCGGACGGAGCGCCGACCTCGCGAGTGCGGCCGTCGGGATCGTCTCCAACCCCATGAACCAACCCTGGGCGTCCATGCTCCCGGTGGCCACCGTGGCGGCGTACGGGCGTAACCCCGACACCTACGAGCCCCGTGCTGCCATTCGTGACGCTGCGCTCGATCTGTTCGGTCGGGACGTGACCGAGCATCTCGCTCCGTTCTTCGATGTCTATAGAAGCTACGGATGGGATGCACATCTCTTCGAGCCGTTGTTCGCACCCGGGACTCCCATCGATGAACGGGCGGTCGAAGCTGCAATCGAGGCACTGGAGCGCGCACTCGAAATGCTCAGTGGTCCGCCGTTCGACACTCGGGACACCGTTCGATCCTTGGTCGCGGAGCTCAGTGCCATCGTCGCGGGGACTCGCCAACAGCTCACGCGTCTCAGGAATGACGAGAGGTACGAGTCGCAGGGAGCGCAACTCGTCTATCGCGCCGACCTGGACCGGGTAGAGGCTATCACTCCGGCGAGGCCCATCACCGTGGACGGCGTCCTCGATGAGTGGGATGGACCAGCGTGGCGGCGGTTTCATGGAACCGCAGGTCCCGACGCCGTAGCGCTGGGCGCCATCGCACGCCAGGGGAATCGTCTGGTTCTCGGGCTTCGGGTCCGGGATGCCGACGTGCGGGCTCGTCCTGGTGCCGAAGCGGGCGAGGGTGATCATGTGGCTGTCATCCTCGATTACGACCCCACGGGTCGGACACACATCGGTTACGAGGATCCGGTCATCGTGCTCACGCCACCACCCGGTGCCCAGGCAACCGTATGGAGTCTCGATTACCACGGATTCATGGCCAAGAACGTGGCCGCACGCCGGAACCTCCGCTTCACCGAGTTCGTGCTGACGAGTTTGGACCGCCCACTCTCCCAGCCGCTCCAAGCGCTGGCGAACGGGCTCGAGTACCGGAGTCGTTCGACCTCGGAGGGGTACCAGTTGGAACTCTCCCTGGCCGTCGACCGTCCCACGGGACTTCGCATGACCGTGATGGTCGCGAACCTGGAAGGCGGCCGATTTCGGTATCGGTCCCTACCCCAGCGGAACTATCCGGCGAATCCGATGACGTATGTGGAGGTGAACTAACTGAGAGGGCAGAGGCAGAGCTGAGAGGGAGAAGAAAGGGCGGGAGGCGCTTCTGACCTCCCCAAAAAAAGAGGCGGCCTGCACACCCGAAGGTGGCAGACCGCCCCGCAGACTGGTTAGCCGGAGTCAGGGGATTGCTCCGCCTGTTCTTCTTCCCAAGGCCTCGGCAAACTGTGGCGCTCGCCGTGTGGCTCCCAGGAGCTCCGTCCTCCATCCCCGAATCAGCTGGCCAGCCGATCGGTTCACCAGCCCACCGCGCTACGGATCAGATCGAGTCGCGGACCGACCTTCCGCACTGCACGCCGGGGCGCTAGACCGGCGTGGACGAGGCACGCGACTGGCCTCGTCGACTCGAGTCGATGTGGTCACCCGGATCGCCGGACGCCTGAGCCCTCGGTTCGTCGGCGGCCTCCCCGGAAGTTCTCGCCCGAGTCCGCCACACAAGGCGTGGTCGAGACAGCTCGTCTCTCCCCTTCCCCTGCGTAACGCGCGGGCAATATAGACCTGACCAATGAGGGCACAAGCGCCGAATTTTCTTTGGGTTAGCGGATCCTGTGTGGGTGAGCGTGTGGACGGTAACCACCCGCGGGAAGTGGCTTTCCGCCGTCTTTCCACGACGTGTGGATTTGTGGAGAAGTTCCCCGCACCGTGCTCCACACGAATGTGGTTTGTTGGAATTCTTTGCTGTGAGGAACGGTGGCATCATAGGCGGCGGCGTGTGCACGACTTGTCGTGGCGCGCCGTTGTCATTCGCAGAATGCATGGCAATAGGTGTGGGGTCTTTTCCACATGTCCCGCATGGACGTGTGTGACGTTGGGGCCCTCCGCTCACCCATCAACGTGCTCCGGTAGCGGTGCGCGCAGGGTTTTCGCTACTTTTCGCATGTGAGGAGCCAGCGGAGACCGCCACCAGCCGGCATGAGACACCAGGGCACGCCATGACAGTCACCTCGCCACCATCCACACATGGGGATCGAGAGCTTCGCGATTCCGTCGTCATCCGGTTCGCGGGCGATTCGGGGGACGGCATGCAGCTCACCGGCTCCCAATTCACGCTCGAGACTGCACTCATCGGGAATGACCTCGCGACGTTTCCGGACTATCCCGCCGAGATTCGGGCACCCGCCGGGACGACCTACGGCGTCTCGGCGTTCCAGATTCATTTCGGATCGCAGGACATCATGACGGCCGGGGATGATCTGGATGTGTTGGTGGCGCTCAACCCGGCGGCGCTCAAGGTCAACCTCGAGGATCTGCGCATCGGTGGACTGGTGGTATTGGATACCGGCTCCTTCAGCGATCGGAATCTGAGCAAGGCGGGATTCGAGTCGAACCCGATCGAGGACGATTCGTTGGCCCCGTATCAGGTGTTGAAGCTGGACATCTCCAGGCACACGCTAGAGGCCGTGAAGCAGTTCGAGTTGAGCCAGAAGGAGGCCCTCCGGTCCAGGAACATGTGGACGCTCGGTCTCATGCTCTGGATGTTCGATCGGGATCGGACTGCCACGATCGAATGGCTCAAGCGAAAGTTTGCCAAGAAACCCGAGATCGCGGAAGCGAACATCGCGGCCATCAACGCCGGGCATGCCTTTGGCGAGACCGCCGAGATGCCCAGCGGCGTGCTCGGCTACACGGTGGCCCCAGCGGAGGTGCCACCGGGGATCTACCGGACGGTGACGGGGACGGAAGCGCTGGCGTGGGGTCTGCTCGCCGGGGTCCGAGCCGCCGGTCTCGAGCGTCTCGTCTTCGGCTCGTATCCCATCACACCGGCGTCGCCACTGCTCCACGTGCTGGCAGCCCTGAAGCCGTTTGGCGTCGTCACGTTCCAAGCGGAAGACGAGATCGCGGCAGTCTGTTCGGCGATCGGGGCGTCGTATGGTGGGGCATTGGGGGTGACCTCGAGCTCAGGCCCCGGCATCGCCCTCAAGACCGAGGCCATCGGTCTGGCAGTGGGCACGGAGCTTCCACTGATCGTCGTGAACAGTCAGCGGGCCGGTCCATCCACGGGGTTGCCCACCAAGACAGAACAGTCCGATCTCTACCAGGCGGTCTACGGCCGCAACGCGGACACGCCCGTGCCAGTGATCGCAGCCGCCACCTCGGCGGACTGCTTCGAGACTGCCATGGAGGCGGTACGACTCGCCACGAAGTACATGACACCGGTTTATCTGCTCACCGACGGGTTTCTCGCCAACGCCGCGGAGCCGTGGTTGATTCCGGAAGAGCGGGAACTGCCGACGTTTCCGGTTGCGTTCCGCGGCGACCCCGAGGGGTTCCATCCATTCCTTCGAAACGACGAGACACTCGCTCGCCCGTGGACACCGCCGGGCACTCCGGGCCTCGAGCATCGGATTGGCGGCATCGAGAAGGATTACGACAGCGGGCACATCTCCTACGACCCGGCCAACCACCAGCGCATGACGGACGTCCGTGCCGCCAAGGTGGACGGTATCGCCAACGACATCCCGCTCCAATCGGTGGCGGTGGGCAAGGAGCGCGGCGCGATGGCGGTCGTGGGTTGGGGATCCACGTACGGGCCCGTCAATCGCGCGGTGAAGCGGGCACGAGACGAAGGGTACGACGTGTCTCACATTCATTTGCGATATCTCCATCCGTTTCCCCGCAATCTCGGTGAGCTGCTGGGCAACTTCGACCGAGTGCTCGTGCCGGAGATGAACGCCGGACAGCTGGTCACCATTCTGCGAAGCACGTTTCTACTACCGGCGGAAGGACTCAACAAAGTGCAGGGAAAGCCGTTCAAGATCGTCGAGATCCTGGAGGCGATCCGCGCACGGCTGGAGCGTACGTCATGACGATCGCCACACCCCCCGACAAGCTGAGCGCCAAGGATTTCGCGTCCGACCAGGAAGTGCGGTGGTGTCCCGGATGTGGAGATTACGCGATTCTCAAAGCGGTTCAGAAAACGCTGGCGGATGTGGGCGCCACGCGACACAACACCGTCTTCGTCTCCGGGATCGGTTGCTCTTCGCGGTTTCCGTACTACATGTCCACCTACGGCTTCCACACGATTCATGGCCGGGCCCCGGCGATCGCCACGGGTCTCAAGCTGGCCAATCCCGCGCTCGACGTGTGGGTGATCACCGGAGACGGAGACGGGCTCAGCATTGGCGGCAATCACCTCCTGCACGTCCTGCGACGCAACGTGGACCTCCAAATCATCTTGTTCAACAACGAGATCTACGGACTGACCAAGGGACAGTACTCTCCCACGTCGCGCATCGGCACGCGGTCTCCGTCCACCCCCTTGGGATCGGTGGACCGCCCGGTGCTTCCCTGCACCTTCGCGCTCGGAGCCGGCGCTCGCTTCGTCGCACGGGCCATCGACACGTATCAAAAGGAAGAGGTCGAGATCTTGCGACGGGCGCACGCCCACCGCGGCACATCGTTCGTGGAGATCTTCCAGAACTGCATTGTGTACAACGACAACGTCTTTGGCGATTTCACAGAGAAGAAGACGTCGCCCGAGACACAGCTGTATGTGGAACACGGCAAGCCGCTCGTGTTCGGCAAGGAGCGGGACAAGGGACTACGTCTCAAGCCCGGTCGGTTGGAGATGGAGGTCGTGACGCTCGGAGAGCGCGGCGCCGCCGAGCAAGATCTGCTCGTGCACGACCAGACGAACCACACGCTGGCGAGCATGCTGGCCGCGCTCCAACCCCCCGAATTCCCCATGGTGCTGGGCGTCCTGTTGGACGATCCCGCACCCACCTATGAAGACGTCGTGTTCGGTCAGATCCGCCAGGCGTCCGAAGGCGTGAAAGACGCCTCGCTGGATAGCGTATTGCGGCGGGGCCGGACCTGGACCGTGGCCGGGTAACAGCGGGACGGCGAGCTTGGGTGCGGTAGAGGCCAGGGAGCCGAACGCGCCAGGCTGAAAGCTGTTGGCTCCACGGCACGAACAAAGGGCGGTTCGCCATCGTCGAGCCGCCCTTTGCCATTCGAGAGTTCCGTTTTTCCCGCGTTCCGTCCCCAGGGCCTACTTCCCAGGTCTAGTTCATGATCTCGCCAAACTCGGCGATTTGTTCGGAGATCTTCTCTCGATCGCCCGCCACCACGATCGTCATGTCTTCGTCCCTGAGATATTGCGCCGCCACCCGCTGGACATCCACGGGGGCAATAGCGTGCACCTTCTGGACGAATCCGGTGAGATAGCTGTCGGGAAGCCCGTGGAGATTCAAGAACGACAATTGACCGATGATCCCGTTCCGGCTGGAATTCTGCAACACGAACGTGCCGGCCACGTAGTTCTGGATTCCCTCCAGTTCGGCGGCCGGTGGCGGTTCGGCCTGCAAGCGATCGATCTCCATGAAGATCTCCTGCAGCGCCGGCCCCGTCACATCCGTAGTCACATCCGCCACCTGCACCCAATAGGCGTCCCGGAATCGGTTCGAGATGCTGCTGAAGGGAGAGTAGGTATAGCCCTTGTCCTCTCGAATATTGCTGGTGATTCGAGACGCGAACGATCCGCCAAGGAGTGAATTCATCACGAAGAGGGTGACGAAGTCCTCATTGGAGGGATCGACGACGGGCAGGCCAAGATAGATGGTGGACTGCGCGGCCCCCGGGCGATCGATGAGATGGACCGCCCGCCGCGATGAGGGGTGCGGAACATTGATGCTCGGCGGGTTCCCCTTCTTCCATTCTCCAAAGGCCTGTCGGATAGCCGCTTTCATCGTGCCAGCATCGAAGCGTCCCACGACATAGAGGTGCGCGCGTTGGGCACCGAAGTTGGCAGCGTGAAACCGCTGCACATCCTCCACGGTGTATCCCCGGAGCATCTCCTCGGTGGGAAAGACCCTACCGTACGGGTGATCGGGATAGAGCACCTTCCGGAACCGCTCGAGGGCAATCTGTTGCGGCTGGGTCTTGGCAATGGAGACGCGCCGCACCTGATCCGCCTGAATCCTGGCGAGCTCGGATCCCGGGAGGCGGGGGTTCCTGACCACGTCCGCCAGCAATCGCACGGCGTCTGGCCCGAACTCGGAGAGCACGTCCAAACTGAGTGTGGTTTGATCCATACCAACGCCGATACCTAGTTCTCCACCCATCCGGGCAGCGGCTCGGGCCACGTCTTCGGCGCTGCGGCTCGTGGTCCCCTCCTTCATGAGGTCGCCGGTGACGTCGGCCAACCACACCTGATTCGCCGTCTCGTTCACGTTGCCTACTCGGACCACGAGGGTGGACGTCACTTTGGGCAGTGCGCCGTACGGCACGAGCGTCACACCCATGCCGTTGGGCAACTGGAACGTGTCCTTCTCGGGAAGACGAAAATCCCGTGGTTCCCCACCCTCCGGCGGCTGTTCCCGCTGCGCAACGCCCACGGTGGGCACCATGGTCATGCATGCGCCGAGCGCGAGTAATGCTTTCCACGTCATCGACTTATCCTCCGTCACGATCCGGCCGTGGCACCGGGCTCGACGGTGAGCACGGTCCGCGCGGTTGGTCGCAAGTATTCCTGAGCCGTTCGGAGCAATAGCTCGGGGGTGATCTTTCGGAATTCAGCCTCGAGACGGTTGATACGAGCGGGATCGTCGTCAAACAAGGCGAACGAAGCCAGCAGGTCCGCTCGCCCGAATCCAAAGAATCCACCGAGGGACTCGTAGAGCGACGATCGCATCTTGACGAGCGCCCGGTCGATCGTCTCCCGGTCCATCGGATTGGTGCGGGCGTCGTCGACCACGCTATCCACCACCGCCAAGATCTCGTCTGGCGTGTGCTCGGCGTCGTGGAACAGGAACGCCATCCAGAGCATGGGGCCGTCGTAGTTGAACATGTTCCCGAGCATGTTGATGCCGCCGTTCACCGAGCCCGTAAGCCCGGCGCGCTGCACAAGCGCTTGGTAGAGCCGGCTGTCGTTCCCCTGAAGGAGGATCTGGTCCAGCACGCCCAGCGCGTAGTACTCGGGACTATTCCGTTCCGGCATGTGGTAGGCGAAGGCCAGCGCTGGCCTGTTGGCCAACGGATCCGGCTTGTTGAAGCGTTTTTCTTCCTCTTGCCGCGGCTCGCTGATGTCGGGCCGCTCCGGCAGCTCCGCCGGGGGAAGATCACCGAAGTACTTCTGCACCATGGCAAGCGCGCTGGCCGGATCGAAGTCGCCCACGATCACGAGTGCCGCGTTGTTTGGTGAGTAGTAGGTATCGAAAAACGACCGCACGTCCTCGAGCGTCGCCGCGTCTAAATCCTGAAAGTCACCGTAGAAGTTGTGCGCGTTGTTCCAGTTGGTGTTGGCGTATTGCGGCATATCCAGCCACGGGAACCCGCCGTACGGCCGGTTCACCACGTTCACCTTCACCTCGTTCTTCACCACCTCTTGCTGGTTGGTCAGGTTGGTCTGATCGATGGCCAACCCGCGCATGCGGTCCGCCTCGGCCCACAGGGCCATCTCGAGCTTGTGTGCCGGAAGAATCTCGAAGTAGTTCGTGAAGTCGAAGCGAGTGGAGCCGTTGAGCACACCGCCGTTTTGCTGCACGAGGCGAATGAACTCCATCTTCCCGAGATTCCGGGATCCCTGGAACATCATGTGTTCGAAGAGATGGGCGAACCCGGTGCGCCCGCGCGGCTCGATGCGGAAGCCGATGTTGTAGTACACGGCCACCGTGACGATGGGTGCCGTGGGATCGCGCGATAGCACGACCTTCAGTCCGTTGTCGAGCTTGTGATACTCGACCGGGACGGTGAAGCCTGCGCCGTCGGCGCGTTGTGCCTCGGCGGCGCTCGTCCCCGCGAGGCCCACGGCGGCCAGGAGCCCGGCGCACAGGATGTGGCGTTGCATGGATCCTCCGTCGATTGACCCAGATAGATCGACCCGTCCGAAACACGGACGGATCGACTGGAAAGCTCACCACGCCGAACGCCGGGAGCAACCCAGCACCGCAGCCCCGATCCCTCGTGACCCCATCACCTCATACTCAGGCCCGGGGTGAGTGTTTCTTCGGGTGTCTGATAATATTCTGGATGAGGTGTGGAAGATAAGTATCTGTCAAAACGCGAATTCGGAGGCTTTCCACACAATGTGGGTGAGGTGGAAAAGTGGGAAGGTCAGACGATTGGAGGGCTGGGAAGGATCGAGTGTCAGAGGGTCCGTCGGAGGTGGGAGCCCGGGGCAGCCACACGCGGCGGACAGCGGGGTGCGAGCCCCCGTCACTACCGCCGGTCGACTTCCCACCGTGTCCCGACCTTCAGACTGTCCGACCCCTCACGGCCGCTCCGCTCGCGTTTGCCCGCTGTACTGGTTGAACCAGTCCATGATGTAGAGCTGGGTTCGCATGAAGTTGGACGGTTTGGATCCCGTGCCGTGGTACTCTCCGTGGAACCGCAGCATGGTCGTCGGCACGCCAAGCAGCTTGAGCGCCTGGTAGTACTCCTCGGTTTGGGCCATGGGCGTGCGGAGATCGAGCTCACCGGTCATGAGCAGTGTGGGTGTCTTCACCTTGCCCACATGCATCAGTGGCGAATGCCGAAGCCACTTTTCGGGATTGTCCCACGGGTATCCACTAAAGCGGTAGTACCCCCAGATGGTCACGTCGGTGGTGCCGGCAAAACTGATCCAATCGATGACGGGGCAGCGCACGGCGGCAGCAGCAAACCGATCCGTTTGACCGATGGCCCAGCTGGAGAGCACGCCACCACCACTGCATCCGGTGATGTAGAGCCGATTGGGATCGACGTAACCTCGCGCCAGGAGCGAGTCCACGCCGGCCATCAGGTCGTTGTGGTCCACGCTCGGGTAGCCGTTGTCGATCGCGTTTCCAAAAGCGGTGCCGTACCCGGTGCTCCCGCGCGGATTGGTGTAGAGCACGACGTAGCCGTTGGCGGCGTAATTCTGATAGGAGTAACTGAACCCCACGTTATACATGGCGTGAGGTCCGCCGTGGATGTGCAGGATCAGCGGGTAGCGTGCCGTGGAATCGAACGCCGGAGGCTTCACGATCCACCCTTGCACGCGGGTGTCATCCGTGGAGGTGTACCAGATCTCCTCCACGTCACCGAGCCGCTTGTTGGTCAGCACGTCGTCGTTGACGCGAGTGAGTTGTGAGATGTCGGGCGGTGCGTCTTCAGATGGCAGCCCGAAAGCGAACCGCACGATATCCGGCGGCGCGTGGGGAGCGGTCCGGACACCCACGGCCACGCCGGTGGAAGCCGCGGTTCCCAGGGTGAGCACGTGCTCGCCCTGCGTCACAGGCCGGACGTTTCCGCCCAGCGTGACGTAGTGCACGTTGCGCGAGCCTTGGTTGTCGGCGTGGAAGAAGAGGCCGCGGCTATCGAAGGCCCACGTGAGATTCTGCGGATCGCGGTCGAACTGACCGGTGATCGTCCGCATGTTCGAGCCGTTCACGTCGATGACGTAGAGCTGCTGCGCCCGGTACGTTTGGGGCGTCCAGTCGTATCCGGTGAACGCCACCCGACGGCCATCGGGGGAGACCACGGGGTTGATCCACGGTCCCCGCCGTTGGGTGAGCTGGCTGATCTGCCCGCTGGCGAGATCCAGCCGATAGATATGCGATTCGCGGTATTTGAGATCGGCGTCGTCGGCTCGCAGCCCGTCGAACACGATGGCGCGGCCGTCCGGCGTGAAGTCGAACGCGCCGCCGAATGGAATGCCGTACGTCCGCTCGCCCACGTTCCACGAGCCCCTCGTCAATTGCCTGGGAGTCCCGCCGTCGCCGGGAATGAGAAAGAGGTGCGTATACCCGGCTTCGAGAAAACCGCGGCGGTCCTGCCGGTAATGCATCTTGCGCACCACTCTGGGCGGCTTCGTCCACTCCGCGCCCTCCGGCGCCGCGGGGAGGGATACGGCCCAAGATTCCTTGTCCGGCACCAACATCATGAACGCAATGGATTGACCATCGGGAGACCAGCGAATCCCGCGGGGCGTCTCGGTGACGCGGGTGACCTGTGTCACGGCCCCTTCAGCATCCATCCACCGAACGAAGATCTGCGTCTTGTCGTCTTCGTCCGGCGCGAGATAGGCGATTCGGGTCCCGTCCGGTGCCCACCGTGCACTCGAGCCCTTGATCAGAAAGCGGTGCCGGGAACCGTCCACGTTCATGATCCAGAGCGAGGACTCCCACGTGTCCTTCATCTTGTCCACGGCCGACCGGGTATAGATGACCTGGGATCCATCAGGTGAAATCCGGGGATCACCCACCCGTTCCCAGTCCAGATAATGGTCTACCGTGAGGAGGGTGTCGGACTGAGTCTCCTGTCCCTGGACGGGCACCGCAGCGAACATGACGAACGCGGCGGCGAGGAGCGACGACGCGGTACGTAACCGGCGTGGCATGGAATGGACCTCCGGCGGCTTCAGGATGTGACGGGTCAGCGAGGGCACCAGCACGCTAAGCATACGTAGATCCCAAGGCGCTTGCCAAGGACCTCGACAGCCGCGAGACTGTAGCAACCAGAGACCCTGACCCAACCGTCTCATGCCGGAGTGGATCATGCGCGCGACCATGTTCTTCGTTCCGCTCGTGGGCCTCAGCCTCGCCATGCACGTGGCGTGCGCCCAGGGCAAGCCCGCGGACCGCCAGATTGCGGAGGCGATCACCCCCCTTCCCGCCGAGCTTCGCGACGGCGCCACCGTCCTGGGGTATCGCGGCAACCGAGTGGTCTCGTTGCGAGAGGGGACCAACGACATGGTTTGCCTGGCCGACGATCCCCGCGAGGAGGAGTTCCACGTGGCCTGTTATCACGCGTCACTGGAGCCTTTCATGGCCCGAGGACGCGCGCTCCGGGCCGAGGG
>JBFJCP010000045.1:0-23702 GCA_041615815.1 Gemmatimonadales bacterium | reverse complement strand
TCTAACGGTTTGTGATATATGCACTTGCCCCGGTTTTGTGCGCTACCCCACTTTTCCCGAGATCCACTGCCGGTACGGATTGGGAATCCGGTCATTTTTTCCGCCAAAGGCGGCACCCGACCGGCCGGATCGAGTCAATGAGCCGTGACCGGAAGACAACACAACCTACTGTCGCATCGGTATTTGAGCGACCTCGGCCGGCGGGAGAGGCTGGATCGGATCCCGGCGGGTCGGATGGGCCAGCCCCCAACGGACCAACGGCGACCCCCATCCGGCATAGGCTTTGCCTTTTGTAGCACGGTAACACCCTTGACATCGCACGCGCCCCGGCCCGACCACGGTGTTCAGGCCGCGCAGGAGTGAAAACGTGAATCCGAACGACGGATCCGGCACGCAGCGACCCAGAATGGCCCCGGCCAAAGAGGTCCACCTCTCGGATCTCTTGACGGTCGTCTTCCGCCGTTGGAAGCTGATGGCCCTCTTGGCCGTCCTCGTGGCGGGCGGGGCGTTCTTGTCCGGACGGAAGGCCATTCCGCAGTACCAGTCGCGGCTAACCGTGCAGATCTCTTCGCCCAAACAGGTTTTTGCGCGAACGGACGACATCGACATCGACGAGCTGGCTCTGCGCACCGACCCCATTTTGTCCGAGGCGTTGGTGCTCACGACCCAGGACCTCGCGCTTCGGGTGGTGCACGCCCTCAATCTCCAGCTGGAGGTGAACGAGCCCACGCTGTATCGCGGCCGTTACTTCCAGGCGGTTCGGGTCGATTCGGGCGCGCCCCCCGGTACGTTCGATCTCGTCATCAACAACGAGGGATTCGAGCTCCGCGGTTCCGCCGGTGAGCTGCTCGATCGGGGCGGGCTCACGGACGTCGTGGACGGACCCGGCTTTGCGTTTCACGTCGCGCCGGACGCCCCGCGGGAAACGGTCGGCTTCCGGATTCTCCGACCGGAATTGGCGGCCGCGTGGGTTAGCGCTGGTATTGGTTACCGTGTCCGAGAAGCGACGAATGCGGTCGACATCACGTTCACCGGAACCGATGCGACCATCGTGCCTCTAGTCCTCAACCAGGCAGCAATCGAGCTGCGGCGGGACGGTGCCGAGCGTGCCCGACTGACCGCGGCGAGGAAGCGCACGTACATCCAGGAACAGTTGGCCCGAGCCGACCAGGATTTTCAGTACAAGCTCAGCGAGCTCCAGCGGTACAAGGAGCTCAACGCCATCAGCGATCTCGGCACGGAAGAGCGCTCGATCATCGAGGCCATTCGGGGTCTGGAGCTCCAAAAGCAGGAACTCAGGGTTCAGGCATCGGCACTGCACGACGTTGCCGCCAACGATCAAGAGGTCGGGATCGAGGTCCTGAATCAACTAGCCGCGCTGCAAGGCACGACGAGCAATACCGTCCTCACCTATCAGATCCACCGACTCCTCGAGCTGTACGATGAGCGGCGAGCGCTGACCGTCGGTGCGTTGGGTCTCAAAGAGAATAACCCCCAGGTCCAGGCATTGAGCCAGCAAATCAGCCAGGGCCATGTCTCGCTTCGCAGTGCAGTGAGCGCGGCCCAGCAGAGTCTCGTGGCGCGGGAAGCCACCATTGAGGCGAAGATCCTCGAGTTACGGGGACAATTGCTCACGTATCCGGGGAAGGAATCACAGATCGCACAGCTGGAGCTCGAGACCAACATTCTCAATGACACCTACCGCTACCTCCTGGGGCAGTTCGAGCAGGCGCGGATGCAGGAAGCGACCATTTCGCCCTACGTGGCGATTCTCGACGGCGCCTCACCGCCGTTCGCGATCGGTACCAATCTGCGTCAAAAGGTGATTCTCGGATTCTTGGTGGGACTTCTGCTGGGACTCGGCGCGGTGTTCTTCCTAGAATACCTCGATCAAACGATCAAGACGGCAAACGACGTGGAACGGACGCTCGGCCTCCCCGTCCTCGGTTTGATTCCCTATGAGTCCAAGCTCCAGTCCAACGGGCACGGCCGACGCGTCCCGGTCACCGCCATCACGCACCTCGACCCGCATGATCCGGTGGCAGAAGCGTACCGGGCACTCCGCACCAACGTGACGTTCGTCGGGGCGGAGAAGCCGGTTCAGCTGCTCGTCGTGACGAGTCCCGGCCCTGGTGAGGGAAAGTCGACCACGGCAACGAACCTCGCGCTCATGTTGTCATCGGGAGGCAACAAGACGCTGCTTATCGATGGAGACATGCGACGACCGGGACAGCACAAGGCGTTCGGCCTCGTGCAGGAGCCAGGACTCACGGATCTCCTCATCGGCAACGCCGACGTGCGTGAGGCCATTCGACCCGATGTCGCCGCAACGTTGGATCTCCTACCGGCGGGCTCCGTGCCGCCAAATCCGGCCGAGCTCCTCGGTTCGGAAGCGATGCAGCACCTCCTCGCGGAGCTGCGCCAGCGATACGCCTACATCATCATGGACACTCCTCCGACGCTTCCGGTCACCGATGCGACGGTGGCGGCGGCGGCTGCCGATGCCGCCATCATCGTCATGCGCAGTGGTGAGACGGAAGAGGCGTCGGCGCGGCGTACGCTCGAACAACTCGGCCGCGCCCGAACGCGTATTGCAGGAGCCGTGTTGAATGGTGTCGCAAAACGCTATGATCAGCATTACAGCTACTACTCGAAGAAGTACTACGGTCCGCGATTCCGCGTGAAGAGCTTGCGTTCGAAACTGGCGGGCTTTTTGTAGAAAACGACCCGTGAAAACGTGTCGTACATAGTTGACAGCGGCTGAGACCGCCGTTAGTTTTGCACTCGCTTCCTGAAAAGGGCAAACCGTCGGTAACGACGGGGCGCAAAGCTAGGGATCCTCGATGAGGATAGCCCGGCTGCCAGGAGAAGGAAAGTTCCTGGAATGCCTCGAACCCGACGCCCCTATTGGAGCGCCGGGTTCTTTTGTTGCGCCTCGCCCGCACTAGATTCTAGGGCGCGTAGTGTGTGGCAGGCGTCCCCCCTAGGGTTTCGGCCCTAGGGGGATTTTTTTGTGCAGGTGGGCGCACACACACAAGAATGTGACACAGATCACAATAACATCCGCATGCATGATTCGCCACGGACCTGCAGTCAATCAGAGATCGATCATCTGATCGCGTCGGGACCCAACGCTGACATGTCGAATGGGCGTGCCGATCAGGGCTTCCAACCGGTCTAAGTACGCACGAGCTTCTGGCGGGAGATCCGCGAGGCGGCGCGCGCTCGTCGTTGGCCGACACCAACCCTGCATTTGCTCGTAGACCGGCCGCACCTGCTCAAGCAGATTCGTATCACCGGGAATCTCATCCAATTCCTCACCCGGCAGGGCATACCGAACACACACGGGGATCGTCGAAAGCTGGTCCAACACATCGAGCTTGGTAACCGCCAAATCAGTGAGACCGTTCACACGTGCGGCGTAACGCACCACGACGGCGTCGAACCATCCACAGCGCCGCGGACGCCCCGTGGTGGCCCCAAACTCGCCCCCCCACTGGCGCAACTTTTCCGCTGTGGGCTCGTCCGCCTCCGTTGGCAGGGGGCCATTCCCGACCCGGGTGGTATACGCTTTGACCACGCCCAGCACGGCGTCGATGGTTGTGGGGCCAATCCCCGCCCCGACCGCCGCCGCACCGGCGGTTGTGTTGGAGGATGTGACAAAAGGGTATGTCCCGTGATCGACATCCAGCAGCGCTCCCTGGGCCCCTTCGAGCAGCAAATGTCTCCGCTCCCGATATGCCTCGTACGCAATTCTCCCGGTATCGCCCACCAACGGTAGCAACGTCGGCGCCAGGCGCTCGAGCAGGGCCATGTGCTCCTCCGGATCGGCTCGCGCGTCAGCCTCCATCAGATCCAGCAGGCGATTGGCCCGTTGGACAGCCTTGCCAACCCGTTGGCCGGCTCGCGTGAGGTCGTGCAGCTCGCCCATTCGCAGACCACGCCGCCCGAACTTGTCCTCGTACGCCGGACCAATGCCGCGCCCGGTCGTCCCGATGCGTTGCCGCTGCTCCGCGGCACGATCCAAGAGTTTGTGATAGGGAAGCACCAGATGGGCTCGATCCGAAATGACCAGTCGCCCGGTCACCGCGATGCCGCGATCCTCCAGCTGATGGATCTCCGCAAGCAGGGTCTCGGGATCGAGCACCACGCCGTTGCCTATCAGACATCGCAATTCCGGACGAAGGATACCGGAGGGTATTTGATGCAGAATGAACTCATCCTCACCGGTGATGACGGTATGGCCGGCGTTCGCCCCGCCCTGATACCGAATGACCAGGTGGGCCTCTTCGGACAACACATCGACGATCTTTCCCTTCCCCTCATCGCCCCACTGCGCGCCTACGACCACCACGCACCGACATTCAGAATCGAACATCCCACGCCTCGGATCGGACAAGAAAAAGGCCCCGGGGTTCCCGCCCGGGGCATCCTCTCGGCAAGGTAGGGACCGATTGTCGACGCGTCAACTCAGCCAGCGCCCCAGCGCCTGGGCCGTGGCCCGACCTGCCGCGACGGCGGAGGCGACACTCACGCGCTCGGGGCCGTCGCGCGCGGTATGCACGACGCGCAGCGTGGCGAAATCGCCGCGGCTCACACTCACGCCGGTCAACCCATACCGCGCGAGCACGATTCCGTCGACCAGGACCCCGGGGGGTAGACGCTGCACTACGACCCCGCCTTGCCCGCCGAGCTCGGCGGCAATCACTCGGGCGAGGCTCGATGCCGCGTGACCAGCGTGCGGCATCACGCGATAGGACCCCCGATCATCGAGCCCATCGAAATTCACGAATGCCGCTTCCGATCGCGGCATGGTGGCCACCCACGCTCGGGCCCCTTCGAGTCCGAGCTCTTCCGCATCGGTGATGATCACACCGATGTCCGAGCGACCGCTGAGCTGCGCAGCGGCTGTGAGCGCCGCGATGACCCCGGTTGCATTGTCCACCGCACCCGGAGACTCATTGCGTGCGCGGCTGAACGACAAGACGGCACCGCCAACCAAAGCCGGTGCACACGCGGCGAGCGCCATCCAGACAGGCAGGGGCCCAGCGATGCGAGCGAGCAGGACGCCACTCAGCAACACGGCCCCCAGCATTGCCACGACGCTACCCATGACCCGACCGGCGAGCGATGCTCCTTGGGACTTGCTGTCGGAGTGGGCGACGAGCCAGACACGGGTGGCCGAACCGCCCGCCACGATGTTCACACCCCGGATGGGGGAAGCCGGCGTGGGGAGGCGGCCCTCGGCGATTCCGAGCGCCAATACGGCAATCAGGGCGAGGCCGGCCAGGCCGGACACCGTCACGGGCCACCCCGCAAGGTCGAGCACGAGCAACGGCACGGTGAGCAGCGCCACCCACCCGAGCCCGGCACCGGCAATGGTGACGGCCGCGAGTCGTCGACCGGACGTCGTGAACGGAACCTGTCGCGGTTGGTACCCCAGCTCCTGCAGCTGCTCGACGATGGCTGCCTGGGCTCGAGCCAGCTCTGGGGTCCCCGGAAGCCGTGGACGAGCCAGGCGGTGGAACAGGGGTCCAGCCCAGCGAGGTGCGGTCACCCCTCAGGCCGCGAGCAACTCTGCCTGGCGCAGCAGGCCCGCGACGCGCTTACGGTGGCGGGCGCCCAAGTCGGTGAGAGGGAGGCGAACCGGGCCACCGGCAAGGCCAACGAGATCCATCGCCGCCTTCACCCCTGCAACGCCGAGCTTGCTCACGATCTCGCGGTGTAACGGTGCTACACGCTCCTGCGCCGCCCCCGCCCTCGATCGATCCCCCGCGGCGAAGAGCGTCCCGATCTCTACGGTCTCCGCCGCTGCAAAACACCCCACAGCGGCGATCGCTCCGACACCCCCCAACTCGAGCGCGGCGTAATACAACGCCCCCGAGCCTACGAGCAGCGACCACTCCGGCGCCGCTTCGCGGTATGCCGCAAAGTTCTTGAGATCGCCTGAGGAGTCTTTGGCACCCAAGACGTTTTCGTGGTCCGTGAGCTGCGCCAGCAGCGCGTCCTCCAACGGCAGGTTGGTGTATTTGGGAATGTTGTAGAGCAAGACCGGAATGGGAGATTCGTCCGCTACGTGCCGGAAGTGCTGGACGAGCCCGGACGGTGTGACGGCCGGGCTGTAATAACTGGGCGGGCGGACGAGCACCACGTCTGCTCCCTCCTCGGCCGCGACCCTACAGGCCGTCACCGTCGCCCTCGTAGACTCTTGTCCGGTCCCGGCCGCCAACCACCGATCGTCGGGCACGACATCACGGAGCCACCCCACCAAACTGCGGAATTCGGTCTCCGACAGCAGTGGCGCTTCGCCCGTGGATCCCGCAGCGACCACACCCGCGACACCAGCGTGGAGCAACGCCCGGGCATTGTCGCGCAGATGAACCGGGGCTACGTCACCGGTGGCCGCGTCGAACGGCGTCGTGAGGGGAACGAGCAGTCCCCTGGGACGGTCATCCGCGCCGATCAAACGGGAGTTGCCGCCTTTCCTTCGGCCGCCATGCCGCCCCCTGCGCGCGATCCAGCGAAGCGGGCGGGATCGGCGGCGTTCGCCCGAGCGGTGTCGATACTCACGACCCCACTCTCGACCAAGTCCTCGAGGTGCTGATCGAAAGTTTGCATCCCATGCTTCGTGCGGGCGGCCGCGATCTGCGCTGGCAGGTCGCCGAGGCGATCATCGCGGATGGCGGCGCGGATGCCCTCCGTCGCGACCATGACCTCGACCGCCGCATAGCGTCCCTCACCATCGGCCCGCTGCAAGAGACGCTGGGCCACCACGGCCTGAAGCGCTCCGGCGAGCCGAACCCGAACCACCCGCTGCTCGTCGCTCGGGTAGAGACCCACCACTCGACCAATGGCACTTTGGACATCCGGCGCATTGAGTGTCGAGATCACCACGTGTCCCACCTCTGACGCGACGAGCGCCGCCTCCGTGGTGTCGTAATCCCGAAGCTCCCCGATCATGATGACGTCTGGATCTTGGCGGAGCGCAGACCGCAGGCCCAGCGCGAAACTGTCCACATCGGGACCCACCTCGCGTTGCGTGATCGAGCTGTTGAGGTCCCGGTACAGAAACTCGATCGGACTCTCCAAGGTGACGATGTGCTTGACCGCGTGCTGATTGATATGGTTCACGACGGCGGCAGTGGTGGAACTCTTGCCGCTGCCCCGTACCCCGGCCACGAGGACCAGCCCGCGCTCCACGTCAGCCACGCGCTCCAGCACCTTGGGGAGATGCAGCTTGTCGAACGTGGGCACCTCGAACGGGATGACCCGCATCACGATCATGAAGGACGACCGCTGGCGCAAAATATTGACTCGGAACCGCCCAATACCCGGCGCTCCCCACGAGCAGTCGTAATCTTTGAGCGTATCGATCCGCTTCTTGTCTTCCTCCACCGGGATCAGCTTCAGCGCGATCGCCTTGGTCTGGTCTGGCGTCAGCCGGCGCTTCGTGAGCGGTTGGAGCTTCCCGTCGATGCGGGCGCGGAAAACATCGCCTGCCTTGATGTGCAGGTCGGAAGCACCACGATCGACAGCGGCCTTGATGATGTTTTCCATGAAAGTAGATCTCGTTCGCTCTCTAGTATCCCAGCTTCGGCTCGACCACGTGCTTGAGCCGACGCCCGGCGCGATACCGTTCGATGTTCTCCAGGATGAGCGCGGTCTCCCGCTCCCAAAATCGGTCCGACACCGAACTCACATGGGGCATCACGAGCACCTTGGGATGCTCCCAAAACGAATGCCCAGGCGGCAGCGGTTCGGTCGTGAACACGTCGAGCACGCACCCGGCTAGATGGCCGTCGTTCAGGCGGTGCTGGAGCGCGTCCTCGTCGATCAGGGCTCCGCGGGCGAGGTTGATCACGAAGGCCCCTGCCGGCAGTGCCTGGAGCACCCGATCGTCGATCAATCCTTCGGTCTCAGGGGTGTGCGGCGCCGTGACGACTAGCACATTACTCTGCCGTGCCAGATCCACGACGGCATCCGGCGGACCCACCCAGGAGACCCCGGCCGGCTTACGCCCCTCGGGCCGACGCCTGACGGCCCGAACCGTCATCCCCAAGGCCCCGCACCGGCGCGCCACAGCCCGACCGATCCCACCCAATCCCACCAGCCCCACCTGCGTCTGGCTGAACTCCCTCACCGCCACCCGCCCGTCGGTAAAGGCGTCCTTGGCCCACTCCTCGCGGCGCTGCGCAGCGACGGCGGCGTGGAAGCCCCTGATGCAGAACCCGATAGCCGCAATGGCCCAGTCCGCCATGGGCTCGGCTTGGATTCCCCGGGAGTTCGTGAGCACCGCTCCGGTTTCCAAAAACTCAGGCGAGAGGCTGGCACCCACCCCCGCCGACGCCGAGTGGGCCCAGCGCAGCTCGTGCCGCGCCGCGCGGGCCACCTCTACCGGCACACCCCAGCCGAAATAGACCTCGGCCCCGCGCGCCGCGGCCACCGCCTCCTGCGAGGCCTGCGCTCCATCTCCATCGCTGACGGCCAGCGCGCCCACTCGCACCACATCCCACTCGCCCCCAAACGCCGCGCGGATGGCCTGGACCGTCTCGGCGGGCACCTGCCACACGGGCCTCGGTGAGCCGAGGTCGATGACCGCCCGTCTCACGCGGTGGGGCGCGGCGCGCTCACCGTGCCGTGGGCGTGGGGGCGCCGGACAGAAACCCCATCCGCTCCCGCACGCCGCGCATGGTCTCCCGGGCGACGGTTCGCGCGCGGTCCGCGCCGGCCGCGAGGACGTCGCGCACCTGCGTGGGGTTGGCCTTGAGCTCCGCGGCGCGCTCGCGCATGGGGCCGAATTCTGCCGCCACGTACTCGGCCAACACCCGTTTGCAGTCCAGACACCCCCACCCCGCTGTCCGACACTTGTGCGCTACTTCCTCGACCACTTCCGGAGGGGAGAAGTACTGGTGCAGCGTGTACAGATTGCACTTTTCCGGGGTCCCAGGATCCGATCTGGTCACGCGCGCCGGATCCGTTTTGGCCGGACGCAGTTGCTGCCAGATCGCCTCCGGATCCTCCAGAATTCCCACCGTGTTCCCCAGACTCTTGGACATCTTGGCCTGACCGTCCAGCCCAATGATCCGCCGCGCTGGCCCGATCAACGCCTGCGGCTCCGGGAAGAACCCATTCGCGTACCGTCCATTCCACTTGCGGGCGATTTCCCGCATCAGCTCCACATGCTGCGCTTGATCTTCGCCCACCGGCACCAAATCCGCCTTGTAGAGCAGCACATCGGCGGCTTGCAGCACGGGATAGTTCAGGAGTCCAGCCAACACGCTCTCCTGGCGCTGCGCTTTGTCCTTGAACTGGGTCATGCGTTCGAGCTCGCCCAAGGGCGTCACCGTGGTGAACACCCACGCCAGCTCTGTGTGTTCTTGCACGTGCGACTGGACAAACAAGACACAGCGCTCGGGATCGATGCCAGCGGCCAGCAGGCCGACCGCCATGTCGAGGGTGCGCGTCTCGAGTTCGGCCGGCTCGTAATCCTGGGTAATGGCGTGGTAATCGACGATGCAGATGTAGCACTCGTGTTCGTGTTGCAGCCCCACCCACCGCTTGACAGCGCCCAGGTAATTTCCGATATGCAGCTCGCCCGACGGTTGAATCCCGGAGAAAACTCTACCCATAGGCCCTCAAGCTAGAGGGGGACGGGAGGGGCCGCAAGGTGGGAAAACACCGTGACTTACTGGATGTCGCCACCGCCGCAGCCGAGCGCGGCGCCACGACAATCCGCACCATGACCCGACCGGCGGACCCCGCTCGGTGGGATCTCAAGGGGGCAGCCGATTTCGTCACCGCCGTGGACCGCGAAGCCGAGCGCGTTATCGTCGAAGCGCTCCTCGCCGCCACCCCGGACAGCACCGTCCTGGGAGAAGAGCTGAGTCCGAGCACCGACGCTACCGACCCACTCGTCTGGGTGGTGGACCCCCTGGACGGGACGACGAATTATCTCCATGGCTACCCAGCCTACGCGGTGAGCGTCGCTGCCCTGGTGGACGGCGAGCTCACGGTGGGCGTCGTACTCGACGTGGAACGGGGGCTGACCTATCGAGCCGCCGCTGGCGGCGGTGCTTGGTGCGGCGAGCAGCGGCTACGGGTCTCCACCGTATCGGATCCTGCCCGCGCCCTCATTGGCACGGGGTTCCCGTTCAAAGCCGTGGAGCTGCTCCCGCGGTACCTCCGGCAGTTTACGACGCTGCTGGCGGCCACGAGTGGCATCCGGCGTGCCGGTTCCGCGGCACTCGATCTCGTGGATGTAGCGCTCGGACGGTTCGACGGCTTTTGGGAGCTCCACCTCGCCCCGTGGGACGTGGCGGCCGGGACATTGATCGTGCGCGAAGCCGGCGGCGTCGTCACGGACGAGGCCATGCTCCCCGACGTCGTCCGACACGGCCCCATCGTGGCCGGGAATCCGATGATCCATCGGTGGCTGGCGGACGTGCTGCAGACATGACTGCGTCGTCCTCACGCCCCACGCCTATGCCGCCCGACCTGCCACATCGGGGCGGGACGAGAGACTCGGGTGGAAGCCGTGGCGCAGGCGACGGCCCCGCCAGATGACACCGCTCATCGAGTGCGTCCCAAACTTCAGCGAAGGCCGAGAACAGCGTACGCTTTCTGCCCTAGCGGACGCCCTGGCCGGGGTCAGCGGCGCTCACCTGCTCGACGTGCACGCGGACCCGTGGCACCATCGCGCGGTTTTTACCGTGGCGGGCGATCCCCACGCCGTCGCCGAGGCCGTATTCCGCAGTGTAGCGGTTGCCGTGCAGGAGATCGATCTCCGGCAGCACCGGGGGGTACACCCGCGCATGGGAGCAGCGGACGTGGTGCCGTTCGTCCCGCTCGATCGCGTGTCCATGAGACAATGCGTGGAAATCGCACAAACGTTTGCGGCACACGTGGGAGCCTCGCTCGAGCTTCCGGTCTTCCTATACGCGCGCGCTGCCCGCGTGCCGGAGCGCGCTTCGCTCCCGGCGCTTCGCCGCCCCGAATTTGAGGGTCTCACGAGGTTGGTGGGCGCGGAGGGGGCGTGGGCTCCGGACTTCGGTCCGCCGCGTCTGCATCCGACGGCCGGTGCCACCGCCGTCGGGGCTCGCGGGCTGCTCGTCGCCTACAACATCGATCTGGACACCGAGGACGTCAGCGTTGCGCGGGCGATCGCTCGGGAGATTCGCACGTCCTCGGGCGGTCTTCCGGCAGTCCAGGCCCGTGGGTTCGCCACGGGGCGGGGGGCTCAGGTCTCCATGAACCTCCTCGACATCGACGTCACACCGCCCGCTACCGTGTTTTCGGCCGTGCAGGAGGGCGCGCGGGCCCACGGAGTGCCGGTGCGTCGTAGCGAGATTGTCGGCCTCGTCCCGGAGCGGGCGTTGCCGCCTGATGCCGAGCGGTGTCTCAAGCTCGATCAGCCAGTGGAATCGCGGATTTTGGAACGCCGATTGGAGGCGGTAGGCGTGAAGAGTGTGGAATAAGAAAGGTGGAGCGCGGATACCGTGGGGGGACGAGACCGCTAGGCCTCCGTCCGTGCGGGAACCTCGGTGAGCAGTCGCGGCCCTTGAGGGTCGATGAGCACGGTGTGTTCGAAGTGGGCAGAGAGGGAGCCGTCTGCCGTCACAACCGTCCATTTGTCCGCGAGCATCCGGGTTTCGGCGCTCCCGACGTTGATCATTGGCTCGATGGCGAGGGTCATGCCGGCGACCAGGCGCGGACCGCGTTTGGGTTTTCCGAAGTTGGGTACCTGTGGTTCTTCATGAAAGCTGGTGCCGATCCCGTGGCCCACTAATTCGCGGACGACGCTGAACCCGGCATCTTCCGCGATGCGTTGGACGGCATGCCCGATGTCGCCCACGTGATTGCCGAGGATGGCCGCCTCGATCCCCGCATCCAGGGCCCGCCGCGTCACATCGAGGAGGTTGGCGCTGTGCGGCGTGGGCGGTCCCACTGGAACGGTGGTCGCAGAATCGGCGTGCAGCCCTTCCAGGTAAACGCCGCAATCAATGCTGATGATATCGCCCTCCCGAAGCACGCGTTTGTGGGACGGGATTCCGTGCACGATCTCATTGTTGATGGAGGTGCAGAGCGACGCGGGAAAGTCGTACAATCCCTTGAAGGACGGCCGAGCACCAGGGTGACCGCGGATGAAATCTTCAGCCAGCTCGTCCAATTCGCCGGTGCTCACGCCGGGATCCACCCTCGCCACGACCAACTGCAGCGTCTCCGCCAGAATGCGCCCGGCCGCAGCCATGGTCTCGACTTCTCGGGCGGACTTGATCGTGATCATGCGCCGACAGCTTCCTGTACGCGGGTGGCGATGGTGCCGATGCTCCCTGTTCCGGGAATGGCGGTCAGGACTCCTCGGTCGCGGTAGAACGTCACCAGCGGCTCCGTTTCCTTCCGGTACACCTGGAGGCGACGTTCGATCGCTTCCGGTGTGTCGTCGCTCCGCCCTTCCGCCTGCTGACGACCAAGCAAGCGCCGTACCAGTTCCTCCTTCGAGACCTCGAAGCTCAGAACGTGATCCACCGCCGCGTTGCGGCTGACGAGGAGGCGGTCCACCGCCTCCGCCTGCGCCACGGTCCGAGGAAACCCGTCCATGATGATACCGTTGGCCGCCTCCGGCCGCTCCAAGACCTCCGCAATGAGCCCAACGATCACTTCGTCCGGCACCAGCAGGCCCTGGTCCATGAACTGCTTCGCGCGGTGCCCCAAGGGAGTGGCGTTGTGAACCGCGGCCCGCAGGAGGTCACCGGTCGAGATTCGCGGCAGCCCCGTGCGATCCGCCAGAATGATCCCCTGTGTTCCCTTCCCGGCTCCCGGCGGTCCGAGCAAGATGACATACATCAGCGGCGCACGTTCACAATCCTGGGCCGATCACATGTAGCGCCCGCGGCGACCGCGGAACTTGACCCTTCCTTGCTTCATGTACTCGTCGTAGTGGCGCAGGTGCAGATGCTGCTGCACCTGGACCCACGTATCGAGTCCCACACCGACCACGATCAGGAGGGCCGTGCCACCAAAGAAGAACGGCACGTTGAACGCATCGAAAACAAAGAACGGCAGAAGCGCCACGACGGTGAGAAAGAAGGATCCTGGCAGCGTCACTCGGGTCAGTACGGTATCGATGTAATCGGCCGTTGCCGCACCCGGCTTGACGCCGGGAATGAACCCACCCTGTTTCTTCAAGTTCTCCGCGATGTCGAGTGGATTGAAGATGATGGATGTATAGAAATAGGTGAAGAAGATGATCAGCAGCGCGTAGCTCACGTAGTACACCGCCGACCCTGGCCGGAACGCCTCCGACATCGCCCGAAGAAATGGAAGATTGCTGAAGGTCGCGATCGTCCCCGGCACGATGATGATCGACTGAGCGAAGATGATGGGCATCACCCCCGCGGAGTTGACCCGGATCGGGATGAACGTCTTCTGTCCCTCGCGAATCCGCCCCCGCCCCATCACCTTGCGAGGGATCTGGATTGGGATCCGGCGCGCCGCCACGGTGACGGCGATGATGCCGGCCACCACACCGATCATCACGACCACCAGGACCAGCAGCCGCGGCGTGTTGATCACGCCGGTCCGCAGGAAGTCGAGCGTCCGGAAAAAGCCTGGCCACATGCCTTCCATGATGGAAAAGAAGATCATGAGGCTCATTCCGTTGCCGATACCACGCTCCGTGATCTGCTCACCCAGCCACATGACGAAGATGGCCCCCGTCGTGAGCGTCAGCATGGTCAACAGTCGGAATCCCCACCCCGGGTTGGCCACGGCCGCTTGGCCTTCCGCAAAGATCGCAAACCCGTACGCCTGGCCCACCGAGAGTAGCACAGTGGCGTAGCGGGTCCACTGCGTGATCTTCTTTCGTCCTTCCTCTTCTTTTTGCAGCTTATCAATGTAGGGGAACACCGCCCCGCCCAACTGGAACATGATGGACGCGGAGATGTAGGGCATGATGCCGAGTGCCAGGACCGTGGCGCGGGAGAGGCCACCGCCCACGAACATATCGTAGACGCCGAACAGGGTCTGCGATCCCTGGTTCCGGATGAAGTCCGCCAGGACCTGAACGTTGACGCCCGGGGTGGCGATGTGGGCACCCGCCCGGTACACGGCCAGACACAGGAGCGTGAAGAGGATCTTCTCTTTGAGCTCGGGGACCGCGAACAGGTTGGGAATACGGGGTGCCGCCATCGACTACGCCTCGATCTTCCCGCCGGCTCGTTCGATCTTCGCCTGTGCCGTTTTGGAGACGGCGCATCCCGTGACGCGGTAGGCCCTCGTGGCCTCACCGGTGCCGAGGATCTTGATGGGACGGTCCAGCCGAATCACGAGCCCGTGTTCCACCAGCAAGGCCGGATTGACCGCTTCATCGGGCAGTCGTGTGAGGTCCCGCACGTTGACGATCTGCGTCGGGACGCGAAACGGGTTCGTGAACCCTCGCTTGGGAACGCGCCGAGTGAGCGGCATTTGCCCGCCTTCGAAGTAGGCTGGTACGTTGCCGCTCTTCCGAGAGCGCTGGCCTTTGTGACCACGGCCCGCGGTCTTCCCCAAGCCGGAACCGGGGCCACGTCCCTTCCGCTTGGGCTCGGTGCTGGACCCCTTCGGGGCCTCCAGATTGTGCAGACCTACGGTATCCTTGCTCGCCATTACGCCTCCGCCGGCGTTACGCGCACCAGGTGTCGTACCTGTAGCAACATCCCTCGGGTGGATGGATTATCCACCACGACCACCTCGTCTTGGTGATGCTTGAGCCCCAGTGCGCGGAGCGTTCGCCGATATTTCGCCGCGTGCCCGATACCGGACCGCACCTGCCGCACACGCAGCGAAGCCCCCGCCGCCTTCTTCCTCACGGTTTTGGTGGCCTTCGGCGCACGTGTGGTCGCGCGCTTACGGGTGGATGTCGTCTTCTTCTTGGTTGCCTTCTTGGTCTTCTTTGCCGCTTCCTTAGGCATCCGCCCCTCCCGTCGCGTCCGCCACCGTCGGGCGCTGGCGCGGGCGATAGAAGATCTCGGCGGGATCGAGTCCGCGTTCCCGCGCCACCTGATCGGCTGTGACGAGGCTCATGAGCCCGTCGATGGTGGCCCAGGCCATGTTCAGCGGATTGGGGGATCCCAGGGACTTCGTGAGGATGTCGCTAATGCCCGCACATTCCAGAACCGCCCGCACCGGCCCACCGGCGATGACCCCGGTTCCCGACGTCGCCGGTTTGAGCAAGACTCGGCCGGCACCGTGGGATCCGACGATCTCATGGGGAATCGTCGTGCCCTCACGCGGAACCGCTTGCATGGCGCGTTTCGCGCTCTCCACCGCTTTCCGCACCGCCTCCGAAACTTCGTTAGCCTTCCCCGTCCCCACGCCCACCTTACCGTTTCCGTCTCCCACCGCCGCGAGGGCGTTGAAGGAGAATCGTCGGCCGCCTTTCACGACCTTTGCAACGCGGTTGATCGTGATGACGTTCTCCACGAATTCCGATTCGCGTTCGCGGCGCTCCCGGCGGGATCCTCGTTCGTTGGCCATCTGCTTAGAACTCCAATCCGGCGGCGCGGGCCCCGTCGGCCACCGCCTTGACCCGTCCATGGAAGGGGTACCCCCCCCGATCGAACACGACTCTCGTGATGCCACGCGCTTTGGCTCGCTCCGCAATGAGCTTCCCCACCGCGTGGGCGGCACCGGTCTTGCCTGGTTGTTCCGGCTGCAAGTCTTTGGTCAGATCGCTGACCCCGATAAGCGTGGCGCCACGATCGTCGTCCACGCACTGGGCGTAAATGTGCTTGAGCGATCGGAAGACCACGAGACGAGGGCGCTCGGCCGTCCCCCGCAGGCGTTTCCGACTTCGGAGATGCCGACGCACCCGCCGGTCGGACCGCGTCTTCGGTTTGCGGATCGGCCTCATGCTTTCCCTCCGGTCTTCCCGGCCTTGCGACGCACCTGCTCGTCCTTGTAGCGGATGCCTTTTCCTTTATATGGCTCCGGCGGGCGGATCGAGCGGATCTCGGCTGCCACCTGGCCCACCAATTCCTTGTCGATACCCGCCACGGTCACGAGTGTGTTGTTCTCCACCGAGAGCTGGATTCCTTGCGGAGCCGGGTACTCCACCGAATGGGAATATCCGACGTTGAGGCGAAGTCCCGAATCCGTTGGCTCGGCGCGGTACCCCACGCCTTGAATCTCCAGCTGCTTGCTGAACCCGTCGCTCACGCCCTCGACCATGTTGGCCACGAGCGCCCGGGTGAGTCCGTGCAGGGCCCTGTGCCGGCCTTCGTCGGATGGCCGTGACACCTGCACGGATCCGTCCTCCATGGCCAGGGTCATCTCCGAAGATACGACCCGCGACAGTTCACCCTTGGGTCCTTTGACCGCAACGTGACTCCCGTCGATGGAGACGGTCACGCCCTTGGGAATCGGAATCGGTTTCTTGCCAACGCGTGACATGGCTGCCTCTACCAGAGCATGGCGACGAGTTCGCCACCCACCCGAGCCCGTCGTGCTTCCCGATCGCTCATGAGTCCGCGCGGCGTGGAGACAATCGCGATCCCGAGCCCGTTCTTCACCCGGGGAATCTCACGCACCCGCACGTAGCGCCGCAGGCCTGGCTTCGACACCCGCCGCACCTCGTGAATCACGGGTGTATCACCGTGGTATCGGAGGAACAGACGCAACACGCCATACCGCCCGTCATCCAGCACCTTGTAGTCCTGGATGAAGTGATTGTCCCGCAAGAGACGCGCGATTTCCACTTTGAAATTCGATACCGGTATGTCGACCCGGCGATGCCCCGCTCGGGAGGCATTGCGGATTCGGGTCAACATATCGGCGACTGGGTCAGTCATTGTCATCGCTTATCCAACCCGCTCCTGTTACCAGCTCGCCTTGCGCACTCCGGGGACCTCCCCGCGGAGCGCTAGTTCTCTGAAGCAGATGCGGCAGACACCAAACCGTCGGAGGTACGCGCGGGCTCGACCACACCGCTGGCACCGATTATACCCGCGCACCTTGTACTTGGGCTTCCGCTTTGCCTTCTCGATCAGGGCCTTCTTCGCCACATGCGACTCCTAGCCGATCTGTACGGGAACTTGTCCACGGAGCGGCATGCCGAGCTCGCGGAGCAGCGCCATCGCGAGGTCGTCACGCTCGGCAGACGTCACAAAGGTGATGTCCATGCCGTGAATCTTCTCTACCTTGTCGTAATCGATCTCCGGAAAGATCATCTGCTCCCGGATCCCCACGGTATAATTCCCTCGGCCATCAAACGATCGCGTGGGGAAGCCGCGAAAGTCCCGAATCCGTGGGACAGCAATACTGATGAACCGATCCAAGAACTCCCACATCCGCACGCCACGGAGAGTGACGGCCGTCCCAATGGGCATCCCCGCCCGGAGGCCGAAGTTCGAGATCGCCTTCTTGGCCCGAGTCACCACGGGACGCTGGCCCGTCACCACGGCCAACTCTTCCATGACGGTATCGAGCAACTTCGGGTTCTTGGGCGCTTCGCCAAGACCCACGTTGACGACGATTTTCTCGAGTCGTGGCGCGGCGTGGATATTGCTCAACCCAAACTCTTTCATCAGCTTGGGTTGCACCACCGCGATGTAGTGCTCTCGCAGTCGCGGCTTCGGCGCCGGTACCGCGGGTGCTTGGTCCCGGGGTTGACGTTTTGCTTCCGTCTTCGTGGCCACGTCGTCCTGCCGTCTCAGCGGTTCCGCGGAATGGGCTGACCCGATTTCACGCTCAGGCGTTCCAGCGTGCCGTCTTTGTCCTTCTGCCGCCGGACCCTGGTGGGGTCGCCAGTCTTGGGATCGAGCAGCATCACATTCGAGGCGTCGATGGGCCCGGGAAACGTGATGATGCCGCCCTCCGCGTTGGGGGTCGGTCGCTGATGCTTGGTGAGCATATTCACCCCCTCCACCACGACGCGGTTGCGCCTGGGGAGCACGCGGATCACGGCACCCTCTTTCCCCCGATCCTCACCCCGAACGACACGCACCCGGTCACCTTTCGTGATGTGCATCTTGGGTGTTGGTTTCGTCTTGCGCTTGCGGCGCTTGCTCTTCTTGTACACGAGCGGTTTCACTTATAACACCTCCGGTGCCAACGATACGATTTTCATGTACCGTTTCTCTCTGAGCTCCCGCCCCACGGGTCCGAAAATGCGCGTGGCCCTCGGTTCGCCAGCGTCGTTGATCAGCACGGCGGCGTTTTCATCGAACCGGATATAACTCCCATCACGACGCCGGGTCTCCTTGGCCGTGCGCACCAACACGGCCTTGGCCACTTCTCCCTTCTTGACCTGACCGGTCGGAAGCGCATCCTTGATCGTCACGACTACAACATCGCCCAATCCGGCGTAGCGCCGCTTGCTTCCGCCCAGCACCCGTATCACGAGCGCTCTGCGCGCCCCAGAGTTGTCGGCGATCTTGACGATCGATTCCTGTTGAACCACGTCGCCCTCGCTCTACTCGGCCCGAGACATGATCTCCGCCACCCGCCACCGCTTCAACTTCGAGAGCGGACGCGTTTCCATCAGGCGGACCGTGTCTCCCGTCTTGGCCCCTAACTCGTCCTGGGCATGCACGCGCTTCGTTCGCTTGATCTGCTTCCCGTATAACGGGTGGGCGAACTGTCGCGTGAGTTGCACCACTACCGTCTTTGTCATCTTGTCGCTCACCACGACCCCAACCCGCGCTTTCCGCTGTCCGCGACTCCGATCTCCCTCGCTCATGCCTCGGCCCTCTCGCGTAACACCGTTCTGATCCGGGCGATGTTACGTCGCATGATGTGAAACTGCGCCGGATTGTCGATGGTCTCCGTGGCCGACCGGAACTTCAGCCGAAATCGGGCCTCGAGAAGCCGTCCTAGCTCGGTCTCGAGCTCGGGCGTTTCGAGCTCGCGCAGCCGGGTTGCCGTCACCGGTTTCGTTTCCGTGTCCTTGAGTGCCATCGGTGCCTACCCGTCTTCGCGCATCACGAAGCGCGTCTTGATCGGCAGCTTCGCCGCTGCCAACTGCAGGGCGCGCCGTGCCACCTTTTCACCAATCCCCTCCACCTCGAACATGACGCGTCCCGGCTTGACCACGGCTACCCACCCCTCGGGGTTGCCTTTGCCTTTGCCCATCCTGGTCTCCGCCGGCTTCTTCGTGATCGGCTTATCCGGGAAGATCCGAATCCACACCTTGCCCCCGCGTTTCATCTCGCGGGTCATCGCCACCCGGGACGCCTCAATCTGTCGGCTCGTGATCCAGCCGGGCTCCAGAGCCATCAGACCGAAATGCCCGAACGCGACGGTGTTCCCACGTGTGGCATGGCCCTTGGTCCGTCCTTTCATCTGTTTGCGGTACTTCACCCGCTTTGGCGCCAACATGGCTCAGGCTCCCGTACTGTACGTCCGACCGCGGGCGTCTTCCACAACTTCACCCTTGAAGATCCAGACCTTGACACCGATGGTGCCGTATGTCGTCTTGGCCGTGGCCATGCCGTAGTCCACGTCTGCCCGCAGCGTGTGCAGCGGGACCCGACCCTCGTGGTATCCCTCGGTGCGCGCGATCTCGGCACCACCCAACCGGCCAGCGGTCTTGATCTTGATGCCCTGCGCTCCCATCCGCATCGAACTCTGCACCGCCCGTTTCATCGCCCGGCGGAACGAGACCCGCTGCATCAGCTGATGGGAGACACTCTCGGCCACCAATTGCGCCTCGAGCTCCGGCCGCTTGATCTCCTCGACGTTGATCCCCACGGTCTTCCCGGTGAGCTGCGCCAGCTCATCGCGGAGCTTGTCCACTTCGGCGCCGCGCTTTCCGATCACGACCCCTGGGCGCCCCGTGAAGACCGTGACCGTGACCTTGCCGGGCTTCCGTTCGATGTGAATGTCGGCGACGGCCGCGTGCGACAGTCGTGTCTTGAGGTATTTCCGGATGAGTTCGTCTTCCTTCAGGAGATCCGGAAACTCACGCCCGGCGTACCACCGGGACCGCCACGGTTTGACGATACCCAGGCGAAAGCCGTATGGATGCGTCTTTTGACCCATTACTCCGTCTCCTTCTTAGCCACGCGGATCTCCACCTGGCTCGTTCGCTTCCGGATGGGAGCGGCGCGACCGAGCGCCGCCGCCCGATAGCGCCAGAGCGTCGTGCCTTCATTGACCACCGCATGCGCGACGTAGAGCTCATCGACGTCGAAGGCTTCATTGCTCCGCAACGCGTCTTGCTCGGCGTTGGAGACGGCCGATCGCAAGACCTTCTCGATCTGTCGGGACGCCCGCTTCTTTGAGAACTTCAAGAAGGTGTAGGCTTCGTTCACGTTCATGCCCCGAATGACATCAATGACCAACCGCATCTTTCGGGGGGACTGCCGCACGCCCCGTTGAATCGCCCGTGCCGCCATCGTCGTCTCCCTACGCCGGTCCGGCTTTCTTATCGGCCGCCAGCTTACCGCTATGGCCCCGGAACAGACGAGTGGGAGCAAACTCTCCCAACTTGTGTCCCACCATGTTCTCCGAGATGTAGACCGGAATGAACTTGTTGCCGTTGTGCACCGCAATCGTATGCCCCACGAAGTCTGGCGTAATCGTGGATGCTCTGGACCACGTCTTCATGACCCGTTTTTCGTTGAGAGAATTCAACTTCAGAATCTTCAGAAGCAGTGATTCCTCGACGTACGGGCCTTTCTTGACACTCCGTGCCATGTCTCGTCTCCCTACCGCGTCGCCTTCCCGCGCTTCCGACCGCGCAGGATGAGCTTAGTGCTCGCCTTTTTCCGCTTTCGGGTCTTTGTGCCTTCGGGCTTGCCCCATGGCGTCACCGGCGGTCGACCGCCGGACGCCTTCCCCTCTCCACCACCGAGCGGATGGTCCACGGGATTCATAGCGACGCCACGCACGTGCGGTCGCCGGCCCAGCCAGCGGGTTTTGCCGGCTTTGCCGATGCTTTGGAGCTCGTGCTCGGCGTTGCCGACTTCACCGATGGTGGCCATGCACTCCCGCCGCACCAGCCGCACCTCGCCCGATCGGAGCTTCAGGGCCACGTGGTGTCCCTCCTTGGCCATGACCTGCGCACCGGTGCCGGCCGCGCGACACATCTGCGCTCCCTTGCCTCGCTTGAGCTCGATGCAATGCACCGTCGTGCCCAACGGGATCTCCGACAAAGGCATCGCGTTTCCCAATCGCACGTCCGCCGTGGGGCCCGCACTCACCGTATCACCCACCTTGAGGCCCTGCGGGTGGATGATGTATCGCTTCTCTCCATCCGCGTACGTCAGCAACGCAATGCGGGCAGATCGGTTGGGATCGTACTCGATCGCCGTCACCCGCGCCGGCACGGTGTGCTTGTCCCGACGAAAATCCACGCGACGGTACCGCCGCTTGTGCCCACCACCACGGTGACGTGCTGTGAGATGCCCGCGGTGATTCCGGCCGCCACGCTTCTTGAGCGGCTCCACCAACGATTTCTCCGGCTCGGATCGCGTCACCTCCGCGAAATCGGAGACGCTTCGGAACCGGGTTCCGGGACTCATCGGGCGAAATTGACGAATACCCATTTGTTACCCCTCGAAGACCTCGATCTCGTCACCCTCGTGCAAGCGCACATAGACCTTCTTCCACCGCCGACGGCGTCCCTCGGTCCGTCCACGGGTCCGACGCTTCGCCGGCTGCTGCATCGTACGCACGCTCTTCACCCGAACGTCGAAGAGGGACTCGATGGCCTCCCGAATCTGTGGCTTCGTCGCGTCCGGCGGAGCCTCGAAGGTGTATTCCTTCAGAGCCCCGAAGAGCGCGGAGGACTTTTCGGTGACCACCGGCCGTAGCACGGCCCGAAAACGATCGGTCATCAGCGACTACCCTTTTTCTTCGACGTTTTCTTTTTCGCCTTCTTCTTCGTGCTCTTCTTCGCCGTCGTTCGCTTCTTCGACAAGGCCCGGCCCGTCGCCTTCCGCTTGGACGTACCGGCGGCTGCCTTCTCCTGTCCCCGCTTGGAACGTCGAGTGGTGGACTTTACCGTCGCGCCCTTGATAGCATGCCCGCCAATGGCACCCTCCTCGACGACCACGATGTCGGACCACAGGATGTCGTACGCAGCCGCGTCTCCATAGCGCATGACCTGCACATTCGGCAAGTTTCGCCCCGATAAGTACACGGCCTGCTGCGTTTCGGCCGTCAAGATCAATACCTTCTTACCGGCGACCTCCAACTTGTTCAGCAGGTCCGCCATCTGCTTGGTCTTGGGCGCCTCGAACGCCACGGCCTCAATGACCACCAACGCACCTTCACTCGCGCGCGCATTGAGCGCGGACTGCCGCGCCAAGCGCTTCACCTTCTTCGGCAGCGTCGTCAGGTAGCCACGCGGGCGGGGGCCGAAGACGATGCCACCGCCCACCCATTGCGGTGCCCGAATCGATCCTTGCCGCGCCCGTCCCGTTCCCTTCTGCCGCCACGGTTTTCGATTGCCGCCGGAGACCTCACTCTTGGTCTTGGTGGAGTGCGTCCCCTGGCGCTGATTGTTCCGAAACGCCCGCACGGCATGGTAGAGCGCCGCGCGATTCACGGTCCCATCGAACTCATCCGGCAGCGCGTAACTTCCCTTGCGCTTTGCAGCTGCCGAGTAGTGGAGCGCCTCAAGCATACCGGCTCCGTCCTCCCTGCTTCGTCACGTAGACCACACCGTTTTTCGGTCCGGCCACGGCACCGCGTACGTAGAGCAGATTCCGCTCGGGATCGACCCGAACCACCTGCAGCCCCAACTCGGTGTGCCGCGATGCCCCCATTTGCCCGGGGAGTTTCTTCCCCTTGATGACCCGGGAGGGATCCGTACCCGGGCCCATGCTGCCGGGCTTGCGATACCGCGTGCTCCCGTGGCTGGCGGGGCCGCCACCGAATCCGTGACGCTTCACCACTCCCTGAAACCCGCGGCCCTTGGTAGTCCCGGTCACCTTGACCAGATCCCCCGCCGCGAAGATGTCGACCGTCACGACATCACCCGGCTTCGGTGGCTCCTTCACGTCCGCGGGGATCGGAAACTCCCTCAGGACCCGAGGTGCAGCGTCGAGACCAGCCGTCTTCGCATGCCCGACTTCGGCTTTGGCAGCACGTTTGGCTTTCTGGGACTCGAATCCCAACTGCACGGCACCCGGCCCGCCGGCCCCGGCCGTGAGCTGTACGACGTGACACGGCCCCGCCTCGATCACCGTGACGGGCTCGACCTGCCCATCGTCGGCAAACACTCGGGTCATTCCCAGCTTGCGACCGATCAATCCGTGCATCGCGCTACTCGACTTTGATCTCGACATCGACACCGGCCGGCAGATCGAGCTTGGTCAGCGCGTCGATGGTCTGCGCCCGCGAGTCCTTGATCTCGATGAGGCGCTTGTGTGTCCGGAGCTCGAACTGCTCTCGGCTCTTCTTGTCCACATGGGGGCTTCGCAGCACCGTCCACCGCTGCGTCTTGCTCGGCAGTGGTATGGGACCCGACACGTATCCCCCGCTTTTCTCCACCGTGCGCACAATGTCGGCCGCAGCCTGATCGAGCACCACGTGATCGAAAGCCTTGAGACGAATGCGTATGCGTTCAGCCATGGTTCACCCGGCGGTTCGGTGGTGCTAGGCCAGTATTTTGGTGACCACGCCGGCGCCGACGGTGCGGCCGCCTTCCCGAATCGCGAAGCGCAGCCCCTCCTCCATCGCGATCGGCGTGATCAACTCAATCGTCATCTTCGTGTTGT
>JBFJCP010000044.1:0-24570 GCA_041615815.1 Gemmatimonadales bacterium | reverse complement strand
CGTTCGGGACTGCCGATGCGTCGCAGGATCGCGAGCCAGACAGCGGTTCCGCGGAGTTCCTTGAGGCATATCTGCATCTTGTGCACGAAGTCCCGGCGTGATTCGGCAGCCCACGCTTCGACATGATTTGGCCGCCACTGAGGCGGCCCACGTCGTATCACATCCGGCCGTCCCGATGCACCAAAGACCGATCCGGCGACCTGTAGCCGGACCGGTCTTTGGTTTCGGTTGGCGGCGCCCTCACCGGCGGAGCGCCTGCGGGGAGTTACCGGACGAGTGAGGCTCTCTCCGACCCCTGGATCTCCGTTGCGGCGTTCTACATCCCGGGCGGCGCCTCACTTCCCATGTCGCGCAGGATTCGCCAGGTACCGTCGGCGCCCTTGCGCCAAAGCACCGTATAGCGGCCCTTTCCGCTCATCGCCGCGCCGTTCTTCTTGGAAACGCCGGTCCAGGAGTAGCGCCCCACCTCGAATGCGTGATCGCCGAGCAGGATGACCTCTTCGGTGATGTCCTCGCGAGCACTGATCGTCACCGTGTCGAAGTGCGCCTGCATGTCTTGGGCGATGGCCACGCGGCCACGATACCACTCACCCGCCCCAATCGACGCGGCATCCTCGGCGTAGAGACTGCCGATTCCGGCGGCGTCCCCCGCCAGATACGCCGCAGACCATTGCTTCTCGGTGGCTTCGATGGTACTCCGTACCGCTGCGAGGTCTTCCATCACGTCACCCGCCGCCGAGGCCTCGCCGGCCGGTCTGGGTTGACAGGCCACGAGTGCGAGCAACGTGGCGAGTCCTAACAAGCGCTGATGTGGCTGCATAGTCTATCCTTTTGATTGGGCTGGCCCGCCGAACGCGCTCGACGGATATTGGCAGAAAGTACCGCGTCCCACCTCCGTCCGATAGAAGCCGGACCGGGCGTGTGGCGGCGGCCAACCCATTCATCCAACGAGAGCTGCGCAACTTCCATCGCCGCCGGGCGCTTGGCGTTGCCAGGGTGGTTGGGTCAGCCACCGCGCCCTGGCCGGCTCGCCCACCAACGACCATCTTTACAGCGCTCCACCCACGGAGCCGTACCCAGTGACGAACGAAGCGTCTCAGCTCGAGCGCCTCACGACCGCCCTCGCCGGCCGCTACAAGCTCGAGCGCCGCCTGGGCGAAGGCGGCATGGCGACCGTCTACCTCGCCGAGGACCTCAAGAACCATCGCCTAGTCGCCATCAAGGTCCTGAAACCCGAGATCGCACTCGCGCTTGGCTCTGACCGCTTCCTCCGCGAAATCGAGATTACTGCCCGCCTCGACCATCCCCATATCCTGCCGCTGCTCGATTCGGGCCACGCCAACGGTTTCCTTTATTATGTCATGCCTTATGTCGAGGGCGAGACGCTGCGCGATCGGCTGAATCGCGAGAAGCACCTTCCCATTGACGATGCCTTCCAGATCACCCACCAGGTCGCGGACGCCCTCGACTTTGCACACCGGCACGACATCGTGCATCGGGACATCAAGCCGGAGAACATCTTGCTGGCCGCAGGGCATGCGCGAGTAGCAGACTTCGGTATCGCCCGGGCTGTCACGTCGGCCGGCGGTGAGCGGCTGACCGAGACGGGCTTGGTGGTCGGAACGCCGGAGTACATGTCGCCAGAGCAAGCGACGGGTGAGAGCGATCTCGATGGGCGAAGCGACGTGTACGGACTCGCCTGTGTGCTGTACGAGATGGTTGGGGGCCAGCCGCCCTTTACGGGCCCGAGCACCGCGGCTGTCATCGCCCGGCATTCGATCGATCCCGTGCCTCGGCTGCGGACCCTGCGGCCAACGATTCCGGACAATGTCGAACGAGCTGTCGAGAAGGCGCTCGCCAAGGTGCCCGCCGACCGGTTCGCAACGGCGCGCTCGTTTGCAGACGCGCTGGCGGCCGGCACGGCATCGCCACCGGATCACACCGCACGTCGAAGGCCGCGATCCCGCTCCCTCGTGTTGGGAGCAGTGATGCTCACAGTCTTGGGTGCGAGTGTCGCATGGTTCGTGTTTGGATCACAGGCCGCCGAAGAGGCGCCACTCGCCGAGAATGCCGTCGCGGTCTTCCCCTTCGAGGTGCGGGGCAGCGAGGAGCTTGCCTACCTCGGCGAGGGAATGATGGATCTCTTGAGCACCAAGTTGGACGGTGCCGGCGAGCTGCGGAGCATCGATCCCCACGCCGTGATGAGCTTGGTGCGGCCCCTGGAAGGCCGCGTCGATCCGGCACGAGCGAGCGTACTGGCCGAGCAAGCCGGGGCCGGGCTTTACGTCCTGGGGAGCGTAGTCGAGGTCGGCGGTCGCCTACAACTGCGCGGTTCACTGTTCAGCACCAGGGAGCAAGATACCCCGTTGGCGTTAGCGAGCCTCGAAGGAACCACTGCCGAGCTGTTCGAGTTGGTGGACCGCCTCGTCGCCGAGTTGCTGGCCGAGCGGTACGGCGACGCGACGCAGCGGTTCGCGCGTCTCGCCAGCCGCACGTCCCCGTCGCTCGATGCGCTCAAAGCGTATCTCGATGGCGAGCACCTGCTTCGCGCGGGACGATGGAGCGACGCCCGGTGGGCGTTCGCTCGAGCCGTCGAGACGGACACGGCGTTCGCCCTCGCCAACTATCGCCTGGCAACTCTCGCTGGGTGGGGCACGGACGGACCGCCTGCCATCACGCGCGGCGCCGCGGCACGGGCCCTCCGGCACGCGCACCGCCTCTCTCCGCGCGACCGGCAGGTGCTCGAGGCCTTCGTCACCTTGGAACGGGACGTGGTCGCGTCCGTGAGCCTGTATCGCGACCTTGTTGCCCGCTATCCCGATGAAGTGGAGGGCTGGTTCTGGCTTGGGAATCTCTTGCTGATCAACGGTCCGCTCTGGGGCTGGTCGATCAGCGGGGCGCGGGCGCCATTGGAGCGCGTGTTGGCGCTGGACTCGACCCACAATCGTGCACTGGTGCATCTGATGGAGGTCGCCGCCCTGGAACGACGGTATGCGGAGTTCGATGCCCTCTTCCGCCGGCTGGATCGGACCGCCACGTTCGAGTTGTGGGCCGGAGCAACCCACGCGGCATTACAAGGAGATTCAGCTGCTCGCGCCCAGCTGCGTGTGGAGCTGGAACGGGCGAGCGACGCGGACCTCACCGCGACGGTGATGCACACAGCCTTTCTGCTGGATGATCTCGGTGAGGTGGAGCGACTCGCCGGATTCATGACGGCGCCCCAACGCGCGCCGCCTACACGGGCGCGCGGTCATGGCCTCGTGGCTGCGCTCGCCATGGCCCGCGGCCAGGGACGAGCGGCGCTCGAGGAGCTTCGCAAAGCGGAACCGCTCGACATGTCAGGAACCGTGGAACATCGTGCCATGCTCGCCACGCTGCCGTTCATCGAAGTCCCGGATTCCGAGCTCGCCCAGGTGCGGATCGATCTGGAGCGATGGGACGCCTCGGCCACGCCGGCCGTAACGAGGGGTCATGCGTATGCGCTCCACCCCCACCTCCGGGCATACCTGCTGGGAGTGGTCAACGCGCGCCTCGGTGAACACCGTGCGGCACGCCAATATGCAGACTCAGTGGAGCGCCTCGGTGAGAGCGACGGAGGGACGTGGACCTTCATTGCCCGTGACCTCGGTGATGCCGTTCGTTCCCACATTCTGTGGCGGGAAGCCAGACATGCGGATGCGCTGGCGCTGCTCGAGCAGATCCCATACCGACGGCGGGGCTCGGACTCCGATCTCCACCTCTGGCGACCGTTTTTCTCTCACCTGCTCGAGCGGTACCTCCACGGTGAGATCCTCGTGACCCTGGGGCGTGACACGGAAGCGCAGCCGTGGTACGAGTCGCTCGTGTCCCACGATGCGTACGCCATGCTGTACGAGGCACCGACGGCGCTCAGACGTGGAGAGATTGCCGAGCGATTGGGCCAGCGCGACGCTGCTACTCGGTACTACGCGCGCTTCGTCGACCTCTGGCAGGACGCCGACCCAAGACTTCAGCCGCAAGTCGAAGAGGTGAAGCAACGCCTCGTGCGTCTCGGCGGAGAGCCACAGTGACCGAAGCCCTACCCACCGGCCTCTCGACCGCTCTCGCCGGCCGCTACGAGCTCGAGCGCCGCCTGGGCGAAGGCGGCATGGCAACCGTCTACCTGGCCGAGGATGTGAAGCACGGGCGCAAGGTCGCCATCAAGGTCCTTCGCCCCGAGCTCGCCGCCACGCTCGGCCCCGACCGCTTCCTCCGCGAGATCGAGATCGCGGCCAAGCTCTCCCATCCACACATCCTGCCGCTTTTCGACAGCGGGACCGCGGGACCGGGCGATGGTGGCCCGGTGTTCATGTACTACGTCATGCCATTCGTCGAGGGCGAATCCCTGCGGAACCGGCTCGAACGGGAGGGAGCGCTCGAAATTGCAGACGCCGTTCGGATTGCCGATCAGATTGCGTCCGCACTCACGTACGCGCACGAGCGTGGTGTGGTGCATCGCGATATCAAGCCCGAGAACATCTTGTTGACCGGTGACCAAGCCGTGGTCGCGGACTTCGGGATTGCGCGCGCGGTGGAGGCAGCCGGCGGTGAGCGTCTCACGGGAACCGGCATGGCGCTCGGCACGCCGGCCTACATGAGCCCGGAACAGGCGGGCGGCTTGGAGACGGTCGATGCGCGTACGGACGTATACGCGCTGGGCTGCGTGGTCTACGAGATGGTCGGCGGCCGAACACCGTTCCACGGGGCCACACCGATGGCCCTGTTGGCCAAACACATGGCCTCAACCGTGCCGAGCCTCCGAACGATCGATCCGAATATTCCGCTGTTCGTCGAGCGAGCGGTTGCACGGGCGTTGGCAAAGGACCCGGATGACCGCTTCACCAGCGCGTCCGAGTTTGCCAAGGCGCTCACCAGCGAAACGGTCGTGGCACGCGTACGGTCGCCTCGTCTCCGGCGCCATGCACTGGTGGGAGCCGCGTTGGTGGTCGTGGCCGTCGTAACGTGGTGGCTGGCCGGCGTGATGGAGACGCCACGGGTCCAGGCGTTGGCCGTCTTGCCGCTGACCAACCTTTCCGGCGATACGGCCCAGGAGTACTTCGTCGACGGCGTCCACGAGGCACTGATCTCGGAGTTGGCGCAAACCGGCGTCACCGTGATCGCGCGAGGTTCCGTCATGCAGTATCGAAACGTCGACAAGCCGATCCAGGAGATCGCGCGCGAGCTCGATGTTGATGCGGTGCTCGAAGGAGGTGTGTTCCGCGATCGTGACAGCGTCGAGATCGAAACACGGCTCATCGACCCGGGTTCCAATCTGCCCATGTGGCAGGGCGCATACGATGGCAATCTCCCCAACGTGGTGGCGCTCTACCGGGGTATCGCACGGGCCATCGCGAGCGAGATCGAGGTGGCGCTGAGTCCGGAGGCGGAATTGCGCTTGGAGCGCGCGACGACGGTGGATCCCGGTGTCTACGAGGCATACCTCAAAGGCATGTACCACCTGAATCGCGCCACACCCGAGGACGTCGCCGAGGGTCTCCGGCATCTCCACGACGCCGTGGACCGCAATCCCGTGGATGCCCTCGCGTGGGCAGGCTTGGCATACGGTTACATCACCATCGGCCACAGCTTCAACCCCACACCCGAAGCTCGTGCGCGTGCCACGGCCGCTGCCGAGCGTGCGGTCAAGCTCGACCCCAGCCTCGCAGACGGATGGGCCGGACTCGCCGCGGTCAAGACCTACTACGAACACGATTGGGAGGGAGCGGAGCAGGCATTCCAACGTGCCAACGCATTGAACCCAAGCCTGCCCATGAACCACTATCACTACGCATGGTACCTTGCGCTCTTCGACCGCCTGGACCAAGCGATTGAGGAGCACGAACGGGCCCGGGACCTCGACCCGTTCACTCCACTGCACACGGCCTGGCTCGGTCCACTATACGCGCAGGCGGGCCGCTTGGACGACGGGATCGCCGCTGCGGAGAAGGCCAAAACACTGCAGCCCGGCGCACCGGTTGGCGCGCTGGCGCTCGGGACCACCTACGAGTTGGCGGGACAGTGGGAGGATGCCATCACGGCATTTGAATCGGCTGCCGCCGCCGCACCGCGACTCGTGGGATTCTTGGCTGCCGCCTACGCCGGTGCCGGGCGCCCCGATGATGCGCTCGCCATCGTCGCCGCATTGGAAGCGGCGCCCCCCACCGCGATGTCCGCATTGACGCTGGCGCGGATCTACATCTTGCTTGGCGATTTCGACACGGCGCTGCGCTGGCTCGAATACGACCCACCACATGTGTGGCTTCCCTGGCTGATGAGGAGTGAACCGCGCGTGCCTCCGGAGCTACGCCAGCATCCCCGGTTTCAGGCTTTGCTCCGCAAAATGAATCTTTGGGATCCGATGATCGCGGTAAATCAATGATCGAATAGCGGGTCCACGATCCGTCTCATCCGCACGACGAATTCCCGCACATTGGAAATGAGGCAGCTCATGTCGTAATTCCCACCCGATCCATCGTGGCCTCCCGGCCAGGCGCATACGATCTCGCGGTGTTTCACGCGAGGGCGATCGAGTACCTTTGGAGGCAACTGAATACGAATGGGATACGTGCATGCCGTCAATCACCGTTGTGACCATTCTGCAGGTCAGCGTCGCGTTGGGACTCCTCAACGTGTGGCTGGTGCGGGCCAAGTCGTCGACGGCGTATCGCGGCGGGGCCGCGCAGTCGCTGAAAGAGGAGTTCGCGGCGTACGGTCTGCCAGAGTGGTTCTTCTACTTGATCGGTGCTCTGAAGATCGGTTCGGCAGTACTCCTGATCGTCGGTCTGTGGGTACCAGCGCTCGTGCGACCTGCGGCAGCTGTGGTGGTCGTGTTGATGGTGGGAGCCCTTGCGATGCACGTGAAGGTGAAAGACCCACCGGTCAAATCGCTGCCCGCATTCTTCATGTTGTTGATGAGCGCGGGCATCGTGGTGCTGGGCTAGGCGGCCAACCAGATCGGCTTCAGAGCAGGGTTAGAACACCCTCCTTCAGCTGCCGATGCGTCGCGTCGAGGCAGGCAGGGGGCCGCCCGCGCTCGTCGATACCAGCGCGACGCACCACTAAAGCGAGCGGGAGGAAACGCTCGCACGGGGCCATCGCGAGCGAGATCGAGGTGGCGCTGAGTCCGGAGTCGGCTGCCGCCACCGCACCGCGACTCGTGGGATTCTTGATTGCTGCCTACGCTGGTGCCGGGCGCACCGATGATGCGCTCGCCATCGTCGCCGCATTGGAGGCGGAGCCCCCTGCTGCGAGTCCGCATTGCCGCTGGGGCGGATCTACATTCTGCTTGGCGATTTCGACACGGCGCTGCGCTGGCTCGAATACGACCCACCACATGTGTGGCTTCCCTGGCTGATGAGGAGTGAACCGCGCGTGCCTCAGGACCTACGCCAGCATCCCCGGTTTCAGGCCTTGCTCCGCAAGATGAATCTCTGGGATCCGGTGATCGCGGGGAATCAAAGATGGGATCGCCGGGAGCGCCTTCAAGACGGGGAGGTCCTTTGGGAATTCGAGACCCGGTAGAAAGACTGCGAAGTTCTGGCCACCGCCGATCTGTTCGGTAAGGCAACAGTAAGCCTCTCGCGTCTTATTGAAGTTGTCAACGGTTCCGATCGGCGATCCCGCTGGTGGATCCACCGTCACGACATCCCCCCGTGCCGCGGCCGGCGCTCCTCTGGCGCAAGCACGCCGAGCATACGTGACTACGGCCGTCTGGGGGTGTCTCATGGCAAGACGTCTCTCGCTTTTCGCACCGCTTGCTACCGTATTCATTGTCGCCAGTTGTGATCAGCCTCTTGCGCCGGACTTATCCGGGCTGACAATCGAGCCGTCGGTCGCTGCCGCGCTCGGCACCGACCTCAGTGGCGAGTTCGATTTTCCAAATCCACCGCTCTTTTTGGATTTTGAGTTCAAACCGAACGGCTTCCTTTGGGTCAAACGGATGATTGTCGAAGTGAGGTTTTCCGGCGATCTCGTGGCCCAGGGTGTCATCGATCAGCGAGGTGCCTGGAACCAGGAGGGCAATGGGTGGCTCGGCGGCACCTTCTCGGTGGAGGTCTCAGAGCTCAAGGGGAAAGCGATTTCCGGAACACTGAATGGCCGGTATAGTCTCCCTGTGCGCAAGTTCTTTGTTCCCGCCGGTCAGCTGTTTCGCTTACGAGGTGGTGGCGACCTCAAAGGCACGACGCTCGTTTTCACCAACGACAGGGGACCACTGGGCGGCACGTTTCCGTGGCAAGGTCGGCTCGTGAAGGATTCATTCTAGAGCTTCGACGCGGCGCGCCACAGAGCGCGCTGCACGGGGAGCACCGCTACGAACGCATTAGTGGCTTCACAAACGCCTTCATCTGGGTGCGAACGAAGACGTCGCACGCGACGTTCGAGCCCTGTACGGAGCGTTCGCCGTGACTACCGCTGCTCAGGCACGCGCGAAGCGAGCCGGATGACCGCCTTGCTTATTCCAGTGGACCGGTTCCCCGAATGGCGATGGCACGGTCGACATCGCCCGCTTGGGTGTTCCTGCGGACGAGGAACTCGCCTTTTCTCCCGTCCTCGAGCTGCAGGAGATACCGCTCGCCGGAACCGAGGCTCGTCAGGTGGGCCGCGGTGATGGTGCCGTACCACTCGTCGCGCTTCGTCTCCGCAAGCATGACCGTGACGTTCTTGGCGATGGGACTGCCATCGTCCTGGCATATGGTACACCGAAAAAAGGGCATCTCACGGGTCTCCGAATAGCGGGCCGAGTGCGTACATCTCCTAGAAGACTACGAGGCCGCTGACGCCCGAGCAATACGCCGCGGAAGAGTGTTTTCCTTTATTACCTCACGCCAACCGGCCAACCAGCCGCTCCCTGATCTCTCGAATGTGCCGCGGGCCCGTGCGGCAGCACCCGCCGATGAGACCCGCTCCTGCAGCGTGCCACTCCGCGCTGGCAGACGCGAAGTCCACCGCCTCTGCGGTTCCCGTCCAGCACTTCCTTTGCGCATCCCATCCCTCGCCGGAGTTGGGATACACCACGATCGGCTTGTCTACGGCGTGCCGTGACTCGGCAATGAGACGCGGTACGAGGCTCGGCGCCGTGCAGTTCACCCCGACCGCCACCACCTGCGGCTGATCGTGAAAGGCAGCGATCGTCTCGGCCAACGGTGTTCCATCGCTCACCCGTTCGTCATCACGACAGCTGAAGCTGAACCAGCCATACGCCCGCGGCGTTTCGTGCAGTAGGCCGAGCAGGACACGACCCTCCACGGGAGACGGAATGGTCTCGCACGCCATCACATCGGCACCACTCGTGGCCAGCACGTGCCACCGCTGACGGTGGAACGCGCGTAGTCCGGCTTCATCGAGGTCGTAGCGGCCGGTGTACTCCGAACCATCGGCGAGCGCGGCCCCGTAGGGACCCACGCTGGCGGCAACCAACGGCCGCAGACGACCGGTTCGGTTAGCGGGATCACTCCAGAACGCGTCTCGGACCTGAACGGCGAGACGCACCGATAGCCGCAACAACTCGGCAGCCTCGTCTTCGTTGAAGTTCCGGCGGCGGAATCCTTCGAAGCTTGCCTGATAGCTGGCACCCGCGATGCAGTCCGCACCGGCGGCCAGGTAGTCCGCGTGGACCTGCTGCAGCAGGCCGGGATCTTCGATGAGCACCTTGGCCGACCAGAGCTCATCGCGGAGATCACAACCGCGTGCCTCCAGCTCGGTTGCGAGCCCCCCGTCCAGGATCATCACTCCTTGGCGATCGAGGAATGGCGATATGGGGTTGCCCGTCATCAATGCCCGTCACTCGTTGTCCAAGCCATGTCTCCACCCAAGCCGAGCCAATTAGCCAGGCTGGTCCGGGATTGCGCGTTTGGTGAGCAACCGTTCTGCGAAATCTACCCGTTCCTCGAGCTCCGTGAGCTGACCCTGGTGGATGCGTTCGAGATTTGCAAACTGGTGTTGGTGGCGCTGCTCCAGTTCCGTTATGCGATTATCCAAACGAGCATCGACCTCCGCGGTGGACCTGCTGGCCCTCATCCGTTCGATCTTCGCACGGTACCACGCGGGGATCGCCGAGCCACCGATGATCAGCCCACCAATCAGGGCCGCCACCGACTGCTCCTCGGCCATCCCGACGCTGGCCAAGATCGTGCCCAGCAGCACTCTGCCGAGGAGCGGTAGCGCCATCCTCCACATGCTCGGTGCCGGCGACCCCTGCGGTACCGGAAGAGAAACTCCAGACGTTCCGGTCCCGATGGGGTACGCACAGTCGGGACATGCGGCCGCGCTGCTCGAGACTTCCCGCCCGCATTCGGGGCATTCAATCAACGCCACGGAGACTCCCCTTTTGACCGGAACGATCACTATCTGTCACGATACGTTAACACGCGGTGTAGGATTTCGGGATGCCCCGTACCGGCTCACGAGCCAGGGCGCTCGCCCGCCGTAGGTTCCGTTCCCCCGATCTCCGTCCCCCTCGCGCTCTCCGGATTCGCTCTGCATCTTGGCGAGACGTCGAAGCGAATCGTGCCTCCAGCCGCCGAGCGAACGATGATCCGGCTCCTCCTGTTCGTGAACCTGCTCCTGATCGCGGTCCCTGGTCTCGCACTGGCCCAGGAAACGGCCCTCCAACGCGTCCAGCGAATCCTGGCGGAGATCCCACTCGTCGATGGACACAACGATCTCCCCGGCGCCATCCGCGAGGCCGCCGAGGGGGGACTCGGCGACGTGGCGGCCTACGACCTGCGCTTGCCGACCCCGGGCAATACGGACCTGGAGCGGCTGCGGCGGGGTCTGGTGGGCGCGCAGTTCTGGTCCGTGCATGTCAACGTCACCGAGCCCCGGCCGGCCCGGCAACAGCTCGAGCAGATCGACATCGCGCTGCGCACCATCGCTCGGTATTCGGATCATTTCGAGCTCGCGACCACGGCATCCGAGATCATGCAGGCCTTTGGCCGCGGGAAGATCGCGTCGCTGCTGGGGATCGAGGGGGGCCACGTCATCGAGAACTCGCTTGGCGCGCTCCGGGCCTACTACCACCTGGGTGTCCGGTACATGACGCTAGCCCACTTCGCCAACACCGACTGGGCGGACTCCGCCACCGACGAGCCGGTGAACGACGGACTCTCGGCGTTTGGCGAAGAAGTCGTGCGCGAGATGAATCGACTGGGGATGCTGGTGGACCTGTCTCACGTCTCGCCGGCCACGATGAGCGACGCGCTCAATGTGGCGGAGGCACCCGTCATCTTCTCACACTCCGGAGCGCGCGCGTTGACCGACCACGTGCGGAACGTCCCCGATTCGATCCTGGCCCGGCTCAAGGACAACGGCGGTGTGGTGATGCAGGTGTTCTACCCGCCCTATGTGTCCGAGGCCTATCGGTTGTATGACGAACGTTCGCAGCAAGTGGCCCAGGTGGACATCCAGCAGCGGTTTGGCAACGACCGGGCAGGCATCGAGCGGGAGCTCGAGCGCTGGCGCGCCGAGAATCCGGGACCACCGGTCGGCATCGCCGACGTCGCCGATCACCTGGAGCACATTCGGGACGTGGCCGGGATCGACCACGTGGGGCTGGGCAGTGACTTCGATGGGATTCCGACGTACGTGACCGGGCTCGAGGACGTCTCGACGTTCCCCGCCTTGTTCGTGGAGTTGGCGAACCGTGGGTGGTCGGACGGTGCTCTGCGTAAGCTGGCGGGCGAGAATCTGTTGCGCGTCATGCGCGAAGCCGAGGCGGTGGCGGCTCGATTGCAGCGCAGGAAAGAAGCATCGACCCGGACGATGGACGAGGAGGGCGAGCATGAGTGGTGATCGGAAGCGTTGCGCGGCAGGCGCCACACAGCGCGGCCCACCGCCTCCACGCGGTGCTGCCCCTCACGGACAGCATCTGGCGGGTCTCTCTCTTTCCCACCTGGGAGCTTGAAGAAGCGAGATAGCCGTCATCCTGCGCTCCCGACGCTCACCTCTTACCCCCGACCACGAAGAACGCCGCAGCTGCCCCGATCCCGTGACCACGAAGCGATACCAGGACAGCGCGGCTCCCTCCACCACCCACGGAACGGGGCCGGCAAGGCATCCCAGCGGCGAGTGCCACAGCCTGACGTGAGCACCGCAATGGATTGGACGGAGCACGTCACGAACCGTTTGTGATATCGCCCGCGGTCAGGCGGCGAGCGATTCCCTACCATGTACCTGATAGCGCGCCCACCTGCGGGAGCGTCGCATCGCCCTTCCACGAGCACGCTTCTACCGCGCCCCCTCGCTCAGCGAGTCAACCAATCGGTCTCCAGCCGGGAGCCACGTCGTGCCTGTACCCGCCATAGCCATTCACGGATCGGGACCGCGCGGCAAGATCGCGCAAGTGGTCAATGCCAACTTCGAGCACGCGGAGCTCTACGACAGAGTCGAGACCGTGGAGTTCGACTGGGACCGCATGGTCCCCCGCCCGAGTCATACGGGCTTGCGCAACCTGTACCGGTTCTTGAAGCGGAACGCTGCTCTCATGAGGGCGGTGTCGGGCCTGGGGTTGCAGTTCCGCGCCAACTATGTGGATGGGGTACTCGGCACGTGGCAGGCCCGACTACACGGGCTGCTTCAGTGGTTGGTGCCGGCGCTGGTCGCAATGGTGGCGCTCGAGATTACGGCCGAGGTCCTTGTGCTGGCCCCTGCCGCCTGGTACGGTCTCCCTACCCATACGCCCCCACTTCGGTGGCTGGTCGCCGCTATCGATTGGACGACGTTGGGTATCGCCAGCGGCCTGACCGCACTCCTGGCGCTCGCGGCCCTGCGTCTTTGCTTCACGTTGTCCCCGCGTGCGGTCATCATCACGTTTCGGAGCATTCTCCTCCTGTTGCTCCAGCCGCCATTGATCATCGTGATTGGCCTCTTCGCCGCCGATGGCATGCTCCTATGGGCATCCATCGGCTTGCTGGGAGCGGCTGCATTCGTCCTGAGCGGCTTCGCTGCGCTCGCCTGGTGCGCTGTCGTGTTCGGCTCGCTGCTCGTCCTCCGCGCGCGCTGGACGCGCCCAATTCGCGGTTCTCTCAAGATGATGGTCGACGGCTTCCGGTATCTCGGCGAGCCGGGGTATCGCATCCGGATTCAGAAGGCACTCGACAAAGCGATTCGCCAGGCACGCCAAGACACCGGGGAGGATGCCGAGTTCGTTCTGGTGGGACAAGGGCTGGGTACGGTGATCGCGCTCGATTCGCTCACGCACTCGGGTGCCTGGCGCAAGACACACCGCGTGCTGTTGGTGACGATGGGCTCGCCGCTGCGACGCTACGTGCTGCCTTTCTTTCCCCGCATTCTGTTTCCGGAAACGATCGAAGACGGGGTCGACCTGATTGCGGGGCGCCTGCACAAGTTTCATTGGATGAATATCTACCGCCCAGGAGACGCCGTCGGTGGCGACCTCGGCCTGGCAGCCTTCGAGGGACGAGACATCTCAACGGGGCAGTCACGCCGCATCGTCGGCGGCCATGCCGACTACTGGCTCGATCTCGACGCTCGCCGCGCCTTCTGCCGCGGGCTGCGGGAGATCACACCGGTGCGCCCGCTTCAGGTCCCGATGATCGATGCGGCTCACCGTCTGCCTCATGCTCCGAGCTCCTCTACGGAACTCCGGATCCCAGCGTCGCTGCGGCCCCTATTCCGGCCTGTCCTCTCGCTCGCCGTGTTCGCCGGAATGCTCTGGTGGGTGGCAACGGGGTTGGGTGTCCTGACGCCTAGGATCGACGCCACGCCCGAGTCGCTGAAACGCGGAGTGGTGGTCGACGCGACCGCCACCCATCGGCGCGAGACCGTCAAGCAGTCATTCGGGCTGACGTTCGTTCACCATTGGCAGTTCGAGTTCACCGATCCGAAAGGAACGGTCAAGCACCTGCGCTTCAAACGCGACGCAAGCGATGCTTTTCTCGACATGCCCCACCGCTTCGACGACCACGCACTCACCCGCCAAGTCCGGGCCGGGTGCGAAGGCAGCGCGCGGCGGGTGTCGTGGCCAGGTCAGGAAATGGAGACGCCGTGCTCCCAGCAAGGAATTCGGCTGCGGTACTATCCAGGAGACATGACGTTTTTCGATTTGCCCGATTTTCCTCGACACCGCTTCGGGAGCGACCCGCTCAGGAATTGGACCGAGGCGGGACTCGTAGCCGGAGCGCTCACGGTCCTGACGCTCGCTTCGTTGGCCTTCGGGTTTCGCGTGTTCGTCCTGCTCCTGGGGTGATCTGCACCCGATCACGCGGGCGCTCTGCGCCGAGAAGCTCTCCTCAGGCATCGCAGCAGCCTACCGACACTGAAGGGAGATCACCGCTCCGTCGCCTCCACCACCATCTCGATCTCCACGGTGAGATGCCATGGAAGGGATGCCATCCCCACGCCGCGCGAGCATGACGTCCGACACCCGTCCGCTGGCTCGCTCGGCCCCTACACGGCATCTTAGACATGCCACTCGACAAAAGGCAGACTCGTGCCGGACCCGTCGCTTCGAGGAGCGCGGACGTTAGAATTGGTCGCAACATTGCCCTCCGACGCATCACCAATACCCGCTCCCCACGAACGGAAGATGCGATGACCTGGATAATCGTCTTTCTTGCCTTCTTCGGCCTCATGGTGCTCATCCTGATCGTGAGGGCCAAGCAAGCCGGCCCTCGGCGAGTGTCCCAAGTCGACTTGGACCGCGCCCGCCCCCTGATTCGGGTGACCGCACACGACCCGGGCGATGGTTGGCAGCAGTTGGGGAGCAAGACCCGCGCGGAGGGACTCAATCTCCGCTTCGATCACGACGACGATCCTCAGGCCGAAGCCACGCTTTTCGTGCCGGCGCCTGAGCGTGGGCGACGGGGGAATACGTTCGGGCACGCGCTCACGATCCGCCTGACCGACGCCTTCGAGACGCATCACGTGCAGACCTCAGGATTCGTGTTTCGCGTACGGCTCCGCGGAGATGCCGCGGTGGCCGGGAAGGAAGTGCGGATCCTGATGAAGGTATCGGCCGGCAAGCGACCCTACGGCGGCCAGATCGAGAACGACGACGATACCGATGCCGCAGTGGGTGGGTGGATCGAGGTCGAGTGGGCGGAGATACTCGAGCTGTCTGGCAGATAACAAGGACGCAACACAACCAGGGTGCCGCGGGAATGCGACCGTGATCCGCCCTATGCCGGTTCGGGCTCCTCACCGCATCGCGGCTCCGCAGCTCCTGCTTCCGAACTAGCTGACCCGCGCTCGTCGGCGTATGTTCGCCGCGACTTCGCCCGCCGCTCGCATCATCGCGGCGTGCTTAGCGAATTTTTCTCAAATCCAACGCCAACCATGGACTTTCAGTTCGACCAATTCGACACGGCGTGTTTCCGCGGTGATCCAAGGCGCACGGTGCTGGGCCAATGGACCGTCGAGCACCGGAGCTTCGCCGCGGCATCCACTGCACACCGGCCGCCCCTGCTGTTCATTGGCGGTGCGTTTCAGAACGCCTGGTCGTTTTACCGCGAGGTAAAGCATTTCTTGCCACAGCGGCCAGTCGTGCTCGTCGATCTGCCCGGCCAGGGACAGAACGATCAGCTGTCCGCCGCACTGGGCTTCGGGGATCTGGCGGACCTGCTTCGCCGGTTCCTAGACGGGGAACACGTGGACCGCGTGATTCCCGTTGGGCTGTCGTACGGCTGCGGTATTGCGTACACGTTCGCGCAGCAGTTCCCCGAACGCGTCGAGCGGCTGCTGCTAGGCGGGATCACGGATCAGATTCGCCAGAGGGTGGACCAGGCGCTTCGTTCCTCGTTCTGGTACCTGGACCACGGTCGGCACGAGGAGTTCGCGGATGCCGTCGTGCACCATCTGCTCAATCTCCACAAGCGCGATGTTACGCGGGTCTCGAATCGGCTCATCGAACGGCTGCACCTGGGAATGATGGAGCTCACGAATGTCGAGCACCTCCGCTACCGTCACAACTCCGCCCGTTTGTTCAACGAACGTCTCGGTGGTACCCTCTCGTGCCGCACGCTGGTGTTCACGTCCAAGTACGATCATTTCACGGCACCGTTCGAGGCCTTGGCGGTGGTCGAACGTTGCCCGTCCGGCGAGTTCGCCATGATCGAGCGGGGGGATCACCTCGTGCCCATCGAGGATCCCAAAACCGTCCTGGCCATCTATGACGCCTTTGTGAATGACACGCCGCTCCGCGACGTGCGCGGTGTGATGGTGGGCGCAGCCGCCGCGGCCGAGTGCAAAGAGCGCCGGATCCTGGAGCGGCGGCCGGGTCGGCGGCGTGACGTCAGGGTAAGCGACCAGTCTGGTAGGGAGTGGCAGGCGCAGCTTCTCAATTACAACGCGCACGGCTGCCTGCTCGAGATGCCGCAGTGCCCCAGGGTCGCCGACGAGAACGAGCCGTTTCGCGTATCGATTCCTTCGATCGGAGCGAAGGGAGATGCCGTGCTCCTGCCTGCCGCCGAGGGTGCCCGTGCCGTGTTTCTCCACGACGCGTTCGGCTCGCTCGGGAAGCTGCCGGTCACCACGGTCGAGATGCCGGTGCCGGCCGCGGCCCCGCCCGGAAAGCGGCGGCCCTCGCTGGCCGAGCGTCTGGCGGAGTTGACGGACGAGTGAGGGCCTTCCCTCTCGAGGTGCGGAGCAGCAAAGCGATCGTGGAACTGGATTGAGCCGACAGTCCGGCGGCCATCACGGACGGCTGGATCTACCCCGGTGCGATCTCCTCCACTTCCCGGAGCGCCGCGAGCCGGCGGTCCACCGCTTCGCCAATCGCCTTGGCCCGCTCGAGCTGGAAGGTCAGGTCATTCACCGATGCCATGCCGGCCTGCAGCTTGAGCATGGCGAGCCGCAGGTTCTCGAGCGCCGCCATCGTCTCGTTTAGCGGTTCGCCCGTCTCGCCTCTTGCGCGCAGGCGTTCGGCTCGGTCCTCGAGACGCTCGACCACGTCGGGGACTTCCCGGGCCTCGCGCCGCACCTCGTCCGAGAGGGCCTCGTACGCGGCAAGGGTCGACCGGCCCAGGACGAACTCGGTGGCGTCCGCCGAGGGAAGCGCGTGACGTGTTGGCTTGGCGAGTTTCCATCCCGCCACACGGAAAAACCAGCGACCGAATTTGCCCGCCCACATGCGATGCCACCGGCTGTTGAGCCACCTGAGCCACCGGCGCTGCTGGAGCTCGTCGGCCTCTTCCTCCTGCAGCCGCGCCTCGGCCAGGAGCGCCTGCCGGATATCGGCGAACGCGTAGCCCTCGCGTAACAGGCGGCGGGCCGTCGCCACGAGTTGAATGATGAGGATCGTGCCGATCAACCCGGGGCCGAGGTTGATGATCTCGACACCCGCTTCGTTGATCGTGATCCCCTGCCCCGCAACGACCACCGCGATGATCACCATCGTGGTCACCTGCGCGTTCCGCACGAAGCTCCGGACGACGGGCGGTGCCCGCAGCTCCCGGCCGCGTGCCTCGCCCGCCATACGTGCCACCTCGTCCCCCGTCTGCCAGCGATCTGCCGGCGCGATGGCGAGGCAGCGATCCACGACCTGCGCGAGCTTGGCGGGGACCTCGGGCCGAACGGTGCGAATGGCCGGCACCGGCTGCGTAGCCTGCTTGACCAGAATGGCGGGCAGGTTCTTTCCCTCGACGGGAGCCCGCCCGGTCAGCGCGTAGAAGACGGTGGCACCCAGTGAGTAAAGATCGCTCCTGGCATCCACCGGTTCTCCACACGCCTGCTCGGGGCTCATGTAGCGCGCGGTCCCGATCACCTCTCCGTGGCCCCGCTCGGTGTCGCGACGGCCGAGCGCGATGCCGAAGTCCGTGACCATCGCCCGATCGGTGCCCTGCTCGATCATGATATTGTCGGGCTTGATATCGCGATGGATGACGCCACGTTGATGCGCGTAGGCGAGGGCCCACGCGACCTCTTGCATCAGCTTCATGGCCAGCCGCGTCAGGGGTCCCCCGCGCTCCACCCGCTCGCGTAGGGTCTCCCCGTCCACGTAACCCATTACGAAGAACACCAGCTCGTCGTGTTCCTCGACCGTGTGAATCGGCACGATGTTGGGATGGGACAGGCCTGCGGCGGTGCGCGCCTCCCGCAGAAAACGCGCTCGATACTCGGCGTTGGCGGCCAGGGCCGGCGGGAGGAGCTTGATGGCCACCAGCCGGTCGAGCGCCACGTCCCGCGCCAGCAGCACGATCCCCATGCCGCCACGACCCAGTTCGGCCTCGATGGAGTAGCGCCCCGCCAGGTACTCCTGGAGGGTCAGGAACTCGGGGCTGATAGGTGTGGTCATGATGCCTGGAATGTACCCAGACTAGGCGGTGAGAGAGTTGTCATCATCACTTCATGTTACACAGCCACGCCCCCCCGGCCTTGCGCGTATCGCAGACCCCTTCCATCATCAGGCGAAGCCTCAACCGTGAGACTCTCGTTATGCGCACGCCCATCGCTGTCTGGCTCGTTCTCATTATCCTCGCTCCCGCGACCATCCTCGCTCAAGAGCATCATGAAGGCCATGACGATATCGGAACCGTGAAGTTCGGCGTGTCCTGCGCTCCGGAGGTCCGGGCCGACTTCGACCGTGCGGTGGCCCTCTTGCATCACATGATGTACGTAGAGGCCCAGGCCGCCTTCGAGCAGATCGCAGCGCGAGCACCCGCGTGCGCCATGGCCCACTGGGGAATCGCGATGACACTCTTTCAGCCGTTGTGGCCCAGCCGCCCGTCGCGGAGCGATCTCCAGCGGGGGGCCGCTGCCGTAAAGCGTGCGATGGAACTCGAGCCGGTAACCGATCGGGAGCGCGCACTCGTCGAGGCAGCTGCGGCGTTCTATCGTGAGCCCGAGAGCGCCGAATGGTGGACTCGGATCCACCGCTGGGCAGCGGCAATGGCAGGTGCGTTTGCCACACACGAGGACGACATCGAAACGGCAGCACTCTACGCGCTCTCGCAGCTCGCCGTAGCACCGATATCGGAGAACCGGATGCTTCATCAGGCGCGTGCCGCCGAGGTGTTACAGCGCATTCACGATCGTCAACCGACCCATCCCGGCTCCATCCATTACACCATCCACGCCAACGACGTGCAAGGCCGGGCAGACGAGTCGCTCGATATCGTCCGGAGCTATGACGATATCGCGCCAAGCGTCCCTCACGCTCTACACATGCCCACCCACATCTTCGTGCGGCTGGGCGCGTGGCCCGACGTGATCGAGTGGAACCGCAAATCGGCGGATGCGGCGCTGCGATTCCCAGCGGGCGACGCCATCTCGCACCACTACTCCCACGCCATGGACTATCTGGCGTACGCGTACTTGCAGCAGGGCGCAGACCAAAAGGTCGCCGACGTCATGCATGAGACCCTGCCACGCTCTCCGCATCAAGGCACCTTCATCAGCGCCTTCCATCTGGCCGCCCTGCCCGCGCGGTATGCTGTGGAACGACGTGCGTGGGACGAAGCCGCGGCACTGCCGGTGAGGAAACACGAGTATCTGCCGTGGGACCGGTTCTGGTGGCCTGAAGCGATTACGTGGTTCGCCAAGGGATTGGGAGCGGCCCACCACGGCGACGTGCATGCTGCACGCATGGCCGAGGCGCGCATGAAGACCCTGCGCGACGAGGCTGAACAGGCAGGCGAACAGGCCTTCGCTCGCTACATCGAAACGGATCGACTGGTGCTCGCAGGCTGGATTGCGCACGCGGAAGGGGAGGTCGATGCCGCAGTGGCACGCATGCAAGAGGCGGCGACAATAGAGGCGTCCGTCGATAAGCACCCCGTCACGCCCGGCGCGCTGTATCCGCCATACGAGGCCCTGGGCGATCTATTGCTGCGCCTCGAGCGGCCGGCCGAGGCATTGGAGGCCTACACAGCCTCGCTCGAGATCTGGCCCAAGCGCTACCACTCCCTGCTAGGCGCGGCACGAGCGGCACGACAGACTGGAGATGTGGAGCGGGCAAAGCGGCACTATGAGCAACTGCTGGCCATGATCGACGATCAGAACACCGAGCGCCTCGGCGCTACCGAAGCCAAGGAGTTCGTGGACGGCTAACGCCTTCGTTTTCGCCGAGCGCCGTCCCCAACCGCCCCCCAGCGGGCTCGGCCTCTGGTTCCTTGAGGGAGACGGGCGGGAAGGCGGCGGCGCGCGTCTGGCAACTTCACCTGCGGGGAGACCTCGAGTCGGGCTCGGGCCAGAGTGAGGTTTGGGCGGTTCGGCGTCCCTTACGGTAGCCACGGTCTGGCGCTAGAGGCGAAGCGCCAGCTCCTACTCCCGAGCGCGTGTCACGATGGCGACCGCGCGCAGAGAGGGCCTGGCTGCCGCGCAGTTACGACCTTCGCTGCCCCTCAGCCTCCCGATCCGCTTCGGTTCTGCCGTGCGGCCCTCCATCCTCTAAAGGAACGCCTCCCAGGGACCCTTGCGCGCACCCGCCATTGACAGCCCGAGTGAGCTCCAGGCACTCCTCGAGGAGCTGCTCGAACGCTACACCCCGCTGCGGGATGGGGCCGTGGCCACCTACATTCCCGAGCTGGCCACGGCCGATCCGGACCACTTTGCCATCGCCGTGTGCTCGGTTTCCGGAGACGAGACCGCGGTGGGTGACGCGGCGCACGCGTTCACCATCCAGTCGGTGTGCAAGCCATTCCTGTATGCTACCGCCCTGGAGCGGTTCGGGAGGACTGCAGTGCACCGTCGCGTGGGCGTCGAGCCGAGCGGCGATGCGTTCAACTCCGTAGTCCGTGTCGAGTCCGGGACCAACCGGCCCCACAATCCCATGATCAACGCCGGCGCCATCGTGGTCGCGAGCCTTCTCTGTGAGGAACAGCCGGCCTCCGCACAGGCCAACCTGCTTTTGACGTTGGGCCGGTGGGCGGGCCGCAATCTTGCCATCGACGAGTCGGTGTACCGATCGGAAGCGGCCACCGGCGACCGCAACCGCGCCATCGCCCACCTCATGCACCACCTCGGCATGTTGGACGAGCCGGTGGAGGACGCGGTCGACCTCTATTTCCGCGCCTGCTCCGCCGCGGTCACCTGCTGCGACCTGGCCAGGATGGCGGGGACCTTGGCGGCCGCCGGCAGAGACCCGGTGACCGGGGAACGCGTCGTCACCCGCGAGGTCGTGCGCGATGTGCTCGCCATCCTCTCCACATGCGGGATGTACGACGGAACGGGACAGTTTGCGGTGGAAGTGGGCGTGCCGGCCAAGAGTGGCGTCTCGGGCGCGATCCTCGCGGTGGTACCCGGCCGGCTCGGCCTCGCCGTGTACTCGCCACGACTGGACGAGAAGGGCAACAGCGTCCGCGGCATGGCGGCGTTGCGAGAGACCGCGACCCGACGGTCGCTCCATCTGTTCGATCCCACGGCACCCACACCGGCCGCAGCCCCACCCATCTCCATCGCGCGAGTGAAGAACGCACTCGACACGGTCCGCACGGCAACCGGACACGGCTCGGGAGGTGCCGTTGCCAGCTACATCCCGGAGCTGGCCGCTGCCGATCCGGAGCGCTTCGCCCTCGCGGCCGTGACGGTGGCAGGGGAGGTCGCGACGGTGGGGAATGCAGAGGAGGCGTTCACCATTCAAGCCGCCGCCAACCCCTTCGGCTACGCGTTGGCGCTTGCCGAGCACGGGGAGCACGGAATCCATACCAAAGTTGGTGTGGAACCCAGTGGCAACCCGTACAATGCGATTGAGTTCGATCCGGCCACACGACGTCCGCACAATCCCTTGAGCAACGCGGGCGCCATCACGATCGCTTCACTCCAGCCCGGCCGAACGTCCGAGGACCGGTGGAAGCGCCTCGCCCAGGCCTTCGCCGCCATGGCGGGCGTGAGCGAGCTTCCGCTCGACGAGACCGTTTACGTGTCGGAGCATCGGTTCGGGGCACGCAACCGAGCCATCACCTACTTGCTGCGCAATTTCGGGATCATCGAGCGGGTGGATGAGGCACTGGATCTCTATCTCAGGCAGTGCGCGCTGCGGGTGAAGGCCACCCAACTCGCCGCGATGGGCGCGCTGCTTGCCGCAGGTGGACGTCACCCGCTCACCCGCCAACGACTGCTGGATTCCGATGTTGTCCAGCGGGTGCTCACGGTCATGTACACGTGCGGGATGCACGACGCCTCGGGACAGTTTGCCTTTGACGTGGGACTCCCTGGGAAGAGCGGCATTTCGGGAGCCATCGTCACGGTCGTCCCCGGCCAAATGGGCATCGTCGCGTTCTCGCCTCGGGTGGATGAGCGGGGTGCGAGCGTACGCGGGTTCGCGGCGCTGAGCCAGCTGTCCCACCATCTCAACCTCGGTCTCTTTGCATCACCGGAGTCTGCCGCGTAGGCAAGAGCACCGGCGATCCTCCAGCGTGGCAACGCCTCAGAGGTAATACGTCGACCACCACAATCGGGGCATGGTGGCGTGATGCGAAGCACCTCCGGCTCCGTCCTACCGCCCTGGACACCCTCGAGGGGAGGACCACCCTTTTCAGCCATGGCCGCTCTGAGTTATCCTGGCGTCGCAGCTGTCCGTGTGCCGACCCGCTCATACGGCCACCGCTGCGACAGCCGACTGGGGGTGCCGGACCCTCGCAGCCGTCGAACGGGTATCTTGTGCAGGCGGGTCGGTGCACCGGCCCTACCAGAGGCGGAACCCTATGGGACGAAACACGATGACCGCTCTCAAGAAACTCGGGTATCTCTCCTTGGCCACATTTGTCCTGGCCTTCGTGCCTGGAGATCGGAGCCCCGGAGACGCACCGCACACCTATTCCGCCGATGCACGAACGGCCGTCGAGTGGTACTACGACCAGTGGCGTGACCTGCTCGAGCGGCGAGCGGCCATTGGCGAGGGCGAGTTCACCGCACAGTTTCTCGCGCTGGTCCAAGACGCATTCGATGCAGACCATCTCGCGGCTGAAGTCCTCCGCAGCGCCGGCGCGCCGGTCCGCCCCTACGAGCGCGAGCGCTTGGCCAGCGCACTCGAGATTGCCATCAAGAACGAGATCGTGTCAGGCCTCGCTGAAGTCGGGAAGGTACCGACGATGCGTGTCACGACCGCTGACGAGCAGGCCGATCGAGCGACCATCGAGTGCTCCGTGAGGGCTGGTAGCGAGACGTACGGTCTCACGTTGTACATGGCCAAGACGGCGGACGGCCAGTGGAAGATCCGTGACCTGCACACGGGTAACGAGCGAATCACGGCGCGGTACGGCCGCGACGCCAAGCGCATGCTGGACAAATACTCCTTTCCCTACGTGGTGGCGCAAGTCAGCGACGCTCCCTTCGTCGTCTTGGAGGATTTCGAGGAAGGCACCGTGGACGAACTCCCGGTGGGTTGGCAGTGGAAAGGCAAGGACGACGACAAACACAAGCCCTACCGCGTGCATCAGGAAGGTGACAACAAGTACCTGGCGGCCCGGGATACCGGACAGTCCGTAATCATCGCGAAAGACGTGAAGTGGAACCTCCAGGAATTCCCCTATGTCTCGTTCCGCTGGCGGGTCCACGAGATTCCGGAAGGTGCCGATGAGCGACGGCACGACAAAGTCGATAGTGCAGCCGGTATCTACTTCGTGTACCGTCGGATCCTGGGTCTGGTACCGGAGTCGGTGAAGTATGTGTGGAGCTCCACTCTGCCCGTGGGCGCGGCCATGCAGCGGAGTGGGCTCGGCAAGCCCTGGATGGTGGTGGCGGACAGCGGCAAGGCCGGTTTGGGTGAGTGGCGCACCCATGTGTTCGACATCACGCAGGCCTACCGAGACACCTTTGGTGGCCTTCCATCCAAGGAAGCCGTGGGGATTGCGATTCTCTCGGATGCCAACAATACCCCGGGCGGCCATGCGTACGCCGACTACGACGATATCCGGGCGCTCCGCAGCGCCGACTCGACCGTACAATCAGGGGTTCGGGTGATTCTGCAGGCGCAGTAGCCAGCGGGGGTAATGCATGAGCTATCGTGTGGTCGTCTCCGTCCTGTGGGCTTCGTGCTCGTACGCCGCCGTGTGCCTCGGACAGGCACCCCAACAGTTGGTGCTCAGCCTGGCACAGTGCGAGGATCTCGCCTTGCAGCATAGCGTCCAGGTGCAGCAAGCCACGGGCAATGTCGAGATCGCGCGACTGAAGCACGCCCAAGTATCGCACGCCCGCTTTCTGCCTGAGGTGAACCTACGGAACATCTGGACCGCCGTGCCGCGGGCCCGGGCCGCCTTCACCCCAACGGGGGTGTTGACGTCGCCAGATACCGTCGCCGGCCTGAAGGATCTCCGGCCCTTGACGGAGGTCACGCTGGACATGGTGCAGCCACTGTGGACATTCGGCAGACTGAGCGGTCTGCGTGATGCAGCGGCGTTCGGAGTGGAAGCGGGGGAGGCCGAGGTAGCCAGCAAAGAGGCCGCCGTGCGGCTCCAGGTGCGGGAGCTGTACTGGGGGCTCGTCTTGGGAAAGGAGCTTCTCGCGGTTGTGGACGACGCGATGGCCGAAGTGGCCAAGGCGAAAGACCGGTTGCAGGAAGAGCTCGACGCAGGGTCCGATGAAGTGAGCCAGAATGATTTGTTCAAGCTGCAAATCTTCGAATACGAGATCGGCAAGAAGCAACGCGAGGCAAGGGAT
>JBFJCP010000043.1:0-27662 GCA_041615815.1 Gemmatimonadales bacterium | reverse complement strand
GGATTGCCTACGCGTGCTCGCTCGGGGGCAGTACAATGCGGAAGATTTCGAGAAGACTCTGAGCGTGGCGGCATTCATGAGCGAGCCAGAGTACACCATCGCTCCCGAGCTCGGGATCTTCTCGATCGCCGAATCCTTCTTCAGCTACAACGTACGACGGCTTCCCGTCACCCAGGGTGGCAAGTTAGTGGGTCTCGTGAGTCGTCGGGACGTGCTTCGGGGTATAGAGGACATGATCCGCCGGCACCGCTTTCCCCCTCCCACGAAGCATCGAGAGCCAAAGCTCTACCCCTCCGCAACGGACACCCCTCCTGGCGTCATCGCGAATAAACTCAAGTAGCCCGACGGCAGCGGCATCCCATGGCCACGCGAACCTCGACACCTGCATGTCCCCGCCGCACCCACGCCGCCGTGCGGGACTCGGTTGTCAATTCGCGCCGTGAGTGAAACTCGCGGGGTCGTCGACCGCAACCTCGCGCTCTTCACGGACCTATACGAGCTGACCATGCTCCAGGCCTATTGGCGGGAGGGGATGCTGGAGCCGGCCGTGTTCACGCTGCACGTTCGGCGCCTTCCGCCAGAGCGCAATTATCTCCTGGCTTGCGGCCTCGACGACGCGCTCAGCTACCTGGAACGGCTCCGGTTCGAGGAGGAAGCGCTGAAGTATCTCTCGTCGCTGGACTTCTTCCAGCCTGCGTTCCTCGATTGGCTGTCCGGCTTCTGCTTCACGGGAGACGTGCATGCGGTTCCGGAAGGCACGCCGATATTCGGGGACGAGCCGCTGCTCGAGGTCGTGGCGCCGTTGCCGGAAGCACAGCTCGCCGAGACGTTCGTCATGAACCAGGTGCACTTCCAGACCGTCATCGCGTCGAAAGCGGCCCGGGTGGTGCGTGCCGCGAGGGGACGGGCGGTGGTGGATTTTGGGTTGCGTCGCATGCACGGGTTGGATGCCGGCATCAAATCCGCGCGCGCGTTTCATGTGGCTGGGGTAACGGCAACGAGCAACGTGCTCGCCGGACGCCTCTACGGCGTGCCCGTGGCCGGAACCATGGCGCACAGTTACATCCAGGCCCACGAACGCGAACTCGATGCCTTTCGTGAGTTCGCGGCGCTCTATCCCTCGACGATTCTGCTGGTGGACACCTACGACACGCTGGAAGGAGTGCGCCGAGTTGCCGCGCTCGCTCGTGAACTGGGCTCGAGTTTCGCCGTTCGTGGCGTCCGACTCGATTCGGGAGACCTGTGCGAGCTCGCATTCGCCGCAAGACGGATCCTCGACGATGCGGGGCTCGAGCGCGTCGAGATCTTCGCCAGCGGTGGGCTGGACGAACACGAGATCGCCTCGTTGCTCGAGCGAGGGGCGCCGATCACGGGCTTTGGGGTGGGCACGCGGATGGGTGTCTCGCCGGACGCACCGGCGCTCGACATCGCGTACAAGCTGGCCGCCTACGGCGGAAAAGGACGGCTCAAGCTGTCACCCGGCAAAGGGATCCTGCCGGGGCAGAAGCAGGTGTTTCGCGTCGTGGAGGACGGACGGGCGGTCGAAGACATCATCGGCCGATTTGGCGAATCCGTTGTGGGCCAGCCGCTTCTGGAGCAAGTGATGCACCAGGGGCGCCGTACCGCCGCCGGGAGGCGCACGCTCGCTGAGGCTCGCGCCCACGCCCAGAGGGCGCTCGCGGCTCTGCCGGAGCACCTGCTGGACAAGGCGCAGGCTGATCCCCCGTACCGGGTCACACTGAGTCCGGCGCTCCACGCGTTCCGAGCCGAGATCGCGCAGGCGTCCGGGCGGTAGCCGACCCCCGCGCACGCTTGCCCGGTTGTTTCTTCCATTCACCCCGCGTTCATCCGTCCTTCAGGGATTCCTGGAAACCTTGTAAAAGCCAGATAGGGGATCTTGCGTCATGACCGCTCGTCCGCCTACGCCACAGAAGCGTTCGGTTACGCCACAGAAGCGTATGGGGTTTCGGGGTGCCGTGCTGTGGATCGTCATCTTGGCGGGTTCGGCGCTCGTGATCCAGTTGGTTCGGCGGGATGAGGGCACTGCGGAGATCACGTATTCGGAGCTCCAGGTTCAGATCGAAGCGCACAATCTCCGGGCAGTCGAGGTCACTCCGGATGAAAACGAGATTCGCGGGGAATTCCGCGACTCGGTGACCATCGAGGGGCAGGCCTACTCCCGCTTTCGGACCGTGCTTCCCTTCGACGACCCGGCGTCGCTCGTGGCCCGTCTCGAGGAACAGGACGTGACGGTGGAAGGGAAGAAAGGTGGGTCCGGCTGGGCGACCGCCCTGTACTGGCTCCTGCCGTGGGTCCTCATCATCGCGTTCTGGATGGTGCTCAGCCGCCAAATGCGTATGGGCGGCGACCGCGCTCTGTCATTCGGGAAGTTGACGCCGCAGCAGGTGTCCGGCGAACGACCCAAAGTGACGTTCGCCGATGTGGCCGGTGCGGACGAGGCGAAGACCGAACTCCAGGAGATCGTCGCCTTTCTCAAGGATCCGTCGCGCTTTCAGCGACTGGGCGGACGGCTTCCCAAGGGCGTGCTGTTGGTGGGCCCACCCGGCACCGGCAAGACGCTTCTGGCCCGTGCAGTGGCCGGGGAGGCCGGGGTGCCGTTCTTCTCGATCTCGGGGTCCGACTTCGTGGAGATGTTCGTAGGTGTGGGTGCCGCCCGCGTCCGCAACCTCTTCGCGCAGGGAAAGACCAACGCCCCGTGCATCATCTTCATCGATGAGCTCGACGCCGTTGGACGACTGCGAGGAGCCGGGCTCGGCGGGGGGCACGATGAACGAGAACAAACATTGAATCAGCTCCTCGTGGAGCTGGATGGATTCGAGCCCAACGAGGGAGTGATCCTTCTGTCCGCGACCAATCGTCCAGACGTTTTGGACCCGGCGCTGCTGCGTCCGGGACGCTTCGACCGGCAAGTCGTGGTGGACATGCCGGATGTACGGGGTCGAGAGATGATCCTGCGGGTGCACGCCAGAAGGATCCCGCTGGCCGCCGACGTGGATCTCGCGGTCGTCGCCCGCGGGACGCCGGGTCTCGCCGGGGCCGACCTTGCCAATATCGTGAACGAGGCCGCCCTGCTCGCCGCCCGCCGCAACAAGGGGCAGGTGGACCGGCGGGACTTCGAGGATGCCAAGGACAAGGTGATGCTCGGTGTGGAGCGGAGGAGCCTGGTGCTCACAGAGGAAGAGCGACGGCTGACGGCGTATCACGAAGCGGGACACGCGCTCCTCAACCTCGTGCTCCCGGGACTGGATCCCGTCCACAAGGTCACCATCGTCCCCCGCGGGCGGGCCCTCGGCCTCACGGCGTCCCTCCCGGAGGAAGACCGGCACAACTACACGAAGGAGTATATCCGCGGGCGGTTGGTGGTGGCGTATGGTGGGCGCGTGGCGGAGGAACTCGAGTTCGGCGCCGACAAGGTGACCACGGGAGCGGCGCACGATTTCCAGCAGGCCACGGAGCTGGCGCGCCGCATGGTGACCCAGTTCGGCATGAGCGAGGCCGTGGGTCCGATGACCGTCGGTGGGCGCGACGAGGTGCTGTTCTTGGGCCGTGAGGTCGCGCAGCACCATGAAGTCTCCGAGCGTATGGCGGACCTCGTGGATCGGGAAATCGGACGGGTACTCAATGAGGCGTACGAAACCGCACGGCGGCTATTGACGGAAAACCGGGATACCCTCGAGGCAATCGCTCGCGCGCTGATCGAGCGTGAGACCTTGGGGCGGGACGAGCTGGACGTATTGGTGCGCGGCGATGTTCTGCCGGCAATGCCTCCCGCAGACCAGAGAACGCGCGCGCCTGCTGAAGCCCCCGTTGGATAGGGGCGGGTCCTGTGGGCCGACGGGTCGCTTGGCGTCCCGAAGACGCGGGTGCCGGCGACGACGCCCGCGTCACCACGCCAAGGGTCGCTCCGAGCCATGACTTTCCGCACATTCTGGGACTTGGTGAAGACCGCGTTCCGAGCTGCCGATCGCGACGGCATCCCTCGCCTTGGCGCCGCGTTGTCTTTCTACACGCTGTTCTCCCTGGCGCCGCTGCTGCTCATCGCCGCTGTCGTCGCCGGTATCGTTTTCGGCCAGGACACCGCCAGAACCGAACTGGTGGCGGCGGCACGACACGCCATTGGCGATACCGCAGCGTCGGTGGTTGAGCGGGTGCTGCCAAACGTGTCGCTGTCTTCGGGAAGCATCCTCGCCACGCTCTTTGCGGTCTTCGCGTTTTTTCTCGGCTCCACCGCCGCTTTCGCGTCGTTCCAAGGCGCACTGAACACGGTCTGGAATGTGACACCGCCGCCCCGTCGCATGGTGTGGGAATTCGCTCGGAAACGGCTCCTGTCCTTTGCCCTGGTCCTCGGAACCGGTTTCTTGGGCCTCCTGGGGCTGGCAGCGAGCGTAGGCATGGCAGCGGCCGAGGCGCGGCTTTCTGATGGGGCGCCGGGACTGCCACATCTCCTCCGGATCCTCGACATGGGTCTCTCCCTGACTCTCGCCACCTTGCTCTTTGCCATGATCTACAAGGTGCTGCCAGATATCCAACTGAAGTGGCGCGATGTGTGGATCGGCGCGGCCATCACGGCGTTGTTCTTCGCGGTGGGCAAGCAGCTCGTGGGCTTCATTGTCGGGAGGAGCGTCATGGCCTCCGCCTACGGGGCCGCGGGATCGGTCGTGGTGTTCCTGTTCTGGGTGTACTACTCGGCGCAGCTGGTCCTGCTGGGCGCCGAGTTCACGCAAGCCTACGCGCGCTATCGCGGTTGGGCGGGCATGCCCCCGCCCCCGGTGTGACGGTTTGGTCCCAGCGCACCGGCGGCGGGTTCCTCGATCACCTGGCTGCGGCCCGCTGGCTGTGGCTGAGGCGAATGAGCCCTGCCTCGATGCGGGTGAAGGTCACGGTGTGGCGGTTGCGCGCTTCCAGGTCGAGTCCCAGTCGCTTGGCAAGATCGAACACGACCGGCAGTGGCTCAGGAGCCGCCTTGCTCCAATAGGGTCGTAGCTCGCGCAGGAAGATGTTAACTGTGACGGGCCCCACGCCGTAGAACTCGTCCAACCGCGATTCGAGATCGGCCCGGTGGCGCGACGTGCGGTGTAACCGGGTCAGGCTCCCTCCGTAGTCCGCGAGCAGCGTTTCGCAGTCTCTCAATATCTGTGTCGATTTCCGCTCATCATAACGCACGTACCCGCCTTCGCGCATGATCGGATTGACCAGAAAGCCCCACCCGGCTGCCAAGATCTTCCGGGGCGTCAACAGTCGGTGATTGGCAAAGGCTCGATAGGTGTTCTGCGCAATCGTCTCCGAGATGCGGCCGCCGAACAGCAGGCTCGCAAGGAACCACTTGAAGTACTCGGTGTCTTTACGAGACTTCAGCATGATTCCGAGTGCTTCCGAATAGAGCCGACTCTTCTCGAGTGACCGAAGGCTGACTTCGATCGCCGGGGCTTTCGTCTTCACGTCAGATGTGCTGCCCGAGCGCTGCGAGTAAACAACTGACCCCTTTTCGGTTTGCGCCGTGAGTGGAGATATGACGAGGCCTGTACCGTTTAAGCTGAACGAGCAGCACTGAAACCCCTCTGAAGCGAACCTGAACCATCGTTTGAAGGCGCCTTCACCGCTCCTTCACGAACCGCACGCGATGATGATCCCATTCGCCCCACTGCTCGTTTCTCGGCGCAATCCTGGTCGCCAATGGTGCGTCGAGCTCGATGGTGTTGACGAGCGAGTGGGCCCTCGAGAATCGAGAACCGGGAAATGCCATGGCGCACGAGCTGGTGAAAACGAGGGGCAAACTCGAGCTGGAGCCCGAAGCGCTGCGGCGCCGCTACGACCCGAGCATCGTTCCGTTCGACACCACCGATGACGTGACGGAGCTGACGGAGATTGTGGGGCAGGGGCGGGCCGAGGCCTCGGTGCAGTTCGGCATCGGCATCGCTCGCGACGGCTACAACATTTTTGCCTTGGGTCCCCCTGGTACGGGGAAGCGCTCACTGGTGTGGCACTATCTGACGAAACACGCCGCGTCCAAAGGCGTGCCACCGGATTTCTGCTACGTCCACAATTTCGACAATCCCCAGCGTCCGCGTCTTCTCGTGGTCCCGGCGGGAACGGGGACCACGCTGCATGGTGAAATGGAGCGTCTCGTGGAGGAGTTGCGCAACGTACTCACGAGTGCGTTTGAGAGCGAGGAATACCAGATGCGGCGCAAGGTCATCGAGGACGAGTTCAAGGAGCGGCCACAACAGGCACTGCAGGATATCGAGCACCGAGCCACGGACGCCGGGCTCACGCTGATCCGCACGCCGGTCGGGATGGCGTTTGCACCGGTGCAGGAGGGAGAGGTGATGTCCGGTGGAGAGTTCGACAAGCTACCCGATGCGGAGAGGAAACGCATCGAGTCGTTGGTCGAATCGTTCGAAGAAGAGGTGCATCGGACGCTGCGGCAGGTGCCCCGGTGGGACCGAGAGCGACGTGAGCGGGTCCGCGAGCTGGATCAGGAGATCGCCAAGCTCGCCGTGGGTCACCTCATCGACGAGCTTCGCAGCAAGTTCGCTGGGCTCGACGCCGTCCTCGAGTATCTCGATACCGTGCAGGACGACATCATTCGCAACGCGCGAAGCATCGTGAGTCCGGACCAACCGTTTCCCGCAGCTCTGCTCGAGGCGGGCGGTCTCGGGCGTGCGGAGCCGCAGCCCCTCAGTCGCTACAAGATCAATGTCCTCGTGGACAATCGTGACACCAAGGGCGCACCGGTCATTGCGGAAGACCACCCCACCTACGACAACCTGATCGGTCGGACCGAGCACGTCTCGCGCTTTGGCGCTCTCTCGACGGACTTCACGCTCATCAGAGCGGGGGCCTTGCATCGGGCGAACGGCGGTTTCCTCCTGCTCGAGATCAACAAGCTCCTGCGGACCCCCTACGCATGGGATGCACTCAAGCGAGCCCTCCGGTCCAAGAAGCTCCGGATCGAGTCGCTGGGCCAGGCACTGAGCTTGGTGAGTACCGTGACGCTCGAGCCGGAGCCCGTCGATCTGGATGTGACGGTGGTGCTCAGCGGTGAGCGGCTCCTCTACTATCTCCTGTGTTATTACGACCCCGAGTTCGAGGAGCTCTTCAAAGTCGCAGCGGACTTCAATGACGTGATGGATGCGTCCGACAGTGGCGTGCGTGCATACACGCAGCTCATCGCTTCCGTGGTGCAACGAGAGAACCTCCGAGCGTTCGACCGATCGGCTGTCGTCCGGGTGCTGGAACAGAGCGCCAGGATGGCATCGGACCAGCGCAAGCTCACCACACACATGCGCTCGCTCTCCGATCTCCTTCGCGAAGCGGACTTCTGGGCTGCGAGGGCGCGCGACGCGGCGGTCACGGGGGCGCACGTTCAACGAGCCATCGATGCGCAGGTCGAACGGGCTGATCGGGTACGCGAACGAGTGTACGAAGAGATTACCCGCGGAACGATCAAGATCGACACCGATGGTGCCACCGTCGGACAGGTCAACGGCCTCTCGGCGCTCGCACTCGGCAATTTCATATTTGGCCGGCCGAGTCGGATTACGGCGCGCGTGCGACTGGGCGGGGGGGAGCTGGTCGATATCGAGCGCGAGGTGAAACTCGGAGGCCCGGTCCACTCCAAGGGGGTGTTGATCCTCTCGGGTTACCTCGGCGCGCGGTACGTTCCCGATCATCCCCTCTCTCTGTCCGCCAGTCTGGTGTTCGAGCAGTCGTATTCGGGAGTCGAGGGTGACAGCGCGTCCTGTGCAGAGCTCTTCGCGCTGCTGTCAGCCATTGCCGGCGTGCCGCTCAGGCAATCCATGGCCGTCACGGGCTCGGTCAATCAGCACGGCGAGGTGCAGCCGGTCGGTGCCATCAACGAAAAGATCGAAGGCTTCTTCGACATCTGCGCGGCGAGAGGACTCACCGGTACGCAGGGCGTCATCATCCCCCGCAGCAATAGCGAGCACCTGATGCTGCGGGAGGATGTCATCGAGGCGGTGAAGCAGCATCGGTTCCATATCGCCGCCATCGAGACCGTCGATGAGGGGATCGAACTGTTGACCGGTCTACCGGCCGGAGAGCGTGACGAACAGGGGAAGTACCCCGACGGCACCTTCAATCACTTCGTCGAAGCTCGGCTCCTGGAGCTGGCACTGCAGCGGAAAGAGTTCGGGATTCCGACCCTCGAGGTCACGCCGGTGTTACTCGAAGGCAAGGATGGCGACGGTGACGGCGTGGGGGACGGTGGCGGCGGTCAACCGACGCCTCCGGAAGCATGACCATGCCCATTCGCCGGATCGTGATCGCGATCGATGCCTCTCCTGGCAGCGTGGCGGCGTTGGAAGCGGCCGTCGAGCTCGCTGCAGCGCTCGAGGCCGAGGTCCTGGGGCTCTTCGTCGAAGACATCAACCTCCTGCGATGGAGCTCCCTCCCGTTTGCCCGCCAGGTGGGAGCCAGTTTTGCCGTGTCGCGCCCGCTCACGAGCGGCGAGCTGGAGCGTCAATTGCGACTGCAGGCGGAGCAAGCCCGCGCGACACTCGCCGAGATGGCCCAACGCTTGGGTATCCGCTCGTCGTTTCGCATCACGCGCGGCATCGTGGCGGAGCAGCTGGTCCGTGATCTGACGGTAGACGACCTCTTGAGCCTCGGTATCCGCGGTCGGTTGGCGGGTCCCGCGCGCGGTCTCGGCTCGACCGCGCGGCGGGTCGCCGTCACGGCACGCGGACGAATCCTCCTGCTTCCACCCGGCGCGAAATCGGTTGGTCCCGTTGCCGTCATCTTCGACGGCACCGCCACCGCTGTCGAGGCGCTCGAGACCGCTCTGTCCATTGCTCGTGGGCGAACTCAGGGTGTGCACGTATTCTGCGTCGCGCCCACGGAGCAGGCCGCACGGGCGCTCGTCCGAACGGCAATCGGACAATTGGGGCCCGCCGGTGACGAAGCCAACTTCCGACACCTCCAGCCACAGGACGTGTCGCGTGCGGCGCAGGTAGCCGCTTCGATCGGTGCCAACACGCTGATCCTCCCAATCGAGAGTGATCTGGTCTCGAATGAAGCGTTGGAGTCGATCGCCTCGGGGTTTCCCGGATGCGTGCTGATCGTCCGGGGCGAAGGATCAGCACGTCGGCCAACACGCGTTCGAGCGAGTAGACAAAGGACCTCTTGAGGGGAACATGCACCCGTCGTTGCCGCCGCGTCCCTGCGTAGGCGAGGGGCCTCCACCTTGCTACCTTTCCGTATGCGCGCAAGCCTCTAAGGCATACAGACCAACGTCGGAGGACCGATGGTAGCTACTGCTTCGACCATGCTTCCGCTCGGCACACCGGTGCCGGCGTTTCAATTGCGCAATACCGTCGATGGACGCACGGTGAGCGAGGCCGACGCCGCAGAGGCCAAGGCGCTCCTGGTGATGTTCATCTGCAATCACTGCCCGTTCGTGAAGCACGTGCTGGGAGAGTTCGCACGCCTCCAGCGCGATTACGAGAAGAAAGGCCTTGCCATCGTGGCGATCAACTCGAACGACGTTGACGCCTACCCGGACGACAGTCCCGAGAAAATGAAGGAGACCGCAAAGCGGGAAGGTTGGCGCTTTCCCTACCTCTTGGACGACACCCAGGAAGTGGCGAAGCGCTTCCATGCGGCCTGTACGCCGGATTTCTATCTGTTCGATGGCGATCGAAAACTCGTCTATCGCGGTCAACTCGACGACAGCCGCCCCAAGAACGACCGGCCGGTCACGGGCAAGGATCTGAGAGCGGCGATCGATGCGGTGTTAGTCGGGCGTGACGTTCCCGCCGAACAGATCCCGAGCCTCGGGTGCAACATCAAATGGAAGCCGGGGAACGCGCCGGCGTACTTTGGCTGAAGCTCGTAACATCGACGTGTGGGCGAGGTGGGTATTAGCGAGGAGCTAGGCACCTCCCGGAATACCGGAAAAAGAAAACGAAGGCGGAGGGTGCGCGCGCCGCGGAGCCGAGGGCTCACTCAGAGGACGCCTCTCTGAGCCTGACTATTTCCTTTTTTGCCCATTCTGAAACCGGATCGTGCGGGAAGCGATCGACTAGCCGCGCCAGCTCCGGTATCGCCCTCTGCGGATCGCCGATGCGACGCGTGTAGAGCTCTATGATCTCTCGCGTGATGAGCATCTCACGGGCTCGCGTGAGAGCCGACTCCGAGCGAGCACGCTTGAACCAGCGCAAAGCCTCGTTGTATGCCTCGAGGTGATCGCGGTACAGCCGCGCGATCCCGAGGTACGGCTCCGAATCCTGCGGATTGGCGGTCCGGCAGACCAGGTACGCGCCTATGGCCTCCTCGTAGTGACCGCGTGCGGTCAGCGATTGTGGATAGGAATAGTCTGCCTTGGAGGGTGTGGACTCGCCGGAGGGATTGAAGATCATGCCCGCCAATGACGCGGCGCCGTGTCTCGAGAGCGTGATGACGACGAAAGCGATCACGAACCCAATCAGGAAACCGATTACCAACCCCACGGGACCACTCCACCGACCCGCGTATGCCAAGCCAAGCCCAGCCACCATGCCCACCAATCCCCCCAGCGCCGAGTGAGCAAGGGTCCCGATGGCGAGGAGGCGTTGCGGGGCGTCGACGTCTCGCTGCAGTGCACGATCCTCGTACACCCGCTTGGTGGGCGGCACGTGCGGTCTGGACTTTGGGGAGTCGTCTTCTGACAGGGTACGCAGACTTGGTCTCAAGTTGCGCTAAGCTACTGTGCGCTAGAAAACCGGGCAAGAGACGGGGCGGGGAGCGGGGAGCCGTGTCCCGCTCCCTGCTTCCCGCTCCCTGCTCCCCGTCCCTACCGCACCGGCAACCCGCTCGGCACCCGTGAGGGAATCACTGAACTCAGGTTCCGCGCCGCAGGATCCGTCAAGGATTTCAAGAACGCCACCAACGCACGCTTCTCGGTCTCGCTGAAGTCGAGCCGTTGGGTGAAGCGGAAATCCACCGTGGGCATCACCGTGTTGATCGTCGCATCGTCCCCATGGTGCTGGTCGCGAAACGCCGGATCCAGCTGCATGACGTCAAAACTGCGCATCGCTGTCGGAACATCGTTGTAGTGCTCCACCACTGCCTCGAGCGTGGGATAGGCACCGCTGTGCATGTAGGGCGCTGTCAATTCCACGTTGCGGAGCGGCGCGACCCGGAAGGCGAATTGGTAGAACTCGAAATCGTCGATCTCGCCCCGCCCGCGATCGAGCGGCAGCTGTTTCCCGATGCCGGGACCGATCTGCGGCGCGCCAACGTTGGCAAAGCTCTGAGCACCGAGAAACGGACCGCTGTGACAGGTGACACACTGGGCCTCGCCAAAAAAGAGCAAGGCGCCGCGTTTCTGTTCGAGCGTGAGCGCCGCATCGTCGCGATCGAGGTAACGATCGAACGGTGAGTCCGTCTTGATGAAAGCGTCCCGCTGGAACGTCGCCAGCGCCTCCGCAGCGTGCCGGAAGCTGAGCGTTTGTGTCGAGACATTGGGAAAGGCCGCATTGAACAGCTGGACGTACTCCGGGATTCCCCGCAGTCGGTCCATGATTGCCCGCCAGATCGCCTCGCGCTGGTCGTCGCCGAATTCCGCCAGCTCGTTGGGATTGCCGAACACGTCCGTATCACCCGCCGTACCGCGCATCTCCACCCGGTTGAGCACCGGGAGCATGGCTTGCGCGGCCAGGATGTTGGGGAATCCTGAGAGAAGCAGCGTGTCCGGCTGGTTGAAGAACGGACCGGACCCGAACCCGGTGAGCCTGCCGTCCCAGAACATATAGAACAGCCCGAGCCCCGAGTTGAGGAGCGACGGTGCGTTGCGCGGGACGAACTGCCGTCCCGGCCCCAACGTCCTCGCCGGGCCAATCCCCGTGCCACCGGTGCCCACTGCCAGAGACAACCCGTCGCCCAAGCCGTTGTTCGGCTCGTGGCACGAGGCACACGCGATGTCCCGGTTCCCACTCAGGACCTTGTCGAAGAACAGCGCGCGCCCCAGCGCGACCTTTGCTGCGTCCTGCGCTTGCATGGAACCGATGGGGATCACACCCCATTGGGTCATGTTCTGACGCAATTCGGCATCGATGGTCTGGCGTGGCGGCTCCGTGGTCGTGATCGAGTCGCAGCCGGCGAGCAGGAGCACGCCGAGGAACAACGAACATGCAAACCGTGTCATCGTCGACGCTCCTCGCTCAGCGTAGCGGTAGAGAGATGGAGAACTGGTGCGTGACTACCCGGACCTCGTCCAACGTCAGCGGACCACTGGGCGCCACGAGGATGTTGCTCCCTCCCGCGGCATCGGCCACCAGGATACCGGGGTTGTTTGCCACCCCCGGCCGGCCGGTCCCGTTGGTCACCCGACCGCGATACCCGACTTCGAGCTCCGGAAACCGGACACTCACCCCCCACGAGGGTGTCCACTCCACCCATCGCTCCTCGAGATTCCGCGAGGTCAGGGACACGTGGTCGTCCTGGTTCAGCCAGTAGTGAATGGTGCGGAGAGCCAACCCGAACTGAATACCGGCCGAAGTGCCGGTCTCGCCAAAGGCGATCTGTTGTCCGAAGCCCATTCGGAACAGCGCGTTGGAAAAGCGAAATCGGTTCTCGATGGTCTTGCCGCCCGGCGGAATGATCTCTCCCGCGTCCGTCTCGACCGGGTCCTCCGAGTCCGCCCAGGTGTGGCTCCAGATCGGCTCGTAGATGACGTCCACGCCGAACGTCGAGTGGTTGTACGTCCGCGACACGCCGACACCCACGTTGAACGCGTTGGAGTTGCCGGGGTCCCGCGGGATGTTTTGGATCTCGTAGTTGGGAATCTTGGGATGCGACATCCGATTGACGGTTGCGAGCCAGCCCATCCGCCACCCGGAGGTGGTGAGCGGGATCTCGTACTCGGTATGGAGCCCCCACGTGCGGGTCCGGTCCAGGTTCTGCTCCAAGCGCGGGCGCTGTGCGAACTGTTGCGTGTCGGGATCCCAGAACCCGTCCAGGTAGAACACGTCGTGCGTCATCCCGAACCGGTTGTGCAGGACCAGCGCCTCGAGCGATCGACCGTTCGACCACTCCTTCAGCACGCCGAACCGGATATCCACGGCGTCGCCATACTGTTTGATCCGCGCACTACCCGCGTAGAGCAGGTCCACGCCGTCCACGGCGTTCAGCTCGGAGTAGGCGAAGCTGCCCCCCACCGAAAGCCCTGCCGCGGGAAGATCCCGGCCGAACATGGCAAACAGGTAGGCGTTACCGTGCGAGCGCTCCACCGGCCCAAAGAAGTCCACCGGCTGACCGCCGCAGTTGGGGCAGGCGAAGGGGATGATGTCATTGAACCCGTTCCGCTGGCTGAAATCGACTTCCTGGAGCGCCACTGAGAGCCCGCCGAACCACGGCCCCGTCTTGATCATGGCGCCCAGCGGGAAGGTGCGCCCGCCACCGGCTTTGCTCGTGACACTGTAGACACTCGGTGTGCCGAAGAACCGCGCTGCACGGAGCCGCGCTCCCTTGGCTGGGTTGTCGAACGGATCGAGCAACGAGTCCGGGATCGCGATCGACACCCCTGCCATGCCGAACGTCTGCGATGGCAAGATCTCGAACTGGTGGGACTGTGAGATCGGGACCGTGCGGATGGGGATCAGTTGCGCGGACGCGGTCGTCGCGCAGACCAAGAACAGCCCTGACAAGACAAGGACGCGTTTCATTTGGAACACCTCGGTCGGAAGGCCTCTATTAGGGGATACCTCGGTATCGGGCGAGGAGTCACATGGGCCCCACGTCGTTGACCCCGGCGCCGCGCAACGTAGACTTGAAGGGGTCACGCTAAGAGAGTGGCCACCTTGGGCTTACTGGTTTCCTATCGGCGAGCGCCCGCGGAGTGTTCGGGTCCGACTGTGACGTCGGCCCCCGAGCCCGGGTATCCCATAGTGTGAGGGAGGACACCGACGGGCTCCTGGTGCGTCGCGTCCTGGCGGGAGAGCGCCAGGTGTACGCCCGGTTGGTGGAGCGATATCGCGATCGGTTGGGCCGCTACGCCGTGCGCATGCTCGGCGACGTGGCCGACGCCGAGGATGCGCTCCAGGACACCTTCGTCCGCGGCTATCGCTCGCTCGCTCGCTGCACCGATCCGGAGCGCTTCGGAGCCTGGCTCTTCGGAATCTTGGTGAACCGGTGCCGCACCTATGCGGCGAAGCGGACCCGGAGACAAAAGCTGGTCGTGACTGACGACATCGCCGTGGCCAGTGCCTCGGTGGAGCACACAGAGGACCGCGACGCGAGCCGCGAGGCGATCATGTGGGCGCTGGACCAGCTGCCCGAGGAACAGCGAGAAGCGTTTCTCCTGAAGCACGTGGAAGAGTTGAGTTATGAGGAAATGCAGCAGGTGACAGGTACGCGTATTCCGGCGCTCAAGATGCGAGTCTTTCGAGCGCGAGAAGAGTTGCGGCGATTATTGACGGAGACAGTCCGTGGCTGAGCACGACGACACCATTGCACGTGCGGTCCAGGCGCTGAAGGAGCCGGTGCGGATCGACCCGAGCCTCACGAGTCGGGTGATGTCCGAGATCGAGGCGCTCCCTATGCCAGACGGCACGGCGGGCAGGGCAACGGTGCTCGAGTGGCTCCGGCGTCCCCGCACGATCCGGCTGAGCCCGCTCGGCGGGCTGGCGATGGCAGCGGGACTCACCGCCGTCGTGCTTGCGGGAAGCTGGTTCGCGGGGCCGAGGGGAACACCGGCTCCGGTGCAGGGAATCGCCACCGCGCAGTTCACCCAGCCGATTCAGTTCGTGTTGGTGGCGCCGGAAGCGGGTTCGGTGACCCTGGTGGGGGATTTCAATGACTGGAACCTCACCGCCACCCCCATGGAGAAGGAAGCAGGAGACGGCGTGTGGTGGGTGACTGTCCCGCTCGAGCCTGGTCGGTATCGGTACTCGTTTGTGGTAGATGGCACCACGTGGCTCGGTGATCCCAACGCCCCCACGCTGGAAGACGAGTTTGGACGCTCGAACGCCGTCGTCACGATCGGAGGCGCATGACTATGCGGCTTGAAACTCTCACCATGGTGCTCGGCGGGATGCTCTGGTTGGCGCCGGGTAACATGCATGCCCAGGAGCCCCGGCTCGAGGGACGGCTACCGGACGCTGCTCGGGCTCAGGTGAACACGATCCTGGACGAGGCGCGTGCTGCGGGGCTTCCCACGGAACCACTCGTGGACCGAGCGCTCGAGGGTGCCGCCAAGGGTGCCGCGCCGCAACTGATCGTGTCAGCGGTCTCGCGGCTGCGTGGAGAGTTGGGGGTTGCGCGTGAGGCGTTTGGCGAGACCGCTTCCTTGGCAGAGCTCACAGCGGGCGCCAGCGCCCTCAGGGCGGGTGCGGTGGAGGGGGATCTAGCACGGCTCAAGGAGCTGCGTCCCGGACAACCGTTGACGGTTGCCGCCGCGGTCTTGGCGGACCTCGTCGCTGCAGGCGTTCCGGTGGACACGGCGATCACCGCGGTGATGGCTTTGGCCAGAGATGCGCAGGATGCCGACTATGTCGCGTTCCGGCGCAACGTCCAGCGCGACATCGCGCTCGGCGCATCGCCGGCGGCTGCGCTGGGTGTTCGCCTTCAGGCGGCGACCGATCTCGCCGCCGGTCCAGGAGGCGAAACAGGATCGACGACCAAACCACCTCGAAAGCGAAAACCGTAGTGTCGCATCCCGGGTGACCCGTCGCTGCCGGCGCGCCGCAGCGACGGTCGCGGCCTGGCTTCTTTCCTCCGGGTCTCCACTGGTAGGACAGACGGCGGGGACCCTAGATATCGGTGCGTCCGTTGTCGAATATGACGGCTTTCTCGTCTCGGGAGCCGCCGTGCTCGCGCCTGCCCTCACATTCGATATTTCCAACCTGTCGGTCGGTGGCCAGGGATCCTGGACCATCTTTGAAAGCGGCAATCAGATTTTTCAAGGAACGGCGGCCGCCGCATGGCTCGCGCCTCCGCGCGAGTGGTGGCGGGTCGAACTCTCGGGCTCGGTGGGCGCCTCCAAGTACGCCGACGAGCCGGGCAACGGGCACTTCCTGGCACGCACACGCATTCACTTCTATGGTGAGCGCACCGGCGGGTGGGTGAGCGGCACTGGAGGGGGGTCATTCGGCGGCGTATCCTCCGGCGTGCCGTTCGAGCTCGCGGTGGGAGGGTGGAGCGTGCGGGATCGGGTCGCGCTGGCGGGCACGGTCACCGGCACGTGGCTCAGCGGTGACGGCTATATGGATCTGTTGGGCGCGGTGCGGTGGACGGGACCGCGCGTCGAGCTCGAGGGTCGGCTGATAGCGCGCCCGTGGGCCAGAAGTGGCGAAGGCGTGGGCGAGGCGCGGACGGGAGTGTTTGGCGACGCGTCGGTGCTGGTTGCGCTCAACGAGCGGATCACCCTCTCACTGGGCGGCGGCAGTTATCCGTCGGATCCCATGCGTCGTGTCCTCGCCGCGAAGTACGCGACCATCGGACTGCGGTTGAACGTCTTTGGATCCCAGCGCTCTCCGGTACCCACGATCACGGGTGCGTTGCTGCGGGCGGCTCGGCGAGATGCCGCCTCGGGTGACACGAGTCCCGCCCGGCTCGAGATCCCACCGTATGGACGTACGCGCGCACTCCGCGTGCACGTCGACGGCGCGACATCGGTTGAGCTGATGGGAGATTTCACTGACTGGCAGGTGGTGGCACTCGCGAAGGTTGGATCGTCGACTTGGGAGACTACCGTCGTGCTCGCCCCCGGGGTGTACCGGGTGAACGTGCGGGTCAACGGTGGTGCGTGGCAGGTGCCGGCGGGATCGAGACGCGAGCAAACGGAGTTCGGCGGTGCGGTGGGGGTGGTGGTGGTTCCGTAGGAGAACGGTGTGGTTGGCGAAAGGAAAGGTAGGGAGAACAAAAGGGGGAGGCGGTGACGCCTCCCCCCGTCGTTGCGCTCTTCGGTCGCTACTTCACTTTCGCGACGGTTCGAATCGCACCCTTGACCTTCTTGCTCAGCTCGGGTGTGATCTCTTTGATGTTGTGCGCTTCCTTGGCGTGCTTGGTGACCTTCTTCAGCAACTCCTCCTCGGTTTCCGCCGTGGCCACGAACTTGCAGCCCGGCATCATGTCACCACAGCGCAGCTCCTTTGCCATATTCCTTCCCTCCAGTCTTGTCGGCGGCCGCCAGCGCCCAATTCCGCCCGGGAGCGTAGGGCAACAACGGCGGACGCACCGGGCGACCCACCGGAATACGGTCACTACAATAGGCGCGGCCTCTCAAAACGCAATGGGGTGGGAACGAGGTTCATGCGTTCTTCAGGACATCTATAAGGACGGGCGGCGAGGGGGTCTCGAGAAAACATTCGAGTGTGATGATCGTGGGTGACTCCTGTCACAACGGCACGAACGCCGCGCCACTAGGTTGGCTCGCTCGTCATGGATCTTCAATGGCCGGATCCGACTACCCCGGGGTTGGTGATGCGGTTTGGTCTCGTTCCCGTTTGCACCCGGTGCCTCAACCCTCTCCTGCTGGCGGCGTTGCCGCTTGTTGGCGCTTGCCAAGCCGATCCCGGTGTGGCCGGGCCGGGTGCACCGGAAGCTGGCCTGGTACTCGTAGGGGCGGGCGACATCGCATCGTGCAGCTCGAGTGGAGACGAAGAGACGGCCCTCATCCTGGACACCATTCCAGGAACGGTGTTCACGGCGGGCGACAACGCCTACCCCGATGGCACCGCCACCGATTTTGCCAACTGCTACGCGCCCTCGTGGGGCCGCCATAGAGACAGGACACGGCCGTCGCCGGGAAATCACGACTACCATACGGCGGATGCGGCCGGATACTTCGACTACTTCGGGGCGAACGCGGGGGAGCGCGGCGAGGGCTACTACAGCTATGACCTTGGTGCGTGGCACGTCATCGCACTGAACAGCGAAATCAGCATGGACGCGGGCTCCCCTCAAGAGCTGTGGCTGCGTACTGATCTCGCCGCCACCACCAGAACGTGCACGATCGCCTACATGCACCGTCCGCGTTTCAGCAGCTCCAGCAACCACGGGAGTCAGTCCCAGACGGCGTCGCTGTTTCAGGCGCTCTACGATGCCGGGGCCGAGATCGTCGTCGGTGGTCACGACCACGTCTACGAGCGTTTTATGCCACAAGCGCCGGACGAAACGGTCGATATGAACGCTGGGGTGCGGCAATTCGTGGTGGGAAACGCGGGCAGGAGCCTCTACGGGTTCGACACGCCGCTACCGAATAGCGAGGTGCGGTACAACGACACCTATGGGGTGATCAAGTTCACCTTGCATTCCGACAGCTACGACTGGGAGTTCATACCGGTCTCGGGAACGTTCCGAGATGCCGGTAGCGACGTCTGCCATTGAGCGCCCGCCGGCAGAAGCGAGCGGATGCCTCGGCAGTTGCTCGCAACCTCGGCGGCTGATGCCATCGATTCTTCTCCCTACGCGATCCTCGGCGAGGAGGCCCGCCGCGCCACCTGCGTTTCTCGGGGCTCGACCACAGTGGGTCTCGCGTCCCCGTCCCCGCGTAGTCGCCTCACCATCCCCTCCACCTGCTCTACAGCGGTGCCCACCCAGTTGCTGATATCGAAGATCTCGTGCAGTTCTTCCTCGGTGAACATCTGCTGAATGATCTCCTCCTCCGCCACGACGTCCCGAAACCAGCGTTTCTCCTCGCGACAACGCAACGCCCACTCGTGCAGCTTCGTGTGCGCCCAATCTCGATTTCCCGTCTTCTTATAGATCCGGATCATCAATCGCTCCGCCACCGCCTGACCGAGCACGTTGGGATGCCCGAGGTTTTTCCGCATCCGGTCTTGGTGTACCACCAGCCCGCCGATCACGTGGGTCATCGTCCCGAGCGCACGTGAAGTCATGAGATAGCAGAGGGGAAGGGCCGTGTACTGTACCGGCATCCGGGTCGAGTCGCGCTGGTCGTGCATCAGAATGTCCTGAAGCGCCAGAGCCTGCGCCCGTACCAGCTTGGCCAGCCCATCCACCTGCTCGCTCGGCTCGGGATTGATCTTGTTCGGCATCGTGCTGCTCCCGTACCGATCGTCGTCGCTCGGTTCCTCTACTTCCATCACTTCCGAGCGCTGCAGCCCCGCGATGCTCATGCCCATCTTGCCGAGTGAGCTTGCGACTCCGGCGAGGATCCACCCGATCTCCGAAAAACGATCCGTACGCGAGTGAAGGGCGATGGGAGGCCGGTGAAGTCCGAGGGACTCGCACACTATGCGCTCGATGGCCCGCGCTCCATCGCTGCCCGCCAGCTCGACGTACGCGCTTTGCGTTCCCACGGCTCCCGAGACGCTGCCAAACAACAATCGCCCTTCGGCCTGCTCGAGGCGCTCCAGATGGTCACGCATCTCCGCTGCCCAGACGGCGAGCGTGAACCCGAGGGTGAGCGGCACTGCGTGTTGCTGATGCGTTCGCCCCATCATCACCGTGGTCTTGTACTGTAGCGCACGATCGCACAGCACGCGTTCGAGGTTCCGAAGCTGGCGTCGGATCGTTGCGTTCGCCTCGCGCATCTGCAGCGTGAGTCCGGTGTCCAAGATGTCTTGCGTGGTGGGCCCCACATGGAAATGCTCGGCGGCCGGACCACACACCTCCCGGAACGCCTTGAGAAACGCCACCATCAAGTGCCCATGAGTCTGTTTGCGTTCGCGGATCTTTTCGATGGGGAATCGCTGAACCGAAAGACACTGCAGGATTTCTTCGCCGGCGTCCCAGGGGACGAGCCGCAGCTGCATCTGGGCACGCGTCACGGCTGCCTCCACCTCCATCCACTTCTCGACCGTCCGCTCCTCGGTCCACACGGCCCGCATTTCGGGCGTGCTCACCATCTCCTCGAACAGCAGCGATTGGAAGGGGACTAGGGCGTCCATGCAAGATCCTCGTCGCACGAGTGTACGAGGGCGCGCCGCTCCACATGGCGGGTCCCACCGCGCACGCGAGCTTCGAGGGGGCAAGAAGCAAGCCAGTATGAAGGAAACTGCATTGATCTCGATGGGACCCAACGTCCCGGCCTGGTACGAAATGCTCCATTCACGCGGAGCCGTATCGGGAGATAAGTCTCAATATTACAAAGTGTTAGACGAATCAGCCTGCTGGTACGTCTTGTGCCACTAGGTGAGGCGCGTCACGCGTCGGCGGGAATACCTGGCCGAACGGCCAGTGGCTCCAAGCTGTCGATGTGAGCGCGGTAGTGAGACAAACACCTGACTGAAGACGAGGAGTCGCATGTTCAGAGCTAGATCAATCATCGCCGCGAGCCTCGCCATGCTGCTGGCGGCGTGTGGTGACATTTCGGAGCCGGAGCTCAGCGGTCAATCGGCGCTGTTCGCCAAAGGTGGACGACGCAGCACCACAACGGCCAGTACCGACGGTGGGGCCACCGAAGGCACCGTCCAGGACAGCAGCTCGGGCTCTACCAGCGAGGATGGTATCCCCCACGTATTGCGGTTTGCCCCCGGGGCGCCCTCGCTCATGACCTACGACACCACGTTCGTGGCGCACCAAGGGTGGAAGCAGAATTTCGTCATCTTCTTCGAGGACGGGAACTACTTCATGGTGCTCGATGTGCCGTCGAGCGCTCAGTTCGTCGATGCCGACGGCAACCCGGTACCGGACGGTGAGTCCGTCGAGATCTCCGTGCGCGTGGATGGCACGTACATCTCGTTCGAATTCGGGCCGCACGGGTCGAGCTTTACCGGAAAACGACCGGTGGTGCTGTGGGTCTGGACCAAGTATGCCGATCTCGACGGTGTGGACGGACAGCCGAAGGTTTGGTACCAGCCCAACCGCGACTCGGAATGGAAGTCGATCCCCACGACGGTAGACAAAGCCGGGCAGTGGCTCAAGGCCGAGTTACGCCACTTCTCGAATTACGCCATCGCGTGGTAAGGAGGATGTGATGCGGAGGGGGCTCCGCGGCCCCCTCCGCGTCGCTTACTGTCACCTCGGCCTGTGGCGCCTGCCCTTGGCCGCCCCTCGTGCCGATACGGAAGCGGCCCGCAAGCCAACTGGCTCACGGGCCGTCCTCGTACTCGTCATAACTCAAATGTTGCGGCCGACCTCAGACTGAGCCCCTAGCCCCTACGGAACCAGCTCCAACGGCCGGTACTTGAGGAAGAACACACCCTCCTTGCCGCTCGACACCACGATTGTCCCGCTGTCGAAGAATGGGTAGTTGCTCCACGAGCCGTCAAACTCCACCTCTTCACTCCACGGCACGGTGTCCAGATAGCCCACCTCGCGCGGGTTTTGGGGATCGCGGATGTCGAGGATGCGGAGCCCGCTCACGTAGTTCGACTGGTACATCAGGTTGCCCTTGACGTACAGGTTGTGGTCGATCGTAAACGTAGTCCCGAAGTGCTCCTTGATCATGATCGGGTCGTCGAGGTCCTCCACGTCCCAGATCAGTGTTCGGGTGCCGGGGAGCGGCTTGCCGGCCTGGACGGCATTGGACTCATCGCCCTCGTCGTTCATGTAAAAGTACTTGTGGTCCTCGGTGATCCAGCCCTGGTGCGCATAGGCGACGTTGGGATAGGTGGCCGACGAGATCCGTACGGGGTTGTTCTTGTCCGTGACGTCGGCGATCGAGAGTGCGTTCTCGTTGGAGCCGAAGCAGATCTCTTTGCCGGCGTGATCGGTGTCGGGTCCATTGTACACGATGCACATGGCGTCGTGCGAATAGCCTGTTCCAGCCTGCCCCGTGGTCGAATCCGCAAAGCAGCCGGCGAACGTGGGCTTGGTGGGATTCCGAATGTCGATCATGTGGAGTCCGCCACCGCACGTTTCACCACCGCCGTTCGAGCCCACGGTGTAGGCAAAGCCCGTCTTCTCGTTGATGACGATGTTGTGTGCGGAAGCGATGCCGTCGTAATGCGCGTTCTCGTCGAACGTGACCGGCGCGCCCGAGACGTTCCGGAGACGTGTGAGGTCGAACACCTGCATCCCGTGCCGGCCGGCGCCATCCGCCACGATGAATGCGTGATTGCCGTACACCTTGATGTCACGCCACGAGTTGCCGCGCGATCCGGCGGTCTTGGGGAGATTGCCGAGGTACTTGGGGCTCGCGGGTTTCGTCACGTCGATGAACGCCGTCCCGTCCGTGCGGCCCACGATCGCGTATTCCCGTCGCGTTTCGGGATCTGTCCATCCCCACACGTCGTTCGTCTCGGCGCCGCGCCCGCCGCCGATGTCGCGCACCGGGAGGAATGACAGAATGTCCACCTGACTGCACGCGAATTGATCCGCCTTCCCCTCGGCGCAGCTGATCTCTCCGGCCACGAGGGGCTCGAGGCTCACCGGGTCGGGGCCGTACAGCTTTGCGGTCGCGCGCCAGGCGCCGCCGTCCCGTTCCAGAATAACGGCCGAGCCGAGTCCGAAGTCGTCACCCGTGGAGCCCACGATCGCAATCTCGTCGGCTAGGGTGATCGTGCTGCCGAAACCGTCCCCAATGTCCTCCTCGAGCCCCGCGATCTTGCTCACGTTGCCAAACCGGTCCGTCTCGGCGTCGAACTCGAAGCGGTAAACGCGGCCCACCCCGTCGGCGCCCGGTGCGCCCACCCACAGCTCGTTGCCACGCGAGGCCAGACTGCTGCCGAAGTCCGCGTCGGAGACCCGGTCGTGAGCACTGAGCGTCATGCTTTCCACCCACTCACCGCGGCTCATGTGGTACACACGAACCTCGCCCACATCGTCGTTCCGTCCGGGGACGCCAACGAGCGCATGGCCGTCGAGCCAGCCCACGGCCGCGCCAAACACGTCGCCGCGCTCCGCCTCCTCGCCGAGCGTCAGCCGTGTCTCGAGAGCCCAATCGCCCGGCGCGTTTCGGCGAAAGATGTACGCCGCGCCGCGGTTCTGCAGCTCGCGGCTCGCCTGCAGCGCGCCGGTCAGCAAGCGTTCGCCGTCGAACGCCATCGACCAGCCGAAGAATTCCTGGGGGGTGATCTCATCACCGGGTACCAGCTTGGCCTCCTGCGTCCACTCGCCGGCGGCGTCGCGCTGAAACACCCAGATGGCTCCGCGACCCTCGTTGTGCCCGAGCGAGGACACAAACAGGAGATTCCCGTGCAGGAGCCCGAACCGGCCAAACGAATCTCCCGGTTGCACGTCCTCGGGCCGCAGCATTTCCTTGAGCTCCCACGTGTCGCCGCGGCGGCGGTAGACCCACGCGGCGCCCGCGGCGTTTTCGTAGGCCGTACTGCCCACGATCAGCGTCTGGTCGTCCGTGGCGATGAAGCGGCCAAAGAAGTCTCCGCCGTCGTGGGTTGGAGCCATGAGGGTAGCCGCTTGCGTCCAGCCGTCGGCGCTGCGCCGGTAGACGTAGACGGTCGCGGGCTCGGTCTGCTTCACCGGCTCACTAATCAGGATGTCGCCGTTTTGGGTGGCTGCGTAGGCGCCAAACTGCTGGGCGTGAAGCGGCGCCGCCGCGAGAATGGTCAGCGCGACCACGGGGCGTACGATGCTCATGCATACCTCTCCGAGAAGATCTGCGTGTCTTGGAATCGTAACTTGTTTTGAAAAAAGCACTTCCGGCGCAGAGGCTGGTGGCCTCACAACGCCTCTCAGCGCCCGCGATAGAAGCGGCCCGCCGAGGTGGGAACGGAAGTGACGTTCATCATTACGTTGGATGCCCCCGGAAGGTTCCGGGTTGCATATCGAGAATTCGGTATGGGAGGTCCGTCTGTCTCAGCCGCGGCCGCGGCTGCCTTCACATTCGCCCAGAGCCCGCCACGCTCCAGTCTCAGGTCCGCTTCACCCACCCTTCGAATGCTTCCACTGCCCGGCCTACGCCGTCCTCGCGCCGGATCCGCTCACCGAGTGCCTGCGCGCGCTCGTGCATTTCGTGGTTTCCCAAAGCTGCGCGAAGGGCGCGGCTCAGTGACCGGGCTCGCAGGCGCGTTCGCGGAATGGGGCGGGGGCCTGCTCCCACGAGATGGATGCGCGCCCCCCAAAAAGGTTGATCCGCGAAGAAGGGTACGGTGACCGCCGGGACGCCCGCTCGAAGACCGGCGGCGGTCGTTCCGCCGCCGGCGTGATGCACCACCGCCGATACCTGGGGGAAGAGCCAATCGTGCGGGACCGACCGGACCGCGAGCACCGAGTCCGGCATGCCGTTCGCGTTCAGGCCCCACCCGCTCAGGACAATCGCCCGCTCTCCCGTTGTTCGAAGGGTCTGTGCGACGATGGTGCTGAGCCGTTCGGTTCCGCTGCTTCGCATGCTGCCGAACCCGATGTAGACGGGCGGTGCGCCGTTCGACAGAAATTGCCGAAGCTCCGGTGTGGGCGTCCATGGCTCGGACTCGCGTACGAACCAATACCCGGTGACGTGCACGTTCTCATTCCAGTCGGCTGGCTTGGGAACGATCGACGGGCTGTAACCGTACAGCACCAGGTGAGCGGGGTTTGTGCTGGCAAACGGGATGCGTCGGTCCATTGGAGGCAGGTTGAGGACCTCGTCTCTCGCACGATCGAGCGATCGCCGCAGCATTAGCCAAAACAACCGCTCGAGCACGCGATAGCTGGCGCGATTCCACGCGCGTCCCATTCTGACCTGCGGCAAGGCGATGGCGGGGAAGGCTTCCGTCGGGGTCGCTGGCTGCAGCAGTGCGGCAACGCCAGGCACACCCCGGCGCTCGATGACGTGCTGTGCGACGAGCCACCCGATGGTCGAGTAGACGACTACATCCGCATCGTGACACGCGTCGTTGCAGTTGGCGAGTGAGCGCTCAACGACGGGGGCGAGCAGATTCGATAACCGCCGCAAGCCTTGGACGGGATTGCTGCCGAGCCAATTGTCGCTCTTACCGCAGGTCTCCAACTCGTCCGCGTTACGGGTGATGGGATGAAAGTCGATATCGTGATGGCGAACGAGTGGTTCGAAGTCGGCATAAGCAGCGATCCGAACGTGATGCCCGACGGACCGGAGCCCCGTGGCGAGCGCCACGTACGGTTGCACCGCGCCCCGCGAACCGAGGGCAACGATCGTGACTCGCACCGGCTATCGGGCGTCAGCCCCTGGCGACACGTGCGGCGCTCGCTGGGACCGTACCTGACTCCTCAGGCATCGCGTTCGCGGCGGCCCGGCGTGCGCGGACGCGCTCGATACTGGCGAACGGGTGTGGCACCCGATAACTCGTCTCCCAACCACCCTCTCCGTGGCGAAATGCGTCCCACCGTTGAGGCTCGATCCGCCGACGCTTCGTAAACGCGAGGTTGCCCTGAAACCCCTTGGCACGGATGAGGAGGCTCTGTGCCCACGCGTGGAACCGTTCGAGAAACGTGTAATCGGCCTGCCACCCGCGATACGCCGCGCGGAAGTACGGCTTCTCGATGGGCGGACGAGCCAGCTCGTCGAGGCGCCCATGCCGCAGCATGCGGACGTCGCGGACCCAACTCCCGTTAATCGGATTGACGGCGGCGTATGGGCTGGGCGTACCCCACAGCACTCGCCGCTTCGTGGGACCGTTGCCGTTCGCGTACCATCGCAATCGGGCTCGCACGAAGGCCACGAACCAAGCGTATTCATCGGGGTGATAGCTCCGCTCCCGCAGCACGATCGTGAGCTCGCGTCGCTCTTCACTGGCAAACCGTCGAACCTCACGGGTGAACGCCGCGTCCGACAGATGAAGCCGTCCGTCCCGCATGTCGTTGAAAATCACCAGACCGCCATTGTAGTGGATCGACCCATGCAGGTAGTTCACGCCGTGAGGCATGCGGCGTTTTGGGCCATGCGGGATCTCTGGATCGTACAGTGACCGCTGCACCATGGCGGCCAGGAAAGAGCCGATCTTCGTGGCGATCGTTTGATCGTCCTCCGGCGGCGGGCCGCGCCATGTCTCGGCGCGTGGGGAAGCGTAGACGATGTTCTCCGGCCAGATGGGTCTTCCCAATTCCGGCGCCATTCCCGTCACCCAAGGATGCCTCTCCGACAGGAGCCCCGCGCCGAGCGGCCTGAACGCCATCGCGTCCAACACGTGGTAGGACTCCAGGCCAAGGTGCAGGTTGGAGTAGACCCAGTGCCACACCGTGCGCACCGGGTTGAGGAGCCGTTCCCGTGGCGTGGGTTTGCGGAAGTCGGCTCCGGCCCTCGTGGCAGTGGTGTCTGACATGCTAGCGCACCTCGCCGTAGAATCGTTTGAGACGAGTGGGGTGGACGCCCAGCAGGAACAGGAGCAGCAGGCAAATTCCCCGGCACTGCTGTCGGAACACGCCGTAGCGGATGAAGCGGCGGGCCGAGGTCACCACGCTGCTTTCGAGCACCACCAGACGGTGGCGCTTCCGGAGACGGAGCCAGAGATCGATATCCTCCATAATCGGATAGGATCGGTAGCCACCCAGCTGCCGAAACGCCGTGGCTCGTACAAAGTACGCCGAGTCTCCAAAATGAAAGAGCGGGAACGAAAACCGGGTGACGAACGCCGAAAACCGAAGGCCAGGGGTATGCTGGTCAAAGCCAAGCCGGAAACATCCGCCGGCCACGTTAGGATCCGCGAGCGTGCGAGTGACCTGATCGTACGCCTCCTCGGGGAGAAACGTGTCTGCGTGGAGGAACAACAGCACATCGCCTCGTGCGTGTTCCGCTCCGACGTTCATTTGGGCGGCGCGGCTGCGCCTTGCCGTGAGAACGCGGGCGCCGCATCGACGGGCGATGGCAGAGGTCTCGTCAGTGCTGCTCCCGTCGACCACGAGAAGCTCGAAATCTCCCTTGAGTCGGGAAACTGCCTGAAGCGTGCGATCCAGGCAGGCGGCTTCGTTGTACGCCGGAATGATGACCGAGATCTTCACGGAGTCGCCCTTTCGTTGGGGGACTTGGGCGCTACCGCGAAGATATGCTCCAGGGGTCTGCGAGCAACCAGGCGTCTGCCGGTCCGCCGAGCGTCCGCGCACTGATTCCCAGGGCACCAATGCTCTTCGCGTTCTTGGCTGATGCTCTCTTCCTAGCCCACGTCGCCTTCATCGCGTTCGTGGGCCTGGGTGGCTTCCTGGCTTGGCGTTGGCGGAAGGTCGCCTGGGTCCATCTCCCGGCGGCGGCTTGGGCCGTGCTGGTGCAGTTCGTGAGCTGGATGTGTCCACTCACGGAATGGGAGAACACATTCCGCCAGCAGGCTGGAGATGCGGGCTACGCTGGCGGCTTCATCGAGCACTACATAGTGCCGATCGTCTACCCAGCAAATCTGACGCCGCACGTGCAGCTCTCGCTGGCGTCGCTCGTGGTGGTGCTCAATGCCGCTGCGTATGCAGTGTATTGGCGGAAGTGGAGGAAGAAGCGAGGGTAGGAGCCAGAGCGCCTGGCGGAACCCGGCGCTCTGAGCCGGCGTCGTCCAGCCACGAGTCAATCACTCGGCCCCGACCGGGAAAGAGCTCAGATGCACCAATCGACTCTGGTCTTCGAGCTCTCCCCCCAACACCCCCTCGGCCAGCACGCGGTAGGTACCGCGGCCCACGGTGGGAGCCTCGACTCGAGGGGCGGCGGATACCTGCTCGAGAAAGGCTGCGGCGTGCCCGTCGTCCGCGGCGTTGGTGGGAACCGTACGGGATGCAAGGGCATCCATGATGTAGCCAGTCACGAGCCGCTCGTGCACCATGGCGTAGAGGTCTTGGCTTCCGATGACGTCCATCCCGAGTACCCGATCCCCCGCGAACGCGAGCACTCCCACCTGTCC
>JBFJCP010000042.1:0-29150 GCA_041615815.1 Gemmatimonadales bacterium | reverse complement strand
CGCCCCCGCCGCCCCCGCCGCCCCCGCCGCCGGGTGGTGACGGCTGCACGCCGGGCTTTTGGAAGCAGTCGCAGCATTTTGGCTGGTGGACGGCGCCCTTCACGCCGAGCACGCAGTTCTCGGCCGTATTCGAGGACGCATTCCCCGGCAAGACGCTGCTGCAAGTGTTGAAACAGGGTGGCGGTGGTCTCAAGGCGCTCGGACGTCACACAATTGCTGCCTTGTTGAACGCTGCATCGCCGGACGTTGCTTCCGATGCGACCGTCGCTCAGGTGATCGCGGCCTTCAACGCCGTGTACCCTGGCGGAGACGTTGAAGGTCTCAAGAACATATTCGAGGCTTCGAACGAACAGGGGTGTCCGCTGGATCGAAACGAGGGTGATGGCGGCACTACCTTCTGAGGTGACGCGGCCTCTAGACCGGTCCCAGGCGGACCGGCCTCCGAGCCCCGACCTCGTTGCAGGGGTTGGGGCTCGCTGCGTCACCCTCTGTTCGACCCGAGGCGCCAGGATTGCGCCAGCGTTCCACACCATTTCTCGACGCGGGATTGTCTCTCGCACGCATTAGTACCAACTCCCCGTCCCGTAGGCGATCCGCAACGAAATCGCCACCTGTGGATGGTATGCATCAGTGCGTGAATTACTTGGCACAATTGAGCTTGTGATGTTTGTCACAAAATGTCTGTGCTGGGGAACACTTCTTGCCATTTTCTTGCATCCACACCTACGAGCTTACCCAACGCGCCGCGCAGCGTTGCTGACTTCTCGAGTAGTGCAGTAACGCGGCCCGGTTGAGCGCCGCTCGCCAGTTTGTGTGGACCCGTGGACACGATTTCCGGAAACCGTCAACTGGAGGCACCATTCATGTCTGAACGAAATCGCGCCCGACTCGCTGGATGGGGGACGCTGGCTGCGGCGCTGGCCCTATTCAGCGGGTGCACCGAGGGCACTGCGCCGCAAGTCAAGTCCGTGGACAGTCCGCTCTTCTCGGTCGTGAGCGCCGAGCCCGAGCTGGGCAAGGTCAAGCTGTGCAAAATCGAGGGCACGGGCGAGTTCGTGGTCAGCATCAACGGTGTGAGCAGCACTGTCACCGTTAGCGACGGTGAATGTGTGGTTGTCCACGAGTGGTTCAGCCAGGTGACTATCAACTTCGTCACGATCTTTGAGACGACCCAGCCCGAATCGCTCGTGTGCGAGGAAACTGGGTTGGCCGGGGCCTGCTACTTTGTGGACGACAACTTCGTCCAGGTCCGTGTGAGCGGGAAAAAGGGCGCGACCGTCACCTTCACCAACCCGACCGACGGCGGTGAGCCTCTCCTGGGTCGTATGACCGGCGGGGGGTTCCAGCTCCGCATGGATGGCGTCCGGATCACTCGCGGGTTCACGATCCACTGTGACGTGACGCTGACCAACAACCTCGAGATCAACTGGCGCGGCGGGAACAAGTGGCACATCACGAAGGAAGATATCGTAACCGATTGTGTCGACGATCCCAACGTCCAGCCGGATCCTCCCCCGGCGCCGTTTGACACCTTCAATGCCGTTGCTGGAGGCGTCCTCAACAACGAAGGTGGGAGATCCGAGGTTCATTTCACCTTTGTCGACGCCGGCGAGCCGGGATCCAAGGAGCCCTGTCAACTGGGCACGTCTCCGGATGACCCTCAGGTGTGCGATTGGGCGTCGATTAGGATTTTCGACGACAGCGGTACGGAAGTTCTCTTTGTCGAGGGCTTCCTGGACGGAGGTAACATCCAGGCGCATTTCGACCAGCCGCACAAGTAGCCGAGTAGCAGCAACACGCTGGGCCACGACAAACAGCGCCCGGCGAAACGGGAGCCCCGGTCGTCTTGTGACGGCCGGGGCTCCGTCGCGCCCAGCCTACTCGCGTACGCTCCGCAGTACCTGACTGTTAACTCCATCACAATCCAAGGGTTCGAGCCGCGCTACCGTGAAGAGCGCGACTGAAGGCCTGGGCGGGTGCGGCCGATGCTTATTAGGACCCGAACCTGCCCGCGACGGCGTGCATGAACCTGCATCTCATGCAACTTCGTGCACGAACCACAGTGCAGAGAAGAACGTATAAGTGATTATATACCAATGGTTTACGGTTTGGTATCATTCTTGAGATGGAATGTCTTCGACTGACATAGGGTAGGACCGATGAATCGACGAGGACTGACAGTAGCGGAGCTCATAATCGCCCTGGTGCTCATTGGGGCGCTGGTGGCGATCACCGTCCCGCGAATCGGACAAGCGATGACCAAGCAGGGCATGCGTTCGGCCCGCAACGCCGTGATCGGCATGGTCGCCAAGTCCAAGGCGTCCGCCGTGCAGCGCGGTACCGCCACGAGCTTGCAGCTCTCGGGCGGTGACCTGGTTATCCGCTCGCGGCATCCGGTCACCGGTGCCGTGGATACGGTGGGGCACGTCGAGAACATGTACCAGCGCTTCGGGGCCTATGTCTCGGCCAGCTCGGATTCCCTGGTCTTCGATCCGCGAGGGATTGGAGCGACGACGGGATCCACGACGATCATCGTGACCCGGGGAAGTTATGCGGACACGATTCTGATCTCGCGGGCGGGGAGGGTACTGCGATGACGGACAATCGAGGATTCACGGTCGTCGAGGTCTTGATCGCGGTCTTGGTGTTGGGGATCGGGCTCTTGGGGCTGGTGGCGAGTGCCGCCGTTACGACCCGCATGATCGGACAGGGGCAACGCTATAGCGAGGCGAGTGCGGTGGCAGGACAGCGGTTCGAGATGTTGCGAAGCGTGAGCTGTCCCAACATGGCGGACGGGAGCCAGCAGCAGGGACCCTACGCGGTGTCGTGGTCGGTGCAGACGGTGGCGGGCGGGCGCGCGGAGGGGGTGACCGTGGTCGTGCAGTCGCCCACGGGACGTGGGATGCGGGCGGATACGTTCGTGACGACGATTCCTTGTTGACGCAGATAAAGGGGAGCGAGCAATGAGCCGGCGTGGCTTTACGTTGATCGAGTTACTCGTGGCATTGGTGCTGACCACGCTGGTGGCGGGCTCCGTGTACCAGTTGTTGTTGAGCAACCAACGGATCTACCGGCAGCAGACCGAACGGGTGGAGATGCAGGGGAACGTGCGAGCCGCGGTCACACTGTTGCCGAGCGAGCTGATGGAGTTGAACGCCTCGGACACGGTGGACAGCGACATCGTGACGATGGGCGACACCCTGATCAGCTACAAGGCCATGCGAAGCCTCTTCTTCGTGTGCCAGCCACCCATCAGTGCCGGCGCCACCGGCACCGTGATCCTGTGGCGCAACCCGTCGTACGGGTTACGCGGCATCGACGGCATGAGGGACTCCCTGCTGCTGTATGCCGAGAACGATCCCACGACCCGCAGCGACGATCTGTGGGTCCACGCCAACGTGACGGCCACGCCGACGCTCGAGACGGCCTGCCCTATGGCCGCGCCCAGTGTCACCGTGACCCTAGACAATGTTTGGCCCGTGGGCGGATTGGTGGGAGTACAGGAGGGCTCGCCGGTTCGAGGGTTCGAGATGGTCCAGCTATTCACGTACGCTGACGTCGCGGGCGACTACTGGCTTGGCTCGCGCGTGTTCACCAAAGGGTCTGGATGGGGCCCGATACAGCCCATCCTCGGACCCATGGCTCAGGCGGGCCTCCAGTTTGCTTACTTCGATACGACAGGCGCGGCCACCGTGAATCGAAACATGGTGGCACGCGTGGGGATTCAGGCCATCGGTCGCAGCGCCCAGGCGGTGCGGAGGGTCTCGGGGTCCATGGAACATGTCGTCGACACGCTGACCACCCACGCAGCCCTGCGGAACAATCGTCGCCAGTAATGCCGGTGGCTTAGGAGGATTCTCATGTCGAAAGCTCGAAACGAACGTGGTGTTGCCCTTGCGGTGGCGGTCTTTGCCCTGGTGGTGATCGGTGGATTGGTGGGAGGGGCGTTCTTTCTAGGGATGCAGGAGCAGCGGGTGGGGCTCAACACGTTGAAACACCAACAGGCCTTCGCCGCCGCACAAGAGGGCGCACAATTGGAGGTAGCCAACTGGAACACCACCTCGTACAACACACTGACGGTGGGTGACAGCGCCAGCTACAGTGGTCAGCTCACGAAGAGCGCAGGCTGGTACCGCGGCAGTGTGTTCCGTCTCAACGACCTGATGTTCCTCGTCCGGAGCGAGGGGTTCAGTCCCGACAGTCAGACGCGGCATCACATGGGTCTGCTGATTCGGCTCCGGCCCTTGGAGATCGACATCCAAGCAGCGCTGAAAACGCAGGGGCTCCTCAAGATCGGCGGATCGTCTCAGATCAACGGACACGATACGCCGCCCGCTGGATGGAGTTGCGGGTCCACCGCACCGTCAGAACCGGGGATCCTCACGGACGATATCAGTAAGATCTCGACGTCCGGATGCGGTGGATTCTCATGCGTCGATGGTGCCCCGCCCGTGGAAGAGGATCCGACGATCAATCCAGACGAGCTGATGACCTTCGGCGACATGACGTTCGATGACCTGGCCGCGATGGCGACGAAGGTGGTCTCGGGCGGAAATCTCAAAGTGGAGCCGAGCTATCTGGGCGGTTCCTGCAACACCGGCGATCTCGAGAACTGGGGGGATCCCGACGATCCCACGGGCTTATGTGGCAACTTCTATCCCATCGTCTACTCGTCTAGTAACCTGACCATCAACGGTGTCCGGGGCCAGGGCGTGCTGATCGTGGACGGCAACCTTTCGGTGCAGGGCGGATTCAGGTTCTACGGCCCAGTGATTGTCAAGGGAACTCTCAAAACGACGGGTACCGGCGGACACTTCAACGGCGGCGTGATCGCGGCCAACGTGGATCTGGATCAGAGCACGGTGCTGGGTGATGCAGTGGTCAACTTTTCGAGTTGTGCAGTGATCAAGGCGCTCACAGCGACGGCGCAGGGCGCGTTGGTCCAGGAGCGGAGCTGGATCAACCTCTACTAAAGTGACCTAAGTCACAATGCTGGCTGGGGTTGGGGGGTTAACTTCAAGTAGGTTGGGAGCTTGACAAAAAATGGGGTGGGCGGTACTGTAGGTTGCCGTTCACCCCTCTTATCTCGTTAATCCGTAGGGAGATATGGCGCTTTTTGGGTTCGGTGGGTCAAAACAGAGCGTCGCCCTCGACGTCGGAAGTGGTCTCATCAAACTCGTCGCCGTCGAGCATGGAAAGACTGAACCGGTGCTGAGCCGCGTCGCGGTGACGCCGGTGCTCGCCGACGCGATCGTCGAAGGTGAGATCATGGATCCCGGCATCGTCTCCGATACGATTCAGGGTTTGTTCAAGACGGCGGGGATCAAGCGCAAACGTGTGGTGGTGGCAGTAGGCGGTCGCGACGTGATCATCAAGAAGATCCAGGTCGACCGCATGAAAGAGAGTGACGCATACGAGGTCGTGCGCTGGGAGGCCCAGCAGCACGTGCCGTTCGATATCGAGGCGGTCGAACTGGACTTCCAGATCTTGGATCCGGAGAGCGAGGGCCTCCAAATGGAAGTCCTTCTCGTGGCCGCCAAGCGCGAGCTGGTCGAGGACAAGGTGCAGCTGTTGTCTCAGGCGGGGCTCGAGGCGGAAATCGTGGATGTGGACGCCTTCGCGTTGCACAACGCGTTCGAGGTGAACTACCCGGAGGCCATGCGGGGCGTCGTGGCGCTGCTCAACATCGGTCACGAACTGACGAACGTGAACATCCTCCAGGACAGCGTGCCCCTGCTGACCCGGGATCTCAGCGTCGGCACACGGAAGTTCCGCGAGGACCTCCAACGGGAGCGGGGATTGTCGGCGGAAGACGCTGACGGCATGCTCCAGGGGTTCGAACGCACACCGGAACTGGATCCGTACATCCAGTCGCGTGGGGAGGAGATCGCGGTGGGGCTAGAACGGGCCGGCGCGTTTCTCCAGAGCGCTAGCCGGGACGCTGGCTCGATCGAGCGCGTCTACTGTTCCGGTGGCGGCGCACGTGTGCCCGGTCTGACTGATGTGTTGGGTCAGCGTCTCCAGGTCCCGGTTGAGGTTGCCAGCCCCATTCAGCGGCTGGCCGTGGCCGAAGGGGTCTTCGATACCATCAACGTCGACGAGGTGGCGCCGTTGCTGATGTTGGCCACCGGACTCGCACTCCGTCGCTCGTAGTGCGGAACGCGCCCTTATCATGATCGAGATCAATCTCCTTCCGAGCCAACGGAAGAAAAAAGCCGGAGCGGGGCTCAAGCTCCCGGAGTTCGGCGATGTCTTCAAGTCGGTCCGCGATCCGCTGCTGGTGGGCGCTGTGGGCGCTTGGGTGCTCGTCCTCTTGGCGATCGGGTTCGTCTTCATCACACAGCAGGCCAAGCTCGTGGGTCTGAACAACGAGTTGGAATCGGCGGAGGGAGAAGCGCGTCGGTTCCGTGCGCTCATGGCGCAGAAACGCCGTGCCGAGCGATTACGGGATTCTCTGCTCGCGGAGCTCCAGTCCATCCGTGAGATCGACGCCGATCGCTACGTGTGGCCCCATGTCATGGAAGAGGTCACGAAGTCTCTTCCCGACTTTACCTGGCTCGTGGGGATCGAGTTCGTGACACCGCCCGTGACCGCGGACACGGTGGTCACGCCGCCCGTGCGATTTGCCATCACGGGCCGGACGGCAGACATCGGTGCCTATACGAGATTCCTGCGCCAGTTGGGGGATTCTCCGTGGATCACCAACGTGGTTCCGGGAGCCACCCAGACGGTCGTCGAGGAGGCGAAGCCGATCACGGCTTTCACCATCACCGCGGACTTCCGCAAAGCCGATTCGGTGTATATCCGCACCGTGCCTGTCGGCGAATCGGTGCGGTAGGAGCGAGCGATGGCACTCTCGCAACGGGAACGCCAGCAGGTCATGATCCTCGCCATCATCTTGGCACTCGGTGGGGCGGCGGCGTTTTGGTTCTATTGGCGACAACCGAAGTTGGCCGAGGAGCAAGCACTGCGACAGCGAGTGGATTCGCTCCAAGCCATGGTCGATTCCGCTCGACAGGATTTGGCACGAGGCACCGTAGAGGACTTGCGGCGCCGGGTTGCCGACTACGAAGGCGGGCTCTCCCTGATGCGACGGCTCGTTCCCTCCGGCGCCGAGGTCCCGTCGCTGATCGATGACGTCGCCTCGCGAGCTCGACTCCGAGGGGTCGAGATTGGCCAAATCCAGCCACAGAACCCCGAGCCGACGATGCCGTTCGAGGTTCAACGTTATCGATTCAGCGTGTTCGGGCACTTCGACCAGATCGGGGAGTTCCTGGCGGATATTGCATCGCTACCGCGGATCATCGTGCCCTACAATCTCCAGATCTCGCAGGCCAACGTCACGGCCCAGCAGGCGTACGCGGATACGTCCGGGGCGCTGCTCGAGGCGGTGTTCCAATTACGAACCTTTGTGAAGCCGCAAACGGCGGGGGACACCCTTGGCCTCCAGTAAGTGGGGTTCGGTGGCTCTGCTCGCCGCGGTCGCCATGGGGTGTGGTGGGGGAGACGAGCAGCCCCCCGCGGGCACGCCGGCGGGGCAAGCGGCGGATGTCGCCCAACCAGTGGCCGGCGTCGAGACCGGTGGGCCGGACACGGTGGCCGTGGAATCCCCACCGGCTCAGGACACGGTTCCCGCACGGGGCACACAGTTGGTGCGGGAGGTTTTCTCGTATCGGGGATCTGGACGAGATCCGTTTCTCTCCCTTCTCCGGTCGGGTGAAGTTCGGCCGTTGCTCGAGGATCTTCGGGTAACGACGATCACGTACAACGCACGTTTTCCCAGCAACAGCGTCGCCGTCCTCCGCGACACAACGGTCAACCAGCGTTACACGGTGCGCGTCGGTGACGCGTTGGGTCGCATGCGCATCGTCGAGATTCGTCCCAGGGAGATCGTCATGGTCGTCGAAGAATTCGGTGTGGAACGCCAGGTGGTGCTCCAACAGCGGCGCAGGCGGGAGGGTCAACCATGAAGCGGTCAGTCACACTCGTAATCGCGGCACTGGTGCTCGTGGCGCCCCGAGCTCTCGCGGACGCGCCGGGCGAAGTGACTGCGGTCAGTGTGTTGCCGGCCCCCGGCCGGGCGCAAGTGATCATCGACGTCCGTGGCGTCGTGAGCGTTCAGGATTTCACGCTCCGCAATCCCGCGCGACTCGTCATAGACGTTCTCGGTGCAAAGCTCCGCGTTCCCCATGCGGGCTATGACGGCGAGAACCGCGGCGGCATTCAGAACATCCGCTACTCGCAGTTTCGGCCGGATGTCGTTCGCATCGTGCTCGAGCTCGAGGCATTGCGGGATTACGAGCTCGAGTATGCGGACGACGCTATCCGTATCACGTTCGGGGCGGACCGGAACTTCACGGCTTGGTCCTCAACGGCACCAGCCGATCTCCCGCCGGCAGCGGCCGCCGAGCCCGAGCCCGTTGCTGCGCGGGCATCGCGTGCGTCGACGACGCCGCTCCAAGGTCAGTTTCAGCAGCCCACTGTCACCGCGTCCTTCGATTCGGCGGCGATTGCCGATGTGATGGCGAGTTTTGCCGAGATCAGTGGAAAAACCATTCTGATCGGGAAGGACGTGCGGGGCCACGTGACCGCGGAAGTGAAGAACCAACCCTGGGACATCGCGTTCCGCGCGATTCTCGAGTCACAGGGTCTCTCGGCGGTGGAGGAGAACGGGATCATCACTATCGATTCGCGAGAAGTTCTCGCAGCGCGCGACTCGCTGGAGCCGCTCCGCACCAAGATCGTCCCCGTGAACTACCAGAACGCGGCTGCGTTGGCGTCATCGCTGGAGTTCGTCGTATCCACGAGAGGACGCGTCAAGGCTGACACGAGTACAAACAGCATCATCATCACCGACGTCGAGAGTCGGCTCGTCTCGGATTCCTTGTTCGTCGCCCAGCTCGATATTCCGACACCTCAGGTGTCCATCCAGGCCAAGCTGATCCTTGTGGACCGGACGGATATCGAGGAGCTCGGCGTGCGCTACGACCTCGGAAGTCCCGATCAGTTTTTCAACCAATTGGTTCAGCGTCCCGACCCGGCGAGTGCCGAACCGATCGATACCAACGGCGACGGCGTGCCCGACGCCTTGGTGGCGACGGAATTCTTCGACGAGAACACCAACATCGTCGACTTGGGCGGAAACGCGCTGGCAGCCATCGCCAACGCCGAAGCCCAGATCTTGCAGCCCGCGTTACAACTCATCTATTCGACGGCCATTGGGAATTTCAATCTGACGACCTTCGTCGAGGCGCTGCAACGCGTTGAGCTTGCCGACTTGGAAGCGCAGCCGCTCATCACGACCGCCGATAACACACGCGCGTTCATCCTGGACGGTGAGCGGACGCCCATCCGGGTGATCGACGTCAGCTCACCACAGGCCGGCGGCCAAAATGTACCCCGGGCCACCACGGAAATCGTTCCCACCGGTATCCGGTTGGAGGTCACACCCCACGTGACCAACAACCGGCAAGTTCTGCTCAAGCTCCGAGCGGAGAACTCTTCCATTGCCGCGGCACCCGCCGATCTCGGATTCACGTTCCAAACCCAGGAAGCCGAGAATCAAGTACTGGTGAACGATGGGGAAACCGCGGTCATTGGGGGGCTGACTGTGACACAAGTCACGGTAGCCAAGAGCGGGATCCCGTTCCTTGTAGACCTGCCGATTATCGGGGGCCTGTTTGGGTTCTCGACTCGGCGAGAGGAGCGGCGGGACCTGTTGGTCCTCGTGACACCGCACATTATCGACAACCCGGTCGTGGGGTCGGCGCAGAACTAACACCGAGACGGATCGAAAAACATATGCTTCGACGCGTGATACGCCGCAGTGGTGCGGTGCTAGGGTGCACCGCGCTGGTCTTGATGACGGGATGCAACGAGCAACGGTTGGGTGGTGCCGTGGCCGGGGACAACATCCTCCCCGTCGTCTTCATCGAAAAGCCAGCCGGTGACACGCTGACGCTCGAGCAGGGCGTCGTCTTCAACGTCAATGCGGCGGACAACCTCGGCCTCAAACAGATCTCGACCGCGTTGAGCGGCGGCCTCACGCTCCAGATCGACTCGATCTTCAATACCGCGGTAACATCCGTTGCCGTCGGCTATCAAGTGGTGCTTCCTCCCAACACCACCGCAGGCGGAACCATCGTGATCACCGCCACCGCGGTGGATGGGAACGACAACGCCGCAACCGCGGTGGATTCCGTGTTCCTGGTCAACGAGGCGGCCCTGATCGTAAGACTGACCAGTCCCACAGACGGTGCCGTGACCTCAGCGGGTAAGCAGCTGGAGGTGCGGGTTGTGGGAAGCCAGTCCGAGGGCGTCGCAAAGGTGGGCTACCTGGTGAGCGGGGCCTTCGCCGGTGGAGACTCGACGGCGACGGCGGTGCCGCCGCTTCCGGATAGCATCGTCTTCGTCGATACCCTGACGGTGCCGGGTTCGGCGACGTCGGGCAACTTCACGATCACCGGTTTTGCCGAAGACGGTGACGGCCGTCGCGCGTCCAGCACGCCCGTCACGATCCAGATTCAATCCGCCGCCAACGATAATACGGCTCCCACGGTCAAGGTGACGGTCGATGACCGCGTGGAAGTGGATGATTCCATCAAGGTCAACGCGACCGATGCCAGCGGGATCACGCGGATCGGCTGGACAGCCACGCTCGTGGGTGGTGGTGCCCCGATTGCCGGTGACTCCACCAACTTCAGTGGCAACTTCACGGATGTGACCGTGACCTATCCACTGAGCTTCAGCTTCGGCACGCTCCCACAATCGGTGGTCATCACCGGCTTCGCGGTGGACGGAGCGGGGAACCGCGGGACGTCGCAGTCGAGCCCGCCAGCCGGGGCTGCTGGAGCAAGCGCAAGCGCGGCCCAAGCCTTGGACACGGTCCTGGTCGTCAACGGGATCACCAGAGCGCTCCCAGCGGGGGGACGGATCGCGGACGCGATCTACAACGATGTCCTGAACCAGATCTTCATGACGAATATCGATCTGGACCGACTCGAGATCTTCCGACTCTCGGACAGCACCTTCTCCGCAGCTGGCATCCCTGTGGGCTCGCAACCCTGGGGGATCGCCCGTTGGCCCGTGGACACGCTTGGCACCACCAACACGCTCCTCATCGTCGCCAATTCCGGCGGGACGAACTTCTCGGTCGTGAATGGGTTCCTGCAGCGGGAGCTCCGCCGCCACGCTCTCCCCAACTTCCTGATCCAGAGCGTCCAGACGGAGATCGATCCGGCTACGGGTCTGATCAAGCTCAAGATCCTCGAGTTCGATTTCTCGGATCGCCCGCAGTACGTGGGCGCCACGTGCCGGCCCACCACAGGGAGCACCTCGTGTGCGGCGGACAGCATCTACGCAGTCTATTCCACCGTGCCAACCGAGGCGCAGCCGGACATATTCCAATTCCGAGGCTCGATCCGCTGGGAGAACCTCACGGCCGGAACGCCCGAATCCCACTTCTTCTGGGAACAGGCGGAAAAAGCGCCGTCTCCGGACACCGACACGCTGCAGGTGCTGGTGGATCGCGGCCCCGGCACGACGATCCAAACTATTCTGTCCGCCGCGTGTGGCCGCACGGTTGAGATGACTGAGCTCGGGTTCATCGACACCACGTTCGTCCGAAACTCGGGGAACTTCACGCACGCAGTCATCGGCGAAGGCGGATCGGCCGTCGATCCGTCCCTCGGGTTCGCGCGAGCCATCGGGTACAGCGCCGTTCCCGGAACCGCGACGCAAAACTGTAGCGCCACGATTCAGGGGACCACGTTCTCCGGTCCCGAGATCGTGGACCTGGGTGTGTCACGCGCGATCCGCGTCCGCGACTTCGTCGTCAACACGGCGATCGCCGTGAAATCCGTCGGTATCAACTTCAACGGGCTCACGAACCTGATTCGGTCAGATTCGATCTACGTCCTCGACGAGGGTCTCCGGCTCCAGGGTCTCGTCTCCATCGGCGGCAACAACCCGGGTATGGACTTGAATTTCGATCATGCCTTCGACGCCCGAGACGCCGGCACGCCCACCTTCGGCGGTTCGTTGGATCCCAACGATCGGCTGATGTTCAGCGCTGCGCCTGGACCGACCATCGAAGTCTTCGATACGTTCTTCTATGGCAAAGTGGCGACGATCCCCATCAAGGATCCCATCATCGGGCCGCTCCGGGTGGCGAAGACTGCGGCCGGCGAACAAATCCTGGTCGGTGTGACCGTTTCGGGCGTCGTCATCGTTACGCTGCCCCCCATCACGAATATCTTCCAGACGCGGGATTGGGGCACGCCGCTCAACTGAGCATCGCCAGACCGCGAGAGGGTTTCGAGTCGAGCCCGACCGGCTGGCGGTCGGGCTCGTCGTTTTACGACGCCGCCATCATCAGACCACTTTCGAGAGCGAGTAACGTGGAACCGAATACCGACGAGTGGCCAATAGCTGAGACGGGAGCAACGGCGTGATTCGTTTCACCACCGCCGGTGAATCGCACGGGAAGGGCCTCGTAGCGATTCTCGAGGGAATGCCCGCCGGACTGCGGCTCCTCGCAGACGACGTGAATCACCAACTTCGGCGCCGGATGGCCGGCTACGGACGCGGTGCGCGGATGAAGATCGAGGCAGACCAAGTCGAATTGCTCAGCGGGGTTCGGGCAGGCGAGACTCTCGGATCGCCAATCGCGATGCTCATCTGGAATCGCGACTGGAAAAACTGGACGGATATCATGGCCCCGGAGCCGGACGAGGATCCCGGAGCAAAGCGTCGTCGTCGCGTGACTCGGCCCCGACCCGGGCACGCCGACCTGGTGGGCGTTCTGAAGTACGGCCGGGCCGACGCCCGGGACATCCTGGAACGGGCCAGCGCTCGAGAAACGGCCGCCCGAGTGGCGTGCGGTGCCGCATGCCGCCAGCTTCTCGCGGAGTTCGGCGTCGACGTCGGCAGTCACGTCATCGAGCTCGGCCCGATACGTGCGCCGGAACTGGAACGCGTACCGATGCCCCTCAACGAGGTTGCCGATCGGTCACCGGTCCGCTGTCTCGATGCGCAAGCGTCCGAGAAGATGGTCGAGGCCATCGATGCCGCGGTCAAAGATCGCGATACGCTCGGGGGAGTGGCTGAAGTCGTCGTGACCGGGCTACCCATTGGGCTCGGTTCACATGTGTCGTGGGATCGGAAACTCGACGGACGCCTGGCCCATGCAATGATGTCCATTCCGGCCGTCAAAGGAGTCGAGATTGGGATCGGTTTCGAAGCGGCCAGAAAACGCGGATCGGAAGTGCACGACGAGATCGTGCGTTCGGGGCGTTCCAACACGGGTGGGTTCGCCAGACGTACCAACCGGGCCGGCGGGCTCGAAGGCGGCATGTCCACCGGGGAACCCATTGTCATCCGAGTAGCGATGAAACCCATTTCGACGCTGCGGCGCCCCCTCGAGACGGTCGATATCTCGTCTGGTGATACCGCCAAAGCGCAATCCGAACGCTCCGACGTCACCGCGGTCCCCGCGATGGGTGTCATCGCCGAGGCAATGGCAGCACTCGTGGCCGCGCAGGCGATGCAGGAAAAATTTGGTGGGGACTCGCTCACCGAGATGCGTGCAAACCGGGAGCAATACCTCGAGATGCTGGCCCGACGCTGGGACGACATCTCCTCCGCGGAGGCGTGAAGCGTCACCTCCTGCTGATCGGTCTACCCGGATCGGGCAAGACCAGTGTGGGCCGCCAGATCGCTCGGACGGTCGGATACCCCTTCGTCGATATCGACGCGGTCGTCGAGGTTCGAGCTGGGAAGACGATTGCGCGCATCTTCGACGAGGAGGGAGAGCCCCGGTTCCGGACTCTGGAGCTCGAGGAAACCGACCGAGCCCTCAATAACGAGCCGGCGATCATCGCCACGGGCGGGGGGTGGGCCGCCCAGCCCGGCGCACTGGAGCGCGCGCGCGCTCACGCGGTGATCGTCTATCTTGAAACGCCCCCTCCACCCGCCGCGGCCCGGGCGGCGGCCAGCGACACTCGACCCCTCCTCCAAGGAAGGCATCCGGAGGGGCGCATGGAGGAACTGCTGACCCTCCGTGCACCGTTCTACGAGCAGGCCGATCTGACCGTGTCCACCCAAGACCGCACCGCAGCAGCGGTGGCCGCGGCGGTAGTTGAGCTTGCGCGATCTCGGGTGGGGTGGTAATAATGCCGCCCCCCGCCGTCCGTGGGCCGGCGGTCCTGTGAGCTCTATAAGTGATTGGTATAATACAGCTTACGGTACGATGGCCTAGGTGGGAACGCCGCTCCCCCTAGGCCTCTGGCCTTCCACACCTGGAACTGCGGACCGGTGGGCGGTTAGTCAGTTGACGGAACGTTGACACCAGGAGCGCATGACAACTGGGAGGCGTCCCGGGGGCCCATGTGCCGGATCTCACAATCGCACCTCCCCCGGTTGCCTATAAAGAGGATTATGGCCACGAAGCGAACGAAGAAAGCCGCAAAGAAGACGACGAGTAAGAGTACCAAGACGAGTAGGAGTAGGAAGAAGAATAGGCTCGTCGTCGTCGAGTCTCCCACGAAGGCCAAGACCATTGGCCGGTATCTGGGAGCGGACTTCACCGTCAAGGCGACGGTGGGGCACATCCGGGACCTGCCCCAGCGCCAGCTGGGCGTGGATGTCGATAAGGGATTCGCACCCAAGTACGTGACGATCAGGGGCAAGGGAAAGACCCTGGCCGAACTCAAGAAGGCGGCCAAGGATTCCGATACCGTGTTCCTGGCAACCGACCCGGATCGGGAAGGCGAGGCCATTGCGTGGCACGTTGCCGAGCACATTGGGAACGGCAACAAGGTGCGGCGCATTCGGTTCCACGAGATTACGAAGGATGCGGTCGCTGAAGCATTGGACCATCCCCAGGACATCGACGGTCGCAAGGTGGAAGCCCAACAGGCGCGGCGCATTCTGGATCGGTTGGTGGGCTACAAGGCGAGCCCGCTGCTGTGGAAGTCGGTCAAGACCGGCCTGTCCGCCGGCCGCGTTCAGACCGTTGCGCTCCGCCTCCTCGTCGAACGGGAGCAGGAGATCCGCGCTTTCGAGCCCCAGGAGTATTGGTCCATCGAGGCGCAACTCGAAGCGGAACAAAAGCAGTTCACGGCGAAGCTGCATAAAGTGGAGGGAAAGAAGCCGTCGCTCCATTCGGAGCAGGACGCACGGAACGTCGTGTCCGAGGTCGAGGGCAAGCCGTTCGTCGTCACCTCGGTGGAGAAGAAGCAACGGCGCAAGCGACCGGCGGCACCCTTTATCACGAGCACACTGCAGCAGGAGGCAGCCAAGCGCCTCAGTTTCTCGGCGAGCCGCACGATGCGGATCGCGCAGCAACTCTACGAGGGCGTGGAGCTGGGCGACGAAGGCGCCGTGGGTCTGATCACGTACATGCGTACGGATTCGACCCGCGTGGCCGGATCGGCGCTCGACGCGGTTCGGGCGTTCATCGGCGCGAGCTACGCCGAGCCGTATCTGCCGGAGAAGCCCAATGTGTACAAAACCAAGAAATCGGCTCGCGCTCAAGACGCCCACGAGGCGATTCGTCCCACGGATGTGACGCGACGCCCCGAGCACATCAAGAAGCACCTCAGTGCGGATCAATTCAAGCTGTATCAGGTCGTCTGGCAGCGATTCGTCGCGTCACAAATGACACCGGCCGTGTACGACACGACCACGGTGGACTTCGATCTCGGCAAGTACCTGTTCCGCGCCACGGGGTCCGTTGTCGTGTTCGATGGCTTCCATGTCATCTACTACGAGGCCAAGGAACAGGGTGACGAAGAGACTTTTGAGGATCTTTCACCAATTCCACCGTTGGCCGAGGGTGACGAGGCGACGGTGCTCGCCATCGAGCCCAACCAACATTTCACCGAGCCGCCGCCACGCTTCAGCGAAGCGAGCCTGGTCAAGGAGCTCGAGAAACTCGGAATTGGGCGGCCTAGTACGTACAGCACCATCGTCTCGACCCTTCGAGATCGTGGGTACGTGCGCATGGAGAAACGGAGATTTCATCCCACCGACCTCGGTGAAACCGTCGCGAAAGTGATGGTGAGTCGCTTTCCGGACATCTTCAATGTCGAGTTCACGTCACAGATGGAGAACGAGCTCGACAAAGTCGAGGAAGGAGCCCTGGGATGGCAGCGCGTACTCGCGGATTTCTATGGTCCCTTCTCCAAGGCCCTCGAGTCCGTCGATACGGAAGCCATGATCCGCGAGGCGTATGATGTCTCGGATCTCGACAAGGAAGCGTGTCCTGAATGCAGCGGCAAGCTCACCGTGAAGAGTGGCCGGTTTGGTCCGTTCATCGCCTGCACCAATTATCCCGAATGCCGCTATACGCGACCGCTCAAGCGGGACAAAGCGCCCGATCGGCCTACCGACGAGACGTGTCGGGAGTGCGACGCACCCATGGTCATCAAGACGGGACGGTACGGTGAGTTTCTCGCATGCACGCGCTACCCCGAGTGCAAGCATACGCGCCCCGTCCCGCTTGGCGTGCCTTGTCCTCAATGCGGGGGTGACCTCACCGAGCGGCGCACACGCCGGGGTCGGTCGTTCTACGGGTGTGCCAACTATCCCGACTGCACGTTCTCGACGTGGTACCGTCCGGGACCGGATGCATGTCCGGCGTGCGAGTTCCCCGGCTCGGAGCAGCGGTCTACGAAAGCCCGCGGCGATTATCGTCGCTGTCTGAAGTGCGAGGAAGAGTTCACGCTCGAGGAGGCGGCAGGCGAGCCGGCAACGACGTGAAGGCCACGGTGGTCGGCGGCGGCCTCGCCGGAAGCGAGGCCGCGTGGGCACTCGCCGAGCGAGGGGTGGCCGTGACACTGTACGAGATGCGTCCCCGGCTGTCCACACCGGCCCACCAAACTGAACAGCTCGGCGAGCTGGTCTGTAGTAACACCTTCAAATCCCTCGATGTGACCAATGCGCACGGTCTTCTCAAGGCCGAGCTTGGCGTGTTGGGAAGTGTTCTTCTGCAGGCCGCGCACGCGTCTCGGATTCCTGGAGGATCGGCCCTCACCGTCGATCGCGAGGCGTTCGGCGCAGCGGTGACCAAGCGGATCACCGGCCATCCGAACATCAGCGTGGAGCGCGCGGAGGTGACCGAGTTACGGTCGCCAGCCGTGGTGGCCACTGGTCCCCTCACGTCGGACGCGCTCACGGACGTCATCGCTGATCGGTTGGGTATTGACTCGTTGGCGTTCTACGACTCGATCGCTCCCATCGTGGGCAATGACATGCTCGACCGTTCGCAGCTCTATGCGGCCTCGAGATACGGCAAGGGCCAGGGAGATGATTTTCTCAACGCTCCACTCGACCGTGAGGAATACGAGCGATTCATCGACGCGTTACTCGTCGCTGATCAATATCCCGGCCAAGCCTTCGATCCCATTCCCTACTTCGAGGGATGTCTTCCTATCGAAGAAATGGCCCGCCGCGGGCGCGAGACCCCCCGATTTGGCCCCATGAAGCCAGTGGGCCTTCCCGATCCCACGACCGGCAAGATCCCGCATGCCGTGGTCCAACTTCGAAGAGAGGATCGTGCGGGACAGATGTGGAATCTCGTGGGATTCCAGACGCGGTTACGGACGGGTGAGCAGCGAAGTGTCTTTCGGTCCATTCCGGGACTCGGCAACGCCGAATTCTATCGCTACGGAAGCGTGCACAGGAACACCTATCTCAATGCGCCCGCGTCCCTCACGCCGCATCTCTCGACGCGGGACGAGCCAAGCTTGTTGTTTGCAGGGCAGCTCGTAGGGGTGGAAGGGTACACCGAATCTCTTGCCACGGGTCTGCTTGCCGGAATCAACCTCGCCCGTCTGCTGGACGGACTCGAGCCATGCATCCCGCCGCGCACGACGATGCTGGGTGCGCTGATGGCGTATCTCACCGACGCGTCGCCGGCCCACTTTCAGCCAATGAACGCCAACTTCGGGCTCCTGCCACCCCTCGGGCAGGGCGTGCGTGACAAACGGCGAAAACGCGAGCTACTGGCTGACCGCGCCATGAATGCCATGCGTGGATTTGCCGAGCGCGTCGCGGCTGTGCCGGCGTGAGGCCACGGCGCGCGCGAGGCCCGGCGACGCCCGGGAGCCGGCCGGAGGCTCGTGAATTTCACCGGTATCTCGAAGACGAACGCAACGACTCCCCGAATACCGTCCAAGCGTACACGCGGGATCTTGCCGGCTTCCAGGACTTCTGCGACACCTACTACGGTGGCCCGGCACGGTGGGACTGGTCCACGGTCGATCGGCTGGCCGTACGAAGCTTCATGAGCGAGCTGCGCCGCCGCGGGCTGGCAAAACGGTCCGTTGCTCGGGCGGTCTCTGCGCTTCGCACGTTCTATCATTTCCTCGGCATTCGATACGGGGTGGACAACGATCCCGTGCGGGCGGTTCGGTTACCCAAGCTCGAGCGCCGCCTCCCCGCGGTATTGGATCGCTCTGAGATCGATTGGCTGTTCGAATACCTGGAATGGTTGGCGCGCCGCGATGGTTTCCGCGAAACCCGCAACTTGGCGATGGTCGAGCTGTTTTACGCGGCAGGGATGCGACTATCGGAGCTCGTAGGGCTGAACGTGTCGGATGTGGATCTCGTGTCGGACCAGGTGAAGGTTCGAGGGAAAGGGCGCAAGGAGCGTATTCTACCGCTGGGAAGCCACGCCGGTCGGGCCCTGCGCCGGTACTATCCTCAGCGCGAGGTGGTGCTCGAGCGGCGCGGTGCGAGCACCGATGCCAAGCGAGCCCTCTTCCTCTCGCAGCGTGGGAGGCGGCTCAGCCCGCGCGGTGTTCAATACGTCATGCGACAATTGCTTCAGAATCTGGGACGCACGACGGACGCCAGCCCCCACAGTCTACGGCACAGCTTCGCCACTCACCTCCTGGACGCTGGAGCGGACCTCCGCGCCGTCCAGGAACTCCTGGGGCACTCTTCGCTCAGCACCACCCAAGTGTATACTCATACGAGTGTGGAGCGTCTCAAGAAGGTGTACCAACATTCGCATCCGAGGGCATAAGCGAGCATGACCCCGACTGCACAGGCTACAACGATTCTGTGCGTACTGAAAGACGGGCGGGTGGCCATGGGCGGAGACGGCCAGGTCACGATCGGTGATACCGTGATGAAGGCCCATGCGAACAAGATCCGAAAGCTGGCCGACGGGCGTGTGCTCGCCGGCTTCGCCGGTGCCGTGGCGGACGCGCTGACCCTCTTTGAGAAGTTCGAAGAGAAGATCAAGCGGTTTCCGGACAACCTGCCACGGGCGGCTGTCGAACTCGCCAAGGACTGGCGGAGCGATCGGGTGCTCCGCCGCCTCGAGGCGCTCTTGGCAGTGGCAAACACGAATCACGTATTCCTTATTTCGGGGACGGGAGAGCTGATGGAGCCGGACGACGGCATCCTGGCCATTGGGAGTGGTGGGAACTACGCCTTGGCCGCCGCTCGTGCCCTTGCGGACAACGACGCACTTTCCGCTGACGCCATCGTTCGTCGGGCCATGGAGATCGCGGCGGATATTTGCGTCTTTACCAATCGGCACATCACGGTACTCGAGTTGGACGCGGGCACCGGAGCGTGACGACGGCAGGCGCAACCGAGAGCCCCCGCCATGCGGCGGAGGCCACAATGAGAGATGAACGTCATGGCAGCAGACGCTGAAACGATTGTCAGCAAACTGAATCAGGCGGACTCGGGTCCCGACCCCCTGCCGTGGCTGGAGGAGCTACCACCGCGGCAAATCGTTCAGGAGCTGGACCGCTATATCGTGGGACAGGGTGCAGCCAAGAAAGCCGTGGCCATCGCGATTCGGAATCGTTGGCGGCGGCAGCGGGCATCGGAAGAGATCCGCGATGAGATCCTGCCGAACAATATCATCATGATCGGTCCCACCGGTGTCGGAAAGACCGAAATCGCTCGGCGGCTCGCACGTCTCGCCGGCGCGCCCTTCATCAAGGTGGAGGCTTCGAAGTTCACGGAAGTGGGATACGTGGGGCGCGATGTCGAGTCAATGGTGCGTGACCTCGTCGATGCCGCCATCAACATGGTTCGGGGCGAGCGCGAAGACGATGTCTATCCGACGGCGGAACAGCGCGCCGAGAATCGGCTGCTGGATCTTCTGCTGCCGGCTCCTCCCACCGTACCGCCTCAGACCGCTCGTGCCCCCGAGAAACTGGAGGAGCCAGCCGAGACCAAGGACGAGGACGGGCGGCAGCTCTTCATCGTGAGCTCGGGTGGGGAGGTACGCCGAGGGGACGCGGAAGCGATGGACGGTGAGGAGGGCGCTGAGCGGCGAGGCCGAACTCGCGAGAAGCTGCGCCAATTACTCCGCGATGGGAAGCTGGAGGACCGCGAGGTCGAAATCGAAGTCTCACAGCAGGCTTTCCCGATTTTCGACTTCATGCAACCCCAGCCGGGGATGGAAGGTCCTGATGTGAACTTCACCGAGATGCTCCAGGAGATGCTGCCCAAACGCACCAAGAAGCGCGTTGTGCGGCTGACCGAGGCGCGGCGTATCCTGCTCGACGAAGAGCTGAAGAAGCTCGTAGACATGGACGATGTGGTCAACGAGGCGCTCGACCGGGTGGAGAATCACGGGATCATCTTTGTAGATGAGCTCGACAAGATCGCCGGGGAGCGGAGTCAGACCGGTCCGGATATTTCCCGCGAAGGGGTGCAGCGCGATCTGCTGCCGATCGTCGAGGGCTCCACTGTCCAGACGCGCTATGGCTACGTGCGTACGGATCACGTCTTGTTCGTAGCCGCTGGGGCGTTTCACGTGTCCAAGCCGTCGGACTTGATTCCGGAACTTCAAGGTCGCTTCCCCATTCGCGTCGAGTTGAGCTCGCTTACCCAGGAGGATTTTGTCCGGATCATGATGGAGCCGGAAAACTCGCTGATCAAACAGTATCGAGCCCTCTGTGCCGCAGAAGGGGCGGAGCTCTCATTCTCCGACGACGGCGTGGCGGAGATTGCACGGATCGCCATGATGATGAACGAGCGAACCGAAAACATCGGCGCTCGGCGCCTTCACACCGTGATGACCACCCTGTTGGAGGACGTCCTTTTCGAGCTTCCTGATCGGGACGAAAAGCAGATCCAGTTTGACGAAGCGACGGTCCGTGAGCGCCTGATTCGAATCGTGGAGGACGAGGACCTTCGAAAGTACATCCTCTGACTGACTCGGGTCCCCATTCCATCTTTACACCTCCTTTACACCTCCCGCCCGCGCTGCTAAAATCCTTCGCCCAGGCTGTCAATTTGGCCGACCTGTGTCCCTCGATATGCCGAAACGCGATTTTCTCAAGATTCCCGATCTCACGCCCTCTGATCTAGTGAGTGTGCTGGATCTCGCTGCCCAGATGAAGGCCGGTGCGTACGCAGAGAAGCCGCTGGCCGGCAAGACGCTGGCGATGATCTTCACGAAGAGCAGCACGCGGACGCGGGTGTCGTTCGAGGCTGGCGCCTTTCAACTGGGGGGGCACGCGTTGTTCCTGTCGGCCCGCGACATACAGCTGGGCCGCGGTGAACCCATCAAGGACACGTCGCGAGTGCTGTCGCGGTACGTGGACGGCATCATGATCCGCACGTTCGACCAAGCGGACGTGGAGGAGCTAGCCCGGTATGCCACCGTGCCAGTGATCAACGGCCTCACGGATCGCCTTCACCCCTGCCAGATCCTCGGCGATCTACTCACGGTGCGGGAAGCCCTCGGCGGTTGGCAGAGCCGGGTGGTTGCGTGGATTGGTGACGGGAACAACGTAGCCAACTCGTGGTTGCACGCGGCGGGTCTGCTGGGCTTCGAGATGCGACTCGCGTGTCCCGAGGGCTACGAACCGGATCGAGAGATCTTCGAATGGGCCAAGCGTTCGACCCGGATATCCATGTTTGAGGATCCCGATGATGCGGTGCGGGGCGCCCACGTGGTGAACACGGACGTTTGGGCCTCCATGGGCCAGGAATCGGAGACGGAGGCGCGCCAGCTCGCCTTCAAGGGGTTTATCGTCGACGACGAGTTGATGCAGCTCGCGGCGCCGGATGCCATCTTCCTCCATTGTCTGCCGGCGCATCGGGGAGAGGAAGTGGTGGATTCGGTGATCGATGGCCCGCAATCGCGCGTTTTCGATCAAGCAGAGAACCGATTACATGTTCAGAAGGCACTGCTGGCGACGCTGATGGGTTGAGTGGAAAGGAAGAGTTTTCATGAGTGGAAACGCGCTCAAGCGAACGGCTTTTTACGATCTCCATCGCGAGGCCCGTGCGAAGATGGTTCCCTTCGCTGGCTTCGAGATGCCGGTGCAGTACACGGGGATCACCAACGAGCATGAGATCGTGCGCACGAGCGTCGGCGTATTCGATCTATCCCATATGGGGGAGTTCGAAATCACGGGACCGGATCGCAACGCTTTCGTCAATCGCCTTACATGCAACGACTTCGGTGCCATCGAAGACGGTCAGGCGCAGTATACGGGGCTACTGAACGACGAGGGGACGTTTGTCGACGACTGCCTCGCCTACCGCTTCGACGATAAAGTCATGCTCGTCGTCAACGCAGCGAACATCGAGAAGGATTGGCAGCACATCGTCGGGAAGAAGTCGGGCATCAATGCTCGAATCAAGAACATTTCGGAGGAGGTAGCCCTCCTCGGGATACAGGGGCCAGCGAGCGAGCCCCTCGTGCAGTCACTGACGAACGTCGACCTCAGCAGCATCGGATACTACTACTTCGGCGTGGGAGAAGTGGCCGGTGTCCAGTGCTTCATCTCTCGGACCGGATACACCGGAGAGGATGGATTCGAGTTGTACTTCCGGTCCACACATGCCGAAGTCATGTGGCGCTCGCTGGTGGGTGCGGGACGCGCCGAGCCGGTGGGGCTCGGCGCCAGGGACTCGCTTCGTCTGGAGATGGGATACGCCCTCTACGGCAACGATATCGACGAGACCATCAATCCCTACGAGGCTCGGCTCGGATGGATCGTCAAACTGGACAAGGGGGCTCCCTTCGTCGGGCAGCGAGCGTTGCAGGCGATCAAAGCCAAGGGTCCCACGCGTCGTCTGGTGGGGTTCGTGTGTCCAGAGAAAGGTGCCATCCCACGGCACGGCTACGCCGTGCATCTCAACGACCGTAAGGTGGACATGGTTCGCAGTGGGGGGTTCAGCCCGACCCTCAAGCAAGCAATCGGGACTACGTACCTGCCCACGCACTCCGTCGAACCCGGAACGACCATGGAGATCGACTGTCGGGGAAAGCGGGTGGTGGCCGAGGTGGTCAAGATGCCGTTCTACAAGGGCGGCAGCGTCAAACGATCGTAGGGTCGGGCACGAGTGTATGGGTGGGCAGCCGATTCGCGCGGGAGTGCTGACGACGTCCGACCTGGGCGCTGCGGGAGAGCGTGAGGACACGTCGGGAGAGCTGATTGTGTCGTGGGCTGCTCGGCGAGGGTTTTCCGTGGCGGCCCGAGCGATCGTGCCCGATGAGACGGACCGCATTGCCGGCGTGCTGGCGCAATGGGCGGATGATGGTGAGGTGGATCTCATTCTCACAACCGGAGGGACCGGCCTGGGACCCCGCGACGTCACCCCGGAGGCCACACGGGCGGTCGTGGAGCGCGAGGCCCCCGGTATCGCCGAAGCCATTCGAGCGGCCAGCCGCAGCCGGTTCCCTCGCACGGATCTCTCGCGAGGCGTCGCCGGCAGTCGTTCGAGAACGTTGATCGTCAATCTTCCTGGGAGTCCCGAAGGAGTGCGCGACGGATTGGCAGTGTTGGATACGATCGTAGAACACGCGGTGCAACTCCTCCGTGGCGAACCGACGGATCACTGATGCCGGAGCGAGTCCTTATTACGATGGACGATCTCGAGATCGCGGTGCAAGCCAACGCCGCGTTCGAAACGGCTGGCGTGGATACCGTGCTCGTCTCGTCTCTCGATGATTCGAAGACCGTGCTCCGAAAGTCCGAGCCCGATGTCGTGATCCTCACGGAAGCCCTTCCGGACCATCGAGCCGAAATGCTCGTCAATCTGGCCCGGGAGCGCGAGATCTCGACGTTGGGCCTCATCGAGCCGACCGTGGCGGATCCGGCGCATCTGGCACGGCAGATGGGCCTTACCGCCTGGATGCGCAAGCCGGTCGAGCCCCGGGAGGTCGTGGCCACGGCGTCCCGACTCATCGACCGCCGCCGACTGCAGGAGCGGACCAAGATTGTAGGCGAGAGCCCGGCATTGCAGGAGGTCTTGGTCAAGGTTGAGCAGCTCGCTCCCGTGTCCAGCACCGTCCTGATCGAGGGTGAGTCCGGTACCGGGAAAGAGCTCGTGGCCCAGGCCATCCATACGCTCTCACCGCGCCGTGACGAGCCCTTCATTGCCGTAAACTGCGCGGCAATTCCTGAAACGCTGCTCGAATCGGAGCTCTTTGGTCACGAGAAGGGAGCGTTCACCGGTGCCGCCGAACGTCGGCTGGGCCGCTTCGAGCTTGCCGACGGCGGCACCATCTTTCTCGATGAAGTCGGCGAAATGTCACCCGCCACCCAAGTGAAGCTTCTGCGGGTGTTGGAAAGCCGGGCGTTTTTTCGAGTGGGCGGGACCCAGCCGATCCGGGTGAACGTGCGAGTGATCGCGGCGAGCAATCAATCGCTCAAAGAACTTGTCGCGATTGGACGGTTTCGCGACGATCTCTTTTTCCGTCTCAATGTTCTCTACATCTATCTGCCACCGCTCAGGGAGCGAAAAGCAGACATCCGGCTCTTGGTAAAGCGATTCATTCGCGAACTGAGTGAGGCGCACAGCCGGCCGTTCCGCGGCATTACCGAAGAGGCCATGCAGCTTCTGGAGAATGCACACTGGCCCGGCAACGTGCGCCAGCTGCGCAACCTCATCGAGTCGATGGTCGTGCTGGCCCCCGGTCGTGAGATCCGTGCCACGGATATTCCGACGGACATTCGTGAGGGTGGGACCCGTCTGCTACCGGTCCGCGTTCCCGGTGCCACCCGGGACGTGCAAGGTCAGGAGCTCGAGTTCATTCTCCGGAGCCTTGTCGAGCTCAAGCTGCAGATCGAGGATCTTCGGCGCCGGATCGACGAGACGCCCCAGCGGGTGGAAGTCATCGACATGGGGCGCAGCGGTGTGGAGTACGAAGACGTCACCCTCTTTCGCAGTGACGAAGAGCGCCCGCGCGACGAGGACGAGTTCCAGGTGGTGTATCGGCCGGGGATGAAAATGGCGGATGTGGAGCGCGCCGCCATCGAGGCGGCGCTCAGAGAAACGAGGGGGAACCGACGGCGCGCGGCCGAGGAGCTGGGGATTGGCGAGCGGACGCTTTACCGAAAGATCAAGGAGTACGACCTTACATGAGCCTCTCCCGGCCCAGCAAGCGTGCAATCCGTGCGTCGGTGGGCGGATGGGAGCGGAACAGCGACAACACGCCCCCGCCTGCAAACGGCTTCACGATGAACATGTGGGCAGTGGCTGGGTTCGCCGGAAGGGGCTGCTGTCGGACTGATGCCTCGATCTTTCGCAGGGCGTTGGCCAGGCCGTCCGGCTTGCCGGCGATCTCGGCTCCACCCTGATCGGCGGCGAATTCGCGCGCGCGGGAGATGGCGGCTTGGATGAGCCCGGCCGCCAGCGGCGCCAGGAGCATCATGCCGAGGAGTGCGATGGGATTTCCCCCGCGACCCTCGCGTCCTCCTCCGCCGAAGAACAGGCCAATGCGCGCCACGAACATGATGGCGGCCGCGATGGTGGCCGCAATCGAGCTGATGAGGATATCACGATGCCGCACATGAGCAAGCTCGTGAGCCATCACCCCTTCGAGCTCCTCGTCGCTCAGCAACCGGAGAATCCCCGCCGTGGCCGCCACCGCAGCGTGCTCCGGATTTCGACCCGTCGCGAAGGCATTGGGGGAGTCGTTGGGGATGATGTACACCGTTGGCATGGGGAGACCCGCTCGCCCGGCGAGGCGGGCCACCATTTGATAGAGCCGGTGGTCTGCGTCGACCGGCTGTGCCCGGTACATCTTGAGGACGAGCTTGTCCGCAAACCAATACGAAAAGAAGTTCATCGCCATCGCAAGCACGAAGGCGATAACGAGGCCCTGGGTACCACCGGCGTACTGGCCTATTGCCAGCAGTAGCGCCGACAGCCCGCCCAGGAGCATGGCGGTTTTGAGTCCGTTAGGCATGGTGAATCATACAGTGTCGCTCCCGTGCTACACAACGGGGTGGCAATGCTGCGGTGCTTTTACTTATTCATGATAGAACAACTGAGAAAGTGTGACCGAGGTCACAGTGAAGACCCATCTCTCGGCATTGACACTGTCACGTAAGCGCGGCATAGTAAATTCGCATCGACGCCCTCCATGCCTTCCGCGCTCGGCTGGCTGGTCTAGTGCGATTTGAAGTCAACGAGAACTGCGTGAGCTGCCTCGCGTGTGTGCGGGCATGCCCGGCGCAGGCCATTGCCGTTGACGGGTACAGCGTTCGCATAGTCGATGACGCCTGCATTCGGGCAGGCGCGTGCGTGCCAGCATGCCCGCATGATGCGATCGATATCGTCGGGGACCTTGGACGAGCCCTGACGCTGGCACGGACCGGCGGGGCGGTGCTCATCTTGGGGGCGGAAGCGCCGGTCTATTTCTACCCCAAGACGCCGGAGCAGGTGGTCAACGCCTGTTACCGTGCGGGGTATCGGGCCGTGCACCGCGGCGTAATCGGCGACGAGCTCGTGGCTCGCGAGTACGGCGAGTTGCTCGCCGATCCCAGCTGGGGGACCCTGATCCGGTCTACGTGCCCAGTCGTCGTGGAGCGTGTCCGACGGCGCTATCCCGAGCTGGTTCCCCATCTCGCGCCCGTGAAGACGCCGTTCGCCGCGGAAGTGGAATACCTTCGCGCGATCTATGGTACGGATGTGCACCTGGTGTACGCCGGACTCGGTAACGTCGGGAGCGGCGTGCGAGTGGAAGCGTCGATCACGTTCGAGGAATTGGGTGAGCTCTTTCGCGCCCTCGGTGTCTCCGTGGAAGAGCAGGCCCCGTTCTACGAGCGAATTCCGGAAGTGAACCAGCGGCACTGGAGTGCCCCCGGGGGTCTGCCGTACGAGATCCTGCAGGCGATGCCCATGACGAGCCGCCGGTTTCTCAAGGTTCGGGGGCTGGACGCCCTGGAGGCCGTGGCGCGCGCCGTCTCGGCCGGTGTGGAGCTCGGCTTCGTGGACATCCTCGCGGGTGAGGGCTCCTTGGACCATCCAATGTTGGGGCCGTCGGACGAGCTGTTCTGGCGACGGCAGCTGGCGGAGGAGTCCGCGCCGCCTCGGAGTCCGATACCGGTGTTGGACCCAGCGGTGGGGGTGAACGTGCGGATGGCGTTCGACTATTTGGCCAACGGCCACCCGCCCACGGAGTCCGAGATCGACGAGGTCATTGGGCGGATTGGCACCGTTCAGGACGGGAGCCATTGGGACTGCGGGGCCTGCGGCTACGACTCGTGCATCGAGTTTGCAGAGGCTTTTCTGCGGGGGCGGGCGACCCTGCGCCTCTGTCCGCCGTACCAGGAGCGCCGGGCCGAGGAGGCGCAGCGAGAGGTGGCGGTTGACGAGTTGACGGGCCTCGCGAGCTACCGCGTGCTCCGAGCCCGGATACAGCAGGAGATCGCGCGGAGCGCCCGGACCGGGGAGCCGTTTGGAATCGTGTTCATCGACGTGGACCGATTCAAGGACATCAATGACCGCTACGGGCACGAGGCTGGCAATCGGATCCTGGCGGCGATTGGTGGGGACCTGCAGCGGATCGTCCGGAAGACGGACGTCGCGGCTCGCTACGGTGGTGATGAGTTCGTGATCGTGCTCTTCCGAACCGATGGTGAGGGGGCCTGGCGGGTGGGGGATGTGGTGCGGCATTCGCTCGAGCGGGTGGGGCGTGAGCTGGAGTACGGTGTCGGTGTAGTGACCGTGTCAGTAGGGACAGCGAGTCACGACCCGCGGTTCCCGAGCCAGGGTGATGCCCTGGAGGCGGCCGATCGCGCACTCTACCGGGCGAAGGCGGCTGGGGGTAACCGAGTCGAGTCGGCCGAGCGATTCCAGCTCGCCGGGGACTCAGATTAAAAGGACACTGACGTGACACCAAGTGAACCCGAAGTTCAGCGCGCCAAGGCTGCGACGGTCGAGAGCGGGGGTGCGAAGCCCGATCCGTGGGGGGTCAAACGGGCTGAGAACCTGCTGACGAGCCTTCAGGGCGTGCTGTCCGCCCGGGTCGTGGTGTCCCCGATCGGCGAGGTGACCGAGATCCATGTCCTGGCGCAGAGCGGCATCTCGCCCAAGCAGATCGTCCGGAATGTAGAGAGCGCGCTTCTTGCCCACTTGGGCTTGAAGGTCGATCACCGTAAGATCAGTGTCGCCCAGACGGCTGACGTAAAGCCGATCGAGGCGCTGGAGGGGTCGGCGGTCCGGGAGGAGGCGCGCCGGCGGGGAGTGGTGTTCCAGGGCCTGGACATGCACTCCACGGCACCCCGGAGGGTCCGATTTTCGGTCATTTTGGTGGTGGACGGGCAGGAGATTCAGGGGGAGGAGGAGACGGCGGATACCCCCCGGGCACGGCTCCAGGGAGCAGCTAGAGCCACTGTTGCGGCAGTAGACAAAGTGCTCTCAGCCTTTACTTTCGAGCTCGAAGGCGTAAAGATTATCGAGGCTTTTGACACTGAGTTGGTGGTGGCTGGAGTGCACGTTCTGGACGGCCGGCAGACGACCCTCCTCGTAGGCACGGCAGCCACGAAGGACAGTCCGGAGCAGGCGGCCGTGCTCGCCGTGCTCGACGCCACCAATCGGTGGGTCCAGTCACACCGAGAATAGGAAGACCGCAGCGACCCCGTCGGGAGCGACGGGGTTTTCAATCCTCGAGGACCGTCGACCCGGCAGGGTTATTGCTGAAGTGCCGCAGACGGACCTCAACTGTATCAGGAGGAAAAGGGGGCCCTCGAAGGGCGCACATCGGTCCACAGACGTAGCGGAGCGGATCGGTCAGCAGGAAAGAGCGGAGCCTCGGGCATGCCATAGCGAGGTATGCCACTTCTCGAGACGCAGCTTAGCGGCTGCTGGGAAGGAGGTGACGCGTTATGCTTAGCTGGCTAGCCGCAATGTTTGGCGCCATTTTCATG
>JBFJCP010000041.1:0-29781 GCA_041615815.1 Gemmatimonadales bacterium | reverse complement strand
GTCGGCGACCACGGTACGCGCGGCGCAGTTGGGTGCGATCGGTAGTCCGGCATCGGCTATCTCGCGCGCGAGCGCCCGCACGGATTCGACGACATGGGGTCCAGCCCCGGGGAGCCCGAGGTCCGCCGCCACGATACCAACGTCGGCCATGAGGTGGAGCAGTTCTTTCTTGACCTCGATGGGCGGGTCGACGGCTGACGGTGACTGCAGGCCGTCACGAAGTGTTTCGTCATTGAGATCGACGCGGGCGTGGGCCCAGTCGAAACCGTCGATGGCATTCCAGTCGTGAATGAGTTCGGTTTCCTTCATGGCCGAAGGATGACCGGGGCGGGAAACTGCGTCAAGCGTTACCGAGAAAACTGGGAGAGCCGTTCACGGCGCTTCAGCCATCGCGTCCTTGGCCACCACCATGTTCGTCAGACGCTGATCGGTCAATGCGACATCGTCGCCGATCATGGAATGCTCAACGGTACATCGGGTGACCCGGGCGTTTCGTCCCACAATGACGTCCCGCAGAGTGCTGTCGGACACGACGGCACCTTCATCGATCGAGACGTTGGGACCAATGGTGCTCGAGTGCAGTCGGACGCCGTCGGCGACGTAGACGGGTCCATCCACGGTGACCCCTTCGCTCGGGGCCGGGGGGCGGCTGCGCCGGTTCTCGAGCAGATGGCGGTTGGTGGACAGCACGGTATCCACTTTGCCGCAGTCGTACCAGCCCTTCACCGGCGCCGCCAGGATCCGGCGGCCATGATCGATCATGTACTGGAACGCGTCGGTCAGGTACCACTCTCCCTTCAGCTGCGGCCGTGCCAGCGCCCAGTCGATCCCTCGAAATAGGGCCTCCCAGTCTCTGATGTAGTACAGGCCAATGTTGGCAAGGCGAGAAACTGGCTCAGAGGGTTTTTCGACGATTCGCTGCATGTAACCGTTCTCATCGGTGACCACGACACCGAACCGCTGATAGTCCTCGACCTCCTTGACCCAGAGGATCCCATCGGCGTCTGCGTGGCGAATCACCGACAAGTCGGCATCGAACACCGTGTCCACGAACACAATCAATACGGGCCCCTGAACATACGGACGGGCAAGGTTGACCGCCCCCGCCGTTCCGTCTTGCACTCGTTGCTCGACAAAACGAGAGGGCAGATCGTACTCGGACCGAGCGTACGCTTCCACGGCGTCCTTGAGATGTCCCGTGATGAAGATCAATTCCTCGACGTCGAGTCCCGAGAGCGTGTCGATCACATAATCCAACACGGTCCGACCGGCCACCCGAACCAAGGGTTTTGGGACATGACGGGTAATCGGGAGGAGTCGTGTGCCTTTCCCCGCAACGGGCAGAATGACCTTCATCGGGACTCACCACTAGGCTCGAGATATCGTTGAGGGTTTCGGTCCGCCCAGCTGAACACGCGGATCATACCCGTCCGTACCGATCTTCAAGGCGCACGACGTCGTCCACCTCGGGCGTCGACACTTCCAGCAGATCGCTGGTCGTCACGGCTTCCATCTGGTGCACCGTACCGGGGGTGACGTGATAGCTCTCCCCTTCGCCCATCGAGCGTTCCACGAGCTCATCGTTTTCCCGCACCCGAAAGATGATCTGTCCCCGTAAGACGTGGATCGTTTCATCTTTCTTCTCGTGGTACTGCAAGCTCAAGAGGTGCCCCGCCTCGATGTGGAGGATCTTCCCCACGTACCGATTGGTCCGGGCCCAGATCAGCTCGTAGCCCCATGGCTTCTCCACTCGATACGGCACCTCGACCGCCTTGGTCGATCCCACGTCTGATTCTCTCTGCTAGGTGAGATGGAGTTCGAGCGACGGGGGGCTCGTCACGCACGCCTTCACGCAGACTCCGCACCCCACGCATCCTTCGACATGAATGACCGGACACCCCTGGTCATCGAGCCGCAGCGCCTGCTCACCTATCGGACAAGCTCGCGCACACACACCGCATTCGACCTTGTCGAACGCGATACAGCGTTCGGGTAACAATTCCAAACGACCCAGCCGGTACCCGCGCCACAGGTGGGGTGGCGCTTGGAGCGCTCCCGTGGGGCAAACTTGCGCGCACGGCATGTCAGGACAAACGATGCACGGTTGCGCCGCCGGATCGATGATCGGCGTGCCGACGGAGAACCCGGCACCTGTCGGCGCCTTGATGATCGCGTCTGCGGGACACGCCTTCATGCAATCCTCGCACCGAGTACACGCCGTCAGGAACGCGAGCTCGTCCAGTGCGCCGGGTGGGCGAAAGAACACCTTCGGCGCTACCCGCCGCTCCGCGCGTTGTGTGACCTCTTGAGCGAGTCGTCCCAGAGTGTCCCGAAAGAATGCCCGGCGGTCGCCGCCCCCTCCGGTGACGAATGGGCTTCCCTCCTTGGTCATGTCGCTCCCTCGCTTGATGCGGCGACGTCGGTGGCGGGAAAGCTAGCGGAGGACCGGCGCCTCGGGCAAACGCCGTAGGGAGCCGGCCCTGATCGTGACACGACGACCCGATTGCGACCAGCGGATCTCTCGGGGTAGAGACACCGCTCCGCCGGCGGGACCAGCACCTCGACAACCGCGACGTCCTCGGGAAACGGCGCGGTTTTGGGGCGGCCCATCGGTCAAGGGACCTCGCTGTCCCGTTATCTTTCGGATATCTCGATTGGAGAGGACAGCACGCTGCCACCAACCCTCCGCCCGGCCTATCGCTATCTATCACGGCACGAGCTGTCCGAGCGCGTCGAGCGAGCGCTCACGTCGCTTGCCGACTGTCGGGCGTGTCCGCGCGATTGTGGGGTGGATCGCCTCGCCAATCGATGGTCCGCCTGTAAGACGGGCCGTTACGCCGTCGTGGGAAGTTATTTCCCGCACTTCGGCGAAGAGGATTGCCTTCGGGGATGGAACGGCTCCGGTACCATCTTCTTCTCGCACTGTAATCTGCGGTGTGTCTTTTGTCAGAATTTCGACATCAGCCAGGCGATCCGCCCAGCCGCCGGCATTGAGGGATCGCCGCCGCAGGACATCGCACGGATGATGCTCGATCTTCAAGGGCGTGGCTGCCACAACATCAACTTCGTCACGCCGGAGCACGTCGTGCCGCAAGTGGTCGAGGCGCTCGCCGTCGCGATCGAGCTCGGGTTGGATCTCCCAGTGGTCTACAACACCAGTGCCTATGACGCGCTCGACAGCGTCGCGTTGATGGACGGCCTGGTCGATATCTACATGCCCGACTTCAAGTACTGGTCCACCGATCGCAGCCGCAGCTACCTGAAAGCGGAGGATTACCCCGCCGCGGCGAAGGCAGCGATCCTGGCGATGTATCGGCAAGTCGGCGATCTGGTCCTGGATGTCGATGGAATCGCTCGTCGTGGGTTGCTGATCCGCCATCTCGTGATGCCCGGTTGTCTCGACGAAACGGCGGCGATTCTGCAATGGATCGCACGAGAACTCGGACCGGGTACGTATGTCAATTTGATGGATCAGTATTATCCCGCTGGCAAGGTCTCCGCCAACGCGCATCCCGAGATCAACCGCCGTCTCACCTCGCGGGAGTTCGCAGAGGCCACGCGGATGGCCCGCCACTTGGGGTTGAACCGGCTGGACCGGCGGCGGCCACATCCTCGTCTCCGACGGGCGCTGTTGACGTAGGCAGCCTCCCGCGCCAGCGGGATCCGCCGAGGCGTGCCGATCGTCTGATTATCTTTCGGCCGCTATGCCGACCGTCGTCCTGCTTCTCCTGCAGCTCCAGTTCCCCGCCCCGGTGGGCTTCGTGAACGATTTTGCGGGAATCATCGACACCGCCTCGCAACGGGAAATGCTGGGGGTGATCGAGGAGGTGCGTCAGAAATCGGGGGGGGAGATCGCCGTCGTGACCCTTCGCGATTTGGAAGGGCGTGCAGCGATCGACGTTGCACGGGACATTGGGCGTGAATGGGGTGTGGGAGCACGAGGCGGGCCAGGTGACCGCGCCCGTAACGCGGGCGTGGTGTTGCTGTTGGTCCCGGGGGAGCGGCCGGGCGACGGGCGGGCACAGCTCGCCATCGCCACAGGCTCGGGTGCGGAGGGCTTCATAACCGACGCGCGCGCCGGACGCATCCGGGATGCCATCGGCCGGGCGTCCGTGGAGTACGGCAGTTACGCCAAAGGACTCGTGGGCGGCGTGCAACTGTTGGGCGTCGCCTACGCCGAGGAGTTCGAGTTCGAACTCACTGGCCAGCCCTCGGTGCGAGTGTCGGTGGAATCGGGCCGGGAGACCGCACCCGGCGGTTTCATGGTCGCGGTCGTGCTGTTCATCATTCTGTTCGCGCTCCTCGCCCGGGGCGGCGGTGGTGGCGGCGGCCATCGCGGGCGCCGACGCCGGCGTGGCGATATGCTCGGATGGCTGTTGTGGGCGGCGGCCATGAGCAGCGGTGGAGGAGGCCGGAGGGGAGGCGGTTGGGGCGGAGGCGGATTCGGCGGTGGAGGCTTTGGGGGATTCGGAGGCGGCGGAGGCTTCAGCGGCGGCGGCGCGTCAGGGAGTTTCTAATGGGAAGAAAATCGCGGTCGAGGCTCGAGGACTTCGTGCAGAGCCTCGAGGATGCCCTCGGAGATCAACTCGTGAACGTCGTGCGGTACGGCGAGGCCGTGCGGGGATCGTATCCGGAGCAGGCGCCACAGGACAGATTGCTGGTCATCCTGCGGGATGCACGGCCTCCGGTGTTACGCCCCATCGGCCGCGCCATCGCGGGATGGGTCAAGGTCGGGCAGCCCGCACCGCTCATTTTTTCTCAGCGTGAGTGGCGGGAAGCCACGGACGTCTTCCCCATCGAGATCGAGGACATGCGGGAGGCCCACGAGTTGCTTCGCGGCGACGATCCGTTCGATGGTCTCGGAACGACGATTGTGGATCTTCGGCACGAGCTCGAACGGGAGGTGCGAGGCAAGCTCCTCCAGCTTCGTGCCGAATTTGCCGCGGTAGAGCCCGATGCCAGATTGCTTACTGAGCTGGTCATTGCATCGGCCAAGACGTTTCTGATCCTGTTTCGTGGCGTGCTGAGAGCCAACGGGATGGTGCCACCACGGGAACCGGCAGCGCTCGTTGCGGCCACGGCAGACCTCGCCGGCATGGACATCGGGGCCTTTGACTGGGTGCTCAAGCGTTTGGCGAGTGAGAAAGCACCGGGGCTCAAGCCCTTCGACGCCGTTGCCGCCAGGTACGTCGAAGCCATCGAACATCTCGCCAACTTCGTGGATCGGATGGCCCAGGCAGGAGAAACGGCGTAGGCTGGTTGGGTTGGGACGAATACGACATCAATTATCGAGGGAGATCGTATCATGCGAAGGATCATTGTGGTCTTGGCCGGCGCCGCCGTGGCCAGCGGCTGTGGCTACAACCGCATTCAATCGCTGGACGAACAGGTCAACGGATTCAAGAGTCAGATCGAGGTGCAACTCCAGCGGCGTGCCGACTTGATTCCCAATCTGGTCGAAACCGTGAAGGGATTCGCGGCGCAGGAGCGAGAGGTCATCGGACAAGTGACGGAAGCCAGAGCCCGCCTTGGCGGCGCCATTCAGAGCGGTGATCTCGGACAGATGGCCCAGGCCAATGACGGACTCACGTCCGCGCTCAGTCGATTGCTCGTGATCGTGGAGAACTACCCGGAGCTGCGGTCCAACGAGAACTTTCGGATGCTCCAGGATCAGCTGGAGGGCACGGAGAATCGGATCGCGACGGCTCGCCAGGACTACAATTCGGCAGTGCAGGCCTACAACGCGTACATTCGGCGCTTCCCCCAGGTTCTCACAGCCAAGGTGATCGGTGTAGATGCCCGGGAGTACTTCGAGGTCACGTCCGCGGAGGCCCGAGAAGTTCCACAGGTGGATTTCTAAAGCTACGGGAGCGCTGGCGCCAGGTCTTTGGATGTACAATATTGGAGGAACCAACACACGCTCGTGCCGAACGAGGTCGCCGCCCGCCGCCCCCACGTCGATGGAGGCGCACCCCTGACTGGACTGACTCGACGATACGTTGCAGCCCTCGCGATCGTTGGGGCACTTGCCGTCGCCAAATACATCGCTGAAGATCGCGTCCTGCGCCGCGAGACCCATCAGGCCACTCTCATCAACACCGCCGGGCAGCAGCGGGCTCGGCTCCAGCGATCGGTCGCTTTGGCGCAGCAGCTCGCCGCGATGCCCGAGGGTCCCGATCGCGATTCCGTGCGGAGCGCGCTTGCGGGCGTATTGGCCGCGTTCGAGGGCTCACACCAGCGGCTGGCACACTCCGAGTCGCTGTCCCAATCCGTCGTCGCCCTCTCACCCGATGCCGAGCGAATCTATTTCGATCAGCCGGCGGGCCTGGACGTGCGACTCCATGCGTACGCCGATAGCATGCGTCGTGTCATCGCAACCCAGCCGACGGGCGATACGGCCGTTTTGCGCCACCTCCTCCGAGAGGCCAGTCAGATCGCCGGCCTGCAGGACCAAACCGTGACCGCCCTCGTCGCGGAGCATGAAGCCACGCTTGCGCGCGCGCGGCGTTCGGCGCTGGTGCTGCTCTTGGCGCTCCTAGTAGCACTCGCGTTGATTGGGCTCTTGATTTTCCAACCGCTGGTGCGGCGGATTCGTCAGGAGGCGCGCCTGCTGGAGGAAGCCAATGCGCAACTCAAACGTCTATCATTTTTGGACGCGCTGACGTCCATTCCCAATCGCCGGGCGTTCGAGGAGCGGTTTCAGCTCGAGTGGCGGCGGGCCCAGCGCCATTCGTCGCCGATTTCCGTGCTCATGATCGACATCGATCACTTCAAGGAATACAACGATCACTACGGGCACCAGCGCGGTGATGAGTGTCTGGCGCAACTCGCGCAGCGACTGCGCAACTCGGTGAGCCGTCCCGGGGATTTCGTGGCGCGGTATGGAGGAGAGGAATTCGCCATTATCCTGCCCGACACCGATGTCGCTGGCGCGACCGCCGTCGCTGAGAACCTCCGCAAGCGAGCGGCTGGACTACGGATTCCCCACGCCGCCTCGCCGGTTCGAGACGTTGTCACCATCAGCGTGGGGGTGGCCTCCATCATTCCGGATCCGGGGTCTCCCATCCCCGTCGCCGCCGCCGACCAGGCGCTCTACCGCGCAAAGCAGCTGGGACGGAACCGGGTGGAGGTGGCGGGGGAAATGTCGCAACGAGTGAATCAAGCGGTGGCGGAAGAACGACGAGGTGGTGGGTAAGGCTACATCTCCGCAAGACCCCGCAGTGTTCTCATCTATGTGCCCAGCATACGTTGCTTGAGCGCGATCATCTTTCGCCTCAAAGACCCGTCCATGATGCGGTCGCCGATGCGCACAATGAGTCCCCCAAGGATGGATGGATCGGTTCGGTAGTGCGGGATCACATCCTTGCCGAACACTTCGCTCAGCCGCGCCCGGACCTCCTCTTGCAGCTGTCGATCGGGTTCCCGCGATAATGTGATCGCCGCATGGACTCGATTGAACTTCTCGTCGACCAGCGCCAAGAACGCGTCCGCAATCGCCGGGAGGATGCCCTGCCGTCCCCGCCTGACGACGGCGCCCAGAAAGCGCACGAAGCCCTCCGGGGCTCGATCCTCAAGCGCACGTTCGAACAGCAACTGCTTCGTGGCCTTGGGAATGCGGGGTGAATCCAGCACGGCGCGAATGTCGGGTTCGACCGCGATGGCACTCGCCAACCCCTCGATGAGATCCGCAAAATGCTCGGTATCACCGGTGCGCTCTCCGAGAGTGAAGAGCGCATCGGCATAGTTCCGAGCGATGGTCGGCTCTCTCACGACTTGCTACGCACACTAGAGAGATACTGCTCGACAATACGCCGATCCCCATCGCTGTCCAAGCGCTCCTGAATCAGCTTAGATGCCGCGGCCAGCGAGAGGTCCACCGCCTCGCGACGGAGCTGCATGATGGCACGCTCGCGCTCAGCGGCAATCTCCCGTTTGGCACGGTCCAGAATCTGGTCCTGCTCTTCCCGCGCCTTGGCCAGCAGTTGCTCTCGCTCGCGCGCCGAGACCGTTTTCGCTTCCGCTAGAAGCGCCTGCGCCTCATCCTTGGCGCTGGCCAACAGTCGCCGGTGCTCCTCCAACGCCGCTTTTGACTCGGCGTTCATCGCCTCCGCCTCTTGTAACTGCTTGGCGATCCGCCGCTCACGCTCCTCGGTGAGCCGGACGATGGCGGGCCAGGCATACCGCCGCAACAGCAGGAAGAGCGCGATGAAGACGATCCACGTCCAAATGATCAGGCCGGGCTCGAGGGAGAAGGGGCCTCCCGGCCCCCCCTCCGCAGCTCCGTGAGCCTCTTGTACGAGAAATGCAAAAACCGGCATGGACACCTGCTTTAACCGATGAGTTTCGCCGCGAGTGCCATGATGACGGCGATGATCGTGGCTCCCTCCATGAGGAAGGCGATGAACAGTGCCGTTCCACGGATGTCATTGGCAGCCTCGGGCTGACGGGCAATGGCCTCGGCGGCCTGACCGCCAATGCGTCCGAGTCCCAACCCGGCGCCCACGAGGGCGAGGCCGATACCAATGCCGACACCGAGCACCGCATTCGTCTGCTTCGCTGCGTCGACGATAGCCTGGGCCTCGGTCATCGCTTCCTGCACGAGGGGAAGGAATTCGAGCAACATCAAGGACGTCCTTTCAGTGATGGGAGACCGCTACGATGTCCTGCGCCCCCGCATCGGTGATCGCTTCTCCCGGAGCGACCAGCACCGCGGCGACCCGCCAACGGTCCCTGCGGACCAGCGGGCGTCCCCGACCTCATGGCCGGGTACGTGTCGGAAGCCCCGTGGGACGCGCAGGGGACCTCCGTGAGTTTCCTCAATCCCTCTATCCCGTCTTCCTCACCGGATCAGTGCGCATGCTGCATCATGCCAATGAGCACCGCCGTGATGATCGCAAATACATATGCCTGCACGAACGCAACGATGATCTCCAACGCCATCACGCCCAGCACCAGCGTAGCCGAGGCCACGCCCACAGCATAGTTGAGATACTCAACGTGCCCGAACATGAATATGAGTCCGAACAACGTGAGAATCACGAAATGCCCGGCGGTCATGTTTCCGAACAGTCGGAAGCAGAGAGCGAACGGCTTGACCAACTTGCCCAGAACTTCGATGGGACCCATGGCCAGCGACATCACGGTCCCGCCGATCCCACCCATGCCGGGTAGCGTGGGGAAGATCGTGCGCATGTAGCCGCGAAAGCCGAGTGCCACCATACCGCTGATCTCGATGATCAAGAGGGCCATGATGGCCAGGGCCACCGTGACGCCCAGATTCCCCGTTGCTGTGGCACCCCAAGGCAGCAATCCCAGCAGGTTGGCGTAGAGGATGAAGAAGAACAGCGTCATGATGAAGGGAGCGAACTTGGCTCCGGCCTCATGTCCGATATTGACCATGCAAATGTCGTTGCGCACCCAGAGGACGAACGCCTCCATCATGTTCGCCAGCCCACTCGGCGCCCGCTCCCCGGCGCGCTGTTTCTCCAATCGACGCCCCACCAACCACATCGTAATGAAGAGCAAGAGGGCGGCAACGATCATGAACAGCACATGCTTGGTGGGCGTGAGATTGAATGTGATGGGCCCGAGATGTACGTCAGGCAGGAACTTGCCGTACTCCCAAATGAAGAGCGGGCTAAAATCGAGCGAGTAGGCATCAGCCGTGTGGTGCATCAGAATCTCGCCGATATCCACTTCGTTCTGCATCATTTCAGTAACCGGATCTCCATGAAGAGCAGCGGCACCAGCACCCCCAAGAACGCTAGGGCCGTCGGGAGGGGCGGAAACGCTTCCCGGTTCGTCTTAGCGGCCACCGCCCAGATGACGGCCCCGAGGAGGCGTAGGCTCATGCCGACCGACCAGCGACGCACGAGGGTTCCCAAGGACCCGGTCAGCCCGGGTTTGAGCGCCGCCGTGGCCGCCAGATGAATCCCGGTGGCGAGGAGGCCGAAGAGGCCCCCCGCCACCGCCACTCGCGGATTCCAGAGTCCCCACAGCAGCAGCGTCATGGCCGTGGTGAGGACGATGCCGAGGGCAAGCCGCTTCATCCGTCCCCCTCCGGCGGCTGTGACGCTCGCCCGATCCCCAGCTTGCGATACACACTCACCGATCCCAGACCCGCCCCGAGCAGGGCTCCAAGAATCGTAAAGAGCGGTATTACCCCCAACCAGCGGTCCAGCAGCCATCCGCCGGCCATGAAGACGATCACAGCGCCGGCGAACAGGCAGCCGAGACCGGAGTATCGATAGATCTCGTAGCGCGGGGGTCGGGCCGGCCGCAAGCCCATAAGCGCCCGAAATGTATCGCTTGTGAAAAATTTCGCAAGCAACGCTAAGCTGGCCTCAGTTCGCCGTTTGGCGCTAGGAAAAGGTGGCAAATGACGGTAGATTCTTGGTCCATTGGGTCCTCTCGCATGCGCCGTCCGTCGGAGCGACGGAGTGCGGGGGGGCAGCGTTCACGAGCGAGGGAGGAGCCTGGTGCACGCTGATCCTGTTCGGGTGGGCGAGCGAGACGTTGAGCTGCTGGACCGGCTGGCCGGGGCGCGAAGTGACCTGATGGAGCAGATTCGCCACCGCATCGTCGGGCAAACAACGGTCCTCGAGGGAATCCTCACGGCAATTGTCTCGGGCGGGCATGCACTCCTGGTTGGTGTCCCCGGTCTGGCGAAGACGCTCATGGTGTCCACCGTGGCCGAGGCGCTCCGGCTCAAGTTCGCCCGTATCCAGTTCACCCCCGACCTCATGCCGAGCGACATCACCGGGACGGAGATCCTCGAAGAGGATCGAAGCACGGGAAAGCGGGCGTTTCGGTTCGTGCACGGACCCGTGTTCGCCAACGTGGTGCTGGCGGACGAGATCAACCGGGCACCACCGAAGACGCAGGCTGCGCTTCTCCAAGCGATGCAGGAGCACGAGGTCACGGCCGCGGGGCAGACGTTTCACCTCCCAGAGCCCTTTTTCGTGCTGGCCACACAGAACCCGATCGAGCAGGAAGGCACGTACCCGTTACCGGAGGCCCAGCTCGACCGCTTCATGTTCGAGTTACGGGTTCAGTATCCCAGTCGGGAGGACGAGGAGCGTATCGTCGAAGAAACGACTGGGGACGAGGATCACCCTGTGCGCGTGGTGCTGGAAGCGCCGGAGATCCTGGAGATTCAACACCTCGTGCGGCGCATTCCGGCACCTACGCCCGTCGTACGTGCGGCGGTTTCGCTCAGCCGCATGACGCGGCCGGACGAAGACGCGGCTCCCCCGTTTGTGAAGGAATACGTCAGCTGGGGCGCCGGACCTCGGGCGTCCCAGTATCTCGTGCTGGGAGCCAAGGCCAAGGCAGCGCTAGACGGGCGCCCCATGGCCGATCTGGAGGACATCGCCGAGGTCGCGTTGTCCGTGCTTCGGCATCGCGTCGTCATCAACTTCGCGGCAGAAGCCGCGGGGAGAACGGCCTCTGACGTCTGCGGCCAGCTGATTGAGGAGAAGAGCTGGATGCGCGCCTAGCATCCTCTGAGTCAGTCCAACGAGTCCGGCGGCTCCGGTGCGGGGGTCGTCGAGTCGGCAGTGTCGATCCGGTTCTCCGTGTCCGACACGGAGTCGATCCCAATCCGGCCTGCGTTCACGAGCGAGTCCAGCGCGGCGGCGGCGGCCGAGTCCACGGCGACGCTGGGTGGTGGCGTCACGCCGATCCGCCGCCACAGAAACGTGGCCCGTGCCATCCTCCCTTCGATATCTGCGACATAGCGGCGGTATGCCGCGTTCTCTCTTCCCGGGTGCCAGGTGGATGGACGGGGCAAGCTCGCCGCCAGTTGGGCCGCCTCGTGTTCCGTGAGCCCCGCCGCCGACTTGCCGAAGTACCGCCGAGCGGCGGCTTGAGCCCCGTAAATGCCGGGCCCGAACTCGACCACGTTCAGATAGACCTCGAGAATCCGCTGCTTGGAGAGGTGACGCTCCAGTTGTCGCGTGAGGAGAACCTCTTTCGCTTTACGAAACGGGCTCCGTGAGGGAGAGAGCCAGAGATTCTTGGCGAGCTGCTGGGTAATGGTCGAGGCCCCGCGCGGCGCGCGCCGTTCCTCGAGGGCCTGCTGGACGGCCGCCCGGATCTCAGACGTGGAAAATCCGGTGTGGGAAAAGAACTCCATATCCTCGGCAGCCACGATCGCCCGCTTGAGGTGCGGAGAGATCTCGCTCCAGGCTACCCACTGCCAAGAGATGGTGGTGTCTTCACCCGCGGTGCGCTGCCGGTCCTGGTAGCGGTCCATGAACGCCGTTGATCGGGGGGGTTCGGTGCCGAGGGCCGCTACGTCGGGCCAAGCGGCAATCTGGAAGCCGAGCCACGCCAGCATCGCGAGCAGGGTGAGTCCCAACAGGCCAACGAGCCCACGAAGGACCCGGCTTCGCGGCGTGGTCGACCCCTCGATCATGCGGTACCAGGGGTCCTTCTCGTGAGCCCCTCAGAACGGCGTTGCATCGATTGATCGTAGGGGGATCGTTGGAGTGAGGCAATGCGGTAGCGTGACCAGACCGTCGGCTGGCCCCCGTCAGCTGGCAGACCCGGCCCTCATGCGTCGCGCCCACGCGGCCCCGCGGAGACCCGAGAAAAGCGCGCGAAGCCTAGTGTGCTTGATGGTGAAGTCAATAGCGTAGACTGCGGCACGCGGACCCTCTTTACTTCCAGAAGGGGGCCATTAGTATTTCGACCGCACGCGAGCGTGCAGGGAGGTGAGGAGCGGCGCCGACGGGGGGGCGTGCACTGTGGGGCGCGACGAGCGGAAGACAATGCCGCTCACCGAACATGACGTCGGGCTCATGCGGTCGCTTGCATCAGGCTGACCGCAAAAAAAAGAAAGCGAAGACCGTCTGCCGGCACTGATGCCGGCGGGCGGTTTTTTTGTTTCCGAAACTCACTCATCCAGGGAGGTAAACGATGCGTCCCGAACAGAAGCCGGGCCAGAAACCCAGCCAGCCGGGCCAGAAACCAAGCCAGCCGGGCCAGAAGCCTGGCCAAACCACCCATAAACCCGGGCAGCCTGGTCAAAAGCCAGTCGGCCAAAGCGGCCAGCCGGCTCCGAAGCCGGGGCAGCAGAGCCCCAAGCCAGGGGGATCAAAGCATTAGCAGAGAGCGGGGCCCGCTCCCCAGTCTGGAAGCGGGCCCCGTCGTTCATTGCTCCACGAGCTCCTTGAGCCGGAGGAGCTCTTCGCCGAGCGCTCGAGCCTGGCTCTCGAACGCGTGGTCCGGCATGTCGGGCGCCTGAAACTGTGTAAAGACGTATTCGGCCCCATCGCCGTTGGGAACGACACGCGAGACCGCCGCGAATTCGACGCCGGGTGCTGGCGACAAATGAAAGTCGATGGTCCCCGTGCTTTGATCGGCGAGACACCGCAACCGCACGGGTCCCGCCGGCGTGTCGACCCGCCAGGAATTGCCCTCCGGTTCGACCGCCTTACAGAAGTGGAACGCCCACCGCGACAGATTCGACGGATCGGCCACGAACGCAAACACCTTGCGCCAGTCTTCGTTGAGCGTAATGGACTGCGTATCAGCTCGCATGGTCGGTCTCCCGTGAACGGTGTGCGCCGGGGGTGGGGAGCTCAGCGTCCTGCCCGAGGATGATCAGCGCGATCAGGGACCGTTCCAGATCGACCCGGGCCTGAGGGCTCAGCAACTCCTCAACGGCAGCGTCCAATTCAGCCAGCACCTCCTCGGCAACGGGCTTGAACTTCTGAGCCCGGCCCGAGAGGTAGATCCGATAGGCCCGGGCGTCGGCGGCGTCCCGAATTCGTCGAACGAGCCCCGCGCTACGCATATCTCGGATCAACGTCGTCAGCGTTTGCTTGCTCAGGCGCGCCCGACGCGCCAACTCGCCCATGGTCAGTCCCTCCTCCTCGAACAGGGGAAGCAAGATCGACCCGTACGCGGCACGAACCTCCGGGTATCCCCGGGCTTCGAACGCGGCGTACAACAGTTCGTTCCAACGCTGTAACGCCTTGGCGAGTAGGAACCCGAGATTCGCGGTATTGGCTCGAGTCTCGTGTGGGTCATAATAGTCTGTCATCGTACTAATAATAGTACGTTGGCAGACTAAGTTCGTCAAGCCTCCTCATCCTCGACCATTGGGCACGACCACGGAAGAAACCCCGGGGAGCGCTCGCGCTCCCCGGGGTGGGCCAAGGACATCCATCTGCTGGAACGTCAACGTATTCCGGCCTGCACTCCCTCCGGCGCGAGGTTGCGCCATGATGGCACTGGCAGCGGACGTTGCCGCGGCCAGATCTCGTTCAGTGTCTCTCCCTCGTAGAGGCGGCCGTTCTTCATGACGTACTGGATTCGCGCCGTATTCCTGAGGTCCTGAAGCGGATCGACGTCGAATACCAGAATATCGGCCAGCTTGCCGGCCTCGATCGTGCCAATATCCTTGGCCAATCCGATGGCTTCGGCACCGTAGATGGTTGCGGCGCGGAGGGCATCGTGATTCGAGAGCCCACCCGACCCCATGGCCCACAACTCCCAGTGGTAGCCCAGACCCTGGAGTTGACCGTGGCTCCCCACCGCGGCGCGGGCACTGTCTTCCAGCAGCTTCTTCACGAACTCGGCGTGCTTCGGGAAGACGTATTCCTCCTCGAGAAACCACCCGGCCCGGCCCGGACTACCACCGGCACCGGCCCCACGCCGCCTGGTTCGACGATCGATACTCTCCTCCGGCGCGAACCGGCGAAGCTTGGGATTGTCGTGGACCTCTTCGCGCGTGTAGAAGTAGTTCTCGCCGAATGGCCCGCCATAGGAAACGAGCAAGGTGGGACTGTTGGTGGTCTGCGATGCTTTGAAGAGCTCCACCACATCGTCATAGATGGGCGCAATGGGGAGCGCATGCTCGATGCCCGAATAACCGTCAATGGCATGCGTCAAATCGAGCTTGAAGTCGAGCCCACCTTCCGTGGTTGGCATGAGCTCCAGCTCTTTTGCCGCCTGAATGATCCACTGGCGCTGCTGGCGGTTCCCCGACATGTACATCTTGAGCGTCTTGGTGTCGTAATACTCGCTGTACCGTTTGAGGACCGTCTTTGCGTGATCGGCGTCCTTGATTCCCTCAGTGATGAACACCCCTGGACCTGTGGAATAGATGCGCGGACCCAGCATCCCGCCGATTTCCACTCGATCCTGATAACTCAGGATATCGGTCCAACCCGTTTGGGGATCTCGGGTGGTCGTGACCCCGTACGCGAGATTGGTCAGATACTGCCAGACCTGCTCGGTATGAATCTCTGGGACGAGCCACTGGGCGTGATAGTGGGTATCTACGAAACCCGGAGTGATGGTCTTACCCGACACATCGATCACGCGCGCTCCGTCCGGCACCTCCACTTCTCCGGTGGGTCCCACCGCCACGATGCGGTTGTCCGTGACCACGATGTCCGCATTTTCGATGATCGAGTCTCCCTGCATGGTGACCACGCGTCCCCCGCGTAGCACCACACTCCCGCGCGGCACGTCACGCGGCAGCCGGACCTCGATCCGCACCTCGCGCGGTTTATACGCCACGGTGTCCGCCCTGGCGCTGTCGAGCCCGGTGCGGACCGAGTCCGCATGGGCCCGAATGGCCGCCGCCTTCGCCCGAAGCTCGTCCGCCGCCCGAATCAGCGAGTCGGCCCGAAGCTGCACCGAGTCCGCAATGAGGCGATTGAGCTTGGCGCGGAGTGTATCGGGAATGGTGGCGTTCGCCTTGGTCAAGCTGTCTACGGCACCGCGTGTCGTCTTGAGGCTGTCCAGCAGGTGACGCGCGCGCAGCGCTTGGCCGACCGTTTCCCGCGCAGCCCGCGCCGTAGAATCTTCGATCGCCTCGATGCGGGAGAGGTTGTACGTGTACAGGGCGTTCGCAATGGCCCAGTGGACTCGATTCCCGTCCGGACTCCACGATGGGAACTCCCCACCGATTTCCGTCAACTGACGGACCAGGACCGGTGCGAAATTGGGGTTCGCGACCGATATGGTAGGGGTGGGACCACCAATCTCCGGGACGTCGACCGTGTAGATGTGGCTCCCGACCTGCGCCAGGGCCCGGCCTCCGGCAGGCGACATGAGGACGAGCGCGGCCGGTGGGGGTTGGGGGCCTCCCTCCGCCACTTCCTCCGGCGTCTGCACCGCGGGGAGCGGGAACACGCGACGCGGAAACACCTCCCACTCGCTGGGGTGCGGGGTCCCGATGCCTGGTGGGAGTGCGCCACGGACCCTCAGGTGTTCCTTGACGTCCGTGCCGTCCCAGCGGAATGAGACGAGGCCCTCGCGCGGACTGTAGGCGTATATCCTGTTGGGCTCATCGGACCGGAAGTGCGCCACGTCCCGGCTGCCGGTGGGGGCGATGACGGTCACATTGCCGCCGGTCGCGGGAACCCAGACGAACTCGCCTCCAATCGGACCGAAGAAGGTGTCTGGAGCCCGTTTGAGCTCCCGGGCTGCGCCGCGGCTGGCAACGATCCGCTGGCCGTCCGGTGACCAGGCGAGGTTGTAGTACAAGGCGGCTCGGGACGTGAGTCGTTGCGGAGTCCCGCTACCGTCGCCGCGGGCCTTCAGGATGTGGCCGCCGGCCGAGTCCGTCCATGTCACATACGCCACCCAGGCGCCATCGGGAGACCACACCGCATGAAACTCGCCCACGTCGGCGTTGCTGAGCCGTCGCGCGTCTCCACTGGTGAGGTTTTTGACCCACACACGGTCGAACGCGGTGAACGCGATGTGGCGGCCGTCGGGTGACTGGACCGGATGCCGTATCTGGCGCGCAGTGACCATAGCCGTCGTGTCCACCGCATAGGCGAACTTCACTTCAGGACCCACTTCCAATTCCACGTCTGCTTCGAACGGAATCTTGGTCGGGGCGCCGCCGTCCAGCGGAACACGCCAAATTTCGCCTCCATAGGACACCACGACTGCCCGCGAATCGGGCGTGAAGCTGTATCCGGGAAGCACGTCCAGCGTTGCGCGGGACTCCATATCGTCTCGCTGGACGGGATACGCCAACCACTGCTCGTCTCCCGTGTCCAGGTCACGGAGCCGGAGCCCCGTCTGGGTGTCGTCCCGTGTACCGAAGGCCAGCCACTTGCCGTCCGGCGATACTGCCGGCCGGAAACCGGAACCGTAGCGACCGGTGAATCGGGTGGACGTCCCGTGTTCCCGGTCGTACCGATAGAGCTGGTATTGCGGGAAAATGGCATTGTACTGCCAGTCTCCACCGCGCGCCGCATACCAGAGGTAGCGACCGTCTGGGCTCACAGCGGCCCCGATGGTCTTGAATGGTGCGGGCCCTCGGATCACGGGAAGCGGGCTGCGGCGGTCCACGTGGTACATCTGGAGCTTGGCGGCTCCAAACAGCCCGCTCGCCCGGCTCACCACAATGTGTTTCCCGTCCGGCATCCATTCGGGCGATACGTACTGGCTGGTGTTGCCCTGGGTGATCTGCGTGGTATCGGTAAAGTCGAGCCGCATGGTCCACACGTTGTCACCACCGCTCCGGTCGGAGACGAACACGACGGTTTCGCCATCCGGACTGAATCGCGGTTGTGCATCGAACGCCATGCCCTCGGTGATACGGGTCGCTTTGCCTCCAGTCATAGGAACCGTATACAGGTCACCCAAGAGATCGAATACGATCGTCTGCCCATCGGGGCTCACATCGAGGGACATCCACGTCGCGTTCGTCGCGGTAAACGACGCCTTGCGGGCACCCGGCAGCGGCAAGGGCTTTTCGTCTTTGCCACGACCGCCCGGCGGCCCCTGCGCGGGGAGCGTGGTGACCGTGACCCCCGCGGCGATGACCGCGAGGAGCGCGCCGCGCAGGCCTTGAGCCAACAAAGTCATCGAGCGCGTCATCGGGCACCTCCCCGGATCCCCGCCTGGACATCGGGCGCGACGTGGCGCCACGTCTCGTCAGGCGCGGGCCGCTCGCGCGGCCAGATCTCGTTCAGGGTATCACCATCGTACAACCGGCCGTTTTTCATCACGTAACGAATTGTGTTGGTGTTGCGGATGTCGTCGAGAGGATTGGCATTCAGAACAATCAGGTCCGCGAGCTTGCCCTCCTGAATCGAGCCCAGGTCGCCGCCCAGGCCGATCGCTTCTGCGCCGAGAATCGTTGCGGCGCGGAGCGCGTCGTGCGTACTCATGCCGCCGCTCTGCGTGGCCCACAGCTCCCAATGATAACCGAGTCCCTGAAGCTGGCCGTGACTGCCCACGCCCACACGTCCGCCAGCCTCGATCAGTCGCTTGAGCCAGGCCGAGTGTTGTCGGAAGGCATACTCCTCATCCAGGAACCACGCACCGGGTCCCGGGCCGGGGTTGCGCCGACGAATCTTCGAGTCCAGCTCCTCCTTGGGGGTGAAGTGCCGGAGCTTGGCATCACCAACCACATTCTCCGTGGTGTAGAAGTAGTTCTCGGCCCAAGGACCGCCGTACGAGACCAACAGCGTGGGCGTGTTGGTGGTCTGCGACGTCTTGAACAACTCGACCACGTCGCCATAGGCCGGAATGATGGGCAGGGTGTGTTCGATGCCTGGGTAGCCATCCATGGCATGCGTCATGTCGAGCCGGTAATCGAGACCCCCTTCGGTCGTCGGCATCAGCTCCAGCTCACGGGACGCCATGATCAGCCACTGCCGCTGCCGACGGTTCCCGGACATGTACATCTTGAACGTCTTCGTATCGTAGTAGTCGCTGTAACGGCGCAGCACGTCTCGGGCGTGATCGAGGTCGCGAATTCCCTCGAACCAGAACACGCCAGGGCCGGTGGAGTAGACCCGCGGCCCGATCATCGAACCCGCTTCGACGCGATCAGCATAGGAAAGCACGTCGGTCGTCGCCGTCTGGGGATCACGGGTCGTCGTGACCCCATACGCGAGGTTCGCTTGGTAGATCCACGGTCTCGTCCAATGGAGACCCCAGAGATTCCACATGTGCGCGTGGGTATCCACAAAGCCCGGGACGATGGTGGTACCACTCACGTCCACGATCCGAGCGCCCGCTGGCGCGGAGCCTCTCGCTCCCACGCTCGCAATCCGATTGTTCTGAACCACCACGTCCGCGTCTTCGAGGACCTCGGAACCGCGCATGGTGATCACACGAGCGCCTCGAAGCACCACCGTTCCCTGCGGCATGTCCCGCGGCGCACTCAACTGAATCCTGCGCTCCTCGGCCCGGTACGCCGCGCGGGCCGCCGCCAGCGAATCCGCTCCGGCCCGCCGGAGGCTGTCGTCCACTATCTCGGCCCGGTCCAGTCGATACGTGACGAACGCGTTGCCGATGGACCAATGCACCGTGCGCCCGTCCCCTCCCCAGGCAGCGAACTCCCCTCCGATATCAGTGAGCTTCCGGACGGGCAACGCCGCGCTGTCCGGCTTGGTGACCATGACCGTGGGCACCTCGCCACCCACCATGGGGACCGGGATGACATAGACGTCGTTGTTCACCTGAGCCAACGCCAAGTCACCGCGCGGGGCCATGAGCACGAGATCAGCGGGGATCTGCGGGATTGCCGGCTCGCGGCTAAAGTCCTTGGGCATCAGCAGGTCGGACGTCTTCGACACTTCCCATGCACCCGCCGTGGTCGGTAACCGCCACGTGACGCGAAGGTGCCGCTTCAGATCCGTGTTGTCCCAGCGAGTCGATACCAGGGCCACCGGGGGCGGCTGCCCGGGTAGTGTGGGCCCACCGCCGCTCACGAACCCGTACGAGTAGATCCGGTCGGGGTCACTCGTGAAATGGGGTTTAGTGCGGCCTTGCGCGGAGCCGATGACCGTCACCTGGCCACCTGTTGCGGGCACCCAGACAAACTCGGTCCCCAGCCCATTGAACACGAACGGGTCGATGGCCTCTCGCAGGTCCCGCGCCGCCGCTCGCATAGCCACGATGCGCTGCCCGTCCGGCGACCACGCAGGTTGTTGATAGTATGCGGACACCTGCGTGAGCCGCGTGGCGCGTCCGCCGGCGGCCGGTACCCGCATGATGTGGCCCTCGCTGTCGTCCCAGGTCACATAGGCGATCGCGGCGCCATCTGGCGACCAGGTGGGGTAGTATTCGCCCGTATTCTGCTGGGTGAGTCGTCGAGGCGTGCCGTTCGGAAGATCCACGACATAGAGCCGGTCGAGGGCCGTAAACGCCAGGCGGCTCCCGTCCGGCGACGGCGCGGCATCCCGGATCTGCTTGACGATGAACGTGGGGTCGTCGTCGATGGGGTACTCGAAGTCGACCGCAGGTCCCACCGGTATTTCGGCCTGGACGGTGAACGGAATCTGCGTGGCGGCCGAACCGTCTATCGGCACCCGCCAGATACCGCCGCCGTAAGAAATGATGATGTCGCGTGAGTCCGGGGTGAACGAGTAACCGGGCAAGACGTCCATGCTGGCCACGGATTCCTGCTCGTCCCGCTGGATGGGATAGGCGAGCCACCGCTCCTCCCCGGTGGACAAGTCCCGGAGCCGGAGGCCGGTTGCTGCGTCGTGACGCGACCCGTAGGCCAGCCATTGGCCGTCGGGTGAGAGGGCTGGACGGAAGGCCGAGCCGTACAACGAGCTCATGGTCGTCCGCGTTCCCGTCTCACGGTCGTACACGCCAATTTGGTATTGAGGGAGAACTGCATTGTATTGCCAACCGCCAAACCGCTGTGCGTACCACACGTATCGCGGGTTCGGGCCGAACGCCGGACCGAGCAAGCGGAGACCACCCGGCCCGCCAGCCATCTCGAGTCCAACCCCACCATTCACGTTGTACAGCCAGAGTTTCTCGAGCCCCTGCAGCGGTACCGATCGCGACACGACGATGTACTGCCCGTCCGGGGTCCACTCGGGAGACAGATACCCGGAAAAGAATCCCGCATTGATGCCGCTGGAGACCGGCCGCATCTCGCCATCGTCCAGGTGCAACAGCCACACGTTGTTGTCACCGCTCCGATCGGAGACGAAGACGATTCGCCTTCCATCTGGGCTGAAGCGGGGCTGCATGTCGTGCGGCATGCCCTCGGTGAGGCGGGTAGCCGTGCCGCCGGCAATGGGAATCGTGTAGAGGTCGCCCAGCAGATCGAAGGCGATCGTCTGGCCGTCAGGGCTAACGTCGAGGGATATCCATGTTCCCTCACTGGTAGTGAACCGGGCCCAACGGGTCGGCTCGAGCGGGAGACCGGATTGGTCCTCTGCAACACCGGCCTGGGCCCAGGCGGGTGTCGTTGCGATCGCCGTCAGGGCGACGAGGACGAGCGAGCTGCGGATGTGACCCAATCGCATGGTTACTCCGAAGGAGTCGGCGGGTGGTGCTATGTTGCTTTGTTGAACATGCAGGCCAGATGGCGAGCGAAATTAACTTAGCTCGCGGAGCGGTCTGAGGCCATCCTGCACGACCGTCTACGTGGGCCGGAACGCACACGAGGTCCGTCGTGAGGCGGACCTCGTGCGTGCGTCCCTTCCGGGCACCTCAGGGCTGGCCGAGCTGCTGGAGTCGTATCTTGGCCCCGCGATTATCGGGATCCAGCTCCAGTACATGCTCATAGTGAGCCTTGGCGTTCGCTGTGTCCCCTTGGGCTCGATACGCTTCGCCGAGGCCAAAGTGTGAGAAGACCGATTCGGGATAGAACTCGAGGTTGAGCCGAAGAAGGTCGATCGCCGCCAAGATGTCCGGGTGACCCGCGACATCGTCACCAGGGCCGGCCCCGCGGACGGCACCACGAATCAGTCCATCGGCGAGGCCGGCGAGCATGAACTCTCCAAAGTCATAGGCACCACTCCCGTAGTACTCTTCCCGGAGCGCGCGGTACTTCGTGACCGCCACATCGCCCCCGTCCTGACGGTACGTATCGACGAGAATATCCTGGATTCGCCGCGGCTCGGAAACGCCATGGTGGCAGGTCTCACAACTCACGATCACGGGCGGGTCGGAGCGTTCCTCGAGGTCCGCGAGGTGTTGCTCGTTGATGGCGCGCACCATCTTGATCATTTCGCGCGCTTTTCGCTTGGTCACCTTCTCGTCAGATGGGAAATCGAATTCCTCGAGCGGCTGACCTTCCTCCCCGACATGACAAAACTGGCATCGGACGCCGAGTCCAAGGGCGAACGTACGCATGATCCCGATCAGTTCGCGCGGGTTCATATCCTGGGAGAAGACCTTCAGGTTCTCCAGGGAATCCGGGGGGAATTGGGCGGCAACGGGGTTTGCGGCGGCCTGACCGGTGACCGCGAGCCCCAGCAAGACGGCGGCGATGCGGCAGCACGAACGAAGCGGTGACATCGGTAGATCTCCTTTCTCGGCAAAAAGTACCTCTGGAGCGCCGGGAAAGGTGCGCTTTCGATCAGCGAGAGGTTAGGGATGTGTTAGCGATGGAAGGAGCGTGGGCGTTCGTCTGATCCAACTGGCGGCCGGTGGTTCCCTCCAAGCAGCTTCGGTTTCTCAGAAGCGGTCGTTACTCAGCGGGCCGGCGCCCTCTACATTAGCTGGGCCCTCATATCGACATGCGCAACCAACGTTCCCCGGCCGCAAGCGAGGTGTCTCATGTCCTGTCTTCATTCAACGCCTTTGGCCATACTGCTCTCCATCGCGGCCGTGACCATTCCCAGCACGGCACCTCGAGCTCAGCTGCCGGACCTCGACAGGGAGCGCGCGGTGGCGAGACGCACCCTCGCCTCGCCGCAGATGCAGGAGGCCTTGCGCTACGTCGAGGGGGCGGATTCGGAGAGCGTCCAGGAGTGGCTGAGTATCTGTAACGCGTCAGCGCCCTCCGGGAACGAAGGCCGTCGTTCCCGCCTGCTGTACAAGCTCTTCCGGATCTACGGTCTCGACAACGTGCATATCGACGACGCCTTCAATGTGATCGGCGTGCGGCGCGGTGTGGGGAATGGGCCGACAGTCGTGCTCAACGCGCACCACGACAACGTGGCTTTGTCGCCAGTCGATCAGCCGGTGGAAGCCTTCGTGGCAGACGGACGGGTGTGGTGTCCCGCCGCGTTCGACGATCTCGCCGGAACCGTTCAGATGCTCACGGCCCTCCGTGCGCTCAATGCGGCTGGGATTCGAACGCGTGGCGATGTTTGGTTCGTCGGCCTGACGGGTGAGGAAGCACCCATCGGCGCGAGCCACCCCGACGCCAGTCCGGGCGCCGAGCAGTTCGTACGCGCCAATGTGCCGCACAATATCAATTGGAGAGACGGGGATATCCTGTTGCAGTTTCACGGCCGGGGGGGCCAAGGGGTCACCACCGGGAGCGTTCCGGTGCGGCATCGCACGCAGCTCCGGATCTTCGCTCCGTTCGATCGCGATCGTTGGGGACCGCATGCGGTGGATGCGTTGGGGCGGATTCTCTCCCGCATTGGGCCCGAAGTACGAGACCCACGGTCCACGCCGATCCCGTTTCAACGCGAGGGTGGCGACCCCCTCCCTGAGGCGGTCTTGTTTCTGAACATGGCCAAGATCGGCGCCAGCGAGATCACCAGTCGTCCAGCATCGGAGGCGTGGGTCCGCTTCGACATGCGATCCGCGAGCGAGGCTCGTCTCTGGGACGCACACCAGAAGATTCGTGACCTTGCACGCGAGGTCACCTCGACGATGGGATCGGAGTTCTCCTACGTGTACGAGATCAATAGCAAGAACGGGACGGAACGCGGCATCGAGGGCTGGGACCCGAGCGACAACGCGCCTGCACGCATGGCCGCCGCCGTGGCCGAGCTGCTCTACGGCGGGACCCCAGTCATCGATCCCAGCACCGGGTGCGGAGACTGTGTGCGAGCCTATGCCACGGGTATGCCAGCCATGTCACTCCGGGGAAACGTGCGAGACTTTGGAGGGGGGCGGGTTGAGCGGGGCGGTGGCGATCTCATCTCACGGGTACGGCGCAAGACGGCGACCCACGATGTCACAGAAAGCGCCGAGATCGTCGCCCTCTGGGCCGGTGTGAAACACGGTTTGGTGTTTGCGGTGGCGTATGCGGGGATGGCGGAACAGCGCTGAAGCGCGAGGAGACAAGAGTGTCCCTCCTGCCTCCTCACGTCTCACCGCTCGTTCACCAGCTATCGCCGCCCTTGGGAGGTGGCCACTTTCCCAGCAGCTGGCGAATCTGCACGATCTGACCCAGGTGATAACTATTGTGTCCCATCACCATGAGCACGTTCTGCCGGGCCGTTCGTTGGCGGTCGGGTTCCACCACTCGATCCAGGTCGACCGAGGGCAGCAATCCTTCCAGCTGCTCGAGCCCGTCGGCAAACGACCGGACGCCCTCGTCCCACACCGCTTGTGACGCAGGCGCCGGCGCTGCCGTCCAACCTTCGGCAGAGCTAGACGGCATGGTGGAAGGGGCGCCCCGGACACGGGCGATCCCGATGTCTTGCCAGTAGATCATGTGTTGGAGTAACTGATAGATCGAGTGGGTCAGGCCGGCCGGACGCGCTCCCACGTCTCGCGCGGTGAGTCCCTCGAGCGCGTGCACAGCGTGCACGTGGCTGTCCGCCCCATACAGGTTCCGCTCGAGCGCTTCCCGCTCCCCCATCCCTTATTCTCCTCCCACCGCCGGTTCGTGCACCCGATACCGTTCGAACCAGCCGAGGATGTACGCCACCTTCGCCATGAGATTGCTCGGGCGGCTGGCGATGCCGTGGGAGGCATCCGGGATACGCACCATCGCCGTCGGGATCTGGCGCAACCGCAAAGCCTGATAGAATTGCTCCGTTTCCGACATCGGCGTTCGATAGTCTTCCTCGCCGGTGATGAGCATGGTGGGAGTCGTCACGTTTCCGACATAGGCAAGCGGCGACCGTTGCATGTAGTGCTCGAGGTGGTCCCAAGGGAAGCCCGGAAACCAGTAGCGATAGAAGAAGGCCGGATTGTCTGCCGTGAGGACGAAACTGTACCAGTTGATCACGGGCTTCTGTACCGCCGCGGCGCGGAACCGATCTGTATGCCCGACGATCCATGCGCTCAAGACACCACCACCGCTGCCGCCCGTCACGAACAGATTCGACTCGTCCACGTAACCCCGAGCAACGACGCTCTCCACGCCGGACATCAGATCGTCGTAGTCCTGACTCGGGTATGCGTGATGGATGAGATTCCCGAATTCTTCACCATAACTGGTACTGCCGCGTGGATTGGTGTACAGCACGACATAATCAGCCGCGGCATAGAGCTGCATCTCCGCTGAAAACCGATCACCATAGTTGGCAAAGGGTCCCCCGTGGATCTCCAGAATCAGCGGATATTTGCGAGTGGGATCAAACGCCGGGGGCTTGACGATCCATCCCTGAATCCGGCGTCCGTCGAAGGATGACTCGTACCAGATCTCCTCGACCGCTCCGAGCTCCTTGTGGCCCAGAAGGTCTTCGTTGAGGTGCGTGAGGCGGCGAACCTCACGTCCGCGACGCACGACCGCGAGCTCCGCCGGATGATCGGGCTTGGAGAGCGTGAAGGCGACCGTCCCGTCGCGGGCTATGCTGAACTCGCCACCGGCATAGGGGCGTCCCAGGGAGAGTCCGCCGACGTCCGCCGCAAGCACCGTCATCGCGCCGTCGAGGGAGACGTTGGCAACCTTCGTGTTTCCGTGTTCGTCGTATTGCACGACCAGCCCACGCCCGTCCGCTCGCCAGACCGGGTGTTCGATGTCTCGATCGAAACCCGCGGTGATCGCACGCGCCTCACCGCCATTCCGCGGCATGACGTACAACCGCGTGACCTGATACCCCTGGTACCGGTCGTCGAATCCGAGAAAGGCGACGGATTGGCCGTCCGGTGCCACCCGGGGCGAGTGGTCGGGCCCTTGGCGGGTCGTGAGCGCCCGAATGCCACCATCCGAGAGGGCCACTTCGTAGATCTCGCTGTTGCGTGGATCGAATTCCCAGTCGTCGTGACGGTTCGCCGTTACCAAGAGAAATCGACCATCCGGTGTCCATACCGGGGTCCCTTGATGGTGGTAGCTGCCCCGCGTGAGCTGCCGCGGAGTACCCCCTTCCGCCGGTAGCACGAACACGTGGCGGTACCCGTCTTCGAGGTAGCCATCCCCGTCCGCCCGGTACTCCAGCTTGTCCACAACTCTGATGGGCGGTCCCCAATCCGCTCCTTCGGGGGGGTCCGGAAGGCGCGCAAAGGCGCTCGGGCTCTGGTGCGGGACGAACATGGTGAACGCCAGCCATCGGCCATCCGGCGACCAAGAAATCCCGCCCGGTGGATGGGTCAGCATGGCGATTCTCGCATCTTGGCCCGTATCCATCCACCGCAGCCACAGCTCGCTGGAACCCTCCCGCTGGCGGACGTACGCGAGACGGCCTCCATCCGGCGACCAGCGGGGTGCTGAGACATTGTCCTCGCCTCCTGTCAAGGCTCGGTGGTTTCGGCCGTCTACATCCACGATCCACAATTGCGATCGTCTACGGTCCATCATGATGTCGAATCCAGTCCGCACGTAGACCACGCGACTGGCATCCGGAGCGATCTGGGGGTCGACCGCGAGCTCCAGGTCGAAAACGTCGCGAAGGCCGAGACGTCCCTCTGGCACCCCTTGCGCGGCTAGTGGCTGGACGAGGACGCTGGCAATGACCGTCAAGCAGTGGGTGATTTGCATGGTGACTCCGAGTTTTATCCGGTGCAATGTTGTCGATCAGACCGACCAAGGCGAAAGGCGACCCACTCCGCGAGGTAGGGGAGCCCGTGCTGCTCAAAGGCGCTCAGGGCGTCGTCCACCAGCGGAGCGATGCGGGTGCTCGCTTCCTCGGCGGAAACGCGTCTGGTTTGGCGTTCCAGCGTTCGGAGGGCCTCGGCGGGATCGGTCGGGGCCTGAAGGCGTTCGATTTCCCACCAGTAATCCCGACCAAACTGCGTATTGCCGAGGCGACAAACGTATTCGTCGCGACCAAACTCCTCGCGGGCGGGATGGGGCCCCTCGGGAGATGGACGCACGCTGAGTTCGGGGAACCGCCCCAGTGTAGACCAACCGACCTCAATGGTGAAGGCCTCGCGCCCTTTCTTGTCGGGAAGCAGCAGGATCCAACACGCATGCCCATCCATTGGGGTCCAGCGGAACGCCCGCTCGCCCGGCCACAGAAACGCCGAGGTCAAGTGGACGGGCTCGAATTGCGGCAGGCGTAGTCGTAGCTCGCTTTCGAAGATCGTTCGAAGTGCTCGACCGTATTCCTTACGCATGGAGATGGCCAGACTCGCCAGGTGGACATGGTGAATATGCGCTACCCTTGGCAGCCTCGCATCCTCAGGTCGTCGGTCCTATACTTCTACACCCTCTGTACCCCTCGCCCAACAATGGCTTGATGACGCTTTTCCGAGAATCGGTCTATCGTCGGTTCGACGATGTCGACTGGGAACGTTGGACTCCCCGCGAGCGCGCAACGTTGTTGTTTGTTCTCCAGAACGGATACATCCTCCTCATTCACAAGAAGCGGGGGATCGGCGCCGGCAAGGTGAACGGTCCCGGTGGTCGGATCGACGATGGGGAGTCACCGCGGGCAGCGGCCGTTCGCGAGGTGCGAGAGGAATTGCGCGTGACGCCGGTCGGTATCCAAGAGGCGGGTGTCTTACGGTTCCAGTTTACGGACGGGCACTCCATCCTCTGCCACGTCTTCACGGCATCCGGCTGCGACGGGGAACCGGTGGAGACCGATGAAGCTACCCCTTTGTGGATGCGCACCGATGCCATTCCGTTCGATCACATGTGGGAAGACGACCGCATTTGGATGCCGCTCCTCCTGGCGGGGCAGCGCTTTTCGGGGTGCGCCCTCTTTCACGGCGAGCGGATGGTGGGGCACGCCATCGGGCCGGTAGACGCTGTGCGCGGAGGGTGAGTTTCATGCCGTTTGGTCGCGATGAGCGGGTATCTTCGAACGAGTTGTCGCCCGCCCGGTGGGCCTCCACCTCTTATTCTCTGCGACTCGCGATCCGGGGGACACCCATGGCGCACCGCGCCGTTGGGTCGACGCCCACGACGGATCGCCCCCTGGTCACCGGCCGGTCGTGCCTTGCTGACCCCTCAACCCCGGGATAGGATCGTCGAGACGACCACTTCCCTCCGCGGGCCTCGCACGACGCCATCAAACGCTTTATGCGCCAAGGTGTTGAGACCCCGTTGAAGCCGGGTCGTATTCTTGGAGTCGTAGAGGTCGCGCTCATGCAGTACCCTCACCTCAGATTGTTCGGCCCGCCGGAGCTCCACAATGGTCGGGGAGTGGTGCGACTTCGAACCCGCAAACACCTCGCCCTGCTCGTCATTCTCGCGCTTGAGGGCCGGGCGCGTGGCGTGCTTCGCGCGAGGCTGATCGATCTCCTTTGGCCCGATGTGTCGGGCGAGGCCGGCCGCCATTCGTTGTCGCAGGGATTGACGGTGATCCGGCGCGCGCTCGGCGGTGCGGCCGTCGCGCGGGGACGTGAGCGCATCCGTCTATCGTTGTCACTGACCACCGATTTGGACGTACTGGACGGGCCCGGTCTCGCGCTGGACCAACCGCTGTTGGGACTGGAGACTTGTGCGGGACCCGCATTCGCGCATTGGGTGGACGCGGCGAGAGAGCGTTGCCTGAAGGAGGCACGTGTCGCTTTGGCCACCGCGCTCAGCGCGGCGAGGGACTCAGGAGAGGTTGGCGCCGTGCGCGAGCGGGCGGCGCTCTTATATCGGGTGGACCCCTTGTCCGATCGAGCCGCACTCGCGCTCGCGGAGGGCATGCTGCTGGACGGCGACCGCGTTGCGGCCATTCAGTTTCTTCGGCAGCACGGCGCCCGGACCCGTCGGGAGGTGGGGTGCGAGGCGGGGCCGGAGATCCGTCGCCGGCTTCGACGGATCGAGCGCAACCTCGAGGACGAGCCAGCACGCCCATCATGGGGGATCTCGACCGCGGCCGCCGCCGACCTGCTGATCGGTCGCGACGCGGAGTTGGCCCGCCTCGAGGCACTGTGGTCGTGCACCGAGCGGGCGGGCGTCGTCACGTGTCTGGTCACCGGGCCTGCGGGCATCGGGAAGAGCACCCTCGTCCGACGTTTTGCGGAGTCCATTGCAGCTCGTGGCTGGCCGACGTATGTGACTGCCTGTCAGGAGATCGGGCGAGCCATCCCGTTCGCGGCGGTCTCGGAGTTGATCTACCTCTTGGCCCGCGACCCTGCGATCAGCGGAGCCGATCCTCGCTGGCTTTCCGAGATCAGTCGCGTCACACCGGGCCTCCGGGCACGATACCCGGGGATCCCCGATCCGCCCGAGACACCTCCGGAGTCAGTCAAGATCCGTGTGGCGGAGTCCCTCGACCGCATTCTCGCGGTGTTGGCGGATGGGGACCGCTTGCTACTCGTATTGGACGACATTCAACATTTGGACTCATCGAGTCGCGACATTCTTCATGTGTTGCTCCGGCGTTTGGAGGCGACCAGAGTGATGTTGCTGGGGACGTTGCGTTCGAAGCACGAGCGGGGGCTCGAGTTTGGCGAGGAGACGGCACCGGATCTCTCGTGGCGCCACGTTGTGTCCCTCGGTGCGTTGCAGGCGGATGTGGCGATGGCGTTGATTGCGGCCCGTGGGAGCGGCCGCCGGGTAATCGATGCATCAGTGCGCAACATCATCATCAAGCTGGCCGACGGCAATCCGTATCTCCTCGAGATGTTGTTGGCCGACTGGGAGCGAGACGGGGAGCGTTCGCTCGTCGGGGCCGAACTCGAGGGGGGAGGCAGGGCCATCGAGTGGAATCCGCCTGAGACGATGCGCCGCGCTTTCGCCCGGCAGTATGAGGGTCTCAGTGATACGGCGAAACATGTGCTGGCGGTGCTGGCTGTGGCGGGGAAGGCGCT
>JBFJCP010000040.1:0-30984 GCA_041615815.1 Gemmatimonadales bacterium | reverse complement strand
TACATGTGTGAAGCACGATCGGTGTCGCACCAAGGCTCACCTCGCCATCGGTGGGAAGCGGATCGAACCCTGACCGCTGACCAGGCCCTCCAAGCCGTACGGGATCAGTTCCGAGACGTCGCCGGATACACCATCGAATTCGTCGGCCATGGGTGGGAGTACGACGTATATCGCGTGGACGCCGAGTGGGCCTTCCGATTCCCTCGTCGCCGCGAGGTGGTGAGCCAGATGGCTCTGGAGGCCGCGCTCCTGACGCGCGTCGCACCCACCCTCCGAGACCTTCGCGTCGGGGTTCCCGAAGTGGAGGGAACCGGGACGGCAACGGCGTTCTTTCCCTACCCCTTCTCGAGGCATCGCTTTTTGCCCGGCAAGCCCGCGGATCAGGTGCCGTCGACCGCCGAGTCCCGCGCGAGCCTCGCTACGCAGCTCGCTGTCATCCTCTCGCGACTCCATGCTCTCGCAATGCCGGATATGGCGCAGATTCCTCTCGCAACCGAAAGGGAGGGATGCGCCGAGTACTTCGGAGAACTCGAGACGATCGTGCACGATCTCGAGCGGTGGGAGACCGGTGACATTCTAGATCACGTGCGACACTGCCGGGGTTCCAGACCCGCCGCTCCTCCGTCCCCGAGCAAGCCTCGCTTCATCCACAACGATCTTTGCCCTGACCATCTAATCGTGAACCCGGCGACGGGGGGAATCGTTGGCGTGTTGGACTGGACCGATGCGGCGTGGGGTGATCCCGTTCTGGACTTCGTGATCGTACCGTGCTGGCTCGGCTGGGCGGCTACCGAACGTGCCCTCGAGCACTACGAGCATCACGTGGATGATGATTTCTACCATCGCCTCCGTGACTCGAGCCGCCTGCTTTCCCTGATCTGGCTGCACGAGGCGCACTTGCGGCAAGCGGATCTGCTCAAGCATCGCACGTGGGTCCGACGTGCGTTCGGCGAAGAACCCGAGCCCTAACACGTTGCCCCGATCCCGTCGCCGCTCGATATTGGACAGCATTGCCTAGCACGGTGGTCAGGTGTTCGAGAGTCCACGAGCCCTCGTCGGCCGGCTGTACCAGCTCATTTCCGGTCCGGCACAGCACGATCGAAACTGGGATGCCGTTCGAGAGCTATTCCTTCCGGACGCACGCTTGTACAGCGAGCTCCATCTGCCGGACGGGGAGCCCCAGTCGGGAACGTGGACCGTGGAGCAATTCTGCGAAGCGGCATCGGCGGAATACCAGGTGGACGGTTTCTGGGAGCGAGAGATCGCCAACACCATCGAAGAGTTCGGAAACGTGGCTCATGTCTGGAGCACGTACGAAACTCGAGTGGGGAGTGCCGAGAGCCCCCCCATTGTTCGCGGGATCAATAGCATTCAGCTCTTGCGCCGCGAAGGTCGGTGGTGGATTACGAGCATTGCCTTCCACGTCGAACGGGGTAGCGAGGGGATCCCACACCGCTACCTGCCGGACGCCGGACCGGACTCCCTTGGGACGTGACAGCGTGCATGACCGCGTGGGCCGGCAGTATACATGATCGAGCTGTTGGCTGTAGCGCTAATCGTTCTGGGTGTCATCAGCATCGGACTTCGTTTTTACATGCGGTGGTGGGTGCGGCGTGCGGTGAGCGAGAACCCACGCGTCGCGGTCGTCGTGGAGCCGAGCGCGAGCGGGGAGGTCACGCAGGCCACCTTGACGGTGACCGGCACGGCGCGCCGGTTCCACCTGGTACGCCTCACCGTACCCCGCGAAGCCGCTCACCGTCTCGCGCTCAGGCCCCCGGCCGGATTCGTGGAGAGTTCCAGTCTCGCCGACGCCCCTGACCCCGATGGTGCGGTGACCTGGATCCCCACAGACCGCTATACTTTCGTTCCTGATCAGCCGCGTCGGCTGTCGTTCGATCATGCGAACGCCCGGGAACCCGTTGTGGTCAGAGGGTGGGCGGAGGCCACCTTGGGTCTCGGCGGGACCGGACTCTCCTTTCCCATCCTCGTTGGCGAAACGCGCACACTGGCGCTCGAGATATGGAACCTGCGCACGGCCCTCTACGTCGAGGCCGCCGCCAAAGAAGTCATTCCCCGTTCGCTCCCCGGCTGGGAACGTTTGGAAGACCTCGAGCGCCAGATGCGGGACTGACGTTGACCCGAGAAAGGACTACGTATGACTCTTAGAACGGTGCTACTGGTTACGGCCATGACAGGCGGAGCGTCTACCGCGTGCAGCTCCGACAATGATGTAGCTGCGTTCGTCGACGCCTGTACAACAGAGACCAACATGGGTGAGGCGATTTGCACCTGCGTGGCCAATAAGGCGGTTGAAGAGCTATCATCGGACGGTTTCGCGTTCCTGCTGGCCGGCATGAGCGGCGACGAGGCAAGAGCCGAGCAACTCCGCGAGTCACTCGACGTGAGCGAGGCCATGCAGGCAGGGATGTTCATGGTGAACGCCCCGGCGAGCTGTGTCCAGTAACGCGGTGTGCACCCCATGGCGCGAATCCTACGCAATAACCACGTCCTCGCCGTTCCAGATGTCGAGGCATCAGCAGGTTTTTACGCGGAGACGCTCGGCTTCCGGCCAGTGCTCGAAGTTGAGGGATGGCGTTTCGTCCAACGCGACAACTGTCTCATCATGCTGGGTGAGTGCCCGAGCGCAACCCCCGCCGGTGACCTCGGCGATCATTCCTACGTTGCGTACCTCGTGGTCGACGATGTGGACGCGTTTTGGCAACAAGCTCAGGAAACCGGTGCCGAGACCTCCTCTCCGCCGACAGACAAACCGTGGGGCATGCGAGAGTTCGGTCTTCGCACTCCAGATGGGCACCGGTTCATGATCGGACAAGACCTGGAGTGACACATGAAAACCATCATTCATGCCGTGCACATCCACACCGAGCCTGCTATCGTGTACCGTGCGCTTACCACCCAGGAGGGCTTGAGCGGATGGTGGACCACCCAAGTCTCGGTTGAAGAGCGTCAAGGTGGTATCATCGACTTCACGTTTCACGGGGATTTTCACCCCGATATGAAGCAAACGACGCTTCGCCCTGAGCGGCTCGTCGCTTGGCACTGCGTTGGCGGTCACCCCAACTGGCAGGACAACACCTTTCGGTTCGACCTCGAGAACCGCGACGGTGAGACACACCTCATGTTTCGCCAGGAATACGCTCAGGAGCTATCCGACGAAGCATACGGCATCTACAACTTCAATTGGGGCTACTATCTGCAAAGCCTGAAGCTGCTGTGCGAGACCGGGACCGGGACGCCATTCGACCCTGATGCATCGTGACCGTCATGGGCCCCGCGACACGCGCGCCCTCTAGGCAAGACACCTGCCTCACAGGATTATGAGCGCTGATTTGATCCGCGACTACTGGTGGCTCGCCGTGATCACGGTTCCTCTCGTAGCGTACGTGATCAAGCTGGTGTACGAGCTGTTCGCCTCACGCGATAACGGCGACGGATAGTCCTCGCTATCTTCCAAAGAAAACGAAGCGCCGGCATTGCCGGCGCTTCTTATTTCCCCCGGTTGTTCTGTGCGGCCCGACCGTTCAGTTGCCGCCTTCGTCCGAGGCCGGTGGCGGTGGCATATAGGTCATATTGGGCAGGAAGTCCGCGTCGTAGTGCGTGGCCCGTGTGGCCAGCTGCGAGAATCGCGCCAGCATTCCCTGCCACCGTTCGGTTGCGCCCTTTTGTTCGACAAGGCGATCCAGATTCTTCGCACCGTAGAAATTTTCCCGGTTGTCGAAGAAGGTCACGACGAAGTGTTGGCCGGTGCCTCCGAGTCGAGGTCGATAGCCATCGATCGGGTAGGCATAGCCGATCTCGTTCACAAACGCAATCATTTCTTTCATGAGCGCGTCGTACTGATCCTCGGTGCCACCTTTCAGCCAGATTTCGTCCACATGAGCGTGCGGCAGCTCCGCCGAACCGGGAGGAACTTCTCTGCTCCACGTCCGCACTTTTTGAATGACCTGATCGCTGAGCGTGGTGGACGAAATTGCATTGAGCGTCTGAAAAGCCTCATCGAGCGTAGCTTGCCCGGGTGTACCCTGGAACTGGCGAATCCACTGCATGGGATCGTCGAAATAGGCGAGGTTTTCGACGGGATAGATGAGGCGGTAGCGGAAAATGTCTTCCTGATAGAAGACCCACCCATAGTTACGCGACAGGTTCGCTTGCTTCGCCGCGCTCACGATCTTCTCGATCGCCCCAACCCACTTCCCCGCGTCCGCCGGACTGATCTCCCAGGCAACGGCCTGGACGAGGGATCCCTCATCTTCCTGCGCGGCGACGTCCGCGGGGACGATGGCCAAAGCAAGAAGAGTCACAAGGAGGGCGAAACGCTTCATGAGTGCCTCCGAGGTTGGATGGTGCGTCTTGGCGGTGTCCGGGCGGGAACATTTAAGAGTGGCCCGGGGAGCAACGAACGGCAAGGACCGGCCTCCCAGCGGGAGCCTGCCTTGTAGGAGTCGGCGGCCGGCGTCAACTTGAGGCATCGCCACGAGGAATCACTTTTCGCATTGGGAGGCCGCATGGGGGAGCGTGGCCACGCATGTCACTTGAGTCCACACGCTGCCCGTGGAGCACTCCTCTGCCTGCTGCTTCTGCCGTGCAGTGCCGGCACGCCGCTACTCGCGCAACATGTCGACACCGTGCGAGTGGGAAGCGTCGCGCTCCGAAGTGTCCAGCTCCCTACCGGCACGGTGGTGGTGCGCGGGTATCGTCTGGCGGAGGGGATCGAGTCGCCGCTCAACACGACCACGCAGACCATCATGCGTGAGCGGATCGCCGACATCGATGTCTACCGCATCCGCACCACCCATGTCTCAGCCAACCACGACACAACCGTTAGCGTGACCGTGGTCGAGGCTGATGACTTCGCGCTCGTCCATCACAAAGTGGTCGCCGCGCGCGACTCCGCTGCGTCATCTGCGACGGCCGGACATCTCAGCGGTTGGGTGGTCCTCCCGAACGAGCCCCCGCAACTCATCGATCGGGCGCTCGCCCATCCCGTCTTTCCGGTCGAAGGTCAGATACCCTGGTTGTTCCCGCAACTGCCCTTCCGGACAGGATATGTTGCGATCGTTTTGCACTTCTCGGAATGGGCCGGCCAAGAGGAAACCACGCGACTCGAGGTGCTGGGATCCGAGACCATCGAATGGCAGGGGCTGCCTGTCGACTGCTGGAAGATCGACGCCGGTCCGTTGGGCCCGCCGGGATATCGCGCCGTCCATTGGATCGACAAGCGCCGGAGACTGATCGTGCGAAGCAGCCTGCGCGGAGACGGAGCAGGACCCGAATACTGGGGGGTACTCGAGACTGCCGACGTGACCTCCGCCATGGGACGGCGACAGTGAAAGTCGCGGTATTCGGCAGCGGGGCCGTTGGAGGCTATTTCGGTGGACGGCTGGCCGAAGCCGGAGAACAGGTCTGTTTCATCGCCCGAGGAGCGCATCTCGCGGCATTGCGGACCAAGGGGCTGAAGATCGAGAGCCCCGAGGGAGACGTGCAGCTCTCGCCCGTCACGGCTACCGATGATCCAGGCTCGGTGGGGCCGGTGGATCTCGTTCTCCTCGGCACCAAAGCGTGGCAGGTTCCGACCGCTACTCAGGCGATGGGGCCGATGATGGGTCCGGATACCGCCGTCGTCCCGCTTCAAAATGGCGTGGAGGCACCGTTGCAGATAGCGGAGGGACTCGGCAAACAGCACGCGCTCGGCGGCTTGTGTCGCATCATGAGTCGCCTGGTGGCACCCGGACACATCCAGCATAGGGGCATTGCCCCAACGATCGTCTTCGGCGAGCTCGACAATCGCGTGTCCGCGCGCGTTCGTGGCATCCAGTCTGCGTTCGCGCGATGCACCGGCGTCGACGCCCAAACACCCCCGGACATCCATGCCGCGATGTGGCGAAAATTCCTCTTCATCAGCGCCCTGAGCGGTCTGGGCGCGGTGAGTCGGGCACCCATGGGGGTGCTGCGGAGTCAACCAGAGACCCGGCGCCTTATTCACGCCATGCTGGAGGAAATTCGCGCGGTCGGGCTCGCGCACGGCATTGCGCTCCCAAGGGAGACGATCCACGAGACCATGACCTTCCTCGACCGCCTCCCAGCGGAGGGAACCACCTCCATGCAACGCGATATCGCGGAGGGCCGACCATCCGAGCTGGAGTACCAGAATGGCGCCGTGGTGCGGCTCGGGCAGCAGACGAGTGTCGCCACTCCGATCAACGACTTCGTCTACAGTTGTCTCCTTCCCCTCGAGCGCCGTGCTCGAAACGAACTCGTATTCCCCGGGTGAGGCCGGGATGGGTTTGCCACCCCCGCCAGCGCCAGCCATTTTCCAACGGGACTACTTGCCGGGGAAGCGATGATGAGCCGACGACGCTGGTTCGAGCGACAATTCGAGCTGGGGCTACCGCTGGACGCCTTCCCCGATATCGTGGAGCGCGTGCGTGGTACGCCGGCCCGCCTCGAGGAGCGGGTTGGACAGCTTCCCTCACCGCTCTTGGCGTCCCGCCTCGACGACCAGTGGTCCATCCAGGAGAACGTGGGACATCTCCTCGATCTCGAACCGCTCTGGAGCGGCCGCGTGGCAGACCTCTTGGAGGGCAAGCCCGACCTGCGTGAAGCCGATCTCCAAAATCGCAAGACGCACGAGGCCGGTCACAATGAGCGGCGGGTCCAGGAACTGCTGCGGGCGTTTCGAAAGGCGCGAATGAGCATGGTAGGACAACTCGAAGCGCTCACCGACCAGCAACTCGCTTTGACTTCGCGGCATCCAAGCCTGCGTCAGCCGATGAGTGTGGTGGATCTGTGCTTTTTCGTGGCCGAACACGACGACCATCACCTGGCGCGGATCACCGAGGTACTCGCTCGCATGCGCAATGCCTTGGCTTAATCGCGTAACGGGGCATGGCATCTTCGACCATGTGACCTCCGGGTAGCGATGAAGAGGATCTGCGTCTTTGCCGGATCGAGCGCCGGTGCGCGGCCCGATTATCTGGCCGCGGCGGACCGCCTGGCTGTTTCATTGCTCCGCCGACGGATAGAACTGGTCTATGGGGGGGCGAGCGTCGGCCTGATGGGGCGTCTCGCAGATTGCGTCGTCGAAGGCGGCGGCACCGTGATCGGCGTCATACCCAACGCGCTCCGCGATCGGGAGATTGCACACCGCGGCCTCACCGAGCTTCGCGTGGTGGCGTCGATGCACGAGCGCAAAGCGACGATGACGGAGCTCGCAGACGGGTTTGTGGTCATGCCGGGTGGCCTCGGTACGCTCGACGAGACCTTCGAAGTCCTGACCTGGGCCCAGCTCGGCATGCACCAAAAACCCCTGGGTCTGTTGAATGTGGGCCGGTATTACGATCGGCTCTTGCAGTTCCTCGAAGAGGCAGAGCGTGAGCAGTTTCTCGCCCCCGCCCATCGACACATGGTGCTCGTGGACAGCGATCCGGCCGAGCTTCTCGATCGGATGGCGACCTATCGGGCACCCACGATCTCGAAATGGATCGACCGCGAGACGGCATGATCAGGCGAACCGCTCCCTGGGCCGTGATCCAGCGCGAAGCCACCAGCCGACCCCACAGGCGAGCGTTCGAAGACCACCAGCGGTGCGCACGTTTGCAGGACCGGCCCACGTCGTGAGGGTGGTGCACAGCGTTCCCTTCACGATCGAACCGTCGGTGGACGACGTCATGCGCGGGATTCTGAGCATCAGAGGGGTCCTCCGCTTCGACGGCGGGACGCTCGAGCTCGAGTTTCAGACCACCAACATGCGACTCACACGCTCATCGGTTCACGCGCGGTCCTTCCCACTCGACGATCTGGCGGCGGTCGAGTATCGGAGGAGGTTCTTCTCTCCTCGCCTCAGGCTCGTGGCGCACCGCCTCACGGTGTTCCAGGACATGCCGGGTGCGCAGGGCGGCACACTCGTTCTCGCCATCGCGTGGGGTCAGCGAGCCGCGGCCTCGCGGGCGGCGTGGGATCTCCAGGCCGCGCTGGAGAACCGCAAACTCCCATCGCGACGGGCCTGAGATCGTGGCACTCTCAGGACGCTCGCTTCTCATCGGCACATCTTGGGTACCGCTCCTTGTGCATTTGTTGGTGCTGCGCACCGTCGGCCGTTACGAGGGATGGGGAGCGTGGGCGGCGGCACCGCTCTTCATCCCTGGTATCGTGCTGAGCGCTGGCATGGCGCTCGCAGGGGCAGCCCTCTTCCTTCGACGTCAGCAACGAGCCAACATCGACGTCGTACTGCTCGCGGCAACGGCACTGGCAGGCAGTGTGGCGGGTTACTACCTCGTCCGCGTATTCGTCGTGACGCTCGCCACCTGATGCCGTGGGGGACGCCATGACCAAGAAGCAGAAACCGCTCTGGCGGTGTCCACGATGCGGGCACCGCTTCGTGACACGCCATCTGTGGCACTCGTGCGGCCGGTACCGTCTCGCCGATCACTTTCGGAACAACGATCCCGAGGTCCGCCGCCTCTTCAATCGGTTTCGGTCGCTGGTACGAGCATGTGGACCCGTGACCGTCTACGCGCAAAAGACCAGGATCACCTTTCAGGGACGCGTGCGATTTGCCGGGTGTACGCCCAAGCAGCGATGGCTCGACGGCGGGCTGTGGTTGACTCGACAACACAGCCACCACGCCATTCGGCGAGTGGAGCGAATCGCGCCCAAGTGCTACGCGCACTACTTTCGCATCCAGCGCGCGGACGAAATGGACAGCGCGTTTACCGATCTAGTACGGGAGGCCTACGCCGTGGGTCAGCAGGAACACCTGGACCATGCCTGACCCGGCAAGCGGCCGTTCGAAACGCGGGGAAACGAGGCCGCGCACCGTAGGGACAAGCCGTCGATCCCAACGAGGGGAGCCGAATCCATGCGGATCCGCCACGCCGAGTCATGTGAAGACATCGCCCGCTGTTTTCCCGTGATGGTACAGCTGCGTCCTGCTCTCATCGAAGCCCAGTTCGTAGCGCGGATTCAGGCGCTCCAATCAGGCGGGTACAAACTCGTGCTTTTGGAGGATGAGGGTGAGGTCCAAGCGGTGGCCGGCTACCGCGTGGGGGATATGTTGTCGCGGGGTCGCCATATGTATGTTGACGATCTAGTCACCACCGAGGCGGCGCGCTCCGCAGGCTACGGAGCCGGGCTGTTCGACTGGCTGGTCCAACGGGCTCAAGACGCCGACTGCCAGCAGTTGGATCTCGACTCCGGCGTGCATCGGCACAGCGCGCATCGATTCTACTTCCGCCGTGGAATGCACATTCCCAGCTATCACTTTCAGCTTCGGCTCGACGGGGCGTAGGCGGATAGGCGAGCGCTGTGGCTGCCGGTGGCAAAACGGACGGACACATTGGCTAGACGCAGGACCGAGGAGTTCGACCATGCCCGCTGTGGCCTTTCAGGATCAAATCCCCAACAATCACTGCTTTGGCTGCGGCCCCGACAATACCCATGGCTTGCGTATCAAGAGTTACTGGGAGGGGGAGCATGCCGTCTGCACCTATCACGCATCTCCTCACCAGAACGCCGGGACTCCGGAATTCCTGAATGGCGGCATCATTGCGACCCTGGTGGATTGCCACAGCATCTGCACCGCCGTTGCCGATGCGTATCGGCGAGAGGGTCGAGCGATTGGAACGTATCCCCTCGTGTGGTACGTGACCGGCTCATTGACTGTTCATTACCTGCAGCCAACGCCCATCGACCAACCGGTCACGCTGCAGGCACGCATCATTCGCACCAAAGGCAAAAAGACACAGGTCCATTGCACGATGGCGTGCGTCGACGACGAGTGCGTAACAGCGGAAGTCCTGGCCGTACGGGTGTCCGAATCGTGGACAGCAGGACACCGGTGAGAGCCCATCCTGTAGGCCGCGCTGGGTGCAGCACCGGTTTCTGCGATCATATCCGTTCATCGGAACAGTGGAGAGAATCATGATCTGCAAATGCTGGCCCGTTTTGCTGGTTCTTGGTTCGATGCTCACGTCGCCCGTGACGGGACAAGTGATGCGGGATGATCCACGCGTGGTATCGGCATTGGCACTGCTGGAGCGTTGGGTCGATGCCCAACAGGCGTACGAGCGACTGCCAGGCGTTTCGATGGCCGTCGTTCACGACCAGGAGCTGGTGTGGAGCAAGGGGTTCGGATTCGCGCGCCTGGAAACTCGAACTGCAGCACTGCCAACGACGATGTATTCCATCTGTTCGATCTCGAAGCTCTTCACCAGCATTGGGATCATGCAGCTTCGGGACCGGAAAATGTTGCGCCTCGATGATGCTCCAGCCGAACATCTCCCCTGGTTCAACATCGAGCGCGCCGACCCGGCGTCCCCATCCCTCAGCATCCGCGGGATGCTCACGCACTCCGCCGGACTTCCTCGAGAGTCGGACTACCCGTATTGGACAGGGCCAGACTACCCGTTTCCCACTCGGGAAGAGATCATCGAACGGGTCGGTACCCAACGCACGCTGTATCCCGCCGATCGGTACTACCAGTACTCGAACCTGGGTCTCACGCTGGCCGGCGAAATCGTGGCTGCAGCATCTGGGGAAACGTATGCAGACTATGTCCGGCGCCAGATCCTCGATCCACTGGGTATGGACGACACAAACACGGAGCATCGCGACGACCTCCGCGGGAACCGATTGGCGAGGGGGTATACGGCGGTGCGCCGGGATGGGAGCCGGGAACCCGTCCCCGCGTACCAAGTGCGCGGCATCGCGCCGGCCGCCGGCTTCACCTCCACGGTGGAAGATCTCGCGCGCTTTGCCTCGTGGCAGTTTCGGCTTCTCAAACACGGAGGGGAGGAGGTACTCAACGCGGCAACGCTGCGAGAGATGCATCGTGTGCATTGGATCGATCCGGATTGGGACACAACTCGCGGGCTCGGCTTCTGGGTCTCCCGTTCCGACAAGAAGACGTTCGTGGGTCACGGAGGCTACTGCCCTGGGTACCAAGCGCATTTTCGCCTCCAACCGGAAGACGCGATTGCGACGATCTTCATGACCAATACGAACGGACTCAACAGCGCCATGTATACGCAACGGGCTTATGAGATCATGGCACCGGTCATTCGGGAAACCGCGAGCGATCCCGGTGGTGGTGTCCCACCCAATCCTGCATTCGCAAAGTACGTTGGACGATACGACGATTGGCTGGCAGGAGAAGAACATGTGATTCCGTGGAAGGGCGGACTCGCCATCGTCTACCTCCCGACGGCGGACCCGATGAACTCGTTGATCGTCCTCGAACACGTCGAGGGCCATACGTTCCGGCGCCGCCGCGATGATGGAACCCTGGGGGAAGCAATCACCTTTGAGATGGGTCCCGATGGGATGGCATCTAGAGTTTGGCGCCACAGCAATTATGCGCGGCGGGTTTGGTGATGTCCTGGAACACGAGAGTTCGGAACGGACTTTGTACTCCGGAGACACTCGGACGTGGGTAAGAGAAGCCGACCACGGATTCGCCTGATCCACTCGAAGCCGACCGAGGCGGCCCGTGAGGTCGGTATCCTGAAACGAAGCGGGTTCCGTGTTGAACTCGACCCGGTGAACCAGAAGGTGCTCGGCAAGATCCGGCGGGCCCCACCGGATGCGGTAGTCATCGACCTCTCTCGCCAGCCGGCCCAGGGGCGTGATGTCGCGGTGTACCTCCGGCATCATCGGCCAACCAGATCGGTTCCGCTGGTGTTCGTCGGCGGAGCCCCGGACAAAGTGGCGGAGATCAGACAACTCCTCCCCGACGCCACGTATGAAGAGTGGTCGCGGATCCGACGTGCCCTTCGGAACGCGCTGGCCACACCCGTGCGCGATCCGGTCGTCTTTTCCAGCGCCATGGCAGCGTATCGGGGAACCCCGCTTCCGAAGAAGCTCGGCATCAAGCAGAGCATCACGGTGGCACTCGTGGGCGCCCCCTCGGGGTTCGAGAGGAAGATCACGCCGATGCCGCGCAACGTGACCATGCGGCGGGACGCTCGCGGGAGGCCGGACATGATGATCTGGTTCGTGCGCACCCGCCATGAGCTCCAGCGCCGGATGGGAACCATGCGACGGCATGCTCGCAAAGGCGGACTCTGGATCGCCTGGCCAAAGCGCCAGGGGACGAAGGAATCGCAAATGACCCAAGTCATCGTTCGTCGTACGGCCGAAGCCCACGATTTGGTCGACTTCAAAATCGCATCACTCGACGACACGTGGTCCGGCTTACGCTTCACCGAGCGCAAAGCGGAGTGAGCGGCATGTCGGGACGGCGCATGGCTCGCCTCGCGATACGTCCGATCTTCTACCTTTGGGCGGCGCCGGTGACCGTTCTCGGCCTCATCGTCGCCGTCGCCACCGTCGCCACCAGGGGACGGCTCGCGATCGTGGACGGCGTTGTGGAAGTGCAAGGTGGCATAACGACATTTCTGCTTCGACGCCTGGTTCCCCTCAAAGGGGGGGTCGCCGCCATGACCTTGGGACACGTGGTTCTCGGACGCGACGCGTTTGCACTCGAGAGGACCCGAGCCCACGAGCGTGTCCACGTGCGGCAGTGCGAGTGGTGGGGGCCGCTTTTCTTCCCAGCGTATTTCGTGGCCGGTGTCGTGGCCACCCTTGGCAGCGGACGGTTCTACGCGGACAATTGGTTCGAACGGCAGGCACGAACAGTGGGCGAGGACGCGTCGCACGGGATGACCATGTGACTGAGCGGACCAACGACTAGGAGAATCCATGGCTTTGGAAATGGCGACCGTAGGTGGGGGCTGCTTCTGGTGCCTCGAGGCTGTGTTCGAACGGCTCCAAGGCGTGAGCCGCGTCGTGTCGGGATACGCTGGCGGCTCGGTGCCCGATCCGTCGTATCACCTCGTGTGCAGCGGCATGACGGGACATGCCGAGGTCGTCCAGGTGCACTTCGATCCGTCCGTGACCGGGTATCGCGAAGTCTTGGAGGTTTTCTTCGCCATCCATGACCCCACGACACTCAACCGCCAAGGCCCGGACGTCGGAACGCAGTATCGGTCCGTGATCTACTTCCACTCCCCTGAGCAGCGGGCGATTGCGGAGCAGACCATTGCCGAGCTCGACGCGGCGAACATCTGGAGTTCGCCCATCGTCACGGAGCTGGCACCCCTCGACACGTTCTATGCCGCGGAAGACTATCATCAGGAGTACTACCGGCGGAACGCGCAACAACCCTACTGCAAGCTGGTGATCGACCCCAAAGTGGCGAAGTTCCGGGACCAATTCCGCGACAAGCTCAAGCCGGCGGCCTCGCGCTCGTGAGTTTCCCAAGCACACCATGGTGGCGCAGCGTGACCACGATCTCGGGCGCGGTCGGACACGGGTGAGTGGACAAACGACGCTCATCACGGGAGCCTCCTCGGGGATCGGACGAGCATTGGCTGGCCTCTTCGCCGCAGATGGCTACGATCTGGTTCTCGTGGCCCGTCGCGAGCCAACGCTCCGGCAAGTCGCTCGAGAACTGCAGGACGCACACGGCGTGCGTATCGACGTCGAACCGGCCGACCTGAGCGATTCGAACACCCCAGAAGCCATCAAGGGACGGCTGGATGCCAAAGGCATCCCCGTGGATATCCTCGTGAACGGTGCAGGCTTCGGCGCGCGTGGCGCGACTGCGAACCTCGACTTTCGCCCACAACTCGACATGATTGCCGTAAACGTGATGGCGCTGACGGCGCTGACGCGCCTGTTGCTTCCGGGGATGCTCGAGCGTGACCGCGGTGGGGTACTCAATGTGGGCTCAACGGCGGCCTTTCAGCCGGGGCCGCTCATGGCGGTCTATTATGCGACCAAGGCGTATGTGCAATCCTTTACGGAGGCGTTGGCTGAGGAGGTCCGGGGTACCAGACTCCATGTGACGTGCCTCGCGCCCGGTCCAACCAACACCGCATTCGCCGAGCGGGCCGGGATGCGTGGCACTCGGCTCTTTGGGCTCGGAACCCTCCCATCGTCTGTGGTGGCCAGTGTGGGGTTTCGTGCGTGGCGCCGTGGCACCGTGTTGGTCGTGCCCGGCCTCGCGAACAAGACGGCCGCCCAGGCCGTGCGATTCCTTCCCCGCTGGAGCCTGCGACGGATCATCCGCAGCCTCAATTCACGTGGAGGGTCCGAGAGTCCACTTCGGTGATGCGACGGTCTCTGCTGCAGGAGCGCCCGTGACAAGCCTTGGACACCGGTTGGTACCTAGCCTGCTCGTGAACGACATGGAGGCGACGCTCGACTACTACATCGAGGTCCTGGGCTTTCGTCTCACCGGTCGGCACCCCACCACGGGTCCGTCGTGGGCGGAAGTGTCTCGTGATGGAATCACGTTTCAGTTCCACACCGACCCACCGGTCGGCACACCCGCCCAGCCCGTCATGAGCGGGACGTTTTACGTCTATCCTGAAAGTGTGACCGCACTCGTCACGGAGTGGGAAGGTCGCGTACCGTTCGTCTGGGGTCCGCAAGTCATGGAATACGGCATGCGAGAATTCGCGATTCAGGACCCCAACGGATACTTCCTCGCATTCGCCGAAGCCACATGACCGGGGTACCCTAGCTCGCGGGGCAACCCCACATGGGCAGCGCGCGACACCACAGAGTCGCGCGCTGTACGAGCGTCATGGCTTCACCAGCTCTGAGGACCTACTCGAACTCGTGCTGGAATTGCCATTATGAGATGCCGACCAAGCTTGGTCCGAACCCACGCGGTCGGTTCTGCGAACGAGCTTGCCGATGTTCCGCATGCGAGCGCGGAGAAAGTGGAGCAAGAAGTGCCAAAAGGGTCGCCAATCACGCCAATCGAACAGCGCCTCTCGCTTCCGCCGAACCAGGTAGCGCACGACCTGACCAAGGGACCAGTCGCCCCGCCGGACCTTCTGCGGCACCATGAAGAATGCGCCTTCGAGATCGTGCCAAACGTACTTGTGTCGCTGCCGATTCCGATGGGAGAGGCGCTGACCGGTTACGTCATTGTACGCAGCGATGGGGATCTCGACTCCATTGACCCCGCAACACATCTGCCACCAGTCCGTTCGGCCCACGGTGACCTCGATGAAGACGACGCGCCCCGGTGGAACGAGCTTGAACTCGATGGACGCAATGCCCCAGTACCCAACGCTGCGGAGGAACGCCACGCTCTGCTCGTGGAGCTCGTCTGGGAACTCCCACGTTTCGCAGCTTACCGTATGTCCAGCCACGTCGGGAAACGCAAGGAGTTTTCGGCCCCCGTAGCGAGCAGCGCAGGTTCCGTCTTTGGCGAGGTAATACGCGCCGAACACCAGGCGTTCTTCGCTTCCAGGAAGCCACTCTTGCACGACAATAGGCTCGCGCAGCCGATCGCCCACCGCCACGTGTTGCGTGAGCTCCGCGACAGAATCACAGCGCTTCAGCTTGAACTTTCCCATGGGCCATGCGGGCTTGATCGCGACTGGGAAGGCAAAAGCCGCCGGGATAGACGCAACGTCTTCCAGCGTGTGGACCACCCGGGTTCTCGGAACGTCAAACCCGAACTCCTCGGCAAGGTGATGCAGCCGTCCCTTGTCTTTCAGAGCGTCGAAGAGCTCAGTCTGGCCGAACGGTAGACGGTACATCCGCTCGAGACGTGGCCAGTACGCCAGGAGAACGTCGACGATCCTGTCATTGGTGGCAAACAGCACGGCGGGGATCTCGAGATCATCTTGCAGCTCGACCAGCGCATCGATCAACCGATGCGTTTCGAGGCTCTCGACGACAATCTTTCGCCCGTACCGTGTGTGGGCTGACGAGCGGCTCATGTCGGACTCGAACGCGATCAGCGGAACCCCATGCCGGGCCAGCGTTCGTGCCAGGTACAACCCGTGTTTGCAGAGCCCGAGCACCACGGCAGGGGGCCGAGGCCCCCTCACGTGCGGGCGGTTCGACGAGACACATCCCTGCGGCACGACTGCAACGGCCGTGGACGCGGTGCGGCCGAACGTCGGTTGTGAAGAAACCCGCATTTCCTCGCCGCTTCGTAGAGCGGAGGTATGGCCGCCCTTGGTACCGAGCCGGTAACGCTAAGGGAGGCTAGGGATTATCCCTAAGGGGGCAAAAAGCGGACCATGTTGGGTCGCCAGCCACGGGATCGGCTGGGGACTGGGATCGCCCGTCAGGGGGTGACGGCTCGGTGGCTGTGGATCCGATCGCGTGTTCCGCCATAGATCAGGTCTTGGATCCCACCCTCGGCGAGAAAATTGTGAGGAAACCCCATGTCCACCCGGCTTACCTCGCCGAGGCGCTGCAACTGCGGCGGCGTCAAGGTCACCTCGAGCGCGCCCAAATTGTCCTGGAGTTGCGTGAGCGACCGCGCACCGATCAGCGGAATCATGACGCCGTCCCGATGTTGGGCCCAACTGATCGCCACTTGTGATGGCGTGCACCCTATGTCAGCCGCGATATCGACGACGACCTGGGCGATCTGCAGGTTTCGTTCGACCGTGGCTGCCCCTTTCTTGGCTCGGCCTTCCGACGGCGGCGTGTCACGATTGTACTTCCCCGTGAGCACGCCGGCGCCAAGTACACTCCATGGCGTGACGGCGAGGTCCAACGCTCGCGCCATGGGTAACAAGTCTCGTTCCGCCGTGCGATCGATGAGGCTGTAGCGGAGCTGGAGCCCGACGAACCTCGTCCAGCCGCGAAGCTCGGCCAGCGTGTTCGCACGAGCCACCACCCAAGCTGGCGTATCGGAGATCCCCACGTACAGTACCTTGCCCTGGCGCACGAGGTCGTCGAGCCCGCGCATCACCTCGTCGGTCGGCGTCATGGCGTCCCAGGCATGCACCCAATAGAGATCAATGTATTCGGTACCGAGACGGCGGAGGCTCGCTTCGAGGGCCTGGACCATGTTCTTGCGATGATTCCCGCCCCCGTTGGGATCACCGCGGCGCATGAACAGGGTATACTTGGTTGCAACGACGAACTGTTCGCGCTCAGAGCGAACGAATTCGCCCACGAGCCGCTCGCTTGTGCCCTCCGTATAGCGGTTGGCCGTGTCGATGAAGTTGCCCCCGGCGTCGGCGAAGGCATCGAACATCTTACGGCTTTCGGTCTTGGACGCTCCCCATCCCCACTCTTCGCCAAAGGTCATGGTGCCCAACGCCAGTTCCGAGACACGCAGACCGCTATGGCCGAGGAGCCGGTAGCTCATCGTCATATAGATCGTACCCCCGTGAGAGATTGCGACGGTTCGTTGGGCACGAAAGGTAATCGGTCCATCCGACCCACGGTCGCCCCCACGAGTTGCCTCCACCTCCGCACCGTCGCACCTTTCGTCTCCACACCGGGGCGCCGCTTGGGCGCCCGGTCTTGCTCACCCCTGACGAGGAGCGACAGCATGGGAAAAGGTGATCGAAAGTCGAAACGCGGAAAAATACGCGCAAAGAGCTACGGAAAGTCCCGGCCGCGTCCCCAGAAGAAACGCCGCGAAGCGAAGCGTTCCAAGAAGACAGCCTGACTCCAAGCAACCGGTCGTCCTCCGGCACCATGAGCGCTCTTGCCTGGAAACGGCTCCTCCTTGGCGTCCTGATCGTCGCGGGGGTCGCGACGCTGGGGTTCGTTTTCCAGGCCGGGGGCCCCCCCAGCACGCTCGCTCGCTGGATCGTGGCCATCGCCTTCGGCGGCTGGACGGTTCTGCCCTATGTCGTGCTAGGCCTCTTGATGGGACGCCTGGGTCCGCGGCTGTGGGGCTGGATCGTGTTCGCGGCCGGCACCGCGCTCGTCGTGGGACTTGCTGGGTGGGCGTATTACAGCGGGTTCGTCCTGCATCTCGACCCGCAAAGCGGTATCCTGCTGGTCTTGGTTCCGTTCTACCAACTCGTCATCGTTGCCCCCACGGCGTTGCTGGGCCTATGGTTGTCGGTGGAACGATCCCGCGTCGATAGAACGGCGCAATAGGCGAAGAAAACGAAAGCGCCGCGGGGCGGGAGAGGCGCAACCCCCGGGACGGCGATGCCCCGGGGGACGCAATGGCACCTCGCGGTTAGACCTCGCCTCCCACCCCGAGGATGGCGCCCGCAGGCTGCATCAAATGCCCAAACATCTCGAAGACCCGTCCACTGAGCTGCGTGAGCTCGTGGAGCACGTGCCGTTCCTGAGCGCTGAGCGGACGGCCCTCGGCCCCCGCGATCTCGGGTGACGCAGGATTTCCCCGCACCGTCGCAAACAGCTGTCCGTTCACAGTGAACGTGGCGTCGATGAACGCATCTGCGGCCTCTGCCGAGAACTCGATGCGAGCGTCACCGACTTCCACCGTGAGATCGAGCGTCCCGATCTGACCGTCCGGTCCGTCAGTACTTCGGAGCGTGGCGGCCGCCCAAAACTCGCGCTGGGCGATCCTAATCTCGAAGCTGAGCTCGCCAGTCTCGACGTCCTCGACCTGCATTCCCGATGCCGTCATGGTGAACTCCACGCGCGTCATCCCGTCACTGATGAACCCCGTGATGTCGAGCGCTCCGGACGTCTCCGTCCCCTCGGCCGTGACGAGGTAGTCCACGAACGTGGCACCGCCCGACACCACCTCGAAGCGGAGTGAGATGCCCTGCTCGAGAGCATCACCTTCGTCGGTGAAGTCCGCGAACCCGATCTCGGTCTCCACGATTGGCTCTCGCGTGACGGGATTGACGGCGTACAGGATGAAGCGGATGCCGTTGTCCGGGGCACCAAATCGATCCGGATCGGGAACGTACTCGAGGCTGACCGGATCCAACACAAACGTGGTGCCGCGAAGGTCGAACGGGATGCGCGGAACGGCCGCGACGGCTGGCGGCCTGGCAAGGGCATCGCGAAGCAAGGCGAACGCGAGCTCTCGAATGGCCTGCGGATCACCCCCGGTTCGGAGCGCGTCGCCCGGCCCAGGAACTGCCAAGCCGGGACCCGGTCCGGTGCCGAAACGCGGGCCGAGTGCCTCAAAGCTCTGCCATACGTCCGTTCCCAGCACCGTCCGCACGGTCTCGAGATCGGTTCCGAGCCGCGCTGCATCGAAAGCAGGTTGCTCGGTACGCTGCGTTGCCTCTTCTGCGGCACAGCCCACCACGGTGAGCAGGAACACGGCGAGCGGTAGCGTTCTCAGCAAGCGCCATCGGGAATTCATGATTCCCCCTTTTTTCGAGATGCACGGCGTTCCCACGAGGAGATCCGGTTCACCCGTCAGGAGGACCAGTGCCCTCCGCACCGGCACGAAGCCGACGGAGCTGGTCCCGTTGGTCTTGGGTGAGCGTGTTCTTGATCCGGATCAGGAGCGCCAGATGTGCGCGCTTCACCTGCCGCTCGGTATCGAGAATGCGGTCAACCTGAGCGAGAGCCGCCGCGGAATCCACCGGCGACTGGGCCAACAACTCAGCCAACCGCTGATTCTGGTCCTGCATCTGCCACTGCAACTCGACCACGCGCCCCTGCAGCTCGCGGATCGCTCCCGTGATGGTCGATCGTTGTTCGGCGGTGAGGCCAATCTGGCGCTGGTACTGCATGATCAACTCGGGAGGAAAGAGGTGCCGAGCAAAGCCCTGCGCTTCCCTCTCCGGTTGTTGGCCCGCCAAGGCGGTTGGCATGACCGCCAGGACCCCGAGCACGACTCCCGTTCCCTTCACGATTGCCCCCTGCGTAGCGAGTCCTCATCGTCCCCGGCTGGCCGGCTCGTAGGTGCGAGCGCTCCGGCACCAATCACGGGAACACCAGCAAGAAATTCCCATCCAGGTGTCTCCAGCAGGAAATCCGTGGGTGCGACCCACTCCGAGCCGGCGAGATCGATCTCCATCGCCGCGTGTCGAGGATCTCCATCGCGCACCCCCCAGAGGAGGCCGACGGCGATGATCAGCAGCACGGTCAATACCCACGCCGGATGGAGTCGCGGCGAAGGTCGGCGGACTGGTGCCCGAAAGGCCCCCGCCTGCGATCGGTCCTCGTTGCGGAGATCCTCGAAGCGTTGCCGCAGATAATCATCGCCGCGGTCTGGGTTCATGCCTCTGACAGCCCTCCCAGTTCTTGTCGCAGCCGTCGCTTGCCGCGCTCGTAATGCGTTCGGGCGGTCCCAACCGAGATCCCAAGCACACCCGACGCTTCCGCGATGCTCATGTCCTGATAGAAGACCAAGTGCAACACCTCTCGTTGTCGCTTTGGAAGCCGTTTGAGAGCGACCATGAGCTGTTGCGTCGCCTCCGACCGGATCAAACGCATGGCCGCATCTTCGGCATCCGCCGTGCGCCGATCGAGCCACTCGAGTGAGACCAGCCGCCCCACCGCCCGTCGCCGGCGCACCTCAGCAACCGTGCGGCGAATCACCCCGAAGAGCCACGTGCGAAAGCTCGATCTGCCTTCAAAACGCGCCCGCCCATCGAGCACCTTGAGATACGCCGTCTGGAGAACATCGTCCGCCAGGTCGCGGTCCCAACTGCTGCAGCTGAGGGCCCAGCCAAACGCCGCCCGGTGATGCTGCTCGAGTTCCCGCTCCAGATCCATGTGTGGCTTCCGTCCCGTCTCACTAGGCGGCGCGGTCCGGCGGCTGAGGATGAGTGACTCGAACCGCGGGAGTATATGACAGGCTCCCTACCCCCCTTGGGCAGGTCGATGAAAGTGAGAACCCCGGCCCGGGCATGGCGCACCCGAACCGGGGTTCATGTGATCGAGGATACGACCGTCAGGACGCAACCATGTGGACCGCGAACGCGGTACCTTGTGGGTCCAGGCATTGGGCGATCCGGTCGCCGCCTGGCACCTCCATGGGACCGTTCGGGACTTGGCCACCCAACCGCTGCACGGTGGCTACCGCCCCATCGACGTCCGGCACCCGGACATAGAGCAGCCAGGCTGGGGGTCCCGGCATCTCGAGACTCTTATTGAACATCCCCCCCAACGTCTCCTTGCCGCGCCCGTACATCTGATAGGTCCCCATCTCGCCCATGTCCATCGCGTCCGTCCTCTTCCATCCGAAGAGCTTTCGATAGAACTCGAAGGCGGCCTCATGATCGCGAGTTGCCAGCTCGTGCCAGGAGAACTCGCCGATCCGCGGCCTCCCACCGTGCCCGGGCGTGTCCCCCTCAGGGGTAAACGCGGCAAAGATGGCACCCTGGGGATCCTCCAAAACCGCAAATCGCCCCACGGTGGGGATGGCGTGTGGGGGGACGAGGACCGTCGCACCGTGCTTTTGGGCCTTGGCCACCGTGTCATCCACGTCGGTAGTGCCAATGTAGGCGAGCCAGTGTGGAGGCGCTCCTGCCGCAGCGGCTGGAGCCGGTAGTTGCATCACGCCACCCACCGGCACTTCGCCATTCATCCACATCGTATACGGCGTGCCGGCTGCCTCGAAGGGGCTGGTGGACCAACCCATGACTTGCGTGTAGAACCCCATCGCGCTCTGGGGATCGGTGGTCATCAGCTCGTACCACACGAAGCGCCCACGGGGACTGCGTTTGGCCATCGTCTCCTCCGTTCTGGATTCAGCACCGGGTTGCCGCGGACCGCCCACGACCGTCAGCCTGTTCGCAAATACCGCCCGCCGCACCCGTCTCGCAAGGGTGTCTCCGGAGACGTCCTGGGGTCTCGCCCCTAATCCGGTACGAATCAAGAAGTTGCCTCCGCTCGCTCACACCCACCCTGTGAGGTCTGTCACCGCGAGATGCTCCCGAAACACCGATCTTGTGGCACGCCGGGGAGAGCCCGGCGTTTGCAACTCACGACGGACGCGACGCCAACGGAGGGTACTGTGCGTCGACTGTTTCTCACGATCGTCGTTGGCGCGCTTGCCGCGGCGTGTAACACCGTGTCCGGCCCCGGCGATCCGCCCGACAATCAAACGCCGGCAACCCTCGCCTTGTCGGCTGGTGACGGACAAACGGCCCAGGCCGGGCAGGCGGTGCTGGTGGCGCCGTCGGTTCGGGTCACGGATGCTGGTGGCGACCCCGTGGCCGGGGTGTCGGTCAGCTTCACGGTGCAGTCTGGTGGTGGATCCGTGACGGGATCGCCCGCCACGACCGGGACCGATGGCGTGGCGGCGGTGGGGAGCTGGACTCTGGGCTCGTCACCCGGGACCAACGAGCTTCGCGCTGAGGTGGGGGCCCTGACGCCCGTCACCTTCACAGCCACCGGCACCGGCGGGTTTCAGATCGAGCTCCGCTATCAAACGGGTGCCACTGCGGCCCAGCAGCAGGCGTTCAACAATGCGGCCGCCCGCTGGCAGGGACTCGTGATCGGTGATCTCCCGGACGTGCAGCTCACCACGCAGGCGGGCCAGTGCGGGTCCAATTCGCCTGCGATCAACGAGACCGTTGACGACGTCATCATTTTGGTCACGATTGAGCCGATCGACGGTCCGGGCGGGGTACTGGGAAGCGCGGGACCCTGTTTCGTCCGCATCGCCAACAATCTGCCGATTCTCGGGCAAATGACGTTCGACTCCGGCGATCTGACTGTCCTCGAGACGAGCGGGGATCTGGGATCCGTCATTCTGCACGAGATGGGACACGTACTGGGGGTGGGGACGCTCTGGACGACCATGGGACTCCTCGCCGATCCGTCCCAATCCGGGGGTCAGGATCCGCATTTCACTGGGGCTCTGGCTGTCGGCGCCTTCGACGATGCAGGTGGGACCTCGTATTCGGGGGCGAAAGTGCCTGTGGAAGACACGGGCGGCGCTGGGACTGCGGACGGTCACTGGCGAGAGTCGGTCATGGACACCGAGTTGATGACGGGCTTTCTGGATCCGGGGCGGCAGAATCCTCTGAGCGCCATTACGGTGGCATCGCTGGAGGATATGGGGTATACGGTGAGTAACGGCGGGGCGGATGGGTTTTCCATGGGGGGCCTGACCGCGGCGGGGGCGTTGAGCGGTTCGCAGGGGATCGCCTATGGCGATGACATCTGGCGCGGTCCCATCTATCAGGTCGACACAATCGGGCAGGTGATCCGTGTCGTACGACCGTAGCATGATGGTTCATGGTGGCGTCCCCACCATGCGTATCTTGGGGCTCGTGGCGCTCGTCCTCGTGCTGCGCGGCTGCGCGGGCCATCGCGGCGGGCAGGCGGCGGTCCAGGTAGCCTGCGCGCCCGTGACGGAGCATCAACTCCGGGCGGGGATGCGCGCAGACGACTTGGCTGGGGCGTATCGGTTGACACTGGTGGCCACCGAGGGATCGCGCGCCGGGGAGGCGGTTCGTGGCGAGCTGGCGTTGATCCCCAACGCGGCGGCGATGCGGCCCATGGGCACCGGTGCAACCCACCGTCCCGACGCAACGATGCCGCTCATCGGCACTGCCGACGTCGACCTGGCGCAGGTGGGGGCGACCCTCGTGGGCGATTTGGCGTCTCCGGATCCGCGGTCTCCGGGTGTCGCGCTACTCGAGCGACACGTCCTGCGGGGCACCGATACGACGCAGACAGACTTGACGCTCCGATTCGGATCGGAGGCGAACCGCCGAGACGTGGTACGGTTCGACGGCGCATTCACCGCCCTGTATGTCCACGCCAGCGATGCGGCGGGCTTTGTGGGTACGTGGGCGAGCGGGGTCGGTGCGCCGGAGGCGAAGGGGTATTTCTGCGCCGTGCGAACAACCGAATAGCACGGATTGGAACGAGCACCATCGGGGGTCACGACTGGGGTCGTGGTCCCCGATTTTGTTTTGCCGTGCTCCGCGTTGCTGTGCGTGGGACGCCACCAAGTCGTTCGCGCGGGCGGGGCCGGGATGGCGGAACGGTCAGACGCTCGAGCACGGGGACCGCGCGGGCGAGGGCCTTTTGCTCCTCGGGCGCGAGGTCCGCGACGCTCGCCGCGAGCACTTGGACGCGGCGGGCCCGACCCTCACGAAGCAGTCGCTGGCCTTTGGGCGTGGCACGAATCCATTGCACGCGCCGATCCTCACGATCCGCCTCTCGGAAGACGAGTCCCTGGCGCTCCAACTCACGGACCAGTCGCGTGATGGTGGGCGGCCGGACTTGTTCGGCGGCGGCGAGGTCCCCGAGGGTGACGGGACCGCCAAAGACGACCACGGACAGGGCGGAGAGCCGCGACGGAGAGAGTCCCGCCGCGGCGTCCTCGGTGCGGAGCCGCCGTAGCAGGTGGATGGCCGCCGAGTGGAGGCGATTGGCCACCAGAGCGGGCCGAGCGGTCAACGTGGCTTGACGAGCTTTGGAACCCATGATATCATTTAGTTAGCTTAACTAACTTATTATCCGTGGTTCGGGGTCGTCAAGTCTCCCTCTAGGAGCGTCCCATGGCAGCGTCGTCCCCCACCCTTCAGCTTGCCGAGATCGGCCAAATCATGGTCACCGCCCACGACCTGGATCGGGCCGTGGCGTTCTATCGTGACGTGCTGGGGATGCCCTTCCTCTTTCAGGTGCCCACCATGGCATTCTTCCAGTGCGGGCCCGTTCGTCTCATGCTCGGCGTGCCGGAAACGGCAGAGTTCGACCATCCCGCTTCCATCATCTACTACCGAGTGGACGATATCGCGGCGACCCATCGAGCCCTTGAAGACCGCGGGGTCGAGTTTCACGCGGCGCCAGCCCTCGTGCACCGCGCCGACGACCACGAACTCTGGCTGGCATTCTTCCGCGACTCCGAATCCAATGCCGCTGCCCTCATGAGCGAAGTACAGACGTAGCGTAGTAAGAACGCCAAACGCCGGATGCAACACGCTGCATCCGGCGTTCGCTCGCGGTGAACGGGAACCAGCTCATTGGGGGCGGAGACCACCCCCAACCGGAGCTACCGACCCTCTGAGGCCATACCAGGCAAGTCCTTGAGCGCCGAGAGCACCCCGTCGAGCTCACTCCGGAGCATGGCGTAGCGCTCGTGCGCGTCGCGACCGGGTCTTTGGTCCGCCGTCGAGGTCATGTTGTACAGGTACCGCAGCTGGTCGATCAACATGGGCTGGGGATACCGAATACCATTCGCCGATGCGGTTGCGAGCGTGGCCTCGAGCTCGTGCAGCCGACGTTGCGCGGCATCGCCACCTCCCCGCTCCAGGGCCTGCGCCACTTGGCCGCGCGCCATGCGGGCCTCGCTGAGCGCATCGCGGACCTTGAGGTTGAACTCAAGCTGCTCGCGGAAATCTGCGAGGGTCACGCCGTCCGCCGTGACCCGCGGATCCGCCATGACCTCGAACGGCTGCGTGGAGGTCCACCTGCCCATGGTGAGCCGCGCATGGTAGCGGCCCGGAACGGCAACCGGACCACGGCGCCCAGCGTCCTCAGCGTCCGCGTCCCAGGGACCGGGGTAGCGCAGATCCCAGATGAACCGATGCATGCCCGCGCTCTTGGCGAGTTTGGAGGTGCCAGCCTGCAAGAGCTCCGGAGCGCGCATGCCTTGCGTGACCCGCGTCGACTCGCCGGGGCCGTCGCTCGAGAATCGGCGGATGACGTTCCCCTGGGTATCTACAATCTCCAAGGTCAAGGCCTCGGCCGGCTCCACTGCCAGCCAATAGGAGATCATCGCCCCTGGCTGGGGATACTCCGGATCCGTGGGGGCGTTCACCCGAAAGCCCCCAACCCTGTACCGCATCCGGTACGCTTCTCGCGGCTTGAAGAGGTGCGCTGTTGACGACGCCACCTGGCGATCGACCTGATGCAGCGGCGTCACATCGTCCAGAATCCAGAAGGAGCGCCCCATCGTCGAGACGGCGAGGTCCTTCTGCACCACCTTGATGTCAGTGATGGGAGTAGCCGGCAGATTCTGCTGGAGACGTTGCCAGTGCGCACCGTCATCGAACGACACGAACATGCCGAACTCCGTGCCGGCGTAGAGCAACCCCTCGCGATCGGGATCCTCGCGCACGGCCCGAGTGGGGTAATCCGCGGGGATACCGTTGGTGCCCGTCGTCAAGCGTTGCCACGTCTGGCCATAATCCATGGTCCGGAAGATGTACGGCTGCCAATCGCCCAGTTGGAATCGATAAGCAGCCACGTACGCTTTGCCCGGCCGGTGGGGCGACGGGTCGATCCGGTTCACGCGACCGTCGGGCGGGAATTGCGGTGGCGTGACCTCGGTCCAGTTCTCGCCCCCATCGCGGGTGACGTGGACGGGGCCGTCGTTCGCCCCTACCCAAATGACGCCGGGCTCCAGGGGAGACTCCTCGATCACGTAGAGCGTCGAGTAATGCTCCTCGCCGGTGATGTCACGGGTGATCGGCGTTCCGGACACCACCTGGTACTGCGGCTTGAACGCCGTCAGATCCGGTGAGATGCGTTGCCAGGTCTTGCCACCATCACGGGTCCGATGGACGTACTGGGATCCGTGATACACCGTGTTGGGATCGTGCGGAGATACCTCGATCGGCACGGTGCGCTGGAACCGATACATCAGATCCTTGGGATTGTGCCCGTAGATGTTCTGGGCACCCACGTAGTACTGCTGCTCCTGACCGGTCTGCTTGCTGTACCGGCCAAATCGTCCTTTGCAGTTCGAGAATACGATGTCGGGATTCCCAGGCTGCGGGACCGCCGGTCCCGTCTCGCAGCCACCGATGGCCATCCAGTACCCGTCGGGACCTGAAGGCGGCTCGTACGGCGGCCGGCTCGGCACGGCGATCGTCGTATTGTCTTGCTGACCAGCATAGACCCAGTAAGGAAATTGATCGTCCACGTCCACCTGATACAGCTCGGCTGTGGGCTGATTGTGCTGCGACGACCACGACTTCCCGCCATTCAAGGTCACGTTGGCCCCGCCGTCGTTCGATTGGATATAGACGTCGGGGTTGTCCGGATTGATCCACATATCGTGGTTGTCGCCGTGCGGCGTGCGCAGCACTTCCCAGTTCTCGCCACCATCGACGGACTTGTAAAAGCGCTCGTTATTGACGTACACCAGATCCGCGTTCGTGGGATCGGCATCCACGTTCGTGTAGTAGAAGGGTCGGTTCAGGATCGGGTTGTGGCTGGACACGAGCCGCCAGGTTTCGCCGCGGTCATCGGAGCGATAGAGCCCGTCCGCGGGCTCCGGGGCCTCGATGAGTGCGTACACCCGGTTGGGATCGGCGGGTGAGACCGCCAGGTCGCTCTTGCCAAACAGGCCGCCGGGAAGCCCGCTGGTGAGCTTCTTCCACGTATCACCCCCATCGGTGGACTTGTAGATCCCACCCTCACGCGCACCCGAGATGATGGTCCACGGCTTGCGCTCCCCACGCCACATCGCGGCGTAGATGGTCTGAGGATTGTCCGGCGCAAACTCCAGGTCCACGGCCCCCGTGGAGTCAGAGACGAACAACACCTTTTCCCAGGAATCGCCGCCGTCGCGGCTGCGGTACACGCCGCGATCCGGCGTGGGCCCAAACGCCATCCCCTGCGCCGCCACGTACACCAACCTGGGGTTGGTGGGGTGGATGAGAACGGCGCCGATTTGTCCCACGGTCTTGAGCCCGGCGAACGTCCAGGTTTCTCCACCATCGGTCGACTTGTAGACACCGCGGCCCGTGACGACGTTCGATCGTATGCCGTCGGAGCCGGTGCCCACATAGATGACCGCGGGATCGGAATCGGCGACACGAATGGCACCGATGGATCCCGTCTCGAGGGCATGGTCCGCGATAGGCTTCCAGGTGATCCCGTAGTCCGTCGTCTTCCACACGCCGCCCCCGGTGGAGCCCATGTAAAACGTGGATGGATGGGCGCGGTGCCCGGCGACGGCCGTCACCCGACCACCCCGAGACGGCCCCACCATCCGGTAGCGCAGCCCCTTGTAGAGAGCCGGATCGACGACGGTGTTAGCATCCGGGGAGGGGGCTTGGGCGTGCGCGATCTCGCTGACCCCACCCAGCGCTAACGCCGCGCTGACGATGATGGTCAGGGTGTAGAGTCTCGGATCCATCAATTCACCCTCGGTATGTGAGTTGCCATCAGTGTTCCACCCACGTGCATCCGGTGGTCAGGACTTCGCCCCGGCTCTGCTCGCGAGCTGTCGATCAATCATGAGAAGCGCGGGAGCACTATCTCCAGCCATGGTGAGCTGGGCGATGATGTCGCTGACGGTCCGTTCTTCTTCCACTTGCTCCGCAATGAACCACTGCAGCTCGAGCTGTGTTGCATAGTCCTTCTCCTTGACTGCCAGCTCGTAGAGCTCGTGGATGGCGGCCGTCACCTCCCGTTCGTGATCCAGGGCTTGCTGCATGCCCTCGGACGGGCCGCGAAAACTGGACGGAGGCTCATCGATGGCTTTCAACACCACGCGACCTCCGTTATTGACGAGAAAATTGAACAGCCGCTCGGCATGCGAGATCTCTTCCTGGTACTGCATCCGCATCCAGTGGGCGATTCCGGGAAAGCTCTTGGCCTCGAAGAAGGCAGACATCGAGAGATAGAGGTAGGCAGAGTAGAACTCTTTGGCGATCTGGTCGTTGATGCCTGCTTCTACCGCCTTGCTGTGCATGCGTCGCTCCGCGAACTCGATCGTGGGAATGCGATGAATGGGGTGATGGGTCGGAATCTAGACGCAGAACCGCGGCACGACCAGCGCGCACCACAGCGGCGAGGAGATACCCCACCCGACCTCGACGCGGAGCCGGCACCAGAGCCACGGGGCGCTCGGGCGCGGCCATCCGTCACCACCCAGCCGGGATGGTCACCTCCACTCGCTCCGGGCCAATGGGGCGCACCCTAAGCTCCCAAAAATCATTGCTTTACAGCTTCCTTACAAAACTCGTACGGCCTCGCTACGCGACCCGCTTGCTCCTCTTTTCCACCTTCGTTACTCTCGAAAGCGTCCCGCAGCCTGGGCGCCAGCGCCGGCCCGGGGCCACCGGGCTGACGCTGGACTCCGTCGATCGCGGTTCCACGACGTAGGGGTATGGGTTTGCCGAGACCGAAACATCCGGCCCAGACACGGGGCACGTTGCTGGTCGTCTTGCTGCTGGCTACGCTCAGCCTCTCCGCCGCGCTCGCCTATCAAGCCGCCGACGCGTACCGATCACACCGCGCCACGGCGGAGAGCACGCTCAAGGACTACGCCGCCATCGCGGCCTGGGAGTTTTCCCGACGGGCGCGCCTGAATCTCCAGAAGCTGATCGAGCAACAACTCTGGCCCGTCCACGAAAAGATCCCCACCCCAAGACCCGGCGAGGCGATTCCGTCGCCGGCCTTCGTCGCCGAGAAGGCGAAGACCTGGACCTGTGAGGTCTGTCCGCAAGCCACGACGGTGAGGTTTTACTTCCGCATCGATCTCGAAGATCGTTCCGTCGATATCACGAGCACTGACCGCCCCGATTGGTTCACGTCGTGGCTGGCGGACACCATCACGACCCTGGCGGCGAGACAGGGGGCCGTGGAGCGATGGAACTTCTCGATCCTCGCAGGCCCGCTCGCCGAGCGGTCGGATATCGTTGCCTACACCCTGCTCCCTGGTTCCGACGGCAAGCCGCGAGCGGCGTATGGCTTCCACGCCGAGTTCGCGGGATTCAACAACGTATTCGAGAAGTGCGGCGACGAAGGACCGCTGTTGCCGCCCACCATCGCCAAGGCCCAGCCCAACGACTCGCTCCTGTTCATCACCGTCGTCACGCGTGATGGGCGCTCCCTCTATCGGTCCGGCGCGCCCCACGCGGGAACGTTCGCGGCCGAAGACACCCTGGGCCAACGCTACGGCGGGATCGTGGCTCGGGCAGCGCTCCGACCCGAGGCAGCCACGGAGCTCGTCATCGGTGGACTTCCGCGCTCACGCGTGCCTCTGTTGATCGTGCTCCTTCTCCTCACCGCCGGCGTCGGGGTCGCCAGCTTGGTGCAACTCCGGCGTGAGCGAGAGCTGGCCCGGCTCCGGGACGACTTCGTGTCCGGGGTGTCGCACGAACTCCGCACCCCGTTGGCGCAGATTCGCATGTTCGCCGAACTGCTGGACGCCGGAAAACTCCGCACCGAGGAAGAACGGGCGCGCTCCACCCGCATCATCGACCAGGAGGCTCGGCGCCTCACCAACCTCGTCGAGAACGTACTCCATTTCTCGCGGGTCCGTCGCGGAACAGCACGTCTGTCCCGAGAAGAGATCGATCTCGGACCCTATTTGGACGAGATCGTCGAGGGGTTCCGACCACTTGCCAGCGCACGGAAGGTCGAGCTCGTGAGCGAGGTCGACGACGGCATTATCGCCTGTGTAGATGGGGGAGCGTTGGGCCAGGTGGTGCTCAACCTGCTGGACAACGCGGTCAAGTACGGGCCTGTGGGACAGACGGTGACGCTCCGCGTGCAATTGATAGAGGACCGCGTTCGCATCGTGGTGGCCGATCAAGGACCAGGGATTCCTCCGGACGAGCGCCAGCGGGTGTGGGATCCCTATCGACGGCTCGAACGCGACGTCAATGCGGCGGTGGGCGGCAGCGGCATCGGCCTGGCGGTGGTTCGCGAGCTCACGGAGATGCATGGGGGATCCGCCCGGATCGAAGAGCGCCCGGGGGGCGGGACGCGGTTCATCCTGGAGATTCCCGGAGCACGTCGCCGAGGGCCGGAGGACGCGACGCGCGCCGGCCCCAGTCCAGCGCACGAGCAGGAGGTGCGCGTATGAATCGGATTCTCGTTGTCGAGGACAACCCAGACCTCGCATTCGGACTGCAGACGGCGTTGGAGGTCGAGGGGTACGAAGTGGGAGTGGCGGAGGATGGCCCAATGGGACTGAGCGAGGCTCGTCGATTCAGACCGGACCTCATCATTCTCGATCTCATGCTGCCGGGAATGGACGGCTACCGTGTGCTCCGCTCGCTGCGCGAAGGGGGGTCGGAGGTTCCGGTGTTGATCCTCACAGCACGGAGCGAAGAGGCGGATAAGGTTCTCGGCTTCACGACCGGGGCCGACGACTATGTGACGAAGCCGTTTGGGCTTTTGGAGTTACTGGCGCGGGTCCGCGCACTGCTCCGCCGGGCGGGCATGGGCGGAAATGGGGCCCACACGGCGGTAGAGCGGATTGGAGACGCCATACACGTGAACCTCGCGTCCCGCACGGTACAGCGAGACGGGCACGAGGTGTCGCTCACACCCAAGGAGTTCGATCTTCTCCAGGCCCTGCTGAAGCGCCGGGGT
>JBFJCP010000039.1:0-33563 GCA_041615815.1 Gemmatimonadales bacterium | reverse complement strand
GGTGTCACGGCAGGTACCTGCCAGGGCGATTGCGCCTGGACCGGCAATGCAAGCACCGCCGCCGCGAACAGCAGGAGCTTACCGGTCGCCACGGCCCAACGGGAGCGCAAAACTGAAGAAAAAGGCGAACACGCTATTACGTGCCGATCCCCCGGTGGCATCCAACACGCGCGTGAGCCCCTGCGAGAAGCGGATCTCGAAGGCGAGCCGGGATCCACCGGGATGGGATCGCCGGAGCGCCACCCCCACGGGAACGCTCACCTCCAGTCGCGAGGCGGTACCGCCGAGGGTATCGTCCTCGCAATCAGCGTACTCGAACTCGCCTTGTGACCGGATATCGCACCCCCGGTTGAGCCCAGCGGTCACGCCGAGGTAGGGGCTGACAGACCATCCGCTGTTCGCGATTGGAAGGAGCCGGTTCAGGGTGACCGGCGTTTCCAAGTATGTGTGGCGAAAGTCCACCTCGTCAGCCCCATCTGGGACATTGCTCACGCCCTTCTGAATGAACAGGAACTCCATGTCGATGAGCCACCGGCTCCACGGCTCGAGCTCCAGGTTGAGTCCCACCACGGCGCCGTACGCCACGTCCGCGCGATCGATCAGTCCACCGATCATCGTCGCGACTGTCGCACCGCCGGTGAGTCCGACGTACGCCTGCGGCCGCGCCGGGGACGCGAGGGACATCGAGAGCCCCAGGACCGCGACACCGATCGCGAGTCGATTCATATGGAGGTGACCCCGCACTCGTGGCTCGAGCTAGTGGTTGTAGACGAGACCAAAGAACCACCCCTGCACCTGGCCCGAGTCCCAGACGTACTGCTGGGCACCGGATCTTCCGTTGTCGTACTGCGTCTCCATGTATCGATACCTGAACGTGAGATCCACGGGTGGCGCAAGCTGAAAGCCCAGCTCCGCATCTAGCACCCAGGTGAACGCAGAGCCGATCTCGAGCCCGCCTACGTCCACCAGCATCGTGAACCAGAAGCGGCGTCCCACCTGCGCAAAATATCGGCTTCCGAACATGGGCTCGGTCCAGATTTCCGTAACGTCTTCTTGCACCGCGATGGGATCCGTCAGTTCGAACCGCTGGTCCTGCCGTACGCTCCGAACGCCAGCGAATATCTCGACCGCATGCCGGGACGCGAAGGGCCCGATGTGCGCCGCACCGCGGACCTCGAGGGTGGTCATCGTGAAATCGTACGAGCCGCTCGGGTCGCCCGGTGCAATGGGCACGAGGGGATTCGCCTGATTGCTACGGCTCACATCGATAATGGCGCGCAAACGCCAGCGGCCGATCTCGAGGCGTGCCGCCCAGCTCGGCTCGAGCACGGAATCGGTCACGGGAATGTCCACGCTGGCCGCCCTGTTCGCGCCATCCACGTTGGACATCCAGAGATATCCACCCGCCCGCACGAACCATCCGTGGTTACCGCGATCCTGTCCCAATGCGGGAGAAGCGCCGGCAAGGACGATCGTGACGACCAATGGGATGCAGACAGTCGCTACCCGGTGTCGCATTTGCAGTAAACCGCGTGGGAAGGGCGGACCTACGATGGGAATTTGGCGCGCGTAGGGCAAGCGCGACGTGATGGGGGACACGTGGGGAGAGAGGGTCGGCAGCAGAGGCGGGGGTGGCAGACGGGGCGGCAGACGAGGCAGAAGCGGTACGTGCGGCAGGGGACGCAAGAGCCCGAAAAAGCGGAAGGAGCGAAGCACCGTCCGGCCGTCTTACCTTCTCCGGACTATGGTTGTTCCCCCACCAGCTCCGAAAGCCGTTTCCGCGCCTCGGTGACCTGGGGCTGCAGCTCGGGATCGGCGTCCTTCCACAGTTCCAGGAATTCGTTGTAGTACTGGGCGGCTTTCTCCCGCTCGCCGCGGGCCTCGTAGATCTCGCCCAGCCGCCGGTACGCGATTGGCAAGGCACCGGAATCGATGGACGGGATTCCCCATTTGGTCTCCAGGTACCCTTCCCAGTAGTGCAGTGACGAATCGGCGTTGCCAGCAATGTCATGCGCTTGGGCCATGGTTGCGCGGCCGCAAGGCTTACACACCCAGCCGTCCACACCCGCTCGCATTCTCGTGAGCCCACCCGAGATATCTCCACTCGCGAGGGCAACCCACGCAGCCGACCGGTCAAAGGCCTGCCGGAATCCGGGGTTCAGTTCGGGCTGGCCGGACGCCTCCATGTCTCTCAGCAGCGACCGCGCACGGTTGAGATCTGCGAGCGCGTAGTAGGCAATCAATGGCGCGTACCAGCGATCCGGTACGGGCAAGTTGGACATGACGTCGGGCGACGCCACACGGGCGAGTTCCGGAGCCGTTGGGCCGGCGCTTCCCCGGGCTACCGCGTTGGCGCCGTTCCACCACGCGAGAAGTCGCTGGCGCGCCGCATTGGTCCCGCGTTGCGACTGAGCAGCCAGCGCGTCGTTGAGATACCCCTCGCCTTCACGGAACCGGCCCTGGATCGCTGCCAGAAATGCCAGATGCTCGGTGGTCTGTGCCTCCCAGGCGAGGTTGCCTCGCTGGCTGGCGCGCAGACTGGTAAACCGCTGCTCGGCACCGGTGAAATCCCGCTGCGCGACTGCGAGGAAGCCTCGTGCCTCCTCGGCACTCGGGTTGCCCGGAAACCGTGCCTCCATGGCGTCCAGAGTCCGCGCGGCGTCGTCGAACTTTCCCAGGTTCTTGTGCTCCCAGGCGAGATTCGTGAACCCCAAGGACCAGGTGGAATCGAGGTCGAGCGCACGCTGATAGAACTCACGCGCACGCTCATCGTCGCCCAATTGGAAGTAGAGGACGCCGGAGTTGTTGAGCGCTCGATGATCCTCGGGAAACCGCTCCAAGATCGTGCGATAGGCCGCAAGGGCCTCGTCGGGCCGGCCGGTTACGTCAGTGTGGTATTGCGCTACGGTGTAGCCGCGCTCGAGCTCCGTGAGCCGATCGCGTAACTCGTATGCCTTGATCAGCGCCTCGCGCGCGCGGGCGCGCTGCTCGAAATCGTTGCTGAGAATCGTACCGATCTTGCGATAGGCCATCGCGAACGTGCTGTCCGTCGCGGTCGCCTCATCCAACAGCGCCAACGCGCGATCGTTGTCACCGGCAATCTCGGCCTGGGTGGCCTGTGCATACAGACGGAGCGCGCGGAGCGATCCGGTCGTCACCAGCTCCAAGGGAAGCGTTCGCCTGATCGAACGGAGGGATTCCCCGATCCGCTCGCGGAGCTTGGCTGAGAGCTCGTCGACAGCAGGGATCAACTCGCCGGCGTTTCCCGCTGACGCCTGTTGGGCGGTCAGCACCGTACCAGTCGCCGAGAGGAGCCGTGCGGAGATGAGATAGCCATCACCCAGCGGCACAACCTCGCCCGCCAGAATGGCCTTGATGCTCTCCCGCTCGGCAATCTCCCGCGCCACCACCTCGTCGACCTTCGCATCGGGCGGGAGCTGCATCCGCGCCAGACTCTCGCTCAGTCGCGCGGGATCGGCAATCCGCATCACCGGTGATTCCGTGAGACTCACCCGGAGAAGCTCGGTGACCGTCGAGCCCAACGTCGAGTCCGCCGTACGGTTCTCGAATTCCGAGAGGATCAGGAGCTCGCGTTCACCCAACGCTCCCGTGGCCATGAGCGTCGCGGCGGGGCCGATCCCCAACGTGCGCGTCACCGTGTAGCCACCAACCACCACCGCGAGTCCCACGAACGCGAGGCCACCCCCGCCAATCGCCTTGCGCCACGTAAAGTGCTTCTTGAGACCCGTTGGTGTCGCGGAATCGAGCCCGGTGTTCTTTGCTACCGCTCGCCTGCGTTCGTGATGCCCGGTGGTCATGATGATCGGCAGCCCGATGGCGAGCAGCGCAATCGCCCCTACGAAGACCCAGTCCGGAAGCCCTAGTGCGATCATGAGGGCGTACACGATCACCAGCGTCACAGCCGCCGCCACCCCGAACAGCGCGGCCACGCGCACTGGGTGGTGTCCGGCGGCCTCGCGCACACCGGAGACGGCCGGCGTGGTTCCCGTGGGTGTCATCCCACCGCTCGGCGTGGCCATGCCCTCGAGTGGCGCAATCAACTCCTCGGCCGTCTGCCAGCGATCGGCCGCCCGTTTCTCGAGACAGCGGAGCACGAAGGCGTTGAGCGCCGGCGGCACCGTCGTCCGGTGCGACGTGACGGGCTCGGGCGGCTGCGTGATATGTGCCGAGAGGATCGCCTGAGGATTACCGCCGGTGAACGGTGGGCGTCCGGACAACATCTCGTACGCGAGCGCGCCGAGCGCGTAGATGTCCGCGCGGTGATCGACATTGGGATCGCCCGCCGCCTGTTCGGGGGCCATGTACGCCGGTGTGCCGAGGGCTACGCCCAAGGACGTGAGGGACTGGCCGCCCGTCGAGCTGCTCACGGCTTTCGCCACGCCGAAGTCGGTCACCACCGCGTGTTTGCCGGAGAGCAACACGTTGTCCGGCTTGATGTCCCGGTGCACCACGCCGTGGTCGTGCGCATAGGAGAGCGCGTCCGCCACCTCTCGCAGAATCCTGAGCGCATCGCGCACCGGGAGCTCCCCTTCCCTGCTGAGCTTCACCCGGAGCGACTCGCCCTCGATGAACGGCATGACGTAGTACAGGATGTCACCAGACGATCCAGCGGTGAGCAGCGGCACGATGTGCGGGTGCTGGAGTGAGGCCGCCAGCTTGATCTCGCGTTGGAAGCGCTCCACGTTGACGCCGGCACCCATCTCTGGCGGGAGGACCTTGATCACCACCCGGCGATCCAGCTCCACGTCCTGCGCCAGAAACACCCGACTCATCCCTCCCCCACCGAGCTCGCGCTCGACGCGATAGGTGGTGCCTACGGCTTCTTGGAGACGCTGCTGGAAGTCGGACAGATGGGGCTCCGGAAAAAAAGTCAACCCTATACAATAAGGCGGCGGCAGGAAGGTCGGAAGGTTGTTGTTAGTCCCGTCTCGGCGCCCAAGGCTCTAAGGGCTTCTGGAATTCCTCGGCCGGCTGGAACCGTGGGTGTTGCTCATCGCTCCACTGCACCTGGAGGGCGCCCGTTTTCTGAAAGTCTCGCCCCTCGGGTGGCGCAAACGTGGCGGCCGAGTAATAGAACCCACCGAGACCGATACAGTGTACGAGGACGGGCCCTGGCACGAACTGCTCTTTGCCGGTGGTCACCCGAATGGGGCCGCAGGTGGGGTCCGGTTCGTCGTGGTTGATCGTGGGCGGCACCGTGCACCGTCTGATCGATAGGCAGGCCGTGACGGCCTGAAGCGCCGATGATCCCGCACCGTGTTGGCCGAGCATGGACTTGATGGAGTGGACGGGGATCGAGGGGAAGACGTCCCCAAACAGCTCGGCGAGCGCCTTGGCCTCGAGACGGTCGTAGATCACCGAGGAGGATCCGTTGGCATTCACCAGCGTAATCTGCTCGGGCTCGTACCCACCTTCGCTGATCGCACCCCGCATGGCACGCACGGCAGGACGCAGGTCGATCTCGGGGTTGTCGTGACTGTACTGCCGGTTCTGCCCCGCGGAGCAAATCTGGTACCCCGTGAGCTCGGCGTACACGCGGGCGCGCCGTGCTCGGGCGTGTGATGCCGATTCCAGCAGAAGCCCGGCCGCCCCTTCCCCTATGACGTTGCCGTTTCGCTTGGCGTCGTACGGCCGTGAGGCACGTCCGGGATCGTCGTTGAACTTCGTGGCCAACGAATTGGACGCGTTGAGTGCGGCGAGCACCTCGGGCACTACTTCACAGTCCGTCCCCACCACCAGCATCGCATCCACCGCCCCGGACTGGATCATGCGCATCGACTGACCGAGCGCATCGATGCCCGAGTTACATCCGGCGGTACAGGTGTGGACGGGTCCCCGAATGTTGAAGAACGAGGACACGACACAGGCCGCCGAATGATTGAAGGCGTGAAACGCGGTGTGTGCTGGGGCGATCCCCGTCTTCTTGTACCGCTCGTTGAGGCCCAGCACGGTCTCGAGGTTCCCGATGGACGTGCCGACGTGCACGCCTAATCGATCTGGATCGCACCCATCCAGATCCAGCTCGGCGTCATGCAACGCCAGCACGGCGGCTGCGAGCGCGAGCTGTACGGGCCGCGGCGTGCGGCGCGCCATGAGCTTTCCATCGGTGACGAACCGATCCAGCTCGAAATTCGGTATTTCCGCGGCGATCTTGGAGGGCGACTCGGACGCGTCGCACAGCGTGATGGGCCTGAAGCCGTGTTGACCGGCCACGAGCGCATCCCAGAACTCGTTGCGGCCGGTCCCGATGGCGCTGACGGGACCAACGCCGGTGACGACGACGGATGGTGCATGGGGGGTGGACATGAAGATCTAGAATAGGGGAAGATGGGGAAGGAGGGAAGGTGGGACCGCGGGCGGTGGGTGGCCGTTCCAGAGAATGACTCGCGGATGAGGTCGCGGCTCGGCTCATGCCGCTGTTACCGCCCCTGCCGCCTCTACTGCCCCTGTCTCCTCAATTCTTCGAACATATTCTCCACCACGATCAACTCGTCCCCTTGGCCACCGTCGCGGTACCGGATCAACAGGAACCGCTGGCCATCCGGTGTCACGTCATATGCACCGAAACCGTTGGCGTATCCCGTGAGGGAAAACAACACCCGGCGCTCACCCATGGCGAACGTTGCGCCGGGCAGAATTTCCACGGCCACCAACTCGTTGGCCAGACTCCGAAAGAACAACTCCCGCCCGCTGCTAGCCCAGACGGGGAAGAGCCCTCCGTTGGTGGAGACCTGCCACTTGGCGGTGCCGGCGTTCGGAAACGGCCGTACGTACACTTCGAAGCTCTGAGTCTCGTCGGACACGTAGGCGAGCCAACGGCCGTCCGGCGACAGACGTGGCGAAAACCCATCTGTGACTAGGGGCATCGGCTCGGCGTCCGGCCCCTTGCCCCGCGCCAAGATGCTGCCGGACTGTGTCGTGCCGGCCCAGAACACGAGCCACTCACCGTCGTTCGACCAGCGTCCCTCTCGCACGTCGACATCGCGATCGACCAGCAGTTCCGCCACGGCGCTCCCATCCGCTCGTTTCACGTAGAGGTCGCGGTTGCGATTGCGATTCGACGCGAAGGTGACAGACCGCCCGTCCGGCGTCCACGCGGGCTGGAAGTTTTCGGACCCTTCGAACGTGAGCTTCGTGAGGGAACCACGCGGCAGCCGCTTCACCCAGACGTGCTCGTCGAACGCCTGCTCCTGCTCGATGCTCACGGCGATCTGACGTCCATCGGGCGACAAGGCCAGCGACCGGAAATCGCCCACCCAACCGGGATCGACCGGCTCCGCCTGGCCGCTGCGGTCCATCCACACCAGTTCGGTGGGCTCGGTGAGACGTGTCCCCGTCAGGTACAGGAGCGTCCCCGTCGCCGAGAGGGCCAAGTCCACGGATCCGAACGCCCGCACCGCGAGACCATTCGCCACCGCCCACCCCTCGCCACCGAGTTCGAGCCGCTTCCGATCGAACGGGGCGGCCATGAGTGTGCCGTCCGCAGTCACGTAGAGCAGGTGCCCAGACGTGGAATACTCGGCAGCGATGCCACGCACGAGCACGCGCGTCGTCCCGCTCGCGAGATCCAAGACCGCGATGTCCGCCTCGTCCACACGCGTGCCGTGCATGATCGTGAACAGCAGGCTCTTCCCACCCGGCAACGCCTCGGGCCATATGTGATCTGTTTCTCCGCGCGAGGTATCCACGATGGTCACCGGCTGCGGCAGTCCGCCACGCTCGGGCACTCGCATGATCCCGGTGGTCCCTCCGGCGGTGATCCCATCGTAGTACAGATATCCGTCGGGACCCCAGGTTGCTCCGTCCGCGCCCACACCGGAATCCACGAGACTCACCGGAGGGCCACCCCCCAAGGACGCCACCATGACCCGTTGAGCACCCGGCAGTGACAAGTACCCCACTCTCGAACCGTCGGGAGAGAAGAAGGGGTGGGCGGCTCCAGCCGTTCCCGGCAACGGTGTCGCCCTGAGCTGATCGCGTGGCCGAATCCACAGCTGCCCCCCGCCCTCGCCGGGCCCCACGTACGCCAGTCGCGACCCATCGGGTGAGATCGCCAGGCGGCTGCCACGACGGGTCTGCAGCGCCTGTTCCTCGGGCAGTTGCACGCTGTAGCGGGACACCGGCTCCGCCGGTTGCGACCGGAGCCAGCCCAACAACGTGGTGAGCAGCAGCAGAGCGGCAACGCCGGTCATGATCACGCTGAGGCGATTCCACGGCCCGGGGGCGGATGCCGGGGCGCCCCGAGCGTCCGTCGGCGTCGGCAGCGAAAAAGCCGGGTTGGCGAGCGCCTCCGCGAAGTGGGCGGCACTCGTGAACCGGTCGGCGGGCGTCTTGGCGAGCGCCCGTCTGATGGCCGCATCCACGTTGGGGGGAACCGTCTCCCGCGTTCTCGTCACGGGAAGCGGCGATTCGGTCAGTACCTTGGCCACAATCGCCTGCACGGTCGATCCCGTGTGCGGCGGGTCACCGGTCAACATCTCGTATACGACCGCACCGAGCGAATACACGTCGCTCCGCGCGTCGATCTGTCGATCGCCGGTCGCCTGTTCGGGGCTCATGTACTGTGGCGTGCCGAGACTGAGCCCGGTCTCGGTGAGCCGCGTTCCACCGGCGGCGCTCACGGCCAAGGCGATCCCGAAATCCGCCACGAGAGCTTGACCTGACTGCAGTAAGATGTTTTCGGGCTTGATGTCGCGGTGGATCACCCCATGCTGGTGCGCGTACTCGAGCGCGCCGGCTATCGCCTGTCCGATCTTCACAGCCTCGTCCAGCGCGAGCTGCTTTTCGCGCGAGAGCTTCTCGCGGAGTGTCTCGCCCTCCACGTACGCCATCACGTAATAAAGGAACGACCCCGCCTCACCCGAGTCGTACAACGGCAGGATGTTGGGGTGCTGGAGGTTTGCGGTGACCTTGATCTCGTTGAGAAACCGCTCCCCACCCAGAATGGCGGTCAACTCGGGTCGCAGCACCTTGATGGCGACGTCCCGGTCGTGCTTGAGATCGTGGGCGAGATAGACGGTGGCCATGCCACCCTCGCCGAGGTGCCGCTCGATGCGATACCGGTCCGCGAGCTCCTGGGTGATGCCGGCGAGGACGTCCGTCATGAGAAGGATAGAATAGGGAAAAAGAAAGAATGATGGAAGGCGGATCGGCGGATCCCATCCACCGCGAGCGGCGTGGCCTCGTTCTGCCCGGTCCAGAGGGACGTGTCCGCGTCGAGGATCGGTTGGTCGATGCTGGCCCACCGCCACGCGACTTCGAGCTGTGAGACGTTGTCCGCCGTGATCTGATCGAGTGGTGAGTATTTGGTGTTCGCCTTGTCGGCGCCGTAGACCCGCCAGTCGCCCGGCTCGGCACGGCGCTCGCAGGCGACGAGTATGAGGAGACACACGACGGGAACCAACCGGAGACGGGCGGCGACGGCGCTGCGCATGTGGGACCTTCCAAGAGTGAATGGGACGCAGATACTCTATAGGAGATCCCCGAGCCGGCAAGTGCGAGAAAAGCCGGAAAGTGGGAAGGCCGATCGGCGGATCGGTTGATCGAGAATGCTATCCGCTTCTTCCGTCCCTTTCTATTTCTTTCGCTTCTCCCACGTCGCCTTGAAATCCGCCGTGGTGGCCTTGGCGAGGTAGCGCACCAGGTCGCCGTACGCGCGATCTGGATCGTCCGCATCGAAGTCGACACCGCCACTGAGCACGCTCACGTGACCCACGCGGCGCGTGGCATCTGCGGACCGGCTCCAGATCGAGGCACCGGACTTGGCGTCGATCATCTGGACACTGAGCCTGGCGTCGACATCCGCCGCGGCGGAGATCCCGCTGAAGCCCCCGCTCAGGCTGACGGCCGGCTTCACGTTCGACACGTCGAGCTTCCCCACGACGATGGTGGTGAGCCCGTGTCGCTCGCCAATGGCCTGATAGGCGGCGCGGTCCAAGTGCGTGAGCCCTTCCGTGGCACGGAGCTCGTCGAGTGTGCCCAGTTCCACGATCCGGATCATTCCCTGATCGGCCCGCATTTCCTCGATGAAGACCTGTGTCGAATAGTCGGCGAGGTTGCCCTTGGAGCTGCTGCTGAAGTCGATGACGCCCATGATCTCGTGCCGCGCGAGGTCGATCGCCGGCGGCACGCGAACCCAGGTGGTCCCACCGCAGCCGGAGACCGCAAGGGCCGCGGCCACGACAAGCAAGATTCGAGAAGCTGTGCGCACTGGTCCCCCATTGACGCGTTTCCGGCAATCTGGGGAGATGGAGAGATATGCTCTGTGAAAACGGTCACTAACGGCGGCGGGACGTCGGGGCTCCCGCCTCCGGCCTCACCCTCTTCTGCCTGTTTGGTCAGGACTCTGTGGACACACGTGACCACGCCGAAGCGCAAGATCCTTGCTGATCTCTGGGTGCTCTTCTGCGCTCAATGCGAGTGGTCCCCATCCGGATACTTCCCTGCCCTCACTTCCTCCGCGTACTTGCCAACGGCTTTTCGCACGTCCTTCCCCATCTCCGCAAAGCGCTTGAGGAACTTCGGATGGAAGTCTTCGTTGAGACCCAGAAGATCGTAGAGCACCAATACCTGACCGTCACAGTGGGGGCCCGCTCCGATACCGATGGTGGGAACGTGTACGGCCTCCGTGACCTGTTGGGCCACCGCCTGTGGCATCAGCTCGAGCACCATGGAGAAGACGCCGGCATCCTCGAGCGCTGTGGCATCCTCGACCAGGCGTTTTGCCGCCACATCGTCCTTGGCCTGGACGCGGTGCCCGCCGAGTGCGTGCACGGACTGCGGGGTGAAGCCGAGGTGTCCCATGACCGGGACGCCCGCCTCCACCAGCGCTTTGACGGTGGGCGCGATGGTCCTTCCTCCCTCGAGCTTCACGCCGGCCGCTCCCGTGCGCTTGAGCACCTTGCCGGCATTGCGCAGCGCGTCCTCGATCGAGACCTGATAACTCAAGAATGGCAGATCGATGATCACGAGTGCGTGTGCCACACCGCGGCGCACCATGCGCCCGTGGTAGATCATCTGCCCGATCGTCGCGGGGAGCGTGGTCTCGTGCCCGCCGAGGACCGTCACCACGGAATCGCCCACGAGGATCGCGTCGACACCCGCCTTGTCCACGAGCGACGCGAAGAGCGCATCGTATGCCGTGGTCATCACGATCTTCTCGCCACGCTCCTTCATGCCTATGAGGTCGAGGATCGTGACGGGCTTGCCTTCAGCGGATCGTTTGGGCTTGCCGATGGTGCGCGACATCAGGAGGCTGGGAACAGACGCTCGCCCGTTTCGGCGTCTTCCACGTGGATGGCGCTGGTAGGGCAGATGGACGCCGCCTCGAGGATGGTGTCGGGTGTGTCGCCCGATTCGTTCACCACCTCGGACTGCCGATTGGCGTTGTGCGCAAACACGTTGGGCGCCGTGGCGAGACACATGGCGTTCCCCACGCAGCGGGAATGATCGACCCAGACACGGAGCGAGCGGGTCATGGTTTCTCCTTTTCCCAGCGCACGGGGAGGGATTTGAGCGACCGGAACTGGAGGCTCGGTTGGTATTCGAGATCTTCGGTCTCCAGCACGATCCGCGGAAACCGCTGGGCGAGCCCCCGGAAGACCTCCTGCCCCTCCACCCGTGCCAACGTGGCGCCCAGACAATAATGAATACCCGATCCGAAGGCGACGTGGGGGTTGGGCTGGCGGCCTATGTCGAACGTATCGGGATCCTCGAACACGCTCGGATCGCGGTTGGCCGCCGCGATGATCCAGCGGATGCGGTCGCCTGCATCGATTTGCTTTCCCCCGAGCTCCACGTCCTGGGCGGCCACCCGCTGCGTCGATTTCACGGGTGGGTCGTAGCGCATGCACTCCTCCACGGCGAGCCGGGCCAAGCCGTCGGGATCGGCCCTGAGACGATCCCACTGATCGGGATTCCTCATGAACGCGAGCAGCCCGTTGCAGATGAGGTTCATCGTGGTCTCGTGCCCGGCGAACAGCAGTAGCGCGGTGTTCACCAGTACCTGATACCGCGTGAGCACACCCGCTTTCTCTCCCTCCGCCAGCGCCGAGATGAAATCGTTCTCGGGTTGCTTCATTCGCTGTTCGACCAGCGGCGCCGAGTACTCGATGAGGCCCTGCATGCCCTCATGGAGAACGCGCAGCCGGTACGGCTCGCCGCGGTTGGCCCAGAGGATCTTGTCCGCCAGCTCGCGCAGGTGATCGCGATCCTCGTATGGCACCCCCATCATCTGCGCGATGATGCGCACGGGGAGCGGCGCCGCGAAGTCCGTCATGACGTTCATGCGACCCGTGGGCTGAATCTCGTCCAGCAACTCGGTCACGGCATCCCGCACGAACTCCCGCCAGCCCTCCATGGCGGTGGGCGTGAAGTACTTGTGGACGACCTTGCGCATGTCGAGGTGCTCGGGCCGGTCCTTCTCCACCAGTTGATCCGCCCGGAATCGGCGAATCTCGTCGTACAACGGCACGTCTTCCGGATTGACCGGCGGATAGGGCGGTGCCTCGGTGGTCTTGATGACCGCGGACGAAAAGTACTCGTGATGCCGTAGCAACCAGACGACGTCCTCGTACCGCGTCACCACCCAGAGCTTGAACCGCTCGTTCCAGTGGACGGGATCCGTCTCACGGAGCCGCGCGAAGTAGGCGTGGGGATCCTGGTTCACGGAGGGGGAGAACAGATCGTCGATATGCGCGACCGTCATGCGGCATTCGCTCCGGTACGAAGCTCGGTGGTTGGGGTAACCTACCGCGGGCAGCGGAAGAACCGGAAGAGCTACCCAACGCCGTTGCTCGAAGGGCGCCCATCACGCACCCTTCACGCTGCCACCTCTGCCGCCCCCTCCGCTACCTGAGGATCAACCCCCAAACATCCCTCAGACTGAACCACAGAATCACTCCCACCACCGGCGGCACCAGGTACCGAATCGTGAATATCGCGCCGGGCGCGATTCGTTTGAAGAACGCCGAGGCCCCCTCCTCCATCTCTTCCACCGGATTCGTCACGATCCATCCCACGAGCACCGCCATCCCGAGAACGCCCGCTACCACGAAGAGTTCGCCGGCCACCTTGTCCATCATACCGAGTGCATTCTGTGACAGGGCGGGAATCACGCCGATTCCGGCGGCGAGGGAGCCCGCGGCGAGGGTCGCCGTCTTTCTGGTCATCCCGAACTCGTCCATGATCGATGCCACGCCCACTTCGAGCAGTGAGAAGAACGACGTGAGCCCACCCACCACGAGCGCCAAGAAAAAGACGAGGCCCACGCCGCGGCCCACGGTTCCAAGCTCCGCAAAGGCTCCGGGGAGCGAGATGAACAGCGCGCCCATCGTGGCGCCGCGGACTTCTTCGGAGAGGCCCAGTGCGAAGATCACCGGGAAGACCACGAGGCCACCGATGAACGCCACGGAGAAATCCGCAAAGGACACCACGATCGCCTCCCGGCCGATGTTCTCGCTTTTCGAGAGATAGGACGCGTAGGTGATCATGATCCCCATCCCCACGCTGAGGGACAGGAACGCCTGGCTGGCGGCGCCCTTGAGCACCGTGGGGTTCAGCAGATCCTCGATCGAGGGCCTTAAATAAAATGAATAGCCCTGCCCCGATCCGGAGAGCGTCAGAGCCCAGATGGCGAGCCCCAGGAGCAGGAGCACCAGTGTGGGCATGAGCACGAGCGAGGCGCGTTCGATTCCCTTGCGCACGCCGGCCATGACCACCACGATCGTCGCGGCCATGAGGACCAGATGATTCCGCACCGCGGCGAAACCGGTGGAGACCTCGCCAAAACGCTGGGCTGGGTCAGCCGAGTAGCCGCGCAGCGCATCCACCGCATAGCTCAGCGCCCAACCCGACACCACGCAAAAGTACGAGAGGATGATCAAGGGTGTCACGACGAACAGAAATCCCAACGGCGCCCAGGCGCGGCCGCCCACCGCACGGAGTGCGCCGATGGGCGAAAGCCGCGTCCGGCGTCCCACGATGAACTCGGCCACCATCGCGGGGATGCCGATCAGCATCGTCATGAAGAGGTAGAGCACGACGAACGCGGCGCCGCCGCCCTCGGCCACCTGGTAGGGGAAGCGCCAGATGTTGCCGAGTCCGATGGCGCTGCCGGCGGCGGCGAGGACGAACCCCAGACGGGTGGCGAACAGCTCGCGTGGAGCGGTCAAAGTCTGTCTCCGGTTTAGAACTCGTACGCGGCGCGTTTCGGCGGGAAGCTCCGTCTTGGCTCGACTCCAAACCACCACTCCCCCTGCCCCTGGGAGTCGCCTGCGACGGACTCCCCGCCTTCACGTCCTAGACTCCACTGCTGCTCCTTCCACCACCTCCCCCCCAGCTCCTGCCCTCTCCCGCCACGCAGATATCGGAACTCCCACCCCGAGAGTCAAACACCCCTCCCACTCCATAACCCTGCTTCATAGCGCTGGCCGTGATACTCACCAAGTCACTTCGGCAAGGCGCGTTTCGGCGGGAAGCTCCATCTTGGCTCGACCCAAACCACCACGCCCCCTGCCCCTGGGGGTCGCCTGCGACGGACTCCCTGCCTTCACGCCCCTAGACTCCACCGCTGCTCCTTCCACCCTCTCCCCCCAGCCCCCGCCCTCTCCCGCCACGCAGATATCGGAACTCCCACCCCGGGCGTCAAACACCCCTCCTTATCTCCCTAACCAGACCCCACCCCCCGCGGTACATTCTCCCACCCACGGAGGAGGGTCTATGGACATGTTCGATCGGCTGTCGGCAGAAGATTTTCAGGAAGTGGTCTTCTGCAACGACAACCCGTCCGGACTCCGCGCCATCATCGCCATTCACGACACCACATTGGGCCCTGCCCTGGGCGGGGTGCGTATGCGCGCGTTCACCACGGACGACGAGGCCCTGGAGGACGTACTGCGACTGGCCAAGGGGATGACGTACAAGGCAGCCATCAGCGGTGTGGATCTGGGTGGTGGAAAATCCGTGATCATCGGCGATCCGCTTACGCAAAAGACCGAGGCAATGCTCGAGGCATTGGGTCGCTTCATCGAAGGGATGGGCGGGCGGTACATCGCCGGCCAGGACATCGGCACCGGCTCTAACGACATGGCGGTGATCAGGCGGGAGACCCCGCACGTGGCCTGTGTGCCCAAGAGTGCCGGTGGTGCCGGCGATCCGTCGTTCGCCACGGCCTACGGGGTCACGGCGGGGATCCGCGCGGTGCTCGAGGCTGCGACGGGAAATGGCGCGCTCTCCGGACGGCATCTCGCCATTCAGGGAGTAGGACACGTGGGGTACTTCGTGGCCAAGTACTGTCACGAGGCGGGAGCCAAGCTGACGGTCACGGACGTGATGGGGGAGCCACTCCAAAAGGTGGCCAAGGAATTCGACGCCACGGTGGTAGAACCAGATCAAATATACGATGTGGACTGCAACGTGTTCGTACCCTGTTCCGTGGGCGCCGTCGTGAACGATCAGACGATCCCGCGATTCCGGTGCACAGGGATCGTGGGTGCCGCCAACAACGTCCTCGCCGAGCCGCGGCACGGTACGATGCTCAAGGAACGCGGGATAGTGTACGGCCCGGATTTCCTGGTCAACTCGGGTGGTTTGATCCGGTGTCAGGAGGAGGTGCGTGGTAGCGACGTGAACGACGAGATGATGCTCGCCCGAGTGTCGCAGATCTACGATCAGACGCTGGAGGTCATTCGCACGGCGGACGAGCGCGGAATCAGCACGGCGGAGGCGGCCGACCGGATGGCCGAGGAGCGCATCGCGCGGGCGAAGAGCGGGGTGGGAAGTGAGATCGGCGCATAGATCGCGAGATTGGGCGCTCACGCATCGCGCTGCCATCGTCGGCCTGGCCGGTGTGACCGTCGGCTGTGCGGGGTCGACCGTCGGGAGCGGCGTTGGCGATCGGCTGGTGGAGCGCCCGCCGTACTACGCGGGAAGCATCGCGCCGAACACGGCACGGATCGGACACCTACCGGTCGCGTATCAACGCGGGGCCATGCACGACGCCATGTTCGATCCCGAAGGAGATCCGAGTAGCTCCATTGCAGGACTTTTGGCCGAGATGAACGCGTACCTCGAATCGTTGGGGGCAACGGTACCGTTGCGGGTTACGGGATCACCGCCGAGCCGGCCGCCGGACGTTCGGTTCGGCTGTGAGACGGACGCCACGGGTGACTGCGAGCGTGACCAGGCATTCGATGTCCGAAATCCCAAGCTCCATTTGTCCGTTGCGCGGCCCACGGAGCGGTGGACCCAGTGGCTAGGCGGCGTGCTGGACGGTGCCAACGCGTCCCACGCGCTCCTCCTGACGGTCGAAGTCAGTCAGTACTGGACTCGGCAGACGAACTTCCGGGGCAGCAAGGAAGTGCAGTTGGGCACCGGCTACGCGGTGGGGCTTCCCTGGCTCACTTCGCTCGATGCACCGGTCAGCGTCTTACAACTCACGGGGGCGCTCGTGGATCGGAACGGCCGCGCCGTGAGGATCGGCGCCGAGGGTATGCTGCCGCGGCGCACGAGCCTCGTGCTCGCCTCCGAGGGCGGCCAAGTCCTGATCACCGATCAGGACGTCGAGAACCTACGCACGAGCCGTCGCGACGACCTGTCGGGCCGGCCGCTCGTGTGGCAGGTGGCGATCGACCATCTGGTCCGCGAGCTCACGGGCCGGGTGGTCACGGCAGCGCCGTGACCCTATTAAGGAATGCACACTCCCGGTCGTTCGTCCCGTCGCGCGAACGAATCGGCGCGGAGGAGACATCCCCGAGACCGGCAGCGGATCGTGCGAGCGAAGTATGCAGTTGGAATGGGGTGGAGGTATAGAACCACTTCGAGTGCTGCGTATGCCTGATCGGCGCGCCCAGAGCGCGTTCCCGACACAACCGGAGGTTTTCGTGCGTACCATCCGTAACATTTCGACCCTCGTGCTCGGCGCGAGCCTCGCACTTCCCGTCACCGCGGTCGCCCAGAAGAATCTCAACATTCGCGTTGGTCTCGCCCAAGCGTCGTACGAGGCGCTGCGCGAAACACCCGTCATGGTATCGGTGATCAAAGACGGGACCGTCTTCCGCCAGCAGGAATCGCCGATCAACAGCACCGTGAGTTTCACGGTACCGGTGGGACTCTACGACGTGCGGCTGGAGGGGGCCGGCATGGAGACGCTGGTGAAGCGCGGGATTCACGTCATCGCGGGGGAAACCGCCCAGGTGGTGGGCGGGCCCATGCAGGCGGGGGCGGGCGTGCGCATCGTCGAGTACGCGACGGGCGGCCTGGCCCGCGAGGAAGTGGCCGCGCGGCTCGCCAAGCTGGATGGCGAGGTCGCCCAGCTCAAGCTGGCGATCGCTAAGCTCGAGAAGGGACCGACACCCGAGTAACGACAGTGTCGCCTCGACGCGACGCCAGTTGCCGGCGGAGATCGGGCGGATGACACTGAGAGATGCTCACCCTCAACATCAGACGAGGGGAGTGCGTAGATTTCAATGAGGGCGTTGCGCCTGGCGCAGCGCCCTCGAGACCCTCGACTCACACAACTCAACAGCGGATGGAACCGATGAGGTACTCTTCCCCTTCCGGGAGGCCATCGATACTGCTGTGGCTTCTCGTCCTCACGGCGTTCGTCGCGCTGCCTTCGGGCATCCATGCCCAGGCGCCCAACGACGAACCCAGCCCGCCACCGTACTACGCCATCACGAACGCCAGAATCGTCACCGTCTCGGGTCCCGTCATCGAGCGGGGCACCGTGGTGATCGCCAACGGCGTCATTCAGGCGGTGGGCACCAACGTGACGATCCCACCCGAGGCCTGGGTGATCGACGGTGAAGGACTCACCGTCTATCCCGGACTGATCGACGCGCTCTCCGACGTGGCCCTAACGAGCGAGGAGAACGGACAGAACGGTGCGCGGCCGGGCGCGGGAGGGCGGCCAGGCGGAAACGCCCCATCAGCCGACGGTCCCGAAGATCGCCCCGCCACGTTCTCGTGGCGCACTGCCGCGGATGGGCTCACCACGGACGATTCTCGGATCGAGACCTGGCGGGCGGGAGGCTTCACCAGCGTCATGACGGTCCCCGCGAGTGGCATCGTCACCGGGCAGGGAGCGGTGATCAACCTGCGCGATGACAACCCACAGGAGATGGTGGTCCGCACACCTGCCGCCATGCGTCTCAATCTCGAGGGCGTGGGAGGCTTTCGGAGCTATCCCGGCTCTCTGTTTGGCGTGATCTCCTATATCGAGCAGGTGTTCCTCGATGCCAACCGCTACGGTCAGGCGCTCGCGGCGGACCAGGCGCGGCCGGCCGGCATGGACAGACCGGCCTACGATCGCACGCTGGATCCGCTCCGCCGCGCGATCGCGGAGCAGTGGCCGGTCCTCATCCCCGCCGTCGAGGAGCGGGAGATTCGCCGCGCCATGGAGCTGGGCCAAAAGATCGGCGTGCGCACCACGATCTACGGCGCGCACGAAGGTTACGAGCTGGCGAGCGAGCTGGCCTCTGCCGGCACGACCGTGCTGGTGAGCCTCGAGTGGCCCGAACGGTCAAAAGACGCGGATCCCGAGTCCGAGGAATCGCTCCGGTCGCTTCGGAAGCGCGCGTGGGCCCCGTCGACGCCCAAGGCGTTCCACGACGCCGGTGTTCGGTTCGCGTTCTACTCAGGCGGGATCGCGACTCCACGCGAGGCGCTGCAAAACGTGAAAAAGGCGATCGACGAAGGACTGCCACAGGACGCCGCGCTCCGCGCGCTCACACTGGGTGCCGCGCAGGTCTACGGCGTCTCGGATCGCCTGGGCAGCATCGAACGCGGCAAGCTCGCCAACCTCACCGTGGCGGACGGCGATCTGTTCGAGGAAAAGACGAAGGTGAAGATGGTCTTCGTGGACGGCCGGAAGTACGAGAAGCGCGAGGCCGGCCGTCCCACCGAGGCCCCGGCGACGGACGTGACCGGGAGCTGGACGGTGACCGTGCAAACACCCCGCGGCACGCAGGAGTCCACCGCGGAGCTGACGATGGAGACGGACGGTACGCTCTCCGGCAAGGTGCGCGGTGAGCGGGGCGAGGGCAGCATCACCGAAGGATGGGTGAGCGGGACCCGCTTCAACTTCACCGTCCAGATGACCATGGGCGGCCGCTCCGTCCAGGCGTCCTACACGGGAACCATCGAAGGCGACGAGATGGAGGGCTCCGTCTCGTTCGGCCGGTTCTCGAGTGAGTTCACGGCCGCGAAGACCGCCGGCGCCGCACCCGCGGTAGCCGCGGCCCCGGAGGCACAACCGGACACGCCGACCCCGGCTGCCCGCACCGCCGCCATGCCACCGCGCGCGGCGGGTCCCATGCATGCCATGGTGAATTGGGATGCACCACCTCCCACCCTCGCGATCACGAACGTCACGATCATGACCGTGACGCGCGGGACGATCACCGGCGGTACGGTGCTCGTGCGGGACGGCAAGATCACCGCGGTGGGGACGGACGTGCGCGTGCCGGGTGGCGCCACGGTGATCGACGCTTCCGGGAAGTACGTGACGCCCGGCATCGTCGACGCCCACTCCCACATCGCCACCGACGCCGTGAACGAGGGCAGCATTGCCGTGTCCTCCATGGTGCGGATCGAGGACGTGGTGGACCCCAGCGACATCAACATCTATCGCGAAGCCGCTGGCGGGGTGACCACCTCGCACGTGATGCACGGGAGCGCCAATCCCATCGGTGGTCAGAACGCCATCATCAAGCACCGGTGGGGCCAGGACGCCGAGGGACTCCGATTCCAAGGCGCGCCACCCACGATCAAGTTCGCTCTTGGCGAGAATCCCAAGCGCTCCAACTTCAACCTCGGACCCGGCACCGAGCGCCGCTATCCGAACACCCGCATGGGTGTGATGGATGTGATTCGTCGCGCGTTCCTGGATGCCCGCGAGTACAAACAGAAGTGGGACGAGTTCGAGCGCCGGCAGCGAGCCGGTGAGCGCAATCTGGTCCCGCCGGCGCGCGACCTGAAGCTCGACCCCCTGGTCGAGATCATGGAAGGGACGCGGCTCGTGCACGCGCACAGCTATCGCGCGGACGAGATTCTCCAGCTCATGCGATTGGCGGAGGAATTCGGCTTCAAGATCACCGCCTTCCAACACGTGCTCGAGGGATACAAGGTGGCGGACGAGATCGCCGCACACGGGGCCGGTGCCTCCACGTTCTCGGACTGGTGGGCGTACAAGGTGGAAGCGTACGATGCCATTCCGTACAACGCCGCGCTCATGACGCAGCGAGGCGTGCTCGTGTCGATCAACTCCGACAGCCCGGAAGAAGCCCGGCACCTCAATCAGGAGGCCGGAAAGACCATGAAGTGGGGCGGTCTCAGCGAGACCGAGGCGTTGTCCCTGGTCACCATCAATCCGGCCAAGCAGCTCCGGATCGACGACCGGGTGGGCTCGATCGAGGTCGGCAAGGATGCGGACCTGGTGGTCTGGGAGAACCATCCGCTCTCGTCGTATGCCAAGACGCTCACCACGATCGTGGACGGCCGCGTGGTCTTCGACATCGAGCGGGATCGCGAGCGGCAGGACCGCATCACCGGTGAGAAAGACGAACTGAAAGGCAAACTCGGCGAGTCGAACGATCGGGGCGCCGGTTCGAACGAGCGAGGTCAATCATGAACGCGATACAGAAGTTCCTGCCGGCGGGAACCACGCCGGCGCTGGCGCTCGCGGCCCTGGCAGTGACGGCCGTGCCGTCCGCCGATGCGCTGGCGCAGCACGACCCGCGGGTCGAGCCGGCCGTCAGCTATGCCATTCAGGGTGCCACCGTGCACACCCTGTCGGGCCAGACGATTCCGAATGCCACCGTGGTGATTCGGGACGGGTTGATCCGCGAAGTGGGTACCAGCGTCAACGTGCCGGCTGGCGCCTCGGTGATCGAGGCCACGGGTCTCCACGTGTATCCAGGGCTGGTGGATGCCTTCAGCCGGCTCGGGCTCACCGAGATCGGAGCCGTCTCCGCCACGCAGGATGCGAGTGAGCTGGGGAACTGGAACTCGCATCTCAGCGCGTACACGGCCATTCACCCGTCCAGCGAGCACATCCCCGTGGCCCGTGCCAACGGGATCACCCATGCGCTCACGGCTCCTGGGAGTGGTGGCGGTGGGTTTTTTGGCGGCGGAAACTCCGGCGGGATCGCCGGCCAGGCCACGATGATTCACTTGGACGGCTGGACCGTGGAGGACATGGCCATCGAGCCAACCGCCGGCATGGTCATTCAGTGGCCCGGCATTCAGACCCGGACCTTCGACTTCGCCACCTTCTCGGTGAAGGAGAAGCCGTTCACCGAGGCCAAGAAGGAATACGACGAGCAGGTTCAGAAGCTCGAGGACTGGCTCGACGGCGCGCGGCACTACAAGCAGGCCACCACGCGGGGAGACCGCGCGAAGTTCCAGCGCGATCTCCAGCTCGAGCACCTGTCGCGCGTGATCGGCGGTGAGTTGCCGGTCATCGTCGTGGCCAACGACAAGCGCGCGATCGAAGGCGCGATGGACCTCGCCGAGCGGTACGACCTCAAATTGATCATCGCGTCCGCGCGGGATGCACGCGAGGTCAAAGGAACGCTGGCGGAAAAGGGGATCCCCGTGATCCTGGGTCCCTCGCAGTCCATGCCACGCGAGGAGGACGACCCCTATTCGGATCCGTTCTCGCTGGCGGGCGAGCTGCATGCAGCCGGTATCAAGATCGCCTTCGGCACGTTCAACTCGTCCGACTCGCGGACCCTGCCGTACGAGGCGGCCAACACCGTCCCGTTCGGGCTCCCCAAGGACGAGGCGTTGAAGGCCGTCACCATCAATTCGGCGGAGATCCTGGGTGTCGCGGATCGGCTGGGCACCGTGGAGCCCGGCAAGATCGGCAATCTGATCGTGACCAACGGGGACCCGCTCGAGATCACCACCCAGATCCAGTATCTGTTCATCGACGGAATCCCGGTGGACACCCAGAACAAACACAAGGAGTTGTGGGAGAAGCATCAGAGCCGGCCGCAGAAGGCCGTGCCGGTGACGACCACGACGCGGGTGCCGTAACGCGACCGTCACAAACATCGAAGGCTGATCCGGTCCCCTTCTCTGCTCCGGCGGAGAGGGGGGCCTTGTGTCTCTACCAGTCGTGCCTGAGGGAAAACCTCACGCTTACCTCAACGACTCTTCATCCATCACGGGCCATCCATTGCCGATCCGCGGTGCCATCGTGGCGCGGCCGAGCTTTGGAGGCGAACCATGATCAGGACTATCTCACTTGCCGCCGTCTGTTTGCTGATGCTACAGAGTACGGCGATTGCGCAGGACCGGCACGAGCACAAGGGGTTTTGGATCGGCTTCGGGTTCGGGGGCGGCGTGAACCTCAGCCAGGGATTGGACAACGAGAACCTCGTGGGCGGAGGGGGCTACTTTCGGTTGGGCGGAACGCCGAGTCAGCGGGTGTTGGTGGGGGGAGAGGGCGTGGGGTGGGGAGCCGCGCAGAGTGACGAGGTCGTCTCACGTGGTAATGGCATGTTCATCATCATGTTCTTCCCGAGTGAGAACGGCGGTTTCTTCCTCAAGGGCGGTGTGGGCGGCGCCTCCGTGTCGCGGGTGGTGACGGAGGGCTTCAGCACGCGGGTGGAAGCACAAGGAGGGTTGGGAACCACGGCGGGGCTCGGTTTCGATATCCGTCTCGGCCGCAACATCTATCTGACCCCGAACGCGGACTGGGTCTTTCAGGTGTTCGACGGTGGCAACATCGCGTTCCTGGACAACGTTCCGAACACGAACTCGCTGTTGCTGTTTACGCTGGGACTGACCTGGCATTGAGTAGGGGAGCAGGGGGCGGGGAGCAGGATAGGCACAAACCGCGGATGACGAAAACGGGCTCGGATAGCTCACGGCATCGCGCCTCGCTAGAGCCACGCGCACTCCGGGCCATCGTGTAGTTTCCCTCTTCGGTCCCATCGCTGTACCATTGCGGAGCCATGTGGCGCACGGGTCGTGTGGCCGGTCGCCACTAATGGCGCCCGTCAGCTATCCATCCGCCAACGTTCACGCCGAGCACGCATGACCGACGAGCCCCGCCAGGAACTCACCCCGGAACAGCAGAAGCAGATGGAGGAGGCGTTGGCCAAGGGCCGCGCCGCGCTCCAGAACGTGTCCAAGGCCGGCTGTCTCGCGTTCGTCTTTCGTGGGCTGTTCGGCTCGATATTCCGATTTCCGCGGTTTGGCCTCAAGAAGTTTCTCTTCTTCGGCATCGGTCTCCTGATCGCCGCGTTGTCGATCCTCACGTGGTCCGCCAGCGTCGATCTCCAGAAGCTCACGGCCGAATACGGCGAGCCGGTCCGGCCCACCAAGGATGCGGCGGAGCGGTTCGTCCGGCGTACCGCGGCGGCGATACAGAGCGCACCCAACACACGCCGTCTTCGGATCACGGTGACCGAAACCGAGGCCACCTCGGCGCTCAGTCTGGGTCTCATGATGCCGGAGCTCATGCGGGCCATGGATTCCGTGCCACCGGAGGAGTTCCAGCGGGTGAACGACATCGAGGGTTTGCGGGCGTTGCTGCGCGAGCGGGAAGCGGCAAGAAAGGAGTCCCGTACGTTCGGGCAAAAGATCGCGGGGTTCTTCGATCCCGAGTTACGCACCGGTGACGTGCAGGTGCAGTTCACCGGCAATGGCGAGATCGTGGCCGCGGGATACGTGCAGGCGTGGCGTTGGAAGCAACCCGCGCTCGTGGTGTTCGCACCGAGCGCACGGAGTGGCGAGCTGGAGCTGGATTTCGTGAAGGGACGGCTCGGGCGCATTCCCGCTCCCGCGTTCGCGTTCGATCTCTTGGGCCGGCTCGTGGCGTCGCTGATGCTGCAGGGCCGCGAGTACGCCGAGATCACCAATCTCACGGTACAGGAGGGCCGGATGGTGTTCGAGGGGGTGGTGCGGTAGGGGGGAGCGAGAGGGTCAGTGGAACGCGACGAACAGCCCCACGATGAGGCCGCCCAACGGCACGAGCGTAGCTAACCACAGTCCCACCATCCACCGGATCAGCTCGGTCTTCTGCTTGGCCAGCTCGACGCGCAGCTCCGCCGTCCGTTGCTCGATCTTCGCATCCAGCGCGCTCGTCCGCTGCTCGATCTTGGCGTCCAGCGCGGTCAGGCCCTGCTGCAGCTTGGCTTCCAGAATTGCCACACTCTGGTCGATCTTGAGGTCCAGCGCTGCGGCCCGTTGCTCCAATTTGGCATCGAGCTGTGCCCACCGCTGTTCGAGCTTGGCGTCGAAACGCGCGAAGTTGAGCTCGTTCAGCTCACGAAGATCGCCTCGATACGTTGCGTCCACCTGATTGAACCAGTCCACGAGCTCGTTGGCGATCTCATCCCCGAAGGTCTCGTAGAACTTCCGGGATAGCTTGGCGGTTACGGGCATCGGCGGTCTCACGTCTGGTTCGCCGACATCATACAACGTACGCTCGGCGGGCCGAGCATCAAAGCAATGCGCGAGGGCGCGTTTCCCGCCGCCCCTTGGGGAGCAGGGAACGGCGAATGCAGAATGCAGATTGCAGAACTCAGAACTCAGAACTCAGAGTCCAGGTACTCCCGGAGACGCGCCTCTTCAGCCGCGGTGCGCCGCCGCCACGCGCGCCGCCACTTCCGCAGGTGCAGCACGGACGAAAGGACCATACCCGCCAGCGTGAGGGCCACGGCGGTCCACGCGAGTGGGCGCGCGCGGCCTAGCCCCACGCCCGATCCCAGCACCAGCAACGCACCCAGCGCCACCTCGGCGATGGCCAAGGGGGGGATACCCAGCCGCGTGCGCGCGTGACCCCGCAGCTTCGCGGCGCCGGCCCCAGCGGCCAGAATGCCGAGCAGCAAGAGCAGGATGCCCATCCAGAGAGAAAGGTGAAGGGTTTACTGCGGCGGCGCGAGTGCCGTACGGCCGCCTTGGGGGCCGACGGCTGGCGGGCTGATCGTGTTCCGCGAATCGAGATACTCGAACGCTGCGGGCGAGTGGGACCGCGCTATGCTCCCGGCGTTCTGCGTTCTGCACTCTGCGTTCTGAAATCTGCATTCGCCGTTGACCGCTCCCCGCTCCCTTTACCCACCCCGCTCGCTCCCCGGGTCGGTGGCTGCGGGAAGCGCCCCCGGGGCGGTGCTCACCACGTGGCCGGTCAATCGGTTCATCAGATCGGTCATGATACGCATGCGCCGCTTGATGAAATGGCGAAACGCCGTGCGCGAGGCGAGGTAGCAGGCGCCGTAGGATGCCCCGAACAGGGTCGCGGCCAAGACGGGGGAGCCACCGACACTCGACATCGCTCCCACCAGGGCTGCGCCCAGGGCACTCCCCCCCACGACGGTGCCGATGACGGTCACTGCTGGGGCCGCGCCGGCGCTCTCCGTGATGCGGATGCGGGTGGCGCCGTCCTTGGGTTTCACCATCACGTGGATCAGCCGTCCCGTTCCCTCGAGGCTATTCTGGAAGCTGAGCGAGTTCCACGAGAGGGAGTTCCCCAGCGTTTCGTTGATGCGGCCCACCTCACCCGTCACGGCGCGGACCTCTTCCAGCAGCGCCTCGAATTCCTGGACCGGCAGTTCCCCCGAAATCGTGCGTTCCAGGTCGATCCGCATCGGCGCGCCGAGGATGCCGCCAGGCACGCGCGGTTTGTCCGTGCGCGACGGCAAGGCGGCCACGGCGTCTCGCACGCGATCGGGAGACAGCCCCACTTCGGCGCCGATACGCTCGATCGCGCCCAGCGACAGCGCACCTTCTTCCGTGGGGTGCTCCGCCTGCTGTTCCGCAGCGTACCGGATGATCTCTCGTGCCTGGTGCTCGTCGAAGCGCGCCTTCTGGTGCGTGGCCCGCTCGAGTGCATGGGCAAACTCGTTGGGTGTGGCGTACCGATTCTTGGGACGCATGCTCATCGCCTTCACCAGAACCGATTCCACAGATCCGGGAAGCCGGTCCAGCATCTCGCGATGAGCGGGCAGCGCATCCACGAACCGCATGTACTTCATCGCGTCCTCGGTCACCCACATGCCCGGCGGCTCTCCCACCATCATCTCGTAGAAGACGCTGGCGAGGCTGTACACGTCCGTGGTCTCGTCGAGTTCGGTGCGTCCGGCGGCCTGTTCCGGGCTCATGTAGCCGAGCGTGCCGATGGCGAACCCGGTGCGCGTCAACTCCTCGCCGCCGGCGGTGCTGATGGCCTTGGCGATACCGAAGTCGGCGACGACGGCGTGTCCTTCCGACAGAAGGATGTTCTCCGGCTTGATATCCCGGTGGATGAGGCCCTGCCGGTGGGCGTAGCTCAGGGCGCCGGCCACCTCCTTGGTGATCGCGAGCGCGGTGGCGAGCGGTATGGGGAGCTGCTCGTTGAGCAGGCCCCGCACCGAGCGACCCTCCACGAAAGGCATGACGAAGTGGAGCACGCCGTTCACGTCACCGGAATCCAGCAGGGGGACGATGTGGGGATGGTTGAGCCGTGCGGCGATCTCGATCTCTTTGAGAAATCGGGTGACGAGGAGCGACGCGGCAAGGTCCGCGCGGAGCACCTTCACGGCCACCGGCCGGTTGTGTCGCACGTCCTGTGCGAGGTAGACGGTGGCCATCCCGCCGCGTCCAATGACGCGGACGGGGTCGTAGCGGCCTTCGAGAGCCTCGCGCAGAGCAGCTAACTGGTCTGGCATGGGAGAAAAGTAGCGTGAGAGCTAGGGGGAAACGAGTGAGGGGGGATCGGTAACAGCGATTGCAGAGCGCAGAATCCAGAACGCAGCGCGGGACCTAACGTGCCCTCAGGCTCTGCAAGAGGCCACAGCGCACACAGAAGCGTCACTGAGATGAGAGCGATGAGTTCGGGTGCCGGCTGCGATACAACCCGGTGGGTGGCGGTTGTACGGGCCAATATGGTGTCAAAGGAATACGGTCTTCACACCGGTGTCGCGACGTCGTTCTCCTCCGGTGACTGGAGTTGCTTCAGTGGTTGCCGTTGGGCGAGGACGCGTTCTGTGAAGTCGAGCCGCTCGGCGAGTTCCTCTACGTGATGGGCGTTCTCGGCCAACTGTTGGGCTAAGCGATCGCGCATATCCGAAAAGCGCCTTTCGATCAACTCTTCGGCATGCGCGAAGCGCGACGCCACGGCTTCGAGGCGTGCCAAGTCTGCCGTGCCGAGGCGTGGCGTCCGACGCTGGGGCCAGAGGCCGACCGCGGTAAGGCCGCGCTTGGGAAGCGTCGCGACGTATGCGAGTGCCGCAAAGGTGTAATGGAACGGATTGATGGTCCGCACCCATGCGTCGAAGCGGCTGGCCTGATACACGCCAAGTGCCATGTCGATAACGTCGAGGATTTCTTGATCTCTGCCTTCCGCATACCGGACGCTGAAGATGTTGCGGAGAACCCGGACATCGGCCACCGTCGGGCCGGGGTCGGTGCTGTCTGCGGTCTGCGCATCCAGCTTGGCCGCGTGAACGATTTGGAGCACGCGCGGCAGCATTTGGTTGATTTGTGCACGGGCCGCCCGCATGCCGTCCCAGTCCACCGGTATGTCATCCGCAACGTATTCCCCGCGCTCGAAATAGGCTTCCACCAGCTGGCGGAAACGGCGAAGGTCTCGCGCCCGTTGGCGATTCCGAACGATGGTGAGCTTGTCGTAGGGTATCATGAGGCCTCGTTTCCGGACGTGAAACGGGGTTCGTGGTTTCAACCAGCGACTCGGCGCCGACGCCGGCCCTGCAGGCACTCTCACGCTGCTGAAGTGCCTCAGTGCACCGGGAAAGCTGGCATTCGTGATCGGCGAGCATCACCTCATGACAGCCTAGCTCCGCGGCACACCCGAGAGATATGACGATGGGTACTCGAACCTGCAAGTGCTTCCCATTTCTCGCAGTTGACCCTGTGATTCGGCATGCACGCGCCTTACAACGCGTACCAACCGTGCCGTCTTCCCAGGGCAGCGACGCCCGATCCTGCGTCCTTCGCCTCCTCGCACTCCTGTCCCCGGCCACGCCGCCGAATACCCGCCTTCCCTCTTCCCGCAAAACTAACCGATACATTACTGTCCGGAGCCTGCGAACCAGGCACGCGATCGTAATCGCATGGGTGATGACTCCCGCACCAGTCGCAACATCACGACGTGAGGACCGGCGAGCCATGACGAGAACCCTGTTACTTCTGTTGGCCGTTCCCCTTCTGCTCGAGTGCCCGCTGCTGAACGCGCAGCGTGCAAAGGACACGCTGCATCTCGCTGTTCAGTGGAACCTCGAAACCAATTTTGCAGAAGGCGGGGGACATCGGGCCCGATTTACCATAAAAAACAACAGCGACATTGCCCTGACCGAGGCCAACTGGGAGCTGTATTGGAACATGGCGCCCCGAGCCATACGCCCGGGGAGCATCAGCGCGCCCGTCACCATCGAATGGATCAATGGCGACTTCTATGTCATGAAACCCAAGGCGGGGTTCACGCTCCCACCCGGTGGGCAGATCGACGTTGCGTACACTGGCAGCTACGCGATGATCAAAGAAACCGACGCTCCCGTGGGCTTGTATGTTCTTCTGTACGGTCAGAATGGCACTTTCGACACACACCCCGTCCGGGATTACGCCATAGCGCCTTTCGAGGGTCCAGATCAGATCAACCGGCATGCCGGGGATCAAGAGCCCATACCCACAGCCTCCTGGCTGTTCGACCATCACTCCATCGTCACCGACCTCCCCGCCGATCGCGTGCCGCTCGTCGTGCCCACCCCGCGGTCGCTGACGCGTGAACCGGGGCACTTCGCCATCGGCTCTCGGACCGCCGTGACCTACGAGTCCGGTCTCCGATCCGAAGCGGCACTGCTTGCCGCGTTTCTCGGCGACCTGCTGCAGCGCCCCCTTCCGCTCCGTGAGAGCAGTACGCCTCGGAGAAACGACATTCATCTCCAACAGCGCAGCGTCTCCACTCCGGGTTCGTACGACCTGCGAATCTCCGCAAACGACGGGGTGACCATTGCCGGTGACAAGAGTGGAGTGTTCTACGGATCGCAGAGCCTGAAGGCCCTCATTCCCGTGGGCGCGTTCGGGCAGGCGAATGACTCACTGACGGTCCCGGCCGTGCGGATCACAGATGCGCCGTCGTTCGGGTACCGCGGGATGCACCTGGACGTCGCCCGCAACTTTCACTCGGTGGAAACCGTCAAGCGTCTCGTGGAGGCAATGGCTTTCTACAAGTTGAATAGACTGCATCTCCATCTGACGGAAGACGAAGGGTGGCGACTCGAGATCGAAGAGTTACCGGAATTGACTCGAGTCGCCGCATTCCGCGGCCACCCCACCGACGATGGGGCGCACCTTCAGCCGTCGTACGGGTCCGGCCCTTTTCCCGATACGGCCGTCGGTTACGGCAGTGGCTTCTACAGCCGCGAGCAGTACATGGATCTCATCAGGTACGCCTGGGAGAGACATATCGAGGTGATTCCCGAGATCAACGTGCCCGGGCACTCCAGGGCGGCCATCAAGGCCATGGAGTACCGGTATCGGCGACTCATAGACGAAGGCAGACGGGACGAAGCCGAGCGATACAGACTCGTAGACCCGGACGATGCGTCCGAATATCGATCCGCCCAGTGGTATACGGACAATGTCATCTCGGTGTGCCGGGAATCGGCTTTCACGTTCGTCAGGACCGTCATCGACGATGTGATCGAGATGCATGCGGACGCCGGTGTACCGCTCACCATGATTCATACGGGCGGAGATGAAGTGCCCACGGGCGCATGGTCCAACTCCCCCATCTGTGCCGACTATCTGGAGCGCCATCCGGAGATCGACAACCCCAAGAACTTGCAGAAGGCATTCTTCGGGCGGGTCAGCGAACATCTCGATTCGCGGGGAATCCGCGCGGGTGGCTGGGAAGAAATCGCCATGAACTTCAATGAGGACGGCTCGTGGACGCCCAACGATGCCTTCGGCAACGCGAACGTCGTCCCGTATATCTGGAACAGCCTCTGGGGAGCCGAGGATCTTGGCAATCGACTCGCCAATGCCGGCTATCCGGTGGTCCTGTGTAATGTGACCAACTTCTACTTCGATCTCGCGTACAACAAAGATCCTCGGGAGCCCGGACTCTACTGGGCCGGTTTCGTGAATACCCGCGAGGCGTTCGAATTCGTTCCCTACGACGTCTTCAAGTCCATCAAGACGACCGCGAACGGCGCGCCGTATACGGATGCCGACTTCGCCGGTAAGGAAACGCTGACCAATGAAGGGAGAAGGAACATCCTGGGCATGCAGGGCCAGTTGTGGTCCGAGACAGTGAAGGGCCGGGACATGCTGGAGTATTACTATCTGCCCAAGATGCTCGGGCTGGCGGAACGGGCGTGGTCTGGGCAGGCGGACTGGGCCAGTATCACGGATCGAGAGCGAAGAAACCAGGCCACAGACGTGGCATGGAACGTCTTCGCCAACACACTCGGCAAGCGGGAGTTTCCCCGATTAGATCACTTGAACGGTGGCTACCACTATCGGCTCGCCCCTCCGGGAGCGAAGCTCGAGCATGGCCGGCTGGTGGTAAATACGGCGTATCCCCGTATGGTGGTCAGATACACCATCGATGGATCGGACCCGACCGCGGATTCGCCACGATATACCGTGCCGCTGGAGATGACCTCCGACATCATCACGTTGAGCACGTTCGATTCTCGCGGGAGGGCCAGCTTGCCAACCGTCGTGGCGCGTCCGTCCAACTGATCCGGGTACACGAGCCAGGAGCGGTCCTACGACGTGAGCCGCTCGTTCGATAGTTCCAAGGGTGCCGTGTTCGGCCGTGGGTCGGTTGACCGGTGCGGCATGCGACTCCCGCAGCACAGGCTCATCCCTTGGCATCACGCGAATCGGGTAAGCTCCTGCCAGTAGGCGACGTTCCAATAGCGTCTCGCCGCACCGGACGTCGAGGGTAGCACGAAGACCGTCGTCTCCCCCACCCTTTCCGGCTGCTTCCCGTATTCCACGTTTCGCGCGAGAAAGACCCGTGCGGCGCGTTTGCCATTGAAGGCGAGGGTTCTTGGCGTGAATTGCTCGAGCTTCCTTCGTAGCGCCGCCGGGTCGTTGTCACCCGGAGAGAGATCGGCGTCGAGTGCCGCTCGCGTTTTCACCATGTCGGTGAGGCCGATTCCGTAGCTCAGCAGCTCCAGGTACTCGGACGGCTCGAGTCGCCGCGGTGTGAGACCGACTGCATGGAGCACATCCCAGAACCGGTTGCCGGGACCGGCGTAGTAGGCTTTGCGACGGGCGGATTGGGGCCCCACGGCGGAGCCGCAGAAGACGATGCGGAGGTTGGGGCCGAGGAGGTCGGGGAGGATAGTGGACAGAGGATTTCGCCCTACCGAGCGGTCAGTGGAACGCGACGAACAACCCCGCGATGAGACCACCCAAGGGAACCAGCGTAGCGAGCCACAGCCCCACCATCCACCGAATCAACTCCGTTTTCTGCTTCGCCAGCTCCACTCGGAGCTCCGCGGTACGCTGCTCGATCTTCGCATCCAGCGCCGCCGTCCGCCGCTCGAGCTTCGCATCCAGCACGGGCCAAGCGTTGCTCGAGCTTTGCATCGAACCGCGCGAAGTTCAGCTCGTTCAGCTCACGCAGGTCGGCTCGATACGTCGCATCCACTTGATTGAACCAGTCCACGAGCTCGTTGGCGATCTCGTCCCCGAAGGTCTCGTAGCACTTTCGGGACAGCTTGGCGGTCACGGGTATCGGCGAGCCCCAGTCTGGTTCGCCGATTACCCACACGACGCATGCTCGGCGGGCCTCCTATCAAAGGAATGCTCGGAGGGGCCGTTTCTGCCGATCCAGCCTCCTGGTCCCGTAGTCGCTCAACCAGTTGACCGCGAATTGGTGCTCACGCTACTCGCGAGTATGCGTCGAACGACGTTCTCCTCGGCCACGTCAGCCCAAGTTCATCTTTCTGAGCAACGCCTCGAACCGTGGATGCGAGCGCAAGGAGGTGAACAGGAAAGAGCCCTTGATGCCAAACACCCCGCCGGCTCGTTCCTCATAGGCTCGCTCTAACCAGTCCATCGCGCGATCGTGCTGTCCGAGCCCGGTGTAGACATACGCCATGTGGTAGGGCGAGACGTATCTCTGCCGCGACAGCTCCTCCAGTTGCCGCAACGACTCCTGCGCCTGTGCGGTCCGACCCGCCAGCGCGAAGGCGTGCCCGAGCTGTGCCAGGTACATGGTGTTGTCGGGCGAGAGGGACACCGCCTTTTCCAGCGCGGCGAGCCCCTGGTCCCGCATCCCATTCAGCAGATAGCTCCACCCCAGCGTCGCATGTGCCATCGCGAAGTGAGGATCGAGCTCGGTGACGCGAGTCGCGGCCCGTAAGGCGTCGTCGTACCGGCCGGCTCGCAGGAGGGTAGTCGCGATATCGAGACGGTGGGCCAGCGGATCGAGCTCATGGGCCCGCCGCTGCACTTCGATGGCCTCGTCGTAGCGCTCCAGCGCGGACAACATGAGCCCGTAGCCGTCGTAGGTGTCCCCGCTGTTCGGGTTCAGCTCGATCGCCCGCTTGAACTCCAGCTCCGCACCGGTCCAGTCGTAGTCACAGACGAACTTGAGCGAGGCCAACCTGGCATGCGCCTCGGCGAGCCCCGGATCGAGCTCGAGCGCCCGGGCCACGGCGGCCTTCGCTCGTCGGAATGCTTCGTGCGGGGGCAGCGCGCCCGCCACTCCGAGCCCGATCTCGGTGTAGGCGTACCCGATGGTGGCGTACGCCAGCGCGTAATCCGGGTCTCGTGCGACCGCTGCCTCGAGATGCTTGATACCCTGGTCTACGCCTTCATGGGTCCAGCGGCTCAGGCAGTGCCTCCCCAAGAGATAGAGCTGGTAGGCCTGGACGTCGTCCGTGGGCTCCTGGCCGATCCGCCTTCTCTCCTCGGGAGAAAGCTCCGCTTGGAGCGCGGCCGCGATCTGCAGCGCCACGTCCGTCTGGATGGCGAATATGTCGCTCAGCTCGCGGTCGTACGTCTCGGCCCAGAGATGCCGGTCTGTTTCGACGTCGATGAGCTGCGCCACGATCCGCACCCGGCTACCGGCGCGCCGGACGCTCCCTTCGAGCAGCGCTGCCACCTGCAGCGCTGCCCCGATCTCCCGTCGACTCTGCTCCCGCTGCTTGAAGTGCATCACCGACCTCGGGGAGATGACCTTGAGGGAGCGGATCTTCGACAGCTGCGCGATCACGTCCTCGGTGATCCCGTCGGCGAAGAACTCGTTCTCGGGCTCCGGGCTCAGGTTGACGAATGGCAGAACCGCGATGGATCCGGACCGTTCGCCCTCGTCGCCGCCATCTCCACCCGGCCGAGTCAGCGCTTCGGCAAACGCACCTGCGGAGGGGAACCGGTCCGCCGGCACTTGGGCGAGCGCCGTCGTCAGCGCTTGCTCCACGACGGGCGGTACCGCCGGCCGGATCCGGCGCACCCGGGGTATCGGATCGGTGAACCGCTTGGCGATTACCACCTGCGCCGTGGCGCCGGTGTACGGCGGCTCACCCGCGAGCAACTCGTAGAGCACGCAGCCGAGACTGTACACATCGCTT
>JBFJCP010000038.1:0-37051 GCA_041615815.1 Gemmatimonadales bacterium | reverse complement strand
GAACGGCACGACGAACAATAGAGAATCCCGACTCAAAGAACCAGTGTCGAGAACGGTATCGACGGCGATCTGAACCTCACGCGCGGCGGCGTCCTGTCCAGACACTGTCCTCAGGCCGGAGCCGGACGCGCTTCCGCCCGTTCTCCGGCCCATTGAATGAACTGTTCCTGCGCACTCGTCAACTCCACACCGGTGGGGGCTAGGCCGCGATCGTACGAGCCATCCGAGTTCAATACCCATGCCGTGGGGTCGTCCAATTCGGTCTCCAGAGCCCGTTGCAGATACGCGCGCGCCTCGGGCTGGAGGATCGGGGTCACGACCTCCACCCGATGCCTGAGGTTTCGCGGGCGGAGATCGGCGGATCCGATGAAGTACTCTGGGTTTCCGTCGTTCTCGAAGTAGTAGATGCGCCCGTGCTCCAGAAAACGCCCGAGGATGCTGATCACACGAATGCGCTCCGACAGACCCGGGACGCCGGGCCTGAGCGCGCACATGCCGCGCACGATCATGTCGATCTCGACGCCGGCCTGGGAGGCTCGGTAGAGCGCGGCGATCACTTCGGCGTCCACCAGCGCATTCATTTTGACGCGAATGCGAGCAGGACGACCCGCCGTGGCGTGATCGATCTCCCGCTGAATGAGATCCAGGAATCGTCGGAGCGCGTTGGTCGGGGCCACGATCAGCCGGTGGAAATCCGCCTGCGGCGGGCGTGAGGAGCCCGTCAGCTCGTTGAACAGGGCCTGCAGATCCGTCCCGATCCCGTCGTCGGACGTGAACACCCCGAAGTCGGTGTACACCTTGGCCGTCTTCCGATTGTAGTTCCCACTCCCAATGTGCGAGTAGCGCTTCACTTTTCCGTTCGAGCGTCGCACCACCAGCGCGATCTTGGCGTGTGTCTTGTACTTCACGAGTCCCGTCACGACGTGGATGCCAGCCCGTTCGAGTTTTCGCGCCCACACGATGTTTTGCTGCTCGTCGAAACGGGCCTTGAGTTCCACGAAGACGGAAACCTGTTTCCCGGCTGCCGCAGCTCGATGGAGCGCGTCACTGATGACGGACGGGCGGCCCGGACGATAGAGCGTGAGCTTGATGGCCATGACGTCCGGATCGTCAGCCGCCTCGGTGAGGAGGCGCTCGAAACTTGCCTCGAAGCAATCGTATGGGTGGTGCACCAGCACGTCCCGCTGGTCGAGCACATCGAAGATGGTGCCGCTGGTGCCGGCGAAGGGGTCGGCCGGAGTGAATGAGGGGTAGTCAAGCTCCGGGGCGTCGAAGGTCCCCATGTCCATCAGCGAGCCGAGATTGAGCAACCCATCCGCCTCGTGCATGTCCGGTTCACCCAAGACGCTGTGTTCACCGGTGTCTTCCGCACGGAGTTCCTTGTTCAGCCGGCTGCGGATCTCCGCCGGCATGGCGCGATCGATCTCGACCCGCACCACCGGTGCCCGGCCGCGTCGATTGACCTCTTCCTCGATCGCCTGGGTCAGATCGGCGGCGTGGGTTTCGTCGAGCTCGAGGTCTCCGAGGCGGGTCACACGAAACGCGTGTGCGGCCACGACCTTCCGGCCGGGGTGGATCGTGGCGGCGTTGGCGCGCACGATCTCTTCGAGCGGCACGAACGAGCGAGTTTGTCCCACGCGCGTGAGCTGCGGGACGTGGCTGGGCAGCGTGAGATCGATGAAGTGTGAGCGCTTCGTCTGCGGATCCTTCACCATCACGGCCATGGACAGTGAGAGACTGTCGATGAGCGGGAAGGGGTGCCCGGGCGCCAACGTGATCGCCTTGGGGGTGAGCAAAGGAAGCAGCTCCACCTCGAAGTAGTCCTGGAGTTCCGCCTGTTCCTCCGGTTGGAGGTCGCTCCACTTTCGAAGCGCCAGCCCGGCCCTGGGGAGGTCGCGCTCCAGCACGTTCCGAAAACAGCGCCGATGGCGTTCCAAGAGTGCCTGCACGCGGATGGTGATGGCGTGGAGCTGCTCCTCCGGCGTCAGGCCATCCAACGAGAGCTTTTCCTTCCCGACGGCCACGGCCCGTTTCAGCCCGCCCACCCGGATCATGAAGAACTCGTCCATGTTCGTGCTGAAGATCGCGAGAAACCGGAGGCGAGCCAGCAGCGGACCCCCGGGGTCTTCCGCGAGCGCCAGCACGCGGCTGTTGAACTCGAGATGGCCGAGCTGAATGTTGAGGAACTGATCGGGTGTCCCGTGCTCCTGTTTCCGGGCACCCTTGGGGAGAGGAGCCGCGGCCACCGCGATGAAGCTCTTCCGTTGCGTGGTGACTTCAATGGACGGCTCGGCGTGATCGCTTCCCCCCTCGGGTGTGCTCCATTCCGGGATGCGATCCGAGCGTCCGGCCACGGACAGGGCCGCCAGCGTGCGGGGATCCTTGAGCACGGGCGAGCCGGCCCGCGCGATCACCTCACCGGGAGAGAACCACTCCAGTCCCGGCGCGGCCGAGGCCTGATGCACCCGTCGGGCCACCCACACTTCGAGCGGTGGTCTGGTTCCCGTGGTTCGCACGAGTCCCAACTGAGCGAGCTTGCCGTCGGCGCTACCCAACGTCGCCCGCAGCAGCGCCCGGCACGCCTCCTCCCCCGTCCCCTTTTGCACGGGCAATCGAAAGTCGGATTCCTGCCGGCACAACGCGACCCGACCCTCGTCCACGACGAGGATGGCGACTTCCCGGACCTGTTGCACCTTTTCGGCGAGTTTCGTCGCCTCGAGCGTCTCCAGCATGCTCATCGCCCGGGCGAGCCGCCCGTCGAGCAGCGGACGCAGCGCATACGCCTCCTTGAGTGCGGCGCCCAGCCGATCCGGCTTGGGCCCCACGCGCAGCCTGGCCGCGACGGCGATCTCCTGGAAGGCGTGCGAGACGTCGTCTGCCCGCACGGTGACGGCGTCCCCGATAAGCTCAAACGGGGCCAGCGGAAGGATGGCGTGCCGAACCGGACGAGTACGCCTGTGCACTTCGAGCTCCAGACAGAGGACCAGCCGTGACGGGTCGATGACGCCGCGCAGCCGGCGGGCAGGGGTCGAATCTCCGACAAGAGCCGCGGCGAGGTCTGCTTCCTCAACGGCCACTTCGAACTCCTGCGCGGCCCGGTCACCTCCGCCAAAGGCGACGGCCAACCACCGGCGGTCGTCGGCGCCGATCCGGAAGCGGCAGGTGACCCCTTTCGATCGCAGCACCCCGTCGGACGTGTCGTAGTACACGTCGCGGAAAAATCGATCCCGGACGTCACCGCCCCGGAACCGGCCGGGAAGGTCGTCGGTCAGGATCCGGTTGAGGGTGGCAACATCGGAAACGGCGTAGCGGAGCTCGGATGCGGGCATCAGCGCTTGAGGACCTCATGGCATGCGGTGGTCCGGTCGGAAGCCGCCGTACAGTGGCGGCGATTCATGTTTCGCGACAGCGGTCGAGAATCTCCCGGCGGAACTTTCGTGGATCGTCCAGGATCTCGTAGAACTCGTCGTAGTATTCGAGCGTCCGTTCGAGGCGCTTGGGGTCGAGACCATCCTGGGTGCGGTAGAGATCGTAAATCGCGTCTTTACGTTCCAGCAACTCCCGCGCCGCCTGTTGGTACACGGCCTCGTCGCGACAGAACCCGCGGAACAAGCGGTCTCGCACCGATCGGATGGGCAGCTTGCGATCCGGCTTCGCGTATGGCGTACCGATCACTCCAGACCAGTCAAAATCGTACGGTACGGCGACGGATTCGTAGTTTGGGCACATCAGCAGCCGGACATTGTGCAAGTAGGCGATAGAGAAATCGGTGTTGCCGATCATGTACTGGAACAGCACCATCCGCGCCGTCTCTGCGGGAGAGAACTCGAGCGGATGCGCATTGACTTCGAGGACGGTACAGCCGTTGCGGGCCGCCATTGCTTCGTGTTCTTCGATCAGAAACGCGTACTTGGTGAGTGGGTCCCGCTTCCCCACGCGGTCGCGGTAGGTGATGCGGGCCAGCCGCACCCGGAAGCTCCGGTCGGTGAGCACGTTGAACACGCGGTAGATCAGATACTCCTCGAGAACATACTGTTCATATTCGTCTTTCTTGTCCTGGCAGTGCACCACGAGCTTGAGTTCGCGCTGTCCGGCGAACGGCGTCCCCTCGGTTCCCGAATCGGGGAACGCGAGCCGCAGAGGCGGGAAGTTGCAGTTTCGCTTGTTGCGCCGAAAATGGCCGCGTGTCTCGACCTCGATCTCGACCGTGTGCTCGCCGCCCGTATCCCAAACGGTCAGTGTCGCGGGGTGGTGCTGGTTCTCGTCCCCCACGTCCTTGACCACCGTCCGGAGATCCATCTCCAGCGTGATCTCCAGCATCGCATGGGACGTGAAGAGTGGGTCAGCTGCCGTCTCCACCGCAGCCGTGGTCATGGGTTCCTGCGTGGCGAGGTCCCCAGCGGTGAAGACGGCGAACGCTGCGGTGAGCCCAGCGGCGCGAACCATGGATCGACCTCCCCGCATGGCGGAAAGATTGGAAGGTCGGAAAAGCGCGACATGGAGCAGTCAACCGGCCTCGTCATCAAAACTTACGGGTTTCGGGCCGATCGGGCTAGCACCCCTGTCAGGGGCGGATCGTGAAATGGACGGTGTCGGTCACCGGTGGGCTGAGGGGCACGTGCGCCCAGTCGGCCAGCACGGCGATCACGCGGTGCTCGCCGGCCGGCAGCTCGAGGATGTCAAACGTCGTTTGCCCCCGGCCGAGATGCACGATCCCGGAGACGCCGGCCGGAATCGTGTCGGCGAGCGGCGTGATATCTCGGTCGATGAAGATGTGGTGGTGAGCCGTCCCCGGCCGCTCGTCCGCGGCAGCGGCGATTTCCACACCCGTCGCTGCGAGCTCCACGCGCACGGTCCCCCGATCCAAGACGGCACCGTCCACGGGTGCCACGATGCCGACACGGGGCGCGATACCGCCGTCGCTGCAGGCTGCACCGGTCGCGACGACGAGCACTGTTGCGATGTGGATCACAAAACGCGACAGTCGACACATCATGGTCTCTCCTCGTCCAATGCGGTCTTGGCGGCCCGGATGGTCGCGCAGTGGATTTCGACCGTTTCTTCGAGGCGGCGGGCGTACCCGCCGGCCAGCACGATCGCGACCGCGGTGCTGCGGTCTCGCAAGATCTCCAGCACCAATTCGTCTCGCTGGCGCAGGCCGGCCAGGGTGAGTCCGAGGCCCCCCAACTGATCGAAAACGTACGGGTCGGCCCCCGCCAAGTATACCGCCAGCTCGGGCTCGTGGTGCTGAACGGCCGGCGCAAGGGTCTGTTCCAACTGCGCGAGGTAGTCGGCATCACCGATTTGGTCTTCGAGACCGACATCGAGATCGCTGGGGGGTTTCCATGGGGGATAGTTGGCCTCTTGATGCATCGAATACGTGAACACGTCCGCTTCGGTTGCGAAGACTGCCGCCGTGCCGTTCCCCTGGTGGACATCGCAGTCGACGACCATCGCCCGCCCAACGCGTCCCTCGTGTCGTAACACTTGAACGGCGATGGCCACGTCGTTGATCAGGCAGAACCCCTCGCCGTGATCCGGAAAGGCATGATGGAAACCACCTCCGAGGTGCGCCGCCACGCCGCCCTCCAGCGCCAGGCGCGCCGTGAGGATGGACCCACCCGCGCACAGCCAAGACGCGCGTCGTAGACCTGGGGAGAATGGGAGCTCGAGACGGAGTTCGTCATCGGGAGTGAGCTGGTCGTGCCGGATCTTCGCCAGGTACTCGGGGGTGTGGACGAGCCCCACCTCCCGGTCGGTGGCGGGCTCGGGCTGGCGAATAGTCGCTTCGCACGTAGTGCCGTCCTCGAGAAGGCGATCCCGCACGAGGCGGTACTTGTTGGTCGGAAACACGTGGGGGCCGATATCGACCTCGTACCCCGGGTGCCAGACGATCGGGAGGAGCATGGGTTTAGGGACTCCTGGATGCACGCGGGATGGCGCGTGAGCCAGATCACCGCCTGAATTTGTCCCGAGAGCGTAACAATCAGCCAGTCGTCAGGTCGGCTTGGGCGGGGTGTCCAGGTCCCGACGGACGAGGCTTCACTCCACAACGACCGGTGATTAAGATGTGGCGCGGACCGGCGGGTTGCTGCCGTCCGGGGCGCCGCCACTCGCATTTTGGTGTGTAAGTAGTTAGGTTCCTACAACTTACCTGAAAACTGAACTGTGGAAACTACCCAGGGGCGAAAGCCACTCGAAGGAGGAATGTCATGCGTAAGTCCGCGTTGTTAGGGGCTGTTGGACTGGCCGTGCTCGTCGTCGGCTGCGGCGTGAAGCAGGACCAGGTGGATCAGCAGCTCGCCAACATGCGCGAGGAGATGCGCTCGGAGATGCAGGCTGGTGACCAACAGGTTGCCGCCAACGCCGGTCGGCGAATCGACTCACTGTCCCGGCGCGTGGGCGCGTTGGAGCGCGATCTCGAGGCCTTCCGCCGCGAGTTCAACGCCCAGGTCACGCAGATGCAGGGCATGCTGAGGTTCAACGTACCGGTGTATTTCGGATACGACAACGCGACCGTGCGCGAGCAGGACAAGCAGGTCCTGACTCGCTTCGCGACCATCGTACGAGATCACTACCAGAACGCGATGATCACGGTCGAGGGCTTCGCCGATCCGGCTGGGAGCGCTGAATACAACCGGCGGCTTGGCATGCGCCGGGCCGAGGCCGTCAAGTCCTACCTCAACACTGCCGGCCTCGCCGCCGACCAGGTGCGCGCCGTCAGCTATGGGGAAGACCGGAATCGCCAGGTGCGTCCCGGTGTGCACGGCCCCGGAGACCAAGGTGTCGAGAACCGGCGCGTCGCGCTCGTGATCGATCACGCGGGTGATGCTGGCATGCGCGTCTCGCAGCAGTCCAACTAACGGCACGACGAGTCACGCGGTACACAATTCGCGTAGTTGGTGAAGTCCGACCCTGCCGCGGCGCCGAATACAGGAAATGGCCGCCACGGCGGGGTCGTCGTTTGTTGAGGGGACGGAGGCTCGTATGAGGTCCAACGGCCCAAGCAACCCGATCCTGCTGGGCGTCGTGCTGGCGATGACGCTCAGCCCGCAGATGCTCCCAGGCCAGAGCGCCGAGCGCCTGTCGTACGTGGACCGGCTTGTGCCCCTGCTCGATCGCGAGCTGTTCTTCGGCGATCCCGAGCACGCCGGCGGCGAACTCTCGCCCGATGGACGTTGGATTCTGTTCCGCAAGCCGTACCGTGGCGTCATGAACCTCTGGGTCACCGAGACCCGAGCCGCCTTCGACACCGCTCGGCCTATCACGGCCGACACCACGCGCCCCGTTCGGGCCGCGTTTTGGAGTCAGGACAGCCGTTTCGTCGTCTACCTTCAGGACCGGGGTGGCAACGAAAACTTCCACGTGTACGTGCTCGATCCGGCCGCCGAGGCCGATGCGTCCACGGGGGTACCACCGGCCCGCGACCTCACGCCGTTTGAGCGTGTGCGTGCGCGTGTTCTCGCGATTCCCGAGCCGACGCCAGGGACCATCGTTGTGGGACTCAACGATCGGGATCCTCAGGTCCACGACGTCTACCGCATCGCGCTCCGGAGCGGGGCCCGTGAGCTGTTGTTCCGCAACGAACAGAACGTGGCGGGGTGGCAGACGGATCTCGAGGGCCGGCTGCGGCTCGGGCTCCGGGTGGGCCCCGAGGGTGGGACCGAGATTCTCCGGGTGCAGGGGGACTCCCTCATCCCGGTCTACCAGTGCAATCACGAGGAGACGTGCGCGCCCATTCGCTACCACACGGATGGGCGTCGGGTGTACATGGTGACTAACCGCGGGGAAGACGTGGACCTCACGCGCCTGGTCCTCTTCGATCCCGCGACCGGGATCGAAGAGTTCGTGGAGGAGGATCCGGAGCGCCAAGTCGATTTCGCAGGGGCCGAGTTCTCCGACGTCACCGAGGAGCTCGTCGCCACGTACTACCTTGGCAACCGGCTTCGCATCTACCCCAAGGACCGGGAGTTTGCGCAAGATCTCGAGTTGCTCCGCAGACGGCTCCCGGAAGGCGAGATCTATTTCGCGTCGTCCTCCGACGATGGGCAGCTGCGGATCGTGCGGGTCACCCGGGACGTGGATCCGGGCTCGGTCTACCTGTACGATCGCGCCACGGGACGGGTCGAGCTGCTGTATCGCGCCCGGCCCGGTCTTCCGACGGAACACCTCTCCCCGGTTCGGGCCATCCGCTATCGGGCGCGTGACGGGATGGAAATCCCTGCGTATCTCACCCTACCGCGCGGTGTCGAGTCCAGGAATCTGGCGCTCGTGATCTATGCCCACGGAGGTCCCTGGGCCCGCGACGTCTGGGGATACGACCCGTTTACCCAGTTCCTCGCCAACCGCGGATACGCGGTGCTACAACCCAATTTTCGGGGCTCCACTGGGTACGGCAAAGCGTTTCTCAATGCCGGCAATCGGGAATGGGGCACTGGCGCGATGCAGCACGATCTCACCGATGGTGTTCGGTATCTCGTCGAGCGTGGTACTGCCGATCCAGCGCGGGTGGCGATCTTTGGCGGTTCCTACGGAGGGTACGCGGCCCTGGCCGGATTGGCGTTCACACCGGACCTGTATGCCGCAGGTATCTCACTGGTTGGACCGTCCAACCTCGTGACGCTCCTGCGATCGATCCCCCCCTACTGGGGACCCATTCGGAACATCTTCCATGTCCGGGTGGGGGATCCCAACGATCCCAATGACCGCAAGCGCCTCGAGTCGCAGTCGCCGCTTTTCTTGGCGTCGCGGATCCGAGCCCCGCTCCTGGTGGCCCAGGGCGCCAATGATCCGCGCGTCAATCGACGGGAATCCGAGCAGATCGTCGTCGCGTTGCGGGATCTGGAACGCGACGTCGAGTACCTTCTCGTGCCGGACGAGGGGCATGGATTCCAGGGACCGGAGAATCGACTTGCCTTTGCCACCGCCATGGAGCGGTTTCTCGCAGAGCATGTGGGCGGGCGACGTCAGGAAGAGCTGTCGCCGCTACTTGCCGAGCGTCTCGCGCGGCTCACCGTGGATGTCGCCAAGGTGAACATCACCGAGCGAGCCGCCGCCGCGGAGATTGCGGCCACGGCGCCCCTGCCCACCGCTGACGGAGCGCTGATTCGTCCACGGGCTGTGCAGTACCGGACCACCATCGAAGCGATGGGGCAGACCATCGACATCGATGTGGCTCGAACGGTCGTGCGGGCGAGGCTGGACGAGCGCGAGATATGGCGCGTCGTGGACGAGGTCCACTCGCCGCTCGGGGTGGCGGTGGACACGTTTGATCTGGATCGCGCCTCGTTGGCCCCGCTCCGTCGCGGAGCGGAGGGCACGGGGGGGGTATCGCTGGTTTTCTCCGATACCGCGGTGACCGGGGAGCTTCGCGTGCGCGGCCAGGTAATCCCGGTCCGCGTGGCGCTCGACGTCCCGGTGTTCGGCAACGAGTCCGCGCTCACCCTGGTGATGGCGGCGCTGCCCTTGGCGGTAGGATACGAAACCACGCTGCGGGTCTTCGACCTCGAGACGCAGCGCGTCCGCCCGATGTGGCTCCGCGTGGTGGGCATGGAAGACACCGAAGCCGCAGCCGGGACCTACGAGACGCTGGTCGTCGAGCTCATTCCCCTGGACGACGACGACGCGGGAACGGCCACGCTCTATGTGTCGCGGGAAGCGCCCCACGATCTTGTTCGGAGCACGACCAAGCTCGGGGCAGCGGTGGGCGGTGGGAGCACGACCACGGAATTGGTCGCCGTCACGACGGCCGCCACCGCAACGCAGTAAGCGGCGGCGAGTGTCCCAAAAGCGGAAACCGCCCGGCCGTGAGGCCGGGCGGTTGTCGTTGGTTCTCTCGCGCCGGCGGCAGTCCTACGCCGCCGAGCCGCGTGGCTGATTCGTCAGAAGAGAAGACCGGCCTTGAGCGCCTTGAGGAGGAGATGACACCACGTGGCAATCCAGACCCCGGGAGCGGCAAAGGACAAGACCACGGCCACGGCGCCCACGACGCGGCGAATCATCGGACAAGCAGCACCCAGATGGCCCCAATGACCCCAACCAGGGTCACGATGCCGATGATGCTGGCCACGACGAAGCCCACGTCGGTGATACGGTTGAGCAGATTCATGCTACGCAACGGTGTGTCTCCTTTGCCAGGCGTGGATACAATACGCCCAGGACTATTTGTGATTTTTAGCACACCTTGTGCCATCGATCACCGTTGCACCGGCCACACGGGCGAAGCAACGCAAGTATTTTATCTACAATAACTTACGCTACTAGCGCCAGTGACCCGACGGTCGAGGCACGTGCGCAACAATGTATCGACACTGCTCTGCTAGTGAAAGTTTTGGGTGCCTCGTTGATAAGACATGGGTGGAGGTTTCTTCCTGCACCACCAGATCCCCAAGCCTTCACGCCGCACCGCGGCGAGCATAGGTTCCACGCACCTTCTCGGAAGCTCCCACCCGACCCCGAACGCTGGAAGCTCCATGCCACGCGATCGCGCTCTTCGCCGCTGCCCCTGGGCGGAGGTCAACCCACTCATGCGGGCGTATCACGATGGAGAATGGGGGGTGCCAGTGCACGATGACCGGCTCCTCTTCGAGTACCTCGTGCTCGATGGTTTCCAGGCCGGTCTGAGCTGGGCGGTGATCCTGGGTAAACGCGAGGCGTTTCAGGAGGTCTTTCAGGGGTTCGATCCCACAAAAGTGGCGCGGTTCACCCCCCGCCGGCTGGAACGGCTGGCGGAGGACGCCCGAATTGTCCGCAACCGGCAGAAGATCCACGCCGCCGTCACAAATGCGCAGGCGTTACTCGAGGTCCGGGCCGCGGTCGGGTCCTTCGACACGTTCATCTGGGGGTTCGTAGATGGGGTCCCGCGTCAAAACCGCTGGCGCTCCCTCGCGCAGGTGCCCGCGACGACGTCGGAATCCGACGCGATGAGCAAGGTTCTCAAGCAACGGGGGTTTCGGTTTGTTGGGTCAACGATCTGCTACGCCTTCATGCAGGCCGCGGGCCTCGTCAACGACCACCTACTGGGATGTCCTCGATACGAGGAAGTCGAGAAGCTCGGTGGGAAGCGGGCAGCAGGGAGCGGTGAAGAACCACCACCCCCTGAACCTGCTCACCGCAAGTCAAACACGTAGCTGTTCAAGTATTCGATCGTGTCCTTCTGCTCTCGTACCTGATACGCGAGGATGTCCCCGCTCGTGATGATGCCTTCCGGGCCTGTATCACCAGCGACGGGCAGATGCCGAATGCGCTTCTCGGTCATCATCGCGACACACTGCTCGAGGGTCGCGGCGGGTCGACAGGTGACCACCGGGGCGGTCATCACGTCGCGAACCACGGTCTGTGCGGGATCGCGCTGCTCGGCCACGACGCGACGCAGGATGTCGCGCTCGGTGAAAATGCCCACCATCTGTCCCTCGTCGATGACTACGATGCCGCCGATGCCCCGCTCGTTCATGAGACGCGCGGCGTTGAGGACCGACTCGGCGGCGACCATGGTGACGACGTCGCCACCTTTGTGAGCCAGGATGTCCTTGACGGTTGCCATGGGTGATCGACCTCCCGGGGCTGGCAGGTCTTTCCATTCTAGGGCTCCGTGTCGAGTGGCGCCAGCGGGTGGTTCGGGGGGCGGGGGCAGAGGGCAGTCCATGGGGTTGATGTGGGCCCTGCCGATCCGCCGAGAGATCCGAGGGTTGAGGGTCGACCGTGGCCGGCACACGGATACCGAGGTGTCGAAACACTGGCTGCTCGAGGCCTGCCGTCTACATTCGTCAGTATCGTCGTTATCGACCTGACTGCTGCCCTCTGCCTTTGTGACCGTTGATCCGCTATGAACCAACCGTCCATCGAGGATGTACGGGCCGCCACCGGCGAGCACTATGAGGTGGAAGGCCTCCACGCCCAGGGAGGGATGGGCGCGGTGTACCTCGGTCGCCATCGGGAGCTGGGCTCGCGGGTCGCTATCAAGGTGCTGCATCGCGATCTGACCCTGGGCCCCCAGCGCTTGGCGCGCTTCAAGCGTGAAGCCGCGCTGGCGGCCAACCTTTCTCATCCGCACATCGTCTCGGTTTTCGAATTCGCCACCACCAACGATCTCGCGTACCTGGTCATGCCGTTTGTCGAGGGCAAGACGCTGGCACAATACGTGGCCGCGCAGGGCCCGCTCGAGTACGACGTGGTGCGGGAGATGGTGACGCAGGTGGGTGCTGCGCTGCAGTTCGCTCATGACCGGGGTGTGATTCACCGCGACATCAAGCCTTCCAACATCCTGCGAGAGGAAGCCACGGGTCGGTGGATGGTGACCGACTTTGGTGTGGCACGGGAGCGGACGTCGGGCGAGCGAACGCTCACCGAAGCCGGCGCCGTGATTGGCACCCCCGCGTACATGGCTCCGGAACAGGCAGCCGGTGCCCGGGACATCGACGGCCGCGTGGACCTATATGCACTCGCCGCCGCGGCGCACGAGGCGCTCGTCGGCACACTGCCAAACGTGATGAGCGACCGGACCACGGCGGAGCGCCGCTTACGCAAAGCGCGCCCCGAACTGAGCATCCCGGCGGTCCGCGCGCTGACCGCGCCGTTGGCCCTGGACCGAGACCAGCGCCCGCCATCGGCCAAGGCGTGGCTGGACACGATCAGCAGTGCCCAGCGGGGGAGACGAATTGGCAGCTGGCTGACGGCAGCCGTGGGCGCAGCGGCGCTCGTGCTCGTGGGGCTCACCGGCTGGTGGCTCTGGCAGCCACGCGGACCGGGAACAGCGGTCACACCGTCAGTCGCCATCTTGCCGTTCATGGTGACGACGGGGCTCGAGACCATCGACTTACGCGCGGCGCTCCCTCGTGCGTTCGAAGCGCAATTGCAGTGGGTGCCGGACTACCGCGTGGTGAGTGCGGACCGGGTGGGCGATGCGGTGACCGCGCGGTTCGGGACCACGGGGGATCTCGACAGCCTGCAGGATTTCGTGATCGGGCGCTTTGCGGTGAGCGAAACCGTGTGGGGAAATGCGGCAGTGACGCCCGGCGGAGATCTCACCATCGAGGTCCAACTACGCGATGCGGCGAGCCGCCGGGTGCTCGAGAGTGGCCGCGTGACGGGACCCGTCGACAGCCTCTCGTCCCTGGTGTCGGCCGTGGTGCTCGATGTGTTCGCTGGCCGCGCTGCGCGACGACTGACCGGTTGGCGCCAAGCCCTCCCCCGGGGACTGGATGCGTTCAATGCGTACTACGAGGCTGAAGAGCTCTATCGCCGGGGCGCCTTCGATCGCGCCACGGAGCGCTTCGACGACGTGATCCGGCTCGACTCCACCTTTGCCCCCGCATACCTCAAGCGCATGCTCTCGGAGCTGAGCCGGACCCAGCCCAGCCGCGTCCACAACCTGCGGTCGGCGCTGGAGGCCGCACGCTTGTATCGCGACCGCCTCGACCCTACCTCCGCCGCTCTTCTCGACGCCTACGAATTGCTCGCGGGCCATGGGGATCTCGCGGCCGCCATCGAGTTGCTGGAAGCGGTCGCGGTCCAAAATCCACAAGTGATTGACGCTTGGGTCATGCTGGGCTACGTCCAGTTCTATTTCGCCGCCGTACTCGGCACACCCAGGGTCTCGGCGGAACGAGCATGGCGCCGCGTCCATGGTCTCGATCCGCAGTTCGTTACCGCCCTCGCGCTGTTGGCTCAGCTCGCGTTCCTGGACGGCCGGAACGACGATGCCCAGCGATTCGTCGAGGCCTATCTTGCGGTGGACAACACCTCGGTGTGGGCCGAGCTCGTGCACATGGTCGATTCCCTCGTGTTCCAGGGCTCCGGGCCCGCCCTGCGAGTACGGGAATCGTTTCCCACGCGGCCCGCCATCGCGCTGGAGACGATTGGGCTCGGCGCTGGAGAGCTCCAACAGGCAGCGTCGAGCCGGCTCGTGTCCACGCAGGCCGTCCGAGCCCTGTGGAAGCGCGCAGCCACTCGTGCCGACCGGGAGGCGGCGTTTCGGATGATGCTGGCGGTCGAGCTGGGAGGGGGACGGGACGCGACAGCGGACTCGCTATTCCGCGACGCCGAGCGGTTGGACGTTTCTCAAGCCGAGCTGGATCGTTGGATTCTCCTAACCGCCGTTACCGCGGTGGCCCAATTGGGTGACGAGGGTCGTCAAGCCGAGGCTGCCCGTCGGCTCCTCGATCGTACGGAAGACGGCGAGGCGTTGTGGTTGGCAGCCCGTTGGTATGGAAGGCGGTCCCCCGCTCGGTATGCCACTGCCCGATCCCGTCTCGAGGCGTTGGCCACCCGGCCCACGGCCGACCCGTTGTTCCAGAGTCTCTCCGGTGACTTGCGGGCGGGAGAGGCGCTGGCCCGCGGCGATACGGCGACGGCAGTGCGGCTGTGGAAAGACGCGCAGCGGCGCTACAGCGTTGGCCGTTTCGTCTTTGGGTTGACGGCCTCCCTCTGGCCGCTGCGATTGGAGGTCGCCCGCGTGTCTGCGGTAGGAAGTGCGCCGCGGGAACTCGTTGCGGCGACGGATCCTTTCATGCAGATGGCGGGCTTCCAGGACCAGATTGCGTGGACGGAGGTACTGCCGCTTCGCGAGCATGCGCTTCGCCAGCTGGGAGCGGGGACCGAAGCCGACAGCGTACGCGCGCTGCTCATCGAAATCGTCCGCTTCGCCAATGGCGCCAGGAAGTCCCTGCGGGATTCGCTGACCGGCGGCGCACCCTAGCACCCGCGCTGCGCGTACGTCTTTCGGCAACACCTGGCGCGTCCGCCGTGGGATCGGTGTACAATTGTAGACATGACCACCCAAACTGTATCGGAGAATGCGTTACGCTTTGAGGTGCCGAGCGCGGACGTCCTCCAGTCCCTGACGGCCGCGCCTCTGCCACTCGGTCTGCGCGCCGGTCGCCCCCATCGCAGTTTCCATCGCGACATCTATCTCGACACCCCGGATGGCGAGCTTCAACGCCGCGGTGTGAGCTGCCGATTTCGCATCGGCATGGATGATCGTCGGACGTTGCGTGTGGTGATACGTACTGCAGTGGCTGGTGGTGCCTTGGTGGAGTACGACCATTTTGAGTCCGAGGTCCCCGAGGTGGACCCCCTGGCGTCGCTGCACGGTGCCTCCGAGCCTGCCAGGCGCCTCAGAGCGGTGGTGGATCCCGGTCAATTAGGGATTCGCATCGAGCTGAAGATCGAGCGCATCGCACGAACGGTCCGCCCCCGCTGGCTCCCCATCAAGGCGTTCGAGATCGCGTACGACACGATCGCCGTACACAGCGGTGGTCTCTCTCGCACGTTTCACGAGGTACGCATTCGGCGCCTCGCGCCTGGGGGTCCGCCCATCGAAGAACTGGGTGGCGCATTCGCCCAGGAATACGGCTTGCGTCCGATGCCGTCGCGACGGGTGGAGCGGGCCGAAGAGCTCCTCAGCGCCATGGAGTCGGAAACGCCCCAAACCACCGTGACCTCGATCCCCGAGGTCGCCGTTATCGCGGTGGCCAACGACCGAGTGGCCATGCGCTACGACGGCCGGGCGTTGCGTCTGCCCATTCAGGAAGGCAAAGGCGAGGAGGCGTCGCGCCGCATCCTCACCACCGCGCTCGGGTTGGCCGGGGCCGAGCTGGAGCTCATGGGAACCGTGGCCGCCTCTCCAAGCGCCGCGGCGATGGAGGTGTGGTTGGCGACGTTTCCGGCGAACGGTGGGGAGGTGGGAATGAGTGGGGACTTCAGCTGGGTCCATTCGCGGGACGTCCTGGACCTGGCCGGTGCTCCCGCGTTGCGCGATGGTCGCACACTGGCGGCGCTCGCGCTCTTTGCCCGGCAGGCGGCGTTCGAGGGTTTTTGCCTCGCACGAGATGGGGCCGAGGCACCTCCCGCCTTGTCCAGAGAGGAATTTCGCCGCCTGCCGCCGTCTGCCGGGCCGGGAGCGTTGCCAACCGCGCAGCGGTTCCTCACCGACGATCTGAGTCTTCTGGAATTCAACGGACGGGTGCTCGCGCTCGCCGAGGATCCCGGAGTCCCACTCCTCGCACGGCTTCGGTTTCTGGCGATCTATACGAGCAACACGGACGAGTATTTCATGGTTCGCGTGGGGGCACTCAAGCGAGCACTGGCAGGCGGCAAGAACGATCGGGGTGACGACGGCCTGACGGCCCACGAGCGGTTGGATGCCATCTCGGTTCGCCTCCGTCAGCAGCTCAACCGGCAGCGGCGGTGTCTCGAGCACGAGCTACTGCCGGCGTTGGCCGCGGAGGGCGTTCGGATCCATAGCTGGGAGGAGTTGTCGCCGGATGAAGCGCGATACCTCCGCCGATACTATGACGATCAGGTGTTTCCGTTGCTCACGCCTCACGCGGTCACCCGAGCGCCCGGACACCCGTTCCCACACATCGAAAATCTCCATCTTTCGTTGGCAGCCATGGTACGGGACGAAGGGACGGGCCGGTTGCGGTTTGGTGTCACGACCCTCCCGGCGTCGCTCCCGCGGTTCGTGAGGCTGCCTGAAGGTGACCGGTTCGTGCCGTTGGAAGAAATCGTGCGGGCGAATCTCGACAAGCTCTATCCCGGGCGGCGCGTCGAGGCTGTACACCCTTTTCGTGTGACGAGGATCGGTGACTTGGAGTTGGACGAAGAGGCAGCGGAAGATCTCCTCGACGCGGTGGAGGAGCAGGTACGAAAGCGCCCCTTCGCCGGTGTCGTTCGTCTCGAGGTCGAACGCGCCATGCCGCCGGTGATGCGGGACCTCCTGATGCGAGAGCTCCAAATGGTGGGTGGGGTCCGTGGGACCACGCCGGGAGCTTCCGGCATCTACGAGGTCGACGGGCTGCTCGACCTCAGCGCGCTCACGCAGATCGCCAACGTGGAACAGCCGGCGCTCGACTATCCGTCGCTCGACGCGGCGAACCCCATTCCCGCCGACAAGTCCATCTTCGCGGTTTTGCGGGAGCGCGACATCCTCGTCCACCATCCGTACGACGCGTTCGAGAGTACTACGCAACGCCTTTTCACCGAAGCGGCGTCCGATCCCGACGTGGTCGCTGTAAAGGCAACCCTGTACCGGGCGGGGCAGCGCTCACCAGTGGTCGACGCCCTGATTGCGGCGGTGGAGGCTGGGAAAGAAGTCGATGTCCTGGTCGAGTTGAAAGCTCGCTTCGACGAAGAGCGCAACATCGAGTGGGTGAGAAAGCTCGAGCGGGCAGGCGTGCACGTGATCTACGGACTCGTCAACCTCAAGACCCACTCCAAGCTCGCCATGATCGTCCGGCGTGAGCAGGATGCGGCTCGACGGTACGTGCACGTAGGAACCGGTAACTACAACGCCAGTACGGCGCGGCTGTATTCGGATCTTGGCCTGTTGTCTGGCGATCCAAAGCTCGGTGCGGACGTGGGCGACCTGTTCAACCAGTTGATGGGATCGTCCCGCCCGTCCCAGACCGGCTTTCGGCACTTGCTGGTGGCCCCCAACGATATGCTACCGCGCTTTGTCTCGCTCATCGAGCGGGAGGCCGAGCATGCGCGAGCCGGGCGGGAGGCCGGGATCCGCGTGAAGGTCAACGGCCTCGCCGATGCGGAGATCATCGAAGCGCTCTATGCTGCCTCGCAGGCCGGGGTGGTGATCGAGTTGGTGGTGCGGGGAATGTGTACGCTTCGTCCGGGCGTCCCCAGTCTCTCGGAACGCATCCGCGTGGTCTCGATCTTGGGACGCTTTCTCGAACACGCGCGGATCTACCACTTCCGCAATGGCGGAGACGACGAGTACTACATCGGCTCGGCCGATTGGCGTCCGCGCAACCTCCGGCGGCGCGTTGAGGTAGTCACCGCGGTCGCGGATGCCGCTGCCCGCAAACGGCTCGACGAGATTCTCACCACGGAGTTCGCCGACCCCACCGCGTGGGAATTGAGTCCGGATGGATCTTACGAGCGACGCTCGGCGTCGTTGGCGGATGCCGCCGGAGCACAGGAGCAGTTCTTACGGCGAGCGGGGAGCAGGGCGCGGTGAGCGGGGAGTCGGAGGAGCCGGCGTTCTGGCGCCGCCGCATTGTGCGTGCTGAATTCTGCAATCGCTCTTCCCTCTGCCCTCTCACTGTTCCCGCTCTCCGCTGCCTGCTCCCCGCTCGCCGCCCAGCACCTCCGGCCAGACACCCACCGCCACGTCGATCAGTGTCCCACCAGCGAGCTTCTCGGTCCTGTACCGCAGAATGGCGTGCTCGCCCTCGCGCTTCGGCTCTTCGCCGAGAACGCTCATAATGAAGCCCATACCGAGTCCGCTCGGATCGCGCGTACGATCCCAAAGCTCGGAGTATTGATCCAGTGCCGTGGCGGCCTCAGGGGTGCCGAATCGGTCGATGACGGCGTCGTAGACGGCCGGGCGCAGTTGGCTGGTCAACGAGGGAGGCGCGCTCTGATCGAGGGCTTGGAGTCCCACGGCAAGGGCGGCGAGAGCCGCTTCCGCGTAGTTGGCGTCGTCGTCCGCCAGGGCGGGGTGGCGACCATACGCGCTGACGAGCACCTGGCGGATCTCGGGCCACCTGGCCTGGAGCCGCTCGAGGATGGTGGCGACGTACGTCGAGGCTGCAGCGATGTAGTCCATGCCCAGCACGGCTCCTCGTGCCTGCGCGTCCAACTCGTTAGTCCGCACCCCCCACAGCCTACCACACCCGTTATTCCGGGTTGCCCGGACGTCCGCGGCGGGTGATATTTGAACCCCGGCGCTGCCGGTCTGTGGCGGTATCGTCTAGGGGACTAGGACGCTGCCCTCTCAAGGCAGAAACACGGGTTCGAATCCCGTTACCGCTATGCTGCCCCGTTACCTTTCGCCGCTGCACCGCCACCCGCCCCCATCGTCTAACGGCTAGGACACCACTCTTTCAAGGTGGGAATAGGGGTTCGATTCCCCTTGGGGGCATCACGGCTGAAGGACGCCGGACCCGAGGCCGGAAGGACCTTGGAATCCTCCCGTCCGACTTTCCCTTCTCGGACGTTCAGACCTACAGCACCCCCAGCGCTTCCACGCCCACCCACACATGCCGACCGGCGGCATCCACGCCGCTGGCGTGTGTGCGGTAGAGTTCGTCCGTGATATTCTCGAAACCCACAGACAGATTCAAGCCGGGGCGTAGCGAGGTACCGGCCCGGACGCTCTGCACGAAGTGTCCGGGGGTGCCGCCAGCGGGGATCCGAGGGTCGGTCAGGTCACGAGTGCCGAGACGGTCCTGGCGAATGGACCACCGGACGACGTACTCCAGCCACACCGGGTAGCCGGGCGAGGTCCAGCGGATGCCCCCCGATCCACTGAGCGGTGGGATCTTGGACATCGGTGCCTCGGTTCCGTCGGCTTCGGTCTGGTCGCCGCGCGTGTAGAGCACGGTCCCGCGTGCCTCGACAGGTCCAAACCGTCGGAGGCCCTCGAGTTCAAACCCGATGAGTCGCGCGGTCCCCACGTTGATTCCCTGAAACACCCGCTCGCCGTTGAAGAGTGTATCGCCCTGGAACGTCCCCGGTGCTCGGTCGATGAAATCGGTGATGCGGGTGCGGTACAACGTGAGTGCAACGGCGCCCCGATGGGTGAGATACCGAATGCCGACATCGAGACTGAGCGATCGCTCGGGTGTCGCCCCCGGATTCGGCACCGCGAAGCCGCCGGGGACGGGCCCTACGCGGGTGAGGTCGTACAGGTTGGGGGCCCGGAACCCCTCGGCCACTCTCGTCGCGATACGCCACTCTGGTGAGGGAATCACCACGAGTCCCATCTGACCCGTAACGTCAGCGCTCACGTTCTCCACGCGGCCACCGAAATCGATGCCCACGTCGGCTTCGTTTCGAAAACGACTCCACCGCACACCAGCCTCGACCTTGAGTTCCGGAAAGAGGTATGTCTCCCCCGCCAGAAACAGGCCGACACGATCGCTGTTGGCTCCATCCGGGAAACTCCCAACCGGTATGGCGATTCCATTCGCCACGGGCAGAAGAGAGGCTACTCCGACGCCCGTAGCCATGTTCTCCTCGCTACCCCGACTGTCCAGGCGGTCATGGTAGAACTCCCCACCCCATGTCAACGTGACGACGCGGTTAGCCAGATCGACGTCACTCGTACCGAGGAGACTGACGCCGGGTGTGTAGACGTCGTCACGCAGCCGCGTCCGGATCACATCGCTCGTTCCGTCGTCGAAGAGCCGAACCCGCGTGCGGCCCTCCCGTTGGATGGCCAGACTCATCGTCGCTTCAAATCGAGAGAGCTTGGGATCGCGGGAGGAAAAGGTGTAGCGTACGTAGCCGAGTTGACGGGTTTGCGGACTGAACAGGTGCTCGGCATCGCTGCCGAGGGCGGGGGCGCGAAAGTCTACGTACCGGTCGTAACGGGGAACGTCATCCATGCGAAAGTGCTGGCCCACTGCCGTAATCGCATGCCCCGCGCGCGGCTCGTACTGGAACTCGAAATCGAACCCGACGGCGTTGAATCCGCTCGGGTCCTGCTCGCCAAGACCATCACCAGCACGAAGGTCGCCAGCCTGAACGAGCGTCCCGCCCGCTCCGAGGCTCCAGCGGGAGCCGGTGGCGCCGGCCGACACGCGAGTTCGATAACCCATGTTAGCCGTGGAGCCATTGGCGGCGACCCGCACGCTTCTCGTTCCAGCGAATGGGTGGCTCTTGGTGATGATGTTGACGACGCCTCCTTGAGCGTCCGAGCCGTAGAGCACCGATGCCGGACCCCGAATCACCTCGATGCGTTCGATCATTTCGGGATCGATGGTGGCGAAGTACTGGCCCGGCCCGTCGCGATAAGTTCCGTTGTTCAGCGGGACGCCATCCACCAGGTACAAAACCTGGTTGCCCACCAGGCCTCGGAGAATCACCGCTCCCTGTCCGGCGGACGTCTGCTGTACGAAGACGCCGGGGAGATCGCGCAGGAGATCCACGGACACGGCACTGGCCGCCTTGATCTCCAAGCGAGGGAGCGAGAGCGAGAGCGCCGCCGATTGCTCGAGCCGGGCCGTCCCCAGCACCCGCGTTCCCGTCACGACGACTTCGGACAGGTTGATCACGGTGTCGGGTGGTTGTTGGGCCTGGGCCGAAAACAAGGCCCCCGCGAGGGCCATGAGCGTTCCAGAGAGAGTCATGGGCCTGGAAATGTACTCAGATCGGCGCGAGACGTCGGCCGCCGGTGGCTAGATCGTGCGCGATAATAATGAATGGGCCTCAACGAAGTCGGTGCCTCCTGGGCGCTTTCCTCCTACACCCGGGCGTCCGGCAAGTGCCACCTTCATGCTCGGCGAGCGTCGCGCCGCGTCGCGTAGGTGCCACTCCCAACGTACTTTGGGGTATGCAGACGGCAGACAGGCCGCCGGGAGGGACGCAATGAGGCAATCGATGGACCGGGGATGGTGGGTCGTGGCTGCGCTGGTTCTGGGCGCGGCCTGCGGTGCCGGCACCACGCCGGGCTCTGACGAGCTCGCCATGGACGATCTCGAGGCCCAGGCGGCAGGTGGGGGGCGCGAGCTGACGTTGGAGGTCGAGAATCAGAACTTCTACGACGCCACACTCTATGCCGTCACCCAAGGAGCGGGACACCGCCAGCGGTTAGGATACATCCAGGCCTACGGCAAGCGGACCCTCAAATTCCATTGGCTCCCAACATTCGAACTGCGGATCGAGATCGTTCTCGAGACGATTGGATCGTATCTCACGCCGCCGCTGGCGGTCGAGGAGGGTGACGATCTGCAGCTGATCATCGAGCCCGACCTGCACCGCAAGGCTCCGGTGCGTCGCTAGGAGGCAGGCAATGGAAGCTCGTTTGGCGGTGGCCGTTCTCCTACTCGGCGCGTTCGGATGTGGGGCAGGGTCGACTGGCGGCGATCCGGAGCTGCTCCCCGCTGTTGAGGACTCCCGGGAGATCTTCGTCGAGGTCAAGAACCTCAACTTCTACGACGCGGAGCTCTATCTCCGGGACGAAAGCGGCCATCGGGTGCGGCTCGGCTTCGTAGCCGGAAATGCGACGGAGAACTTCACATTTCGCTGGCCACCAGCCCGAGAACTCCAGGTGCAGATCCACCTGATCTCCGTCGGGACCTACTTGAGTGACGTCCTTCCCGTGGAAGAGGGAGACGAGCTGGAGCTCATCATTGAACCGGACCTCCACCGCCAGCGTCCGGCGAGTATCCGGCCGGAATGAACCGCAGTCTCCGTGCGGCAGGTCTCGTGGCGGGGATCCTCGTGCTCGCCGCCACACCCGGGTTCTCCCAAGCATCGGTTTCCACTGATGCCAACGCAGGCTCGGTTGGGCACGCGGTTCTGGGTGGCCTCGCGGGAGGCTACGGCGGACTCGTGCTTGGCAGCGTCACGGCCCGGCTCGTCTGTGCACGCCCGCGCCGCTGCCCGCTCGTGCCGCTCGTCCTCGGGCTCGCCGGCGTCACCGCTGGGTCCGTGGCCGGCGTCGTGGATCGCGAGCGGGCCTACGGCGGGTTCATCGGGGCAGGGGTCGGTGTCCTGGGTGGTGCGCTGGCGTGGACCGTCTGGTCCGGCGTGGCGCACCTGACCCATGGGCGGGAACCCGATCCGTTCACCGGTCTCGGCATGGCGCTGGTGGGTGGTGCAGTGGGGGCGGTGCTGGGGACGGTGGTGTCGCGGAGCGGAGAGCGTGCTGTGGGGAACAGTGCCCCCGTCCCGCTCACAACGGTGAAGGTCTCCTTCTAGTCATTCACTGACTCTTTCATTGTACGAATGGTGTCCCTCAGCACGTGTCCCCTGTTTCGGTGGTGGCATATCCGAGGGTGACTCGTCAAATTGCCTGTCAACGCGCCCACAATCGAATGCATCGGAAAACCGAAACCTCAGCGTGGGGGGTGTGATGGCTGGGAAACTGTTGCTTGCTGGTCTAGTGGGCGCTGTGCTCGCATTCACGCTCACGTCTCCTGCCGAAGGGCAAGTCTCGGGTTACGCGTGGGCCGATGATCCCACCTCCGCCAATTACGTTCCCTCGGCGCTCTACGCCCACAGTTCCGCCGGGCGTCCCATCCGGATCAGCCGGAGTGGGGTCGGGACGTATACCGCGACCTTCGAAGGCCTCGGTGGTAATGGCCGGGCGGGAGGGCACGTTCAGGTCACCGCCTACGGCCCGGGCAGCGAATTCTGCAAGATCGTGAATTGGAACTCGGGCGGTGCGGATTTCATCGTCAACATCCGCTGCTACGGGGCGCAAGGGAGTCCGGCCGATACTCGCTTCACCGTCATGGTCGCTTGGTCCGATCAGCGCGCCTCTGGACCGCGCACCCATTCCACGGCGTCGTTGGTCATCCCACAAACGTGGACCGCGGACCTGGATGAGGGCGTCGTGGGGGCCGAGCCGCAAGCGGATATTTGGTTCGAGGCCGTGACGGCCACGGAGCGCTACGTCACGCCACGCAACGGCGCAGTGCTGGCGCCCGTGGGCACCACCTCCGTGGGTCGTGACGGGTGTGCCAACGCCGCCCTCACGAGCGCGCGAATCCCCATTGGGGACTTGCCGGTCGGTTCCTACGTCTGTGTGCGGACCAACGAGGGACGATTCTCGCAGTTTCGCGTGAATCAGCCTGTGGCACCGAGCCCTGGAGAGCTTCGGATCGGGTACACCACGTGGGCACAGTGACGCTTCGGACCAAGCGGGTGTACGAAGACCCGGCCACGGACGACGGAACGAGAGTGCTCGTAGACCGCATCTGGCCCCGTGGCTTGACGAAGGAGGGCGCGCGAGTGGACGAGTGGATGAAGGAGATCGCGCCGAGCACCGCCCTGCGAAAATGGTTCGATCACGATCCCCGGAAATGGCATGAGTTTCAGGAGCGATACCGTAAGGAGCTGGAGACCCACGCGTCCCACGTCGCACGGCTCCGCGAGCTTCATGAGGCGGGGCGTGTGACGCTCCTGTACGCCGCGAAGGATCAAGCGCACAACAACGCGGTTGCCCTCCAGTCCTATCTCGAGCAGCCGTTCGGTTAGCCACGCGGTCCTCGCCAGCTCCGCGCCTGACGCGGGAATCGCATGAGCGCTGACCAACGAGTCGGCTTCATTCTCAAGATGGGGCGCGCGATGCACGGCTTCGGATATGCTGCGCATCGGTTGGAGGAAGCGCTCGCGGCCACGGCCAACCGATTGGGTGTCGAGGCGCAGTTCTTTTCGACCCCAACGTCCATCTTCGTTTCTCTCGGTCCCCAAGAAGACCAGCAGACGTTCATGTTACGTGTGGAGCCCGGTGGGACGGATCTCGGGGGGCTCGCCAAGGTAGACCGGATCGCCTTGCGTGTCATTCGTGGCGAGATGTCAGCCGCCGAGGGATCCCGCCTATTGGATGTGTTGGTGACGGCCCCGCCGCCGTATGGCTCGATATTGATGATCCTCGCGTACGGCGTGGCATCCGCTGCCGCGGGGCGGTTCCTGAGCGGAGGAATGCGAGAGGTCGTCGTGGCGGGGGGGATTGGACTCGTGACGGGAGTTCTCGCACTGGGGGCAGAGCGGGCGCCGCGCCTCGGGCGGATCTTCGAACCGGTGGCGGCGTTCTTGGCCGCCACTATCGCGGGCGCGACGGCCGTGCTCGTCACGCCACTGTCGGTGTTCGTGGCGGTGCTCGCGGGGCTCATTGTGCTCATCCCGGGGCTCACGCTCACCGTTGCGATGACGGAACTGGCCACTCGGCATCTCGTGTCGGGGACGGCGCGCCTCAGTTCCGCGTTTTTCCTGTTCGTGACGATCCTGTTCGGTGTGGCGTTGGGTGGGAAGCTCGTGGAGCTGGCCATAGGTTCCGCTCCGGCCGTCTCACCCACGGGACTTCCGGTGTGGACGGAGTTCGTCGCATTGGCAGTGGCGCCGCTAGCGTTCGTCGTGCTCCTCCGAGCCGAAGCGAGAGACACGGGGTGGATCGTGCTGGCGGGCGTGCTGGCCTACGGTGGGGCAAGGCTCGGCGCGGTGGTGCTGGGCGCGGAGCTCGGGGCGTTCTTCGGTGCCCTCACCGTTGGTGTGGCGAGCAACGTGTATGCGCTGCTACGAGATCGGCCGGCCCAAATCCTCCTGGTGCCCGGTGTGTTGCTCCTGGTGCCCGGGAGTATCGGCTTCAGAAGTGTGTCCGCGATGTTGAACCGAGAGGTCGTCTCCGGCATCGAGACGGCTTTTACGATGATCTTCATCGCAACGGCGTTGGTGGCCGGACTCTTGGTGGCAAACGTGGTGATCCCGCGCCGGAAGAGTGAGTGAAGCTCGGTCGCAACTTGCCTAAAGCCCGAATCGACACCGGGGGCGCTCTTCCCGCTCGTGCTATCCTGCGTGACATGAAAACTGAGCGACCCTGACCGGCTGTCCCGCCCCGCCCGTCGGGACCGGAGCGGGTTCAGGGGTGGTTTCAGAGCGTTGAATGGTTATGTTTCTCGCCCTACTCGTATGCGCCGCTAGCTCAATTGGCAGAGCAACTGACTCTTAATCAGTAGGTTCTAGGTTCGATTCCTAGGCGGCGCATTGTGTCGGTCTCCAGTGGCATGAGCCGGCCCGACCCCGCCGATCTATGCCTTCGTCGCTCGGCGCGTGGTTTGAGAATGAAGAAGCAGCGCCGTGCGAGAACCCACCAAAACGCCGGAATCGTCGTATCACTACTTGCGCTCGGACTCGGGGTCCTACCCGCGGTGGGCACGGCACAAACGTCCGAGCTATCGGCACAGCTCGATTCCCTCTTGCGTTCCTACGAGTCCCAGGGCTTCTCCGGCACCGTGCTCGTCTCCGTTGACGGCAAGGTCATCCTCGAGCGCGGATACGGAATGGCCGACCGTGCTCGCGGCATTTCAGTCACCCCACGCACCCTGTTCGATTTCGCCTCTCTCGCCAAGACGTTCACCGGCGCGGCAGTGTTGCGCCTGGAGGCGGACGGGATCCTGCAGACCTCTGACCGTCTGGAGGCGTACCTCGGTGCATTCCCCTTGGCTAAGTCGGCCGCCACCATTCACCATCTCGCGACCCACCGGGCCGGACTCGCCCACCGTACGGAGAGCTTCATCGACGGCGACACGCGGGAGCGGTTCATTTCTTCGATGAAGAAGGCCCCCATCGAGTCGTCACCGGGCGCGGCGTACCGGTACAGTAACGCCGGCACGAGTCTTCTCGCCGCCGTGGTGGAGATCGCCAGCGGGGTGTCATATGAGACCTACGTGCGCACCCACTTCTTCCGGCCGCTGAACCTCGAGAACACGGGTTTCCTCGGTGACTTCACGGCGAATGATGGGCGACTGGCACGTGGCTACCGGGACGAGGGAGATGAGCCGGCACCGCCGGCATATGGATGGACCTGGCAGACGAAGGGAGCGGGGGGGCTCATATCGACGGTGGGTGACATCCACCGGTGGTACGGAGCGTTGCGGTCCGGCGCGTTGCTACCACCGGCCCAGCAGAGGAAACTGTTCGACCCCACCGAGACGGAGGCGTACGGGTGGCACGTCGATACAACGGCTACGGGACGCCGACGGATTCATAAAGGGGGTGGACTTGTTTACATGCAGAGTCAGGTGCTCGCCTACCCGGACGTCGGGTACGTAATCGTCTGGGCGCACAACAACATGGAACGGAACTGGCGCCGACCGCTCAATGACGGGATCTCCGCAATCCTGCTTGGTGAGGAACCGAATGACTGAGTCCCCGACTGCTAGCCCCTCGAGCTCAGCCGCTGATGCTCGCCGTGTTGGAACTACCGATGATCGCCTCGTGCAAACCGCTCATGCGGCTCGATCCCCTCTCCAGCCGCACCGTCTGTTCGCGAACTTCTGTTCGGTTAGTGGGGGTGAATGCGGCGCGACCGGTGTGCACCGTGCAAGCCGTGCGGGAAATGGTGCCGCGCGCTGTGAGCTTCGTCACAGCCGAGTTTCCTCGACAACGTAAATAGAAGCTGGACTTAGCCCTCAGAACTGGGAGGACAAGATGCCCACTCGTCGAGGCTCAACCATTTCGACACGCAAGCGCCGCGCGGCTGCCAAGAAGGCTGCGGTGACCAGGAAGCGCCGTGCGGCTGCCAAGAAAGCGGCCGCGACACGCAAGCGCCGGGCTGCCGCTCGGAAGGGCGTGCGCACGCGGAAGCGCCGCCGAGCTGTGAAGCGCGCGGCCGCGAGTCGGGCCAAGCGGCGCTGAGCCGCCCACCCTGGCTGTTGTCGTGCAAGACGGGCGCCGCAGTGATCACTCGGCGCCCGTCTCGTTTGTAATCACCACACGGTCCACGCGGGCTGAGCTCCGCGCACGGTCCCCTCACCGTTTGCGCCGTCGCGGCGTCCATATCCCCCTCGATCGCCTTCCGAATGACTCCCTCATGACCGGGTTCAGCAGCTTTGGCAAGAGCTTGGGGCCTTGTCGTCCATCGTCATCGCCAAGAGCGCTCGTACTGCACGACCAGGCTGAGCACGCAGTGGCGTGACCCGGATCACCGCGTCCGGTCCTGTGGAACCAGCAGCTTGCGAGAGGTTGCTGCCCGAGACCCTGCAGCACCCGTAACGGTTTATCTTCCAGTAGATGGACAGTGGCACGCCGAGGTCGAAATGACACAGTCGCGAACTCTCCGCGTCATCGGGGGCGCCGTTCTGGTGGCCCTCACCGCCGTGAGCTGTGGAGATGGGGGCTCGTCGCCCACCCCACCCGTGATGCCGGACCCGCCGGAGGCATCCACCCAGCTCTCGCAGGCCGAAGCCCAGGCGGTCTCCCGCCAGATCGTGGGAGTGGCGGTCACCGCTCTGGGAGACGGGGTGGTATCCGGTTTGGGAGCCCGCGCGTCAGCGGGCGCCACGATCGAGATCACCTTCGGCGTCGTCGCCATGGCTACCTGCGAACGCGGCGGCTCGCTCGAACTGGATGGGCGTATCACGGGCACGTTCGATCCGGACACCGAGCAGGGGACGATCGCCGTCGACGCTACCATCATCGCCGACGCCTGTAGTTTCACGCACGACGAAACCGTCTTTACGATCTCGACGGTGGAGCCACACCTTCAGAAGACCGGGGAGCTCACTGTGGCGGGCGAGACGGTGACCGGGACACTCACGGTGACCGGAACGTTCGATTGGAGTACCGCCGATGGGCGGGGAGATCGCTGCGATGTGGATCTCACCATCACCCTGCGGGAGGACGGCACGCGGCAGGTGACTGGCACCGCCTGCGGCCAGGACGTCGACTACACCAGCTAGTGGTGCGTCCCTCCAAGCACCTTTGCTGCCGCCTTCCTTGTGCCGGTGGGCGCCTTCACGTACTCCTGCCCGAATGAAAGTCTGCGTCGACGCGGGACATGGTGGAGCTGATCCGGGTGGCATTGGGACGGTGCCGTTCTTCCTCGAGGAAAAACACATCAGTCTCCAGCTCGCCATTTTCTTGGAGGAAGAGCTCGAGGCCCGCGGTCATTGGGTCGTGATGACCCGTCGGCGGGATCGCACGCTCGGCCTGGAAGCCCGCGCGGCCTTCGCTAACCGGTTCGATGCGGACGTCTTTGTCAGCATGCACGTGAACGCGGCCGGGACTCCATCCGCGCAAGGGATGGAAGTCTATCATTTCCCGGGGTCGGTTACGGGGCGGTTGCTGTCGTCCGCCGTGCTCGCTTCGCTGATTGGGATGTTCCCGACCCACCGCGATCGCGGCGTGAAGGAGGCGAACTTCGCGGTCCTGCGGCTGACCGCGATGCCTGCAGTGCTCATCGAGCACGAGTTCATCACCAACCCCACGCAGCTCGAGTTCCTCGTGGATCCCGAGAATCAACATCTGCTGGCGATGGCCGTGGCCGATGGCTTGGAGGCGGTGATTCCATAGGCCGCGGGCTCCCGGCGGTCGATCTGAATCAAGGGACGATGGAGCAGTTCCGCCCGGCGCTTCAGCCGTACTACTTCGACGACACCCGATTTGACACGTACCTGGAGCAGCTGGGAATCGTATACCCGACGCTGAGCCGCGAGAATCGCTAAGCTGAGGACCACGGACGGAGAGCGGGTGCGGTGGGTCTCGCGCCGATCCCGCCTCCAGTCCCTGGTCCTCGGGCTAGCTCTCCACGATGATCAAGAACTTCGAGGTTTCCCAGAACTCGGCCGGCGAGCTGATGGCGATGGCACCCTGCACCTTCCCATCGTCGTCGGGTGGCTCGGCCAGGTACCCCAGATTCTGCCGCGAGGCGATGCGATATTTTTTGTCCGGCTTGGGTAGCTCGATCTCAGTGACTTCGTTCTTGTTGATGGCGATGAACTCCTCTTCATCCAGCTCCGTGGCCGGTCGGATGGTCTTGCCACGTTTGCCGAAGATGAAAAGGACCCGACTCCCGCCCTCTTCCACCACAATGCCCCGTTCGATCAGCTCTTTTTTGGTTCCGATCACGTAATACACCGTCGCATCGCGCGTCGCGAGGTCCTGGACCGTGTCCTTGAGCGCGGCCTTCTCGGCCGCCAGGCGGAGGTTCTGTGCCATGAGCGTGTTGACCTGATCCGCGAGTGAGCGGATGGTCACTCGCTGGTTGGCAATCACCGTCTCGAAGTTGGCGATTGTTGCCTCGAAGGCCGAAACGCTGTTGCGGAGGCTGTCGTTGACCGACGTGAGGGTCCGAATCCGCCGCTGACTCGCGCGCAACCGCGACTCGCTTTCGTTGACCCGTTCGGTCACCTCTTTGATCGCATGGAGGATGCTGTCGCGGGAAACCTGAAACGGCGACTCAGGCGAGACCACGAGGCCTCCCTTCCCCTCCCGCACCTTGCTCAGCTCGCCACTGATGTCGTTCATGAGTTGAGCGTTTTCCGCCACCTGCTGGAGCAGGCTGTCCTTTTCGGCTGAGATCGTCTGCAGCTGCTCGAGCTGAAGCTGCATCTGTTCCCGGGCTCCGGCGTCACAGCCCACGAGAGGCACCACGAGCAGAGACAGCCACCACCGGGACGGGATCGAGAATCGCATTGCGGACATGGTCGTTTTACTCCTCGCACACGGCGTCTGCCACGACGACAGTCGCCGACCCCACGGGCCGGCGGTCACGTCTCGAAGTATGATGTGAAGGACTCCCAAAGTCTGCTCACGCGGGCCAGCGGGCGGTGATGCGCCTCACATCCGGCCGAGCAGCCGGAAATGAGAGCGGCCCACCGTCCCGGGAGGGAGGGGCGGGCCGCTCCGTAACTTCAAGCCGATCAGCTAGTTCGGTCGTCCCGCCGAGACTTTCTTGGGTCCACTGTCGCTGATGGTGAACGCCGAGGGCGAACCACTCGCCGTCGGGGATTCCGGCCGGTTCCGCTCCGGTGTGCGCCCCACCTGGCGGTGCACCGCGTCCGGGGCGGCCATCTTGAGGTGGCCATTGACCTGACCGCCCTCCTCCACGACGATGCGGGGAGCCGTAATGTCCCCGTCGATGACCGAGCTTGCCTGGAGCTCCACCCGCTCCTCCGCGAGGATACCCCCGTGCACTTCGCCGGCGACGACCGCTTGTCGCGTGTAGATATCGCCCTTCACCACGCCGCCCTTGGCTACCAGGACCTGCCCTTCCGCCCGCACACTCCCCTCCACTTCACCCTCGATCTTCACGACACCTTCGGTCTCGATCTGACCAATGACACGAATCCCCGCGGCCAATACGGAGAGCCTCGCGTCGTGGGACCCCGGTCGCAGGGCCACCGGGAGATCACCGTCCCTCTTCGGGGTGGAAAACATCGCCATTCGAATCGACTCCTTGAATGGGACCCGCGTCGAACTTGCTTTTCGGTTGTAAGGTAGCATCGGCAGGTGCAGGGGCCTGTGACGTTTGTCACCGGGAAATGCCATGAGCGCTTTCGTGTGATTTGCACCGGTGCCAGCCGCCCCAGCCGCAATCGCTATCGCGTTCGTGCCTCCCGTAACACCGCCAGCAGCGCCACGAAGTCGTACGCGGCATGCACGACGATGGGCACGAAGAGGTTTCCCGTCGACAGCCAGAGCGTCCCCAAGTACGCGCCGATGAGACCGGCGAGCGCGGCGTAGAGCGGTGACACGAAGTGTGCCAAACCGAATACCACACTCGCGACGATCAGACCTAATGCGGGCGTCGACAGTTCGCTCACGGCATTCTGCAACACGCCACGAAACAGCACCTCCTCCGCAACCCCCGCCGTGACGGCGATGATTGCGACGTCGATAACACGGCAGCCCGCAAACATTGGAGCGACGTCGCGCAGCACGTCCTCACGCAATCCGGCAATAGGCTGCCACGGGGTTTGGAGACTCCACCACATCAGGACCACTAACGGGACGGTCGCCGCGATTCCTTGCAGGAAGGGCCACGCGCCCAGCCTCAGTCCGCGAGCGGGTGAGACGCCGAACAACCACATGAGAACGGCGGCGGCGACGAGAAGGCCGAGTTCCACGGTCACCGCGATCCACAGGATGCCAGGCCGACCCAGGAGGGACATGGTGGAGGGTAGCGCCAGGTGTGGTTGCGGGAAAGGTGTCCCTCCCCCGTGTGTGCGGGCGCCGCTCGCTACGGTCGGCTCCCCGCTCCCCTTACTCGATGCGTACTTGCCGGATCGCCTTGCGGGCGATGGCATCGACCGCCCCGGGGGCGATCACTTTGAGCCACATGCCGACTTTGCCGCGTGCACCCATGATGATCTCGCGTCGTCGCCGCGCCGCGGCCTTCACGATTCGGGCGGCGCAGTCTTCGGCCGTCATGAAGTCTCCGGACCTTGGGGCGATCGTCACGGGACGTCCGTCCGGACCCATCGCCCGATCGCGCACCTCGGTCTGCACGAAATCGGGATAGATCATGGTTACACTCACGCCCGTGTCCGCGAGCTCGATGCGGAGCGAATCGAAGAACCCGGCCATCGCGTGTTTGCTGGCCGCGTAGAGGCTCCGGAGTGGCACGCCGGCGCGACCGGTCAGGCTCGCGACGCCCACGATGCGGCCGCGCGAGTGGCGTAGATGAGGGAGCGCGAAGTGCGTGCAGTACAGGCTGCCCACGTAGTTGACGCGCATGATGCGGTCAGGGAGGGTGAGGTCGGCGAGTTCGTCGAAGCGAAACGCCATGGTGATCCCGGCGTTGTTCACGAGCGTATCGACGCAGCCCCATTCCGCGACGGTGCGGGTGACGAGGGCCTGGCATTGGTCCGGACTCGTGACGTCGGTTGACACGGTAACGGTGCTGGCTCCCCGCTCGCGGCATTCGGCGGCCACGGCCTCCAACCGATCCTTCGTACGTGCGGCGAGTGCGAGCCTTGCCCCCTGCGCGGCCAATTGCAGAGCAAGCTCACGACCGATACCACGCGAGGCACCGGTCACGATGACGACGTTGTCGTGAAACGGCGGAGGTGCTATCGCTTCTTGCCTTCGAGGGTGTGCAACAAGTCGACGAACTGTGTGAGCCGGCGGGGTCCGAGGTATTTGGATGCCACGCGGCGGCGCGCATTGCGACCCAGCCGTCGGGCGGCCTCCGGATTGCGTAGCAGGAACGACACGGCGTCCCCGAATGCCTCTATGTCGCGGGGCTTGGTCAGCAAGAGACCGTGCGTCTGGTCCACGATCTGATCCTGGATTCCCCCCACGGCGCTGGCGACGATGGCCCGGCCCTTCCACATGGCCTCAGTGACGGTGAGTCCAAATCCCTCGTGGATGCTCTTCTGGGCGACGATCGCCGCATGTCGCTGAATGGCGTTGACCATCACGGCGTTTTCTTCGACGTCATCCATGGGGAGACAGACCAGGTGCACGCGATCTCGCACCGCCGGCGGAAGCCGGCGCCAGCGAGTGATGCACGATTCGAGCACCCGGGCGCCCTCCGGATCATCGGTCACCCCGCGCACATCCGGACCCACGAGGACCAAATGGGACTTCCCCATCCGGCGGATCCCATCGGCAAACCCTCGCATCACGCCCGCCATGTCCTTGAGCGGGTCCCAGCGCGAGACCTGGACGACCAGCGGTACCTCGGGCCCGGAGACTGGGGCCGTTTGTACGATCTCGGCTCGCCGCCGAACCCGGCCGACGGAGCCGTCGAGCCGGGTGAAGCCGAGATGTTGCCCGTTGCGCGAGGTCCCATCCAGTATCCCGATGAAGCGAAGGACGCTTCGGACGCCGCCACGACTCATCGGCGCGTTCTTCGCCGACAAGGCGTCGATCGCCGGGGGAATGATGAACACGTTGGAAAGCCCCAGCCATCTGGGGACGTAACGTTCCCGCGAAAACACGAACGCGTGTGCCTGCTCGAGATGCGGCCGTAAGAACTCCCACGCCTCGCGAAGGTGCGTATTCACTTTGTCACTTCCGATGTGACAGCGCCAAACCACCAGCGCTCCGGCTTCACGGAGCGCCGGCGCCAACCCGATGGTCTGCGGATCGTGCAGCACCACGACGTCGCGTGGGCGCACGACGCTCAGCACCTGCTCCGCGTTCCGTTGCGCGATGCGGGCGTAGTGGCGCCGCTCGGCCTCACCGAGACTGCCGCCGTCTCCGGGCTTGCTGTGCAAGCGATGATGGAGCCGCTTGGTCAGCGTGAAGAATTCGGGGTCGCCGTCGATCACGAGCCAACGGCTGTCCAGACCTGCACCTCGCTCGTAGCCCAGGAGCGTCTGCAACATCTCGGCGACGCCCCCGCCTTTGCTGGTGGAATTGATGTGCCAAACGATGCGGTCACCCAACAACGCGTGGGCGTCGGCGATCGTGCCACGGAGCCGTTTGCGTCCAATCTCGTCGAGAACGCTGACGAAACGGTCGAAGTTCAGCGGGATGAGGGAGACGTTTTCCATGCTGAGGGCAGGGGCAACTTTCATACCGTGTGCAGACCTTCTGGGGCCTGCGGCCATCTACGCTGTGCCAGCATTTAACTTGTTGTCATTTCTGCTGTTATGACGGGGCTACCAGCACCGAGCCGGTGTTCGGCGACTGGGGCCCACCGGGGTCGGGGTGGGCGAAGCGGCGGAATTTGGCGGGATGCCCGGCCCCCGGCAAGTCCGGAGGACTTGCCTCGACCGTCCCCGAGGGGCACTTATCCATCATGCACCGAGGTCCCGTGGTTCTCCTGGCGCTCATCGTGGTGGTCTTCTTGTCCGCCACGGCGCTTCCCTCGCTCGTGGGCGTGGTGGCCGACTGGTATTGGTTCGAAGCGCTCGGATTTCAGACTGTCTTCCTCACGTCGCTCATGGCCAAGCTTGTGTTGGGCGTCGGCGTAGGGGTCCTTGCCTTTCTGTTCTTCTTTCTGAATCTCCGGTTGGCGCAGCGCGGCCTGGTCCCGGATCCGCTCGTGGTTCGCCTCGGGCGAGAGCCGTCGGTCGATGTCACACAGATCCTCCGCCGCCTGTCGTGGCCGGCGGCGGCGTTACTGGGGCTGATCGTGGGGCTCATTGCGACCGGGGGGTGGTTGGCGGTCCTGCGGTTTCTGGAGCGAACGCCGTTTAACGAGGTCGATCCGATTTTTGGCCGGGACGTCGGGTACTACGTGTTTTCGCTGCCCGTCATCTCGTCCGGCATTGGGCTCGCGCTTGCGCTGCTGACTCTAGGGCTGCTCCTCGTGGTCCCGCTATATCTGTTACGTCGTGACATCGTCGTCATGCGTCGGCGTGTGACGATCGAGCCATCGGCGGAGTGGCACCTGGCGGTGCTCGTGGCCGCGTTCTTCGTGGTCTTGGCGATCAACGTGTACTTCGTTCGTATCCCATCGCTGCTGTACTCGACTACCGGTCCGTTGTTCGGGGCGAGCCACACGGACCTCGTCGTGCGTCGTCCCTTGCTGCACGCGGCCTGGATCACTGCACTCGTCGGCGCGGTCATGGTGCTGTTGGGACCCCGCGCGCGGGCACTGGCGCGGAACACCGCGGCGGCAATCGTGCTGTACATCGCCGTGTCCGGTGTGTTGGGCGCTATCGTGCCGGGGGCGATGCAGCGGTTGGTGGTCATTCCCAACGAGTTGGTCAAGGAAACACCGCAGCTGGAACACCACATTTCCGCCACTCGGCGGGCGTGGGCGCTGGACGATGTGACGGTTCGCGATCTCACTGGCGAAGCCACGCTCACACTGGATGATATCCGGGCCAACGCCGGCACCATTCGCAACGTGCGTTTATGGGATCGCGACCCTCTGCTGCAGACGTTTGGTCAGCTGCAAGAGATTCGGACGTACTACGACTTCGTGTCGGTCGACGACGATCGCTATTGGATCGATGGCGAGTATCGGCAGGTGTTGCTTTCGCCACGGGAGCTCAACTCGGCCGCCCTCCCGACCCGCACATTCATCAACGAACGGCTGACCTTCACGCACGGCATGGGGCTGACGCTGGGTCCCGTCAACCAGGTCACCCAGGAAGGCCTTCCGGTACTCTTCGTGAAGGACCTTCCACCGGCCTCGTCCGTGTCCCTGACCGTCACGCGTCCCGAGCTCTATTTTGGTGAGCTCTCCAACGACTATGTCTTCGTCAAGACTCGCCAACGGGAGTTCGACTACCCGGCCGGGGATCAGAACGCGTTCACGACGTACGAAGGCATGGGCGGCGTGACAGTGAGCTCGTGGCTGCGGCGGGCCGTGCTCAGCGCACGGTTTGCCTCGCTCAAGATCCTGTTGTCACAGGACATTGGCGAGGAGTCTCGAGCCCTCTACCATCGGGAGATTCGCGAACGAGCGGCGAAGGCTCTCCCATTCTTGCGGTGGGATGGGGATCCGTATTTGGTAATCACGGAAGACGGCCGTCTGAAGTGGATGCTCGACGCCTACACGTTCACCAGCCGATACCCCTACGCCCAGCCCATCTTCGACGGCACGAACTACATGCGGAACAGTGTGAAGGTGGTGATCGACGCATACGACGGCACCGTCGTTCCCTATGTGGCGGAGCCCGACGATCCCCTGATCGTCACCTACGCACAGATCTTCGCTGACATCTTCGTGCCGCTGGACTCGATGCCCGCGGACTTGCGGGCGCATATCCGATACCCCGAAGACATCTTCGCGGTGCAAACGGCGCTGTACACGACGTACCATATGCGAGAGCCGGCGACCTTCTACTATCGTGAGGATCAGTGGCAGATCCCCTCGGTGGCCAGACCGGCGGGCGTGGGGCGCGATCCGTTCCTCCGCCACATCGTCATGAAGCTCCCCGAAGAGGAGCAGGAAGAGTTCATCTTCATGGTTCCCTTCACGCCGAGGCAGAAGGAGAATCTCGCCGCGTGGATGGTGGCGCGGAACGACGGTGAGCATTACGGCCAACTCGTCGTGTATCGTTTCCCGCGCCAGAGCCTCGTGTTCGGTCCGGTACAGATCATCAACCGCATGAATCAGAATACGGAGATCTCCCGTCAGGTCTCGCTCTGGGACCAGCGCGGCTCCGAAGTGATTCGCGGCAATCTCCTCGTGATTCCCATCGAGGAGTCACTGATCTTTGTGCAGGCGCTCTATCTGCGGGCGGAAGGCGGGCAGATCCCGGAGCTCAAGCGCGTCGTCGTGGCCTACCAGAACCAGGTAGTGATGGAAGAGACGTTGGCCCGTGGGCTGCAGCTGCTGTTTGGTGGTGGAGGGGATTTCGACCGGGCACGCCCCGTTCCGGTCGCGGCAGCGGCGGCGGCGCTGACCGGCGATGCTGCCGCGGGGATCGACGTGAGTGCGCTGGTGCGACAGGCCGCGCAGCATTACGAGGCAGCGATGGCCGCCCAACGCGCCGGCGACTGGGGCCGGTACGGGGAAGAGATCCGACAGGTGGGCGAGCTGGTCCGGCGACTCCAAGACCTCACCGAGGGCGCTGGCTCGGGCAACTGACGGGTCCCCGCCCGTCGGCGCTCACTCCTCATGTATTCCTGAGGTCGATCCACCGGCGCTCCCGGCTGCTGCGAGACATGGCATCACACACCCGCACGATCTCGTGCGCATCGGCGAAGGTCGCGAACGAGGTCGACGGCGGCGGATCCCCACGGATCGTGCGATAGACCTCGTGGTGTAAGCGGTCGAAGGTGGCATCGAATCCGTCCGGGAACCCGGCAACCACGCTTTGATTGGGCTCGTCCTTTCGCCCGACCCAGAGATGCTGGACGTGCTCCGAATCCCACGCGAGCGTTCCGTCGGTTCCCACGATTTCGATCCTCAACTGGTTCTTCCGACCGGGGCTCACCTCCGAGACGGTCAGCG
>JBFJCP010000037.1:0-37269 GCA_041615815.1 Gemmatimonadales bacterium | reverse complement strand
CTTGGCAAAAGTCACGGATGCTCTCCGCCGCCTGCGTGCTGCATGATCGTCCTTCCCAGCCAGCCACACGTCTCAGCGCCTTGGCGCAAGAGGCTCATCCGCCTGGTGGAACGCACACGGTCCAATCCTCCTCGTGACCTGGCTGATGTGATCCGCGCAGAGTTGCGTGTCGATCTCGCTGCGCGGTACGCGGGCATTGCCCTCACGCATCCATTGGGAAAGGCCTCAGGACAACTCTCGTGCACCGTGCCGCAGATCGAGACCGACGTGGCCAGTGGTATGGCGTTCATCGTGCTCAAGACGGTGATTGCGGAGTCGGAAGATGGGGACCGCACCATGGGGGCTTGGGCGCTCCCAGAAACCCGCATGCGCGTCGAGCAACGGGCGGCCCCAGACGGAAGGTCGGGGTGGACGGTGACGTGGAAAGGACGCGGCTGGCACGGGAACCTGGATCAGTACCTGCAGTTCTTTGAGGAGGCCTTGGACGCGGCACGGGATGCGGACATCCCCGTTGTCCCGTCGGTGAAGTACCATCTGCCGGCCGGCGACGCCCCGTTCCGGGTCGCCGAGTATCGACACACGACAAGCAAGCTCCTCGACGTCTGGTCCCGAGCCGGATGTGGCGGTCCGATGGTGCTCGAAAAAGACTTCAGTCCCACGCTCGCCGGCGATGATCGCGCACGAAGCCGAGCACAGATTCTGCGATGGCTCGAGCAGGTGCCGAGACTCATCGCGCAGGTCGGACGCGAGCCCGTTCGTCTCGGGGTCAAGGTCATGAACGCGCTGTTCGGGGACGCCTTCCAGGTGGAGATGGTGCGCACCCTCGTCACCCGAGCGGCCCCCGCACCGGACTTCCTCGTGGTGTTCAATCGCCTGTTCGACCCCGCGGCGGAGGTGGCGTTCGGCGGGTGGGAGCTGAGCGACCGCAACCTCCGGGTGCTCGACGCCCTTCGCCGGGAGGGTGTGGTGCTTCCGCCGTTGTGCGCGACGGGAAACATCTGTACCGGTCGCGTCATGGTGGAGTACGCGCTGCGGGGCTGTGAGAGCGGCCAGGTGCACACGTTCTTTCAGCTCCCGCTCTCACAGTACACAGCCTCTGGTGGCAGCCGCAGCAGCCGAGCGTTGCATACCCTCATGCTCCATCCCACCGAGGGAATCGTCATCTGGCTGCGCCACCTGCATGAGGCGGGGTGGCTGGACGAGCGGGAGGGACAGCTTCGTTTCCTCGACATCGTTGGGCGTGCAGCGTTCACCCCTCGGCAGGGCGGCGGGCAGGGTGGTGCATCGGCGCCGTGACCTCCCCAATCGTGCGGGCCCGCCTCTACGAAGTCGCTATCCCGCTCGCGGTCCCGTTTGGGATCAGTGGCGGGGTGATGCGCGCGCGTCGATCCCTGATCCTCGAGCTGGAGAATGCCCATGGGGCCCGCGGGTTCGGTGAATCGGCGCCCTTCGAGTCGCCATGCTACTCGTCGGAAACGGTCGCGTCCGCCCGGGCCTGTCTGATGGATTGGTTGCTGCCGGCTGTCCTGGATCAGGAGTTCCCGACCAGCACGGCGCTGGATGAACGCTTGAACGCCGCGGTGGTTGGGAACGAAATGGCGAAGGCGGGGATCGAGACGGCGTGGTGGGACCTCGAGGCGCGCCGTACCGGGTGTTCGCTGGCGGATCTCGTGACGCGTCGGGTCACACAGTTGGGTGTGCCCGCGGCATGGCGGCAGCGACGATCGCGGATCGACTGTGGCGTGGCGATTGGCATTCCCGAAGACCGGGATCTCGGCCGTCTGACCGATGACGTGGCGGTGGCGGTGGATCGTGGGTACCGACGCATCAAGTTGAAGGTTGCGCCGGGGTGGGATCTGGAGCCCGTCATGCGTGCGCAGGCCGTGTTACGGGATGTCCCGAGCGGGGTGCCACTCACGGTCGACGCCAATGGCGCGTATGACCTGGTGCGAGATCGGCGGACGCTTCAGCGTCTCGACGGTTGCGGTTTGCTCTATATCGAGCAGCCGCTGGCGCGCGATGCCCTTTGGGATTCGCGAACGCTCGCGCAGACGCTCCACACCCCGGTCTGCCTGGACGAGTCGTTGACATCGGAGCTGGTGGCTCGTCAGATGCTGGCCATGGGAGGGCCAACCGTGTGGAACCTCAAGATTCAGCGGGTCGGCGGTCTGGAGTCTGCCTGCCGGATCTATGCGCGCGCGGCGGAGGGGGGGATCCGGCTGTGGGCCGGCACAATGCCGGAGACGGGGCTCGGTGCGCAGGCGATGCTCGCGCTCGCGGGACACGGGGGGTTCGTCTACCCGTCGGACTTGGAGCCGAGCGAGCGCTGGTATGGTCCGGGCGCGGACCTAGTGGAATTGCAGATGGATCGTGACGGCACAATGACGGTGCCGGAAGGGCCGCCGGCGGTCGTGTTGGGGGATGAGGCGACCCTCCTGTACGACAGCGAGGGCGGGGAGCGGGGTGCTGGCAGCGGGAGGGCACCGTCGAGGTGAGTCACGCCCAAACTCATGGGCGCAGTTCGCCTTACGGCTCGCCACTCCCCGCTCCTCGCTCCCTATTTTTGTCCGGTTGTGCTCGTCGCGCCATCGACTATCTTACCCAGCGGTCGCAACTCCGGCATTCACCCAACGGCACCTCTCTGCGGCCGATTCACGACGACGGTATGAGCAGTCTGTAGTCTGCGCCCGCCCCTCTGGGCGGCCGCCGCTGGCAGGAGGAATAGCACACATGCGCGGCAAAGGTCAGGCATGAGATCACGGCTCGTCCTGGTGGCGTTGGTGCTCACAACCGCTGCGATTGCCGCAGCCGTCGTCCCGTTCGGACGCGCGCAGGACGCCCAGCAACAGACGGCGACAGCGGCCTTCGAGGCGCCCGTGGATGTCGACACTGCCGGCCTCCCTGGGCCAAAGCAACCCATTTTCTTCCGTCACGACATTCACGCGGGTCAATACCAGCTGGACTGTCAGTATTGTCATGTGCATTTGGAGCTGAGTCCCAAGCCCGGCATTCCCTCGATGGCGAGCTGTCGGGGGTGTCATCTGATCGTGGGAACGGGCAACCCTGAGGTCGACAAGCTTCGGACGCATTTCACGGACAACACGGCCGTGGAGTGGGAGGAAGTGCACTATCTGCCTCCCTTCGTGCACTTCCCCCATCAGCGGCATATTGTCGCCGGCCTCGAGTGCGTCACGTGCCACGGTCAGGTGGAGCGGATGCCGCAGGTCTACCAGTATGCATCCCTCAAGATGGGGTGGTGCCTCACTTGTCACGAGCAGCAGGGCGTCACGACGGATTGCACGGCGTGTCATTACTAGGGTTATCGAGGCTCCGCACGGACGCCTATTCCGCTCCCGCCTGTCCGGCCAATCCGCCGGTACACAGGTGGGTGAGACCGGTGGGGTGGGCGTGAGGGTCATGGCTCGAGGTGACGGGAGAGACAACGTCACATGACCGATCACATGAATCGTCGACGTTTTCTGAAGGTCTTGGGCACGACCAGCGGCGGTGCCGCTGCCCTCACCGCCTGCTCCACCGATCGAGCCGAGAAGCTGATCCCATACCTCGTCCCCCCGGACGACCAGATTCCTGGGATCGCAACCTGGTATGCGTCGACCTGCCGTGAGTGTCCCGCGGGATGTGGCGTCCACGTGCGCGTGCGTGAGGGCCGCGCGGTCAAGCTGGAGGGCAATCCCGATCATCCGGTGAATCGGGGCCGATTGTGCGCCCGGGGGCAAGCGGCCCTGCAGGGGCTCTATAACCCGGACCGGATCCGAGGACCGATGGCCCGCGGTGCCGACGGACAGTTTGCCCCGATCCCGTGGGATGACGCGATTGCTCAGGTGGCGCAGCGGGTAGGCAGCGTGGGTGGTGATCGGGCGTGGTTCATCACGGGCAACGAGGCCGGGACGTTCGGTCGGCTGGTGGGGGAATGGCTGGCGTCGCTCGGGTCGTCGCGCCACGTCGTGTATGAGCCGTTTGGGTACGAAGCACTCCGATATGCGAATCGCGAAGTGTTCGGCATCGACGACATCCCGCACGTCGACTTCGGCGCCGCTCGGTACGTCTTGTCCTTCGGCGCCGATTTCTTGGAGACTTGGCTGAGTCCGGTGGAGCACGCCCGCGGGTTTGCGGCGGGCCATGCGTACCGTGACGGTGGCATGGGGCGATACGTACACGTGGAACCCCGTATGAGCATGACGGGGATGAGCGCGGATGAGTGGATCGCCCCGGTGCCGGGAACCGAGGCCTTGGTGGCGTTGGCTATCGCGCACGTCATCGTGCGCGATGGGCTCGCCGTGGTGCCGGGTGACATTCGACGCGTCCAGCCCACGCTGGATGCGCACGCGCCGGCCGCAGTGGAGGAGCGGTGCGGGGTGCCGCCTGAGACCATCGAGCGGCTTGCCCGGGAATTCGCCGCCGAGTCGAGTGTGGCGGTGGCGGGTGGGGTCGGGGCGCAGCACCCGCAAGCCCATGCGACCGCGGCGGCTGTGAACGTGCTCAACTACGTGGCGGGGAATATTGGGCGGACGGTGCAGTTTGGCACCTCCCTGAACCCCACTGGCGGCTCCACGTACTCCGATCTGCGCACCGTGGCAGACGCGATGCGCGGTGGACAAGTGGAGGTGTTGTTGGTCCACGGCGCTAACCCGGTCTATGCAGCCCCGGCGAGTCTCGGGTTTGCGGAGGCCATGGAGAGTGTTGGCTTCAAAGTCAGCTTCTCGCGGTTTCTCGACGAGACCGCCCAGCTGGCCGATCTCATTCTCCCCGACCACGATCCTCTGGAGCAGTGGAACGACTACGAGCCGCGAGTAGGGGTGCGCTCGTTGCTCCAACCGGTGATGCAGCCAGTCTTCGATACGCGGCAGACGGGCGATGCGCTGCTGCAAATCGCCGTTCAGGTCGGTGGTCCGGTCGCGGCGCGGTTTCCGGCCACGACGTATCGGGAGTATCTCCGCCAGGCCTGGCAGGCCCTGCAGCGTCGACTCGGCGATCGCCGTCCGTTCGAGACTTTTTGGGCTGAGGCGCTACAACGGGGCGGGATCACCACGGAAGGTGGCCGCGAACCACCGGTCCGCCTCGTCCCCACGGTCTCGCGACTGCGAGTGGCCTCCTGGTCGGCAGACGACGGTCACGTTCCGCTCATTGCGTACCCGTCGCCGGTCTTCTTCGACGGCCGTGGCGCGAACCGACCGTGGCTTCAGGAGCTCCCAGATCCGGTCAGCAAAGTGACGTGGAGTAGTTGGGTCGAGCTGCATCCGGACACGGCGGCGGAACTGGACATCGCGCAGGGCGATCACGTCGAGGTGACGAGTCCGGCCGGTAGCGTGACGGTGCCTGCGTATCTCTATCCAGGCATTCGACCCGGCGTGGCGGCCATCCCTCTTGGGCAGGGCCACACCGCGTTCGGGCGGTACGCCCAGGGACGGGGAGCCAATGCCTACGCTCTGCTGGGAGCGGACGCGACCCTTTTTGGTGGGGTGGCGCACTACGCATCGGTGACGTTGCGCAAGACCGGCGTCCACGAACGGCTCGCGACGACCGAGGGGAGTAGTCGGCAGATGGGTCGCGGGCTCGCGCAAGCCGTCACGCTGACGGCGCTCCAATCTGCCGATGAGCATGACGAAGCGCACGGAGCCCACGCCGCCCCGGTTCCCGAGCACATCGAGCAGGTGCTCGAGGAGTGGCAAGAGGCGCAGTATCGGGAGACGGAGCGCGGCAATTACGCCATCCCCTACACGGGAACGGAGGGCGGACGGCGCCCCCGCTGGGGGATGGCCATCGATCTGTCCAAGTGCACCGGCTGCAGCGCGTGTGTTACGGCGTGCTATGCCGAGAACAACATTCCCACGGTGGGGATCGAGCTCGTGCGTCGTGGCCGCGAAATGTCGTGGATGCGCATCGAGCGGTACTACGAAGGCGGTGAGGGCGGAGAGCCACTCGAAGCGCGCTTCCTCCCGATGTTGTGCCAGCAGTGCGGCAATGCCCCTTGTGAGCCGGTCTGTCCGGTGTTCGCGGCCTATCACACGTTCGACGGGCTGAACGGTCAGATCTACAACCGATGTGTGGGGACTAGATACTGCTCGAACAACTGTCCCTACAAGGTCCGGTACTTCAACTGGTTCGATCACCAAGCGGAAGGAGATCCCGCGTTCGCGTTCCCCGATCCGTTGCACTGGCAGCTCAACCCGGACGTCACCGTGCGCGCCAAGGGCGTGATGGAGAAATGCACGTTCTGCGTACAACGCATTCGAGACGGCCAGCATCAGGCCAAGCTGGGGCAGACCACCATTCGAGAAGGTGACATTCAGATGGCCTGCCAGCAGACGTGTCCGGCGGATGCCATCGTGTTCGGTGATCGCAACGGCGCGAATTGGAGTGTGCACGATCTCCTGGAAGACGAGCGGCACTATCGCGTACTCGAAGAGCTCAACACTCGACCCGCCGTGACGTATCTGAAACGAGTGCGGAACGTGACCGAGGCCTAACTCGATGGCGACGACCGCGAAGCCCGATACCCAGCTCGTGAGGCCCACGTACGCGGAAATCACGCGCGACGTCACCGCGACGCTCGGCAGTCCGTCCAGGACCTACTACGTCCTGCTTGGGACGGCGGTTGTCGTGTTCGCGTTGGGGATGGGTGCGTTGCTCTATCAGGTCCGCTTTGGGATGGGCGTAGCCGGCTATACGCCGCCGGTGCTCTGGGGCGTCTACATCACGACCTTCGTGTTCTGGGTGGGAATCGCGCACTGCGGCACCCTCATCTCGGCAATCCTGTACCTGTTTCGCTCGGCGTGGCGAACCGCCGTGTACCGGACCGCTGAGGCGATGACGGTGTTCGCGGTGATGACCGCGGGACTCTTCCCGCTGATCCACGTGGGACGAATTTGGTACGCCTACTGGCTGATTCCCTATCCCAACCAGCGGCAGCTTTGGGTCAACTTCAAGTCACCGCTGCTGTGGGACGTGTTCGCCGTCACGACCTACCTCATCGTGAGCACGACGTTCCTCATCGTGGGATTGATCCCCGATGTCGCCTCCGTTCGCGACGTTGCCACGGGCTGGCGCAAAAAACTGTATCGCATCACCGCACTCGGATGGCGCGGCACGGATCAAGAGTGGCGACATTTCACGCGCGCGTATCTGTACCTGGCGGCCCTCGCCACGCCGCTGGTGCTCTCGGTGCATAGCGTCGTGTCGTGGGACTTCGCCATGTCGATCGTCCCTGGCTGGCACACCACGATCTTCGCCCCCTACTTCGTGGCCGGCGCGATCTACTCCGGGTTAGCGATGGTCATCACGCTCCTCGTCCCACTTCGAAAGGCGTTTCATCTCGAGCGCTACGTGACCGTGGAGCATTTCGAAAACCTCGCCAAGCTCATTCTCGTGACGGGGTTGATCGTCGGATACGCCTACGCCATCGAATTTTTCATCGCCTGGTATAGTGGGAATCCGCATGAGCGCGCGGCCTTCTACAATCGCGCGTTCGGGGAGTACTGGTGGGCCAGTTGGACGATGCTCATTTGTAACGGGTTCCTCCCGTTCTTGCTGTTCTTCAAGAACATTCGGCAAAGCATCCCAGCGCTGTTCCTGCTTTCCCTATTCATCAATCTCGGGATGTGGTTCGAGCGGTTCGTCATCATCGTCGTGTCCTTGTCCCACGAGTACGAGCCGTTTGCGTGGGGCCACTACACGCCCTCGTGGGTCGAGTGGACAATCCTGGCAGGGAGCTTTGGCTGGTTCTTCATGTGGTTCCTGCTGTTCGCCAAGAATTTCCCGACGGTCTCGATCGCCGAGGTCAAGGAGATCATTCCGATGCCTCGGAAACGGGCGGCCCACCCATGACGGCGCCTGCAGCCGGGCTCCTCGCGTGCTACCCGCACGTGGATGCGGCGGCGGATGCCATCCGCTCCCTGAAGGAACTGGGGTACCGCGACTTTACCGTGTATACCCCCGTGCCCAACCACGAGATCGCCGCCGCCATCGGCCACAAGGTGAGTCCGGTGCGCTTGTGGACTCTCGTGGGCGGCCTCACCGGCGTCACGAGTGGCTTCGCGATGTCACTATGGATGTCGTACGACTATCCCATCATCGTGGGTGGCAAGCCCATTGGCTCTGTCATCCCCTACGTGGTGATCGGCTTCGAGCTGACGATCCTGTTTGGGGCCCTCGCGACGGTGGCCGGGCTGGTCTTCCACGCCTGGCGCAGCCGTCGTGCTGCAGCCTACGATCCGCGGTTCTCCGACGACCGTATTGGCATCTTCGTCCCATGCCCCGTGGAGCGCCGACCGGCAGTGGAGGAGGTGCTCCGGTCGGCTGGGGCTGAGGAGGTGCGGGTTGAGATCTAACACGGGGCGGCGATCGGGCACCCGGCTGGTCCTCACGGTCGTGGCTGGTGCCTTGCTAGTCGCGGGGTGCACGCGGGAGCAGTGGCACCGCTTCCCGAGCCCGGACGATCTCATTGCCGCGATCCCATGGTTCTCGGTCATGCATTATGGTATCGCGATCCAGCCGTACAAGATGCCGCTTCCGCCCGTGGAAGGCGCCGTCCCGATCACCGGAACGGAGCCGGCGCTGCCACCGCTCCCGGCCAACCTTCCGGCGATCGACCGGATGCGGAATCCCACCGAGCGGACGGCGGAATCGCTCGACAGCGGTAAGCGGTATTACGACATCTTTTGCCTACCCTGTCACGGATCGGCGGGAGCGGGGGATGGGCCAGTGAACGCGAAGCTTGTCGTAACGCCCTCTATCCTGACCCCGCGGGCACGAGCACTCACGGACGGGTACCTCTATGCGATCATCCGGCACGGTCGAGGAATCATGCCCGCATACGGTGAAGGGATTCGCGGTGAGGATCGGTGGCACGTGGTGAACTACGTGCGCCAAATCCAGGGGTCATCGCGATGACGGCTGCCACCGTAGACCGAGAGGTCTTTGCGCGCGGCGCCAATGCACCGGCCGGCAATCTGGTCGTGGCAGGCGCGCTCTTGGCCGGCATTGGGTTGATCCTCTTCGTCGTCCTGCTCTTGGGGGACGACCCCGGACGGGCGTGGCGCGCGTTTCACATCAACTTCTTGTTCTTCACGGGCGTGGCCCAGGGCGCGATCATCTTCGCCGCGACACAAAAGATCGCCAAAGCCGACTGGTCGGGTCCGATTGTCCGATTCGCCGAGGCAGCGGTGGCGTTCCTTCCCGTAGCTCTGGTTTGCTTCCTCGTGCTGTTCCTCGGACGCGACCACCTATTCCCGTGGATCGAGCATCCCACGCCCGCTCGCGGCCAGTGGCTCACGGTCTCTTGGGTCTTCTGGCGGGATCTCGTTGCGCTGCTTGCGGTCTTCGGCGTCACGGCCGTGTTCGTCTACCACGATCTCAAACCTGACGTCGCGGAATTGCGCGACCACGTCTCCGGCTGGCGCCAACGCGTGTACGATCGCATCGCCGGTGATTACGGTACGCACCCCGACGATCAGACCCGCAATGAGCGCCGCCTGAGCTGGCTCGCTCCGCTGCTGTGTTTCGTCTACGCGTACGCGTTCACCCTGATCGCGTTCGACCTCATCATGTCGATGGCTCCGTATTGGGTGAGTACGCTGTTCGGCGCTTTTTTCTTCATGGGGGCGTTCCTCACCGGGCTCACCATGCTGGGCTTGATGATGGTGTTTTGGCGCGGCCGGCTGGGAGCCGCTCACCTGATCGGCCGGCAGCAGTTTCACGATTTGGGCAAACTGGTGTTTGGCTTCTCGGTCTTTTGGGCCTACCTGATGTATAGCCAGCTGCTGGTCATCTGGTACGGCAACATTCCGGAAGAGACCTCCTTTATTTTTTGGCGGCTCTGGGGCGACTGGCGTCCCCTGGCAGTCCTCGTCGGAATGATGGTGTTCTTCATCCCGTTCTGGGGACTAATCTGGGTAAAGGCCAAAATCACCCCAGCCACCTTCGTGCTCTTCTTCGTCATCAGCCTTGCCGGGATGTGGCTCGAGCGGTTCCTGCTGGTCCAGCCGTCGCTGATCGAACATGCACCGGGCTTCGGACTCGCCGAGATCGGCATCACCGTAGGCTTCCTCGGCCTGTTCCTGCTCGCCTACGGGGTGTTCGCCCGCACGTTCCCCATGGTGAGCCCCCGTCTCACGGCCAAAATGCAAGCAGAGTTCGGCGGGCATTAGCAGGGGCGGCCGAAGCGGCAGCGGCGGCCGACCGAGAATCTGGGCACCGCCCGCTCACCTCCCGCTCCTGCCTCCACTGCCGCCGTCTTCCACCACATACCTCACTGCACCAGTCCGCCGTTCTCCGCTATACTATTCTCTGATATATGACCCAATCCCAATCCCTCCCGGAGTTTCGTCACTTCCGGGAAAAGATGAACGAAGCCATCCATGCGGCCGGCAACCTGACCATCAATCGGTTCTTCGTCCTGGACGCGCGGGCATACCAGTCTGGAGCGTTGGATACCAAGACCAAAGAGTTCATGGGGCTCGTGGCATCCATGGTGCTCCGCTGCGATGATTGTATTACCTACCATCTGGTACGATGCCGTGAAGAGGGGGCCTCCGACGATGAACTGTACGAAGCATTCTCCGTTGCCCTTGTCGTGGGTGGCTCGATCGTGATCCCGCATCTTCGTCGCGCCGTGGCGCGCCTCGAGGAATTGCCCTCGTGAAATCCCGGGAGTCGGTGTGGCGGGCCGCGAGCGAGTTGGCCCGTGCTGACGGCGTCGTGGCCGCCATTGCCACCGTATCCCGCCAACGGGGGTCGCTACCCATGGCTAGCGATGCGAAGATGCTGGTGACCACCGATGGGCGGCGATGGGGCACCGTTGGCGGAGGTTGTGTCGAGGCGGATGTGACCGAGCAGGCGCTGACGGCGGCGCATGCCGGAGCGCCGGCGTTTGTGCGGCACACCCTCAACGCGGATGTCGCCGGCGACATCGGCCTCTCGTGCGGCGGGACCGCTGAGTTCTTCTTGGAGCCGCTGGTCCAGACCATGGCCGATTTGTATGGCCGGGTGGCATCCGGACTCGCGGCTCGGACGCCCACGGTCGTCATGACCGGTATCGATTGGAGCGCGGGCGCTCGGAAGACGGCGGTGGTGGGGAGCGACGTCGTGGCCGTGGGGGACCACCTTCCGGTGCCGGAGACGTCCATCGCCCACCGCCGGCAGCAGGTGTTCCTCGATGAGGAGCGGGGCACGCTGGTTGAGCGGCTTCGCCGGGTACCCCGGGTCATCATCTTTGGCGCGGGTCACGTGGGGGCCGAAATCGCCAGGGTCGCCGCGGGCGCGGGCTTTCAGGTGGTCATCACGGATGATCGGGCAGAGTTCGCCAATCGGGATCAAGTGCCCTGGGCACACGAAGTCGTCGTCGAGGATTTTCGGAACCTGCTCGACCGCTTCCACTTCGACGAAGACGATTTCGTGCTCGCGACGACCCGCGGGCACTCCTACGACGCCTTCATCGTGGAACGCACGGCTGGCACGGCTGCCGGCTATGTCGGCATGCTCGGGAGTAAGCGCAAGCGTGCCGTCATCTGGCGAACGCTCGCAGCTAGCGGTGTGTCTCCCGACGCGCTTGCTCGAGTACGGTCGCCCATTGGGTTGGAAATCGGTGCCGATACGCCGGCGGAGATCGCCGTGGCCGTGGTAGCCGAGCTGATCCGATTCCGCCGACTAGGGGATGCGCAGGAGGAGGCGCCGTAGCGTCTCGTTCGACAACATTCCCCGGGCAACGATCGTCAAGTCGTCATGGCGGACGGTCACGGTCGTGAGCGAGTCCCGAGCCACCTCCCCACCCTGGAACTCCGCCATTCCGTTTCGTAGCGAGTCTTGGGCCGTCCGCCACTGAATCAGCTCAACGAGTTCACCGGCCTCCGTCTCGTGCATCACACGCACCTGGGATAGCCCATCCACGGACCGGAGCGCGTATCCCGTCACCGGCAGCCCCGCGAGGGTCGCCAATTGTCCTCCCAGCGTCGCTCGAGCGGCACCCTCACTGACCGCCGTCCATGGAACGTCTTCGCGCGGGGCTTGGACGACCGTCAACTTGGCGACGGCTTCTTGAGCCGGGCGCTCTTCGACGGCGTCCTGCGCTGCGACTGGGGCGGCGACGCGCGTGCGCACCTCGGCGGTACCGGAGTCGGCCGCACCAGGGGGAGCGGCGTTGGCGACGGAGGCGAGCCCGCGTCGGTCTTGGTCGGTGGGCTGGGTGCGGCCCAACGCGGGCGCGCCGGCCGGTTCGTCGGCGGGCAGGGCCTTGCGCTCACGCCCACCTGCGACCATCGCCTGCGACTCCGGTGTCGCAGAGGGGCGGGCCGGGCTCGGAGGCGGCGCCTCCTGCTCGGCAAAACGATCGGCCCGGCGTTCGTCGGCCTCCGATTCATTGAGTGTGAGGCGGCGCGCGTCTTCGGGAGCGGCCGACATCTGCTCGAACGGCCCGGCATCGGTCTCCGCACGGCGGACATTCAACCCGACCACAGAGCCGATTCCGACAGCCAGCACGACCGTGGCTGCCAACGCCCAACTCTGCAGACGCGTCAGCCGACGAACGGCGCCACGCCCCCCTCGCTTCGCCGCTCGTTCTTGAATCGCGGCAAAGGGCGGAGGTGCGGCGCCATCGACCGGCGCCGAATCCCGTAAGATCCCGGTGGCCTTGTCTCGGAGGGTCCGAGCGTCCGCGAGCGCTCGTCGGCACGTCTCGCATCCCTCGAGGTGGAGCTCCACCTCCCGCCGCTCGGCGGCATCCGTCAATTCTCCGTCCACATAGGCGTGGAGAATGCCCTCATCCACGTGCGACATGCTTTTCCTCCAACGCGTCATACGCGTCTACTAGGCGGCGCCTCGCTCTGGCGAGCGTGGTGCCAATTGCTTTTCGCGACAATCCCGTTTGGCTCGCGATCTCGTCATAACTCAAGTCGGCATCCCACAACAGCAACACTTCTCGGTCACGTTCACTCAGACGCTCCAAGGCGCCTCGCACCCGACGGTCGCGCTCGGCCCGCTCCATGTCCCGTGCGGGGTCGGAGCGCTCCACCGTCCGCGCCTCGGCCTTGATGAGTCTGAGGTGTCTCCGTCGCCGGATCTCGCTCCTGGCCTCGTCCCTCGCGAGGTTCGCGGCCACGGTATACAGCCATGCCCGGGGATTCTCCGGCTCGTGCTCTAGCGCGCGCACAAACACCTCCTGTGCAAGATCGTGAGCCCGGTCCACATCCCACACCTTGCGGTGCAGGAAGCGGACGAGCTCCGAATAGTGCGTGCGGTACACCTGCGCCCAGTCGACGGTCACGGGGTGTAGTCTAGCACGATGGCGTCGTCCAATCTGCGGCTCCTGCCGCCCGCCAAGCTGGAAGCTGGCGGCAGATGCGGCAGCAGCACTAGGAGCGGAAGCGGCCTCGCAGGCATCTCAATTTCCCCTGAATTCCCGCACGATTCGCGCGAGCGCCCGCTCGGACAACTCTCGATCGCCATCGGGACCCACCAAGACGCTCACCCGCTCACCCGCGACCACGACGCGGTCGAACGCCTTCAGATAGGGCTCGAGCTCTGGTAGGGCCTGAAGCACTGCGAAATAGGCCGGACTGAAGCTCTCGACGCGCACCGTGCGCTGCGACGTTTCGTGCCGGAGATCGGTCCACGTGGACTGAATCTCCCGGAACAAGCGCCCCGCGACGTGGCGGCTCTGACCGAAGTGTCCGCGGTTCAGGACCTCGTCCTCCGCCACGGCGATATCCGCACTCGTCTTGGCTTCCCGCCGCATTCGTGCCTCCTCGGACTGCGCGACTGCCAGGGCCCCGGTGGCCTCCGCGGGCGCGGCCGGCGCTGGCGCCGCCATGCGTCGGCCCGGGCGGCTCGGCAACCCGGCGCCGAGTGCCACGCGATCATTGTCGAGCGGTTCCTGTACTAGGTACGAGGTATACTCGCTGAGCAGGCCGTACCGCAGGGCCGTCTCGCGAATCTCCCGCTCGAGCTCGGCGTTGTGACCTCGGAGCCGGATCTCGCGCGAAAGTTCGCCGATCTTTCGGGACGCCCACAGTCTGGGGATGTAGTCGTTCCCCGGCTCGTCTGCCGGGAAGCGCACCCTGGTGCCGAATCGCTCCGGTCGCCCGTTACGCGACCCCGTGATCACGAGCTCACCTGCCTGCCGGCGACTCGGGCGGTACCGACCGAACACCACGAGTTCCTCTCCGAGAAACAGATCCGGGAGTTCCCGCGGGTAGACTTCGTCCAGCTCCACCGGTGCAGTGCCGATCCGCAGATCGGCCAATATTGGATGCTGGATCTTGGCCGCCAAGGTGCCGAGCGCGTCTTCGACACCCTCGCCGGGCTCCACGTACTCGGTGGTCCCCCGGCCCGCCGCCGACAGTCGGTCCAGCAGATACGTATTCACGTCGTACCCCACGCCAAACGCAAAGACCCGTGCGTTCCCACGCCGTGCCTCGGCTTGCTCCCCAATCCGTTCGGGATTGCGCTCACCCACCGATGGGAGGCCATCGGTCAGAAACACGACGATCGGCAGACGGTCCTCGGGACTCTCCGTGCGAAACGCCTCGGCCAGTGCCCCCTCGATGTTCGTGCCACCGTTCGCCTGCAGATTGTCGATCCACTCCCGCGCCCGCTCGCGTTCCCGTGCGCTGGCCGCGGTCCATTCGGCGCGGTACGCACGCACACGATTGCTGAACGCCACGAGCCGGAACCGGTCGTTGGGCCCCAGGGAACCCAGGAGCTGTCGCAAGGCCTCCCGGACCTGCTCGATCTTGGCGCCGGACATGGAACCCGACACGTCCACCACCGCGGTGAGGTCACGCGGGAGAATCGATCCCCGCGCCGCACCGGGCGAGAGTGTGAGCATGAAGTATCCGTCCTCACCCACTGGCCGGTGCGCCACGACGGAGATCCCGACCACCGGTCTGACGAGCGGCAGGAGCAAGACGAAATCCCCTACGAGGTCGTCCTCCGGACGAATCGTCAGCCGTCGATCGGTGTCCGTGACACGCAGGCGGTGTGTGGGAGAGAACGGTTCGCCAAACACGTCACCGGGCGCCGTCACGGTGAACGTGAGTGGGACATCCTCGGGCATGGGTCTGGGCGTGGTCCCCCCTTCAGTCCTTCCCATCCCAAACCGCCCCCCTGCGGCATATCGCAGTTGCAGCGCATCGCCGGCCCGCTCGAGCAACTGCGTGTACCGCAGCGTAATCTTGCGCGTGTCGCCTGGATTGATGGGGAAGACCCGGGCTCGGACGAGGCCGTGCCCAACGAGCTCGATCAGCGCCGGGTCCTTCTTGCGTCGCACGATCTCCTCATAGATCGCCCGTGCCTCACGGGCGTCCATCGTCTCACCCCGTAGCTCCTCGTCTCCCTGGAACAGGGAGAAATTGCTGAAGACGGCTTCGCCGGGCAGCGGATAGATGTAGTCACCTTCTCCAAGCCCTCCCCCTTCGTTACGAAACCACTCCTCCACTTCCACATGGGCAATACGATCGATGACCCGAACAGACACGACCGTCCGAGTCTTGCGAACTCCAAAATCAGGCCGGCCAGGAGCCGGTTCGATCCAACCCTGCGCCGCCAGCGGGGCGGCGATCAGGAGGGCCGCGATCGAGACAAACACCGTGCGCATGAGTCCTCTCCGTCTGTGCTCGCCCTGGAGGACGTCTGGAGGCCTGGGAGTTGCACATCGAGGAGTGAACGGGGGGAGGCCAGGCGGGTACGGGAAGGGGGTAAAGGGCAGAGGGCCGCTGCTGCCCCCTCCACGGAGGAACGGAGGGGCGGGGTGGCGCCTTACCCCCTATCTTGAGATGTTCCACCGGGATACGGAAACCCGGTCGCGGCACAGCGGGTTCTGAACGGGAAAGGCGCATACTGAGGAGGGACCGAGACAAGCGATGAAACGCACGTTGACGACAGCTCTGATCGCTACGGTCGTGGCCGGAGTGGCGCCACTCTCGGCCCAAGACAGTCTAGCCGTACAGGATAGCCTGCCTCCTAAGGACAGCGTTGCAGCGCGAGAATCGCAACCGGCGGGCTGGCAGGTGAAGCGCGCCTCTCAGACGGATCTCTGGTTCCATGCCCTGGCGGTGATCCAGGCGGATCAACCCGGTCCGCTGGGACTGTACAGTGCTGACTACGCACGCAGAATCCGTGAGATCAAGCAGGAGCGTGGGGTGTTTCCCACGATGTTAGACAGTCTGGCCACGGAACTCCGGAAGGCATTCGACGAGGACCCGGATCTGGCCACGCTCCACTTCGCGCCGCTCTATTTCCCGCGAGCCGAGCCGGGCAGAATGCTCCGCGCGCTGCGAGCCGTGGCCAAACGCAGGACCAACGATACGGCGCTGACCGGCCGCGACGTCCGTTTGGGCGCGTTCCAGTTCAGCCGGGCGTTCCAGAAGGGGAAGACGCGGCGGGTGCTCGAGTCGCTCGTGAACGCGGTGGAAGAAGAATGGAAGGTCTTCTACGAGGAGTATTGGCACCAACGCGCGACCGAGGTAGAGCCGCTGTACGACGGGATTCAAGCGCTCTGGGACTCGGCGCTCTGGCCGTATCTCAAGCCGTTTTTGGATCGCCGGCGCCTGAGTGGAGGGATCGTCATGCCGTCGCCCGCGCTGGGTCCGGAGGGTCGGATTGTGGAGATCGACCAGTTCGATCCGGACGATCAAGTTGTGGCGGTACAGCTACCCCTGATGACGCAGCGCCCGGAGGCAGCGACGTTCGCGTTTCTCAAGGAGCTCTGCTTCCTCCTCATCGACGCGCGCTTCCGAGCGAGCCTCTCGGAGGATCCCGCCGAGCGCGAGGATTTGGAGCGTACGCTGGCGGTACGCTGTGGCTCACTGATTCTCGACTTCTACGCTCCCACGCAGACCGCGCGGTACCGCCGAGTGTTCCTGGACGCCGTCGGGGCCGAAGAGAGCGCCACCGTGGGAGCCTTCGAGCGCGTGTATGCGCTGGAACCCTCGCTGTATGATCGATTACGGGAACAGATCCGGCGGCGCTGAGTCCAACGGACGCCCACGGGACGACGTGCTCAGCGAACTCGCGGGTGGACGGCTCCGTCTCTTCCCCGCGAGACCGCGGAGGGCCCCACCGCTCGATCCCGAGGGGGTGGCACGCCCCACGACACCGCCGATTGTGCAGCGTCCACACACGCCTCCGCGGACCCCGACAGCGCGGCTCCCTCGCGTGGATCGCCGGTTCGGTTCTGGAGTGGTGCTGGCCGTGCTCGCCCACGCGGCGATCGCGGTCCTCATGCTAGTGGCGGGTAATCAGGTGCTCGAGGGCTACGAGAAGGCGATCGGTGGTCCCGGGCCGTTGGGCGGTGGTGGTGGTGGAGGCGGTGGGGCAACCCGGGTGCGCTACCTCGAGCTACCCCCACTGCCCGAGCCCGCCAAGCCGGCACCGCCGAACGTCGAGCAGCCAGCGCAACGGGAAGACGTCGTCGTACAGCCGCAGGTCGTCGTGAAACCACCCACGGTGGAGCTCAAGGAAGTTTCTCCCGAGCTTCCGCAGCTCGCCACGGCCCCACCAGAGCGCCCAGCGATCAACGTCGAGACACTCGGTGTGGGATCGGGGGCGGGTGCCGGTCCCGGTGCGGGCGCCGGAAGCGGAGGTGGTGTGGGGACCGGTCGCGGCACGGGGGTGGGGAGCGGTGCTGGCCCCGGCTCGGGCGGCGAGGGTGGAGCGGTGCTGGCCCCCGAACCCCGGGCCGTGGTGTTTCCGTTTGACGATCCACCGTCGTCCCTCAAGGGGACCGAGCTCAAGATCCGGTTCTGGGTGGATGCGCGGGGACGCGTGCAAAACGTCGAGATCGAGCCGCCCATCGACGACGGATCGTACCGGAAGAAACTGCTCGAGCGTATGTACCAATGGACCTTTTACCCCGCCCGCACCCTCGAAGGCCGGCCGGTAGCGGGGCAGGTGGTGGTCACGATGCCGCTCTAGCGGCTAGGGTGCTAGCCCCCACCCTCCTACCCCAACGCGCACTCGTTCTTCCCCATCTCCAACTCCTCGGCCTCGATCTCGTCCACCACCTCCAGCCCAACGTTGATGGCCTTGATGCGACGGTAGACGTCTGGGAACTCGGCTTTCTTCTGGCTCACCCAGGCAGTAAAGGCGTCGGCGGTCTCGATCGTCAACGGCGGGTTGGTCGAGAGCAGGTCGCCAAACCGTCCACCCACCGAATGGTCGGCGCGGCGCTCTGCTTCGGAGGAATAGTGCGCGGGATACACCGCGAGCTCAGGCGGCCACGCACGGCGGGCGCGCTGGATGCTCTCCCACAGGGCGGTGGTCCATTCCTCGGTCTTGCCGGCAAGGTCTGGTCTCCCGATGGATCGGACAAACACGAAGTCGCCGGTGAACGCCGCGGCATCGTCCACGAGGTACGTCACGCTTCCCTCGGTGTGACCTGGCGTATGCGCTATGGTGACGGTGGCGCGTCCCACGTGGATTGCCGATCCGTCATGCAACGGCTCGAACGCGACCCGTCCAGGAGTTCCGTCGTATGGGTAGACCATGTCCGCCGGATGCAGGTAATACGGCACCGCGAGTGACTGGGCAAGGGCGGGTGCCCCGCTGATGTAGTCCGCATGGACGTGGGTATCGGCCACCCCGATGATCGTGGCGCCGGCCGTGCGGGCGGCATCGAGATATGGCTGGATGTTGCGAGGCGGATCCACGACCAACGCTTCACCAGCGCTCACCAGGAGATATCCCATCGCTCCCTTCCCGAGTCGATCGAATTGGGTGAGCGCGTCGAGCGAGGTGGTGGTAGGCAATGGTCGTGGAACCAGCACTTGCATCCACTGCCGTATCCCGCCCCGCAGCGACTTCGCGGTGAATCCCAGCCGGTTGAGGTGATTGGCGATGACCTTGCTGTCGTTCCCTCTGCCGCAGACCACGGTCACCGGCAATTCCAGCGAGAGATCCAATGCCCGGGGGTCGGTGATTTTCAGGAGCTGGGATCCGACAATGTTGTGAAACCGTTCGTCGGGGACGATCTCCACGCGGCCCGTGGCAAGCCGCGCTGGTGCGCGGACATCCAATACTTGGACTCCGCCACCACTTTCGACGGTGGCCACCAGTTCTTCGGGCCCGATTTCCGGGGCAGGGGAAGGACGTGGCACGGTCCGGGATCCTTTCTGGTTGGTTGCATTGCTGTTGCTTCGGCCCGCCGCCTCGCCGCGTCCGCCGCCGATCCCGCCTTATTCATCCACCAAAGCACACCCAGGGTGGGCGACCTCGTCTTCATCGAGATCGGGCCACTCTCGGCAGATCGAGGGCTTGGCGATGCGCCCGTTGGGCAAGACGCGGTCGTGGAGTACGCAACTCAGGCCGTCGGACGGATCCAGATAGCCGCAGGCCGAGATGACCTCACACTCCATCGTATCGTCATCGATACGGGAGACCTTGCAGAGGTAGGGCGACTTGCGGGCTCGCAACAGCGACTCGACACGTTTGGCGGTCTTCGGCAGCGCGAGGTCCAGGGTGAGATCGCGGCAGCACGCGGCGCCCTGTTTGTTGTCTGCCGTTCGACATTTCGCTGTGGCGCAAGGGTTGTCGCCGTTCAACACCGGCAGCGATCGTGGCGCCGACCGTTTGAGCCTGAGAGGCAAGGTGCGGGGGCGCCCCTTGTAGTGCAGATGGAACGTAGCGGGTCTTGGGCGCATCGAGGGCCGCTGGTGCGCAGGAGGCTGGCTGCTGCGGGGCGGGGGCCCCGAGTAGCCGTGGGCCGTGCAGCGCGCGAGGCGACCGGTTCCGTTGCCTGCCAGCCGCGGATCGTGTTCCACCTTCAAGTACTTGCAGGGGACGTGGACCGTGGCGTCCACCAGGAGCTCGTGATCGAGGATGTAGGGGCGGCCGAACGTGATGTGCTCGGTGTGCCCCAAGAGCCACGTGGCGGCGGCGTCCTGCAACGTTTGACTGTCATCTCCAAGATCGGCGATGCGGAGCGTCAGACCGAGCTCGCGGCAGTGCCGGCCCAAACGCCGACAGGCAGGGGGCTCAGGCATGGGTGGCGGACCCTTCAGGCGCGAGCGCTACAAGTGGTTGCGGGATGGGCGATTGCATGCCGCCATGAAGTTCATCGTTTCTTCCGAAAGCGCAACCCTGGGAGACGGGTCTTCCATCGGAGGCGCAGCCATTTACATTTGTGACAACTTTCACAAGCACCGAACCCGGATTCTACACGGAGGACAATTAGATGCGCAAACTGATCGCGGCTTTTGCCGTCCTGGGCCTAGCCTGCGGTGGTGGTGAGCAGGGGGCGCAGTCCGAGGGTGCGACCGAGGGCGCAGCGATGCAGCCTTGTCAGCCCACGGCTACCGCGACCGAGCGTGGAACCGGCACCGTTCACGAAGTTCAGATGCTCCTTACGAACGACGGAAACTACGTGTACCGGCCGGCGACGCTCACCATCAAGGTGGGAGACACCGTTCGCTGGCTGAACATGAGTGGCTTTCCGCACAACGTGGCGTTTTACGAGAACCAGATTCCAGCCGGCGCTAAGGATTACCTGACGACCGTGTATGCGGGCAAGCAAGGGAACATCGGCCCGATGAGCGGGATGCTGATGACGCAGCCCAATCAGTCGTTCGAGATCACCTTTACGGGGGCGCCGACGGGGACGTATGGCTATTTTTGCACCCCACACGAAGCCCTGGGTATGAAGGCCACGCTGACGGTGGAGCAGTAAGAAGGAGTGTCGCTGCTCTCTCGAGAGCACGCACCCGAGGTCGCCCGGTCCATGACCGGGCGACCTCGTTTGTTGTACCCGGACCGTGGTGGTTCCTTGTGACTTCTTCTGCCGCTAGTGCGGCCGCTACCATGCGATTCGCGGGATCGGAGTAGCGAGGCGTCCGGTCCATATGCTCGCTCTGCTGACCCGCCGCATCGGATCTCCCGTGTGGGACCGGTTTCTCAGGGCTACGGCGGTCGTCCTGCTCCTGGCCATTCCGCTGACTATCCTTGTTCCGGCCACCGGCGGGTTCGTGGCGTTTGGGCTGATCACCATCTGGGTGAATGGCCCCATCGCACCGTTCTTGCCGTCCACGTACGAGCCCATCGTGATTCTTTTTGGTCGCGTTTATCCACCGTTGCTCGTCGCGGTAGTTGGCACGGCGGGGACGATCTACGCCGAGTATCTGAACTATCACATTTACCGCCGGATTCTGAGAGTCGACGCGCTGACCCGTGCACGCCAGAGCCGTCTGTCCACGTGGGTGCTCGAGCGCTTTCGCCGGGCCCCGTTCTTCACGATATGGCTGTGTAGCTGGTCCATCCTACCGTACTGGCCGGTGCGGTTCATCTCTCCGCTGGCTGGCTATGACGTCAACCGGCAGATGGTTGCCACGGCACTGGGGCGGTTTCCCAGGATCTGGGTCTTTGCGACGTTCGGCGCGCTCCTCCAGATCGATGTGAAGCTCCTCGCATTCATTTCATTGGGTCTCGTGTTGCTGGCGGTGTCGATCTTCTGGATCCTGAAGCTGCGGAGCCTCCGCGCTCGCACGCGCGCCCCGCTTGCCAGCGTCGAGGCAACCGAGGGTTGATTTCACAGCCCCGGCCGGTTCCCTTGTTGGTTACGACAAACGGTGAGCTAGGAGTTGATCCCGTGAGAGTCTCTTTGCTGGTATTGGTTGCCCTTCTTGGAGGGGAGACTGCGTTCGCTCAGGAGACCGCGACACGTCTGATCAATGACGTAGCCGCGGGTGAGTTCGTGTTGACGATTGGGCCCATGGAGCTGCCTCAGGGGGCTATGGAACCGGGTGAGGCGGCGCATCATGGCGGCAACGATCCCCATGCCGTCCATGGCGGGGCCGTCTTCGCTCCGGTCGAGACCGTGCAGTTCCCCATCAGTGCCTACCTGTACGGCTTCAGCTACGAGGTAGTGAACGGTGCAGGGAAGCAGCTTCCCGTCGAGATCCTCCATCACCTCAACCTGATCAACCCGGTTCACCGGGAGCTCTTTCTTCCCATTTCACAGCGAATGCTGGCGGTGGGGAAGGAAACGGGATCGCAAGCCATGCCCCGATGGCTCTTGGGCTATCCGATCCCGGAAGGCACGCCCATGGTGGTGACGGCTATGCTCCACAATCCCACCGGCGCCGCGCATAGCGGGGTCGAGGTGCGGGTACGTCTCAAGTATGTGAAGGCCGGCCGTCCCTGGCCGCTCTTCAACGTGTATCCATTCCAGCTCGATGTTGCGTTTCCCGCGGGTGACAAGTCGTTCGATCTGCCGCCGGGCCGATCGGAGTGGTCATACGAGGCGAGTCCGAGTCTGGAGGGTCGCATCATGGCCATTGGCGGTCACATGCATGAGTTGGCGGAGAGCATCAAGTTCGTGGACGTGACCGAGAACGAGGTCATCTGGGAGGGTCTTCCCATCGAGGACGGCGAAGGCAATCTCGTCGGTGTCACCCTGGGGCGGCTGTACAAGACTCTCGGGGCCAAAGTCTATCCGGATCACGTGTATCGGGTGATCGTGACCTACAACAACCCTTCGACAGACACGCTCGTGGCCGGTGGTATGGGTGTGGTGGGTGGAGTGTTCATGCCGTCGGGAGGAGGGATGTGGCCGCGGGCCGATCTCACCAATCCGTTGTATGCGCTCGACCGCAGTCACTACATGCGGGAGGTCCGAGGCACATATGAAGAGATCGCTGGACTTTCGACTGAGCGCTCAGCCGGCATGGTGAGCGACGACGGACACGCGCACTAGACGGGGAGCGGGGAGCCGGGAGCGGGGAGCGGTTTGCTCCGACGTCAGGCGAAGGGCGGTTCGCACTGACGAGCCGTCCTTGCCACGCCAGCTCTGCTTTTCCTGCTCCCCGCTCCCGGCTCCCCGCTCCCCGTCTCATCCCGCTCCCTGCTCCCCGCTCCCCGCTCCCTTCCCGACCCACCATCCGACGGGTACTCCTACCAGCAATCCCGTGGCCGCATCGATGGCGTAGTGCATCTGACAGTACACCGTTGCGACGACCAACAGGATGGCAGGCACGATGAACAGCGCACCCAAGCGTCTCCACTGGTGCCAGAGCGCGAGGGTCGCGGCCATCGTGGCGGCCACGTGCGAAGAGGGAAACGCCGCCCCGATGGAGGAGCCGCCGGCCAAGATTGCGTAGACGAGTCGTGCGCTCCACACGTCGCGAACGGGGCCGGACGGATGTTCCCAGACCCAGTTGGGCCCGGCCACGGGGTAGAGAATGAAGACGACGTAGCAAATCACGAACGTGAGAGAAATCGTGAAAAGGACCGCGCGGCCACGGGCGCGCTCGCCACGAATGAGCAGGAGAAAGGGTCCGAGAAAAACAATGGGGTAGTACGTGAAGTAGGCGAGGTGCAACACCCCGGACCAGAACACCGATGGTGCCTGGCGGATCCACTCATACGAGACTTGGCTGCCAAAAATGGCCAACTCCCACGCCTGGACCACGGCGTCATGGGCGAGGATGGCCGGCCGGCCCAATTGCTCCGAGAGCACGCCGATCTCGGTGTACAGTCCGGGGATCAGCAAGAGCGGGTAGAAATCCCAAAGGAACTGTCCCACCGGCTGGGTGCTGCGAAGTCGGGAGAACAAGAACACCAGGACGCCAAAAAGCGCGTGGGCAAGAAGTAACCATCCATCACCGGCGTCGTCGGGACCGCCCCGCACGATGACGACGACAGTCACAAACGCGAAATACACAGCGAAGAGTTTGTCGACGGGTCTCACAACCAACCGCGTTCGTGGTACCAGCGAGCCGTCTCGAGGAGTCCGTCGGCCAGTGCGGTCTCGGCGCGCCATCCCGTATCGCGCTCCAGCGCGGCTGGGGAACAGGTCCACGCGTCCGCCAGAAACTCGGTCACTTTGTCCCCCGACAGGACCGTGGCTCGTCCCATCATCCGGGCCAGGGTGCCAGAAATCGTGAGGGCCGGCCTCGCCAACGACGCCGGAATCTGCAGCAGCATCGGGTCCCGCCCCTCTCGGCCCGTGGCCTTCACGAGGTGCACGGCCCGATGGATCGCCTGGGCGAACCTCTTGGCCGTGACCGGCTCGGGGTGACACGCGAAGTAGGTCAGACCTTGGGCGGCGTCGTGCAAGGCTGCGAGCATCGCACCGGCCAGATCACGCACGTGGATGAGCGAGAGCTCTTGATCCAGACTGCCGACCAGAGGAATGAAGCCGCGCGCGGCGAGCTTGAAGACCCGGAGGATCTCGCGGTCGCGCGGTCCGTAGACCGTGGGGGGACGCACGATCGTCCAGGGGAGCTTCGTGGCGCGCACCGCCTCCTCTGCCGCGAGCTTGCTCTCACCGTAGGCACTCACGGGGTTTGGAGAGACGTTTTCGCCGAGCGGGGCGCCAGGCGAGGCCGGACCCACGGCGGCGAGGCTGCTGAGGTAGACGAACCGCTGGAGCGTTGGTGCGCTCCGTGCCGCCACGTTGAGCAGGCGTCCCGTCCCCTCCGTGTTCACCGCAAAGAACTCCTGCCGACTGCGCGCAGCAATCATCCCAGCCACGTGGATGACCGCGTCGACGTCTTCCAAGCCCGCGCGAAGCGCCGTCTCGTCGTGCAGCGTTCCACCCACAAAGCGTGGCCGCCGATCGGCAGGAAACATCCGCTCGAGTTTGCGGACGTCCCGAACGAGACACACGACGTCATGGCCGGCCTGGACCAGCACATCGACGAGATGTGAGCCGACGAATCCCGTTCCGCCGGTCACGAAGATTCTCACAGTGGTCGGTCGTAGAGACGGAGGGTCTTGTAGGGGTCGAAGCCCACACGCCGCATCGCGTTGTTCATGGGCGCATTGTCCTCGAGGATCCACCCGGACTCGGCCCAATCGTAGCCCTTCGCACGTCCGTGCTCCCAGATCCAGTGGATCATGAGGGCGTCGGCGCCGGACTTCCGGAATTCTTTGACCAGTCCCAGCAGGAGAATCCGAACGCGCGTGATCTTCCGGGCCGCCCAGAGGATCTTCAGGATTCCGGGAAACAGCCGGCCGGAGGGATTGTTCTTGAGGGCGACATTCATGTCCGGGATGGCGGCGGCGAAGCCCACGAGATCATCGCCGCGCTCAACGAACACGACGAGCTCCGGCACGACGACCGGCTTCAGCTGCTTCGCCAGATGATCCACTTCGGCATCCGTCATCGGGACGAAGCCCCAGTTTTTCTCCCACGCCCGATTATAGATGTGCTTGATGCGATCCACTTCTTCGGCGAAACGCTTCATGTCCAGGTGACGAACGGTGAGCTTCTTCCGCTCGGCCACGAGACGGGCGCCCTTCATGAGGCGTTCGGGCAACGTGGGGGTCGTGCTTTGATAGAGGATCAGGTCCTTGGCCTTCGTGAATCCCGCCCGCTCGGTGAGTCCAACGTAGTACGCCGGATTGTGGGGATTCAGGATCACCGGCGGGGTATCCACGCCGTCCACCACGAGGCCGCACTCGTCGTTGGTGGAGAATGAGACGGGCCCGCGCATCGACGTAAGCCCGCGGTGCCTGAGCCACGCCGCCGCGGCCTCAAAAAGCGCGTCGGCCACGGCTTGATCGTCGATCGACTCGAAGAAGCCATAGAAGCCCACTCGATCGTCGTGAAACTCGTTGTGGGCGTAGTTGTGGATGGCGGCGATGCGGCCCACCAGCGGATCACCCTCCCCGCGGCGTTCGGCCAGAAAGTACTCCGCCTCGGCGTGCTCGAAAAAGGGATTGTTCGTCTTCGAGAGCAACGTGCGGATATCCATACGCAACGGGGGGACCCAAAGTGGGTCCCCGCGATGCAGCCGATATGGAAAGGCGATGAAGCGTCTGAGGTCGGCGGCCGACGTCACCGGCCGCACGACCACCCGCGACGTCAAACCACCCCCATGTCCTTGCCGAGCTTCGCGAAGATGTCGAGCGCGAAGTCGATCTGGTCAGGGGTGTGCGTCGCCATGAGGCTGGCTCGCAGCCGGCATTGGTCCATGGGGACGGCCGGCGGCACTACGGGGTTGGTGAACACCCCTTCGTCGAACAGCCGCCGCCAGAAGCGGAACGTCTTTTCGAGTGGTCCGATGAGCACAGGCACGATCGGTGTCTGCGAGGGCCCGATGTCGTAGCCAAGACTCCGCGCACCCTCCTGGAATCGCAGCGTGTTCTCCCACAACCTCCGACGTCGCTCCGGCTCGGAGATCATCACTTCGAGTGCCGCCAACACACCTGCCGTGTTCGCGGGGGGAAGGGCGGCGGAGAAGATGAGCGGCCTGCTGTGGTGCTTCAGATAGTGGATTACGCTCTCGGAGCCGGCCACGAAGCCGCCAATGGACGCGAGCGACTTGGAAAACGTCCCGACCACGAGATCGACCTCGTCCACGAGTCCGAAATGAGCGGCGGTGCCATCGCCCTTGGGTCCAAGCACGCCCACCGCGTGGGCGTCGTCGATGGCCAGCGCGGCGCCGTAGCGATGGGCGATCTCCAACAACCGTGGGGCGTCGGCAATGTCGCCCTCCATCGAGTAGACGCCGTCCACGATGATCAACATGCCGCGACCCGCGTGCCCCTGAAGCCGCCGCTCCAGCTGCGCGTAGTCACCGTGGTTGAATCGCTCGGTCTGCCCGAAGGACATCTTGGCACCGTCGACGATGGACGCATGGTCCAACTTGTCGATGAACACCACATCGCCACGGCCCACCAAGCCGGAGATGAGTCCCAAATTGGCCTGATAGCCGGTGGAAAAGACGAGAGACCCCTCCTTACCGAAGAACTCGGCAAGGCGACACTCCAAACGCTCGTGCAGATCGAGCGTCCCATTGAGAAACCGGCTGCCGGTACATCCCGAGCCGAATCGCTCGAGGGCGCTGCGGGCTGCCTCCAAGACCTTGGGGTGGTGCGTGAGGCCGAGATAGTTGTTGGAGCCCATCATCAGCTTCTGCGAGCCCTCGATGGTGACAACCGTGTCTTCAGACTCGGAAATGGGCTTGAAGTAGGGATACAGACCCGCGGCCTGGACCTCGCGCGCCTTCGTGTAGTTCCTACATTTGTCGAACAGCGCGACCTGCTGCAGCGTGTGGGTGTCCACGGCGCCTCTGGGAGTCGGTGATCGTGTCGAAGCCAGAAAACGGCGTTTTGAGATCTACGAAGCTACCGTCGGCCCCGGCCGGGCACAAGGCCCGGCGCGGCGGAGCCATCTTTGTGCTATTGCTGCTCTTAGGAGCGGCGGAAGGTGCTGCAGCGCAGGCAATTGCACCGGCGGAAGGCAGCAAGGTCGACAGGCTGGAACGCTGGAATGTGGGAGGGGCGGAAAGCCTGAAAGCGGGTCGATTCCAGCTGCTCGTCGCGGGACCGCTGGGTCCGAGCCCGCTGGACGACCCTCCTCTCCCACGCACGTCGTTCCAACCTTCGGGCCGTCCTTCCAGCTTTGCTTCCTTCTCGCCTTCTCTCCTTTCGTCCGTCGTTTCCGCAGCCGGGGCGGGCGTGGTGGCTCTCCTGCCGGGCTGGCTCGATATCAACGAGCCCCCAACCGGGTGTGCGCCCTGCGACCGGCGCAACGTTCCGTTCTTCGATCGCTGGGCCACGGGGGAGGAGCGCGCGGGTGTTTCGGTGACGAGCACCGTCCTGCTGCTGGGGCTGGCCGGGGGTACGTGGCTGGATCAGATGGGTGCCGATGCGGGTACCCGGTTCGGGCGGATCGCCGCGTCCGCAGAAGCCGCCGCGTGGGCGGTGGCGGTGACGCAGGTCCTCAAGGCGGTTGCGGCCCGGCCGCGCCCGGTCCTGTACGGCGACGGAGCGCTCGATGCCGCCGCAGACGTGGACAGCCGACGCTCGCTCCCATCTGGGCACGCCGCGGCCGCCATGGCGTTGGCCACCAGCTATTGGCTGCACCAACAGCGACAATCTGCCACCCGGCGATGGCTGGCCCTCGCGGCCGCCGGAACCGTCGGCGTCCTCCGGATCGCGGCTGGACGTCATTTCCCGTCCGACGTGGTGGCGGGTTTGGCCGTCGGCGCGGGAACGGCGGTGTTGGTGGAGGTGGTTCGGTTCTAGCAAGGGAAACGGCCGGATGGGTGCGACGGGCGGGATGGGCGGATCGGAGACTCCCGGCAGGGATTCTGCACGCCCCGTGGCTCACGGGACCGTGGGTCGCTTGCGGGCGTCATTACTTTAAGTGGGTTTCAGACATGGACTTTGGTCACGCGTGAAAATACGAATTGGGTCAATCTCGCTGCTGGCGCTCCTCGTCGCGGCGGCCGATGCTAGCGCGCAGGACGACGTTGTGCGTCTCGGTCGGGAGCTGGGCGGCGCGCGCCCGCCGGCGGCATACTTCGATGCCATCGCGCAAAATCCCAACCTGTTTCGCTTTTCGCCCGACAACGGCTGGATCCGTCGCGGGCTGGCCGTGGCCGCGCAGCGCAATGCCGGCCGGGCCGGGGAGGGAGTGGGCGGGGTGAGCCAGCGGGCCTCGTTCGTGAACGGCGTCTTGAGCGGCGATCTCAACATTCCGGTGTTCCTCGTTCTCTACCAGGGCACGGACTCCGCAGCCATTGTCGGGACGATGCCGCGGTCACTCATGCAGGATCGATTGTTCGGCACCGATCCGGCACCCCCCTACACGATCCATACGTATTACCGCGAGATCTCGGGCGATCGCTTACTCTTCAACGGGACGGTCCTCGATTGGAAGCGCGTCCTACGAGCCGATACCTACTACGAGGGCGGCTGTAATGGCCTGTGCGGTGCCGGCAATGTTGCGGAGCTCATCGAAGAAATCGTTGCGAGGCACGACACCACGGTCGACTACGGGCAGTTCGACAACGATGGCGCAGACGGCATCCCCAACTCCGGTGACGACGATGGGTACGTGGATGCCATCGTATTGTTTCATCCTGAGGTGGACGGTGCGTGCGGTGGGGTGAATGGAAGCGCGAGTCAGAACATTTGGGCGCACAAATCGACCTACGCAGGATGGACGGGCACCGATCTCGAGACGCTCGATCTGGCAGCCGGGGGCGGCAACATCCGCATCCGCGACTACATGATTCAGGGTGGTCAGGGTGGTGATGGGGGATGCACGGACGACCAACCGCAAGCGATCGGGGTGGTGGCTCATGAGAGCGGTCACATCCTTGGCCTTCCCGATCTCTACAATACGAGTTCGCTCAGAAGCTCGGAGGGCATTGGTCACTGGGGGCTCATGGGCTCGGGGAATTGGCGAAGGCCTTTCAGCCCAGCCCACATGGAAGCCTGGTCCCGGGCGGAACTGGGTTGGGTGACGGAAGTCGTCATTGGGACGGATACCACGCTCACGATCAGTCCGGTCGCCACCGCTGACACCGCGTACGTACTCCCCATTGCCGGTACCAACGAGTATTTCCTGTTCGAAAACCGTCAGCCCATAGGATCGGACGCACAGCAACACGGCCCCGGACTGCTCGTCTGGCACGTGGACCCGACGCTTCTTGCATCACGCCGAGCAGCGAACCGGGTCAATGCCTCGGATCCCGAGGCGCTCGCACTCGAACAAGCCGACGGATTTGGGGATCTTCAGAACGGCGCGGACCGCGGCGACGTGGGTGACCCCTTCCCGGGCTCGACCGGCAACACCAGGTTCGCGCACAACTCGAATCCGTCGAGCGCCCGCAACGACGGGACCCCGACCTACATCGTCGTAGACTCCATTACGCAGGTGACACCTGGCGGGGCCGTGAGCGCGCGCATCCGGTTTGCCGCGCCCACCCTCATCGCCGCGACCGATACGCTCGCGGCGTTTCGGCTGGACGGGACGCCATTCAATCTGTTCGACGACGTGTTGGGCGTGGGCGATCACGACTTGGAGATGGACTCCGTGCAAGTCACCCCGAATGGTCGACGGCGCTTCACGTGGGCCTCGTGGTCCAACGGGCAGCCGAGGGTACACACCTTCACCTCCACCGTGGCCGGGGACACCATTACGGCCGCGGTGAACGCCGAGTACCTGCTGCGGGTGTCGGTGCAAGGCACGGGCGGACAGGTGAGCTCACAACCCTCAGTCGATCTCACCGGCGGCGAGTTCGTGGCACAGAACGAAGTGGTCACCCTGGTGGGTGAATCGACGGAACCCGGAAAAGTGTTCGATGGCTGGACCGGAGACCTGATCTCCCTGCTGGACACGCTCCTCCTCACGATGAGCCAGCCGTATAACCTGACGGCCTCATTCGCGGACGAGCTGATCGTGACCGCCGCGGCTCCCCCCGCGGCCATCATGGGCGGTCAGTACAGCTATCGCTTTGCGGCCACGGGAGGGAACGGCACGCTCTCGTGGCAGTTGGCCTCGGGGCAGCTGCCGCCCGGCTTGACGTTGCTGTCCACCGGGGTCCTGTCGGGCAGACCGTCGACACGAGGGGATTTTGCGTTCGACGTGAGAGCCCGTTCGGGAGCCCAGACCGTCATCTTGTCGATCCAGCTCACCGTGGCGGCTCCCACGCTGGCGGCGGCGGATGTAGTGACGCAACTGGTTGGTGCCGGCACGACGCTCTCAGCCGACGAGGTCGTATTCCTCGATTTTCTGGGGAACGGGAACGGCCGGTTCGACGTAGGAGATTTTCTGGCATGGGTGAACGATCCCGAGGTGACCATCACACCGGAGCTCATGGCCCAGGCGCTGGCGGCACGGAAGGCAGGCCAGCCATGACCATGAAAACTGGCGCTTTTGGTCTTCTCGCCGCCCTGATCGTGGCAGGTTGCTCGAGCGGTCCGAGCGCTGGTGAGCTCGTGGTCAATCTCGCATCGCCCAATGCCGACACCCGTGCCGTGCAGTTCAGCATCACGGCCGCGGAGTCCAAGATGGTGGAAGGCGTGACCCCGGCATGCGCCGCCTGTCAGGTCTTCAGCACGAGCGTGACCGACGGTGATCTCCGGGGCGTCGTTGTCGGCACGATCGTGGACGGGCCGCTGCTCAGAATCACGGTCTCCGACGTCGAGCAATCATCGGCCTACACCGCGCGCGTGGTCGAAGCGGCCAACGAGAGCTTTCTCTTGCTCGGGGCGGGGAACTACACATTGACGGTTGCCAGGCCCTGAGCGCGTAAACCCTCAGCGCTCGCGCACCAGCAGCCAGGGGACGGCCCCGCCGGAGAGTGTGTCCGGCCCCATTGTGAAGAGGTCGAGGTAGATCGTGTCACCGCGAGCGCGTCCCGCGAATGTCAGTTGGGGGGCATCGCGGTCGGCCGGTTCCACAACGATAGAGGCGGTACGGTCCTCCCACCGGCCGACGAATGGTTTGAAGATGCGGGGGTCGATGCCCACGTCTCCCGAAAAGAAGAACACCACCCGCCCGCGAAACGTCTCAGCCCCTCCCGAGTCGATGGCGAGGGTCATTTGCAGACCGGGCCGTCTGGGCGTGAGCGTATCGGGGACGAGGTTCCAGCGTCCGGTGAGCGTCGTGCTGGCTCCCGATGCCGGCAACGGCGCCACTGCGGGCGTCGGCTCGCCTGGAGGGGCCTCCGCCGAATGATTCGTGTTGCGCCCGCAGCTCCACAGGGCGAGCGTTAGGTAGAGGTGGGCGGACCACCGCATTCGCCAGGAATCCTTTCGAGTTCGCCGTGAACGATACGACCCTTCTCCGTGTTGACACCAGGACCCGCGCCTCTGGGGCGCATCGCACGGATCTGACATCGGTCAAGGAGCGACCATGCGCGTGAGCGCGTTGTTATTGAAAGCGCCGGTGGTGCTGGCGTTGGGTGCATCCGCCTGGTGGGCGTGCAGCAGCGAAACGACCGAGCCGCCTGCTCCTCCCACCCCGTCCGCCATCGTCAAAGTCTCTGGCGACGCGCAGAACGCGACGGTCGACCAAGAGCTGCCGGACCCGATCGTGGCGCAGGTGAACGACCAGTTCGGCGCGGCCATGAGTGGGGTGAGCGTGACGTTCCAAATCATCTCCGGTGGTGGATCGGTGGGGTCGGCAACCGCGACGACGGACGCGAGTGGGCAGGTAAGTACCACGTGGAGACTCGGAACCGCATCGGGTCCACAAGAGCTACGGGTCACGGCGCAGGGGGGGAGCGCGCAAGCGACGTTCACCGCAACGGCCCAGGCCGATGCGCCCACGGCGGTTGCCGAGGTCTCGGGCAACAACCAGGTGGCGCCCCGGAACGCCCAGGTCGGCTCACCGCTCGTGGTCCAGGTGCAAGACCAGTTTGGCAATGGGGTCCCGAGCGTGACGGTAATGTTCGCCGTCACGAGTGGCGGGGGATCGGTCACCCCGGACATGGTGGACACCGGTGCCAACGGTCAGGCCTCCACCACCTGGACCCTCGGGGATCCCGTCGGAGCGCAGACCGTCGAGGCGACCGTCTCGGTAGTCGTGGCGGACACGATCTTCTTCTCCGCGCAGGCCGTGAATTTCAACGTGACCCAGATCGCGCCCGATCCCATCGTGGAAGGCCAGAGCGCCACGATCACCGGCGAAGGCTTCGACGATCAGAACCTCTCCAACAATGTCGTGATCATCGATGGGGTCCAGTCCACGGTCACCGCCGCTACGCCTACGCAACTCACAGTGGACGTCCCGCTCTTCGACTGCAGGCCCGAACGGGACGTGGGGGTCGAGGTCGGGCTGGGTGGCTTCACGCTCCCGCCGGTCAATCACCGCCTCGAGCCCGCGCAGTTCCTGTCGCTCGCGGTGGGCGAATACCGGATGATCCAGAATCCGGCGGACTTCTGTTTCCAGCTCCAAGCGGCGAGCGCAGGGAACGAAGCGTACCTGATTGGGGTGGGGACGGCGGCCGAGGCGCCCACACTGACGGTGCAGTACACGATGACCTCGTTGCCTGGAGCCGCGGCGGCCCCGCCGGCGGGCGTGGTCCAGCCGGTTCCCCAGCGTTCCTTGCAGGGCGGATTCCCTTTCTCGCCGGAGCAAATCGCACGGCTCGAAGCCCGGCGGGCGCACATGCACGCCGAGCTGGCGTTGCGTGCCAAGGAGCGAGACCTCATGGCGCAGTATCGCGCTGGCGGGTTGCGGGCTGCGGCGGGAGCTAGGGCTCTGCAGATGCCCCCGAACGTGGGCGATACCATCATGTTCCGTGTGCCGGATCTCGACGGCGCCAACCTGTGCAGCGACTTCACCCAGATCACGACGGTGGTCCGCGCGGTCGGCTCGTCGGGCGTCTTCGTCACGGACATCAACAATCCCGCGGCGGGCGACTTCACGGACCAGGAACTCCAAGACGCGAGCGCCACGTTCGACAACGACATCTTCGCCGTGGACACCCTGTACTTCGGCCCGCCCAGCGACCTGGACATGAATCAAGTGGTGTTCGTAGTACTGTCCATCGAGGTCAACCGAATGCGGAACGGCGCTGTTGCGGGGTTCGTCACCAATGCCGATCTGTTCGATCGCGTGGGGCCGCCGGCATGTCCGTCCAGCGACGAGGGCGAGATCTTCTACAGCCACGTGCCCGATCCCAACAACACGAGTGGCACCGGCGCGGAGACCAAGGCCGGCGTGTTGTCGCAGATGCCCTCGCTGATTGCGCACGAGTTTACGCACATCATCCAGTTTGGACGGCGGCTCAATAGTGCCACCCTTTCGACCTGGGAGTCGGAGGGGCAGGCGACACTGGCGGAGGAAGTCGTCGGGCACAGCGTGCTGGGCAACGCCCCGGGGCAGGATCTCACGTTCTCGGACGCGATCGGTGGGGCGGCGGACGATTGGTACAACTTCATCATGGTCCGGCTGGCATACTATTACGGTTGGGATCCACCACAGTCCCACAACGCGAACACACCGGAGGACTGCACGCTCTTCGGAAACCACAACATCAACGATGCGACTTCGTGCCAGCCCTTCTGGTTCTACGGCGCCTCGTGGTCCTTCCAGCGATACGTCTTGGACCGGTTCGGGCCAGCGCATCCCGATGGGGAGGACGGACTGGCGCAGGACTGGATCGACGCCAACCCGAACCTCGAGGGTGTGGCCAACGTGGAGGCGCTGCTCGGAGTCGAATTCGACAGCGTCATGGCCAAATGGTCGGCGATGCACTGGGCGGACGGCCGCATTCCGGGGATCGACGCGAGCCTGCAGAAGACGAGCTGGAATCTGTTCGCCGTGTTCGACTCGATCTCCAACATGGGTGTCCAAATCGAGCCCGTGCAGCTGGGTTTGGCGGGCTTCACGAACTCCCGCAACCTGCGTGGGGGAGGGACCGCATACACACGGATCAGCCAGGCTGGAGCGCATCCGGCGCTGGCCATTCGGGTGCGAGGATCGGGCGATGCCATTCTGAGCTCGGCCCTGCGTCCGCACTTTTGGATCATCCGGGAACAGTAAGGGGCTACGTCATGCGCCGTCTCATTGTCCTACCCCTGCTCCTGTTCGTCGTCGCATGCGCCCAGGACCGTCCGGCCGATGGCGACTCCGCGAGCGACGAAAGCCCGCCGGCGGATGTCACCGCCGTGCCGGACACCACCATACCCCAAGCGCCCGCCATTACCGCGGATCCGTCCCGTGAACCGACGACTCGCGACATGAGAGCCACGCCGCCAGCCCCGGCGCCCGGCGATACGACCGTCCGCGGCGTGGTCCGCGCCGTCGGCGCGGGCCCCGGTCCACAACAGCTCGTAGTTCGCAGTGGAACGGGGAACGCGGCCACCGTCGTTGGCCTCACCGGATCGCTTCGGGGTGAGCTCGGCCAGCTCGTGGGACTCGAGGTCGAGGTGCGGGGTCGCGCCGTGGACAATCAACCCCCCTCGCCCCCGCGTGCCGTGGACGTGGCCCGGTACGAGATCATCTCCGTGGGCGGGGAGAAGCCCTACGTGGGAGTGCTCGAACTGCGTGAGGGTGCCGTGTGGCTCGCCGGCCCGCGTGCCATGCGCCTCGCTGAGGTGCCGGAACCGCTGGTCACGCGGACCGGCGCCAAGGTGTGGATCGTCGGTTCTGTGGACGGTGATCGGCTTCAGGTACAGGCCTACGGGGTGATCAAGGAACCGTAATGCGCGGGATGGGGGGATGAGGTGCCTGGTCGTCGTCGCTGCAGTCGCGCTGCTGGGGGTCGGCCAACTGCAGGGCCAAGCCCCCCTCCCCGCTCCCGGCCCTCAACACCCCGCCCACCTGCTCCCCGCTCCCAGCTCACTGCTCCCCGATCTCCCGCTCTCGGACGACGAGCCGTGGGTGGGCTGGCCGGTGATTGGCGGACTCCTCCTGGGGACGGTGGGGTGGTTTGGGGGGGCACTGATCGCGCTTGAGATCGCAGAGGACTGCGGCGAGGGATTGTGTGCCCTGGACGACGTGATCTATGCCGGCGCTCTCACCGGGACGGCCGGCCTCGCCCTTGGGGTGCACCTGGGCAACGGGCGCCGCGGCAATTTCGGGCTCGACTTCCTGACGGCGAGTGGTGTCTGGCTCACCGGGTTCACGCTGGTTCTCGCGACCGGGAGTGACAACCTCGCCAGTGCGCTCGCGTTCGCGGTCCCCATCGGCCAACTCTGGGCGACGACGGCGGTCGAGCGGGCCAAGGGGAGGGAGAAAGCGCGACGCAGGGCCGAGGTCTATGCGGTGCCGGCGAAGCACCGTCTGTTGATCGGCTCCCGCATCTCGTTTTGAGACCTGCCACCGATCCCGGCCCCCCTACGCCACCAACACCGACCCTTCGAAGATCACGTTTCCGGACGTCGAGTTGAGGAAGTGGATCACACGCAGCGTATACGTGCCCGGTGGAAATCGTCCGAGGATGGCTTCGTAGAGGAAGATGTCATCGACCCCGGCGCAGGCGCTCGTCGCTTCCTGCCATTCGATCTCGAGGGTCAGACTCCGCCCGTCCTCGATCACGGTGGGACGAAGCTCGCCCGCGCCCGCGGGGCAAGAAGTCTGTACGATTGCCGTGACGGTGACGGTGGACGATCCGCCGGCGGCTTCGGGGGGTGGCAAAGAATCGATGTCCACGTTGGCGGTATCGATGCCTGGCACACACCCTTCCACGTGAACGCCACAGACCGTGAAGCTCAGAATGGTGGCGGGCAAATCCGTATTCGTGCATCCCACAGCTCCGAGGATGAGCGCGGCGGCAAGCACCGGGCCGATCACGCTGTGGAGAGACATGGCGTTCAACATGGCTGTTCCGCGGTGGCACCTTCTCGTAAGATCCCGTTTGGCCAGCGCGGTGACAACCCACCGGGTGGGTGCGCTCTGCCGGGTCGCCGCGGCCAACGTACGGGACAGACACGCTTGACTCCCGGCACCTTCACAAATTGAGTCATGGTCCGCTTCGTACTTCCCGTCGCCGTCGCTGTCCTGCTATGGTTCGTTCCGGCTCCGCCAGAGGTCGAGCCGCGGGCGATGCACCTCTTGGCGATCTTCGTTGCGACCATCCTTGGTATCGTGCTGAAACCGCTCCCCATGGGTGCGGTGGCGTTGATCGGCATCTCCGTCACGGCGGTGACGGGAACCCTCACGATCAACGAGGCGCTGACGGGGTTCAGCAATCGCGTCATCTGGCTGATCGTGCTCGCGTTCTTCATCTCCAGGGGGTTCATCAAGACGGGACTCGGTCGGCGGATCGCGTACCTCTTCATGGCGTGGCTCGGGCATCGAAGCCTCGGGTTGGGGTACGGGCTCATCGCCACGGACCTCGTGCTTGCGCCGGCGATTCCCAGCAACACCGCTCGCGCCGGGGGGGTGATCTTTCCCATTTTGCGTTCCGTGGCGGAGGCCTACGACAGCCGGCCCGACGACGGGACCGCCGGCAGGATCGGCGCCTTCCTCACGAAGGCGTCGTTTCAGGGGACGATCATCACGAGCGCGATGTTTCTCACCGCCATGGCGGCCAACCCCCTCGCGGCGCAACTCGCCCGCGATCAAGGAGTGGAGATCACGTGGGCGGGATGGGCGCTGGCCGCCCTGGTGCCCGGAATGGCGAGTCTCCTCCTCGTTCCGTATCTCGTCTACCGCCTGTTCCCGCCCGAGATCACGGAGACACCGGACGCTACGGCGCTGGCCCGTCGGACGCTCCGCGAGATGGGCGCGATCGGCCGCCACGAGCTGATCATGCTCGCCTGTTTCGTGCTGCTCCTCACGCTGTGGATTCTCGGCGACGTCCTTTCCATTCACACCACGGTGACGGCGCTCGTGGGACTGGCGGTCCTCCTGGTGACGGGCGTGCTCACGTGGGACGACGTGCTGCGAGAACGGGGTGCCTGGGATACGCTTGTGTGGTTCGCCGCGCTCGTGATGATGGCTTCCTCGCTCACCCAACTGGGTTTGATTCCCTGGTTCGGCGAGACCGTTGGCGAGTGGTTCGCCGGTTCGGCGTGGCAGGCGGGATTTGCGGGTCTCAGCCTCATCTACTTCTACAGTCACTATTTTTT
>JBFJCP010000036.1:0-37288 GCA_041615815.1 Gemmatimonadales bacterium | reverse complement strand
ATACACGAGAACGCGGGTGCGCTCGATGTGCTGAAGAAAGCGGTCTCCGAGACCTTTCCCCTCGTGTGCCCCCTCGATGATCCCGGGAATGTCCGCCATCACGAAGGATCGCCCATCGTCGAGCCCAACCACACCGAGTTGCGGCTGCAGCGTCGTGAACGGATAGTCGGCGATCTTGGGACGAGCAGCCGAGACCACTGAGAGCAAGGTACTCTTTCCCGCGTTGGGCTGACCCACCAACCCCACGTCCGCGATGAGCTTCAGGACGAGCGCGATCTCCCGGTTCTCACCCTCCTCGCCCGCCTCCCATTCCCGCGGTGCGCGGTGTGTGGGGGTAGCGAATCGGGCATTCCCCCGCCCACCACGCCCACCTTTGGCCACGAGCAAGCTATCGCCTTGCCGGAGCACCTCACCCAGGACTTCGCCGGTCTTCCCATCGTGCACTTCCGTGCCGGGTGGCACGGGGAGGTAGACGTCGGCTGCCGATCTTCCCGTCTTGTTCGATCCCATCCCATGCTGGCCGCGTTCAGCCTTCCAATGCGTCCGATAGCGATAGTCGAGCAACGTCGCCAAGTTCGCGTCCGCGCGGACGTACACACTGCCCCCGCGCCCGCCATCGCCACCGTCGGGACCCCCGCGGGGAACGAATTTCTCCCGCCGAAATGACATGCATCCCGACCCACCGGTCCCGGCGGTAATGCGGATGACCACGTGATCGATGAATTTCACGATGGTGGACCGATCATTCTGGGAGAGCGACGCCTTCCACGTGCTACCGAACCCACGCGTCCCGTGTCAAATGAATGCCAACTGGCCAGCGGCGCGAATGACGCCAACCATTTCGCCGCGCGTGTTCGGGATCGGGAGGGACGCGGCCGCGGGGAGGCACTCATAGGGAGGCGGCGTCAGTCCAAGCTGCTGCAGCACCGCCATCACGGCCACCATGGCCGCCTTGGGATGGCCGTCTTCCACCTTGAGCGCCACGCCAAGCCGCCGGTCGAGGAGCCCGGCCACATAGACGCCTTCGGCACCGACCTTGGTCACGAGCCGATCCGCGTAGCCTTGCATCAAGGCGGTACAGAGCCTGCCGTGCCCCGCCACCAGGTCGGGATACGTCATCATCGCGTTGACAATCACGCTCCCGGGTCCGCTCCGGGCGGCCACCAGCCGGGCCATGCCGCGCGCCATGCTCTCCAAAGGAATGGCGAACGACACCACGCCACATCCATCGGTGCCCTCCGCGATCCCGCCGAGCGCGATCCCACACCATTCGGCCAACTCCCGCCGGATGCGCTCTTGCACCGGGTGATCGGCCCGATGGTATCCTGCGGTTGGCCATCCATGGTGCTTGGCCAGCGCCAACATCCCCGCATGTTTGCCGGAACAGTTAGACGCAATACTCGAGGGCTGGGCGATCTCCACGCCTGCCACATCCGCTGCGCCCGGAATCGCATAATCACGGATCAGTGCGGGATGGGGGCCGCAGGCAAGGTCTGATTCGGAACACCCGATCCGCTGGAGCCAGGCCCTGACCAAGCCCACCTGCCGCTCCTCCGAATTATGCGATGCACAGGAGAGGGCAATCTCCTGAGTCGTGATCCCGAACCGCTCGACGACGCCGTCGATGACGAGCGGGAGCGATTGGAACGGTTTGGCCGCGGAGCGCATGAAGGTGATGAGCCCTGGATCGCCACTCGTCGCGACGAGACTCCCCGTGTGGTCCACGACGGCCAGGGAGACCTGGTGACGCGATTCGACCACGTTCCCGCGAACGTTTTCGATCAAGAGGCTGGCCATACGGCTCCTGCATTGGGGTTCTGGCGGATAGCGCGTTGCAGGTCGCGCGCCACGGCGGTCGGCTCGGCCAAAGATAGCCACCGCCGGATCGCATGGTAGGTCCTGATGCTCACCCCACCGGCCCCCGCGATAGACGGGGTCCGTGTTCCCACCCGACACACGCACCAGGCGGAGCTCCTGGCGGAACCGATGGTGAGGGTGGCGCCGAGGAGACGATGAGCAACAACACCGGTGGAAGGTGACGGACCCTATCGCCTCTCCCCGACGCCGATTGCTCTATCCCTTACCCCCTTGCCCCTAAACCCTACTCGTACTTCAACGCCACGAGCGGATCGACGCGGGTCGCCCGTCTGGCGGGAACCAGCCACGCGGCAAGGCTCGTCAACGCCAGCACCCCGATGATCAGCAGGAAGATGACCGGATCCCAGGGCTGAACCTGGAAGAGAATCACCTCGAGTCCACGAGAGAGCGCAGCCGCTAGCAATAGGCCAAGAACCAATCCGATCGCGAGCTGCGTCATCCCCTGGCGGAAGATCAGCTTGAGGACGTCGCGGCTCTGCGCCCCGAGGGCCATCCGCACGCCCACTTCCTGGGTTCGCCGGCTGACCGAGAACGCCATCACGCCGTAGAGCCCCACGGACGCCAGGAACAGGGCCACGACGCCAAAGAGGAGGAAGATCGTGCCGAACACCCGGTAGAACCATGTCCCTCGCGCGATGGCGTCGGCCATGGTCCATACCCAGTAGATGGGGAGATCCCGATCGACCGCCATGACCTCCTCTCGAACCACTGGCGCCAGCACCATGGGGTTGTTTGGTGCTCGCACGGCAATGCTCATGAATCGGAGGGCACTCTGGGTGATGGGAACGTACACGCCCTCTGGATCCTCGTTGTCCACCCCACCCATGTACATGTCGGGGACCACCCCGACGATGGTGAGCCACGGTTCTTCGCTGTCCGCATCTCCCAGGCGGATCCGGCGTCCCAGCGGACTCTCTCCCGGGAAGAACTTTTCGACAAACGGCCGGTTCACGATCGCCACCTGCATCGACTCTTCGGTGTCCGCCCACCGAAAATCCCGTCCCTCGAGCAGACTCACGTCGAACGTCGAGAAGAGATTGGGCGACGCCGTGAGAATGCGTGCCAGCGGGTAATCCGTGTCTGTGGCGTAGGCTTCGCCCTCGACGGCAAACCGATTCCGGCCTGACCCCAAGCCCGGCAACACCGACGTGAGGGCAACGCCCTCTGCACCCGGGATGACTTCGAGACGGCGTACGAGCTCCTCGGCAAAGCGAATCCGGCTGGCGTCGTCCGGGTAGTCGGTCTCGAACAGTCCCACCCTTGCCGTGAAGACGTCCCTGGTGGCGAAACCGAAGTCGATCGTCCGCAGGTTCATGACGCTCTTCACCATGAGCCCCGCGGCCACCAACAATCCCACCGAGAGCGCGATCTCCGCGACCACGAGCGTGCGGCTGAGCTTGCCGAGTCGCATGCTCGATGCGCCGCGAGACTCGTCCTTGAGCACCTCGTGCACTTTCGTGCCCGTTGCCTGAAGCGCGGGGATGATGCCCGCGATCACCGCTGAGATCACGGCCAGACCGATCACGAACGCGATCGCCACGGGATCGATCTTGATGTCGATCCAGAACGGTGGCTGCGTGCTCACGATCGCCGCGTTGAAGGCGCGCACGCCCAGCCAGCCCAGGCCCAGTCCGATCACCGCTCCCACGCTGGACAAGACCAGTGCTTCCGCAAACATCTGGAGGATGACCTGTGTGCGGCTGGCGCCGAGGGCCGATCGGATGGCCACCTCCTTCGTCCTCGCGGCGGCGCGGGCGAGGAGCAGGTTGGCCACGTTCGCACAGGCGATGAGCAACACGAGGAATACGGCGACGAACATCGTCGTCAGTAGCGTCTGCGGCTCCTCACCAATGTACTCCTCGGTGTACGGCTTGATGACCGTGCTCACACCCTCGTTCGTCTCCGGGTACTCCATCTCGATTCGACGGGCAATCGCGGCCATCTCCGCCCGAGCCTGATCCAGCGACACGCCATCTTTGAGTCGCCCGAACACCTCCAAGCTGATTCCTTCTCCCCGCTCGATGCGGAGGGGGTCCATCCGAAGCGGCAGCCAAAGATCCTGATTGATGGGGAACTCGAACCCCTCCGCCATGACGCCCACGATGGTCATTTCTTCCCCATTGGCCCGCACCGTGGTGCCGACCACGTCCGGATCGCCGTCGAACCGGTCCTGCCACACCCGATATCCGAGCAGGATGACCGGTGGGGCGGCAGGCTCGTCCTCGCCGGCTTGGAAGGTGCGGCCCAGGATGGCCCGCTCGCGCAGGATATCGAAGGCATTCGCCGAGATGAACGCCCCGTCGAAGCGGTCCGGCTTCTCGGCACCGCTGACGTTGACCGTCCCCTCGTAGAAGCCTGCGAGACCGTGAAATGACGTCTGTTGCTCCCGCCAATCGAGGAAATCGTGGAGCGTCACCTCCATGCTCTCGATGTCCTGAGACAGGTTGTTGCGCTCGAGGTGCATGATCCGATGCGAATCCTCGAACGGCAGGCCCCGGAAGAGCGCCCCATAGACGATGCTGAAGGTGGCCGTGGTGAGGCCGATGCCCAGGGCGAGGGCGAGGACCGCGATGGCCGTCACCCCCGGGTTCTTGAGCATGAGCCGAGTGCCGACGCGCAGATTTTGGATAAAGGAGGGCATGGGTGATCACCTGGCGATGTTGGGGGATCGTACGGGTGTGGGGGGGAGATGGTTTCAGGAGAATTGGGGCGGGATGGGTGGAATGGGCAGCAGCGACGGCAGCAAAAGGCTCCAGCAGTGGAACGGGCAGAGCCGCCCCTGCCGCCCTCGCCCCTATTCCGCCCTCATCACAACGGCAACCGCAACTTGGCCATGCATCCGCGTGTCCCGTCCCGGTTGCGGAGGCTGAGGGTCCCGCCATGTGCCTCGGCAATCTGCCGGCACAGGACCAGGCCAATGCCGGAACCGCTCGGTTTGGTGGTGAAGAAGGGAACGAAGAGGTTCCCCGTATCGGCGAGCCCCGGCCCGTCGTCCTCAACCCAGATCTCGAGTTCTCCGTTGCGACGTTCCCAGCCCACTCGCACGCTCCCCCCCGTTTCCAGTGATGCATCCACCGCGTTATTGATCAAGTTGATCAGCAGTTGGTCCAGTTGATCGCCGTCGGCGGCGATGGAGACCCCGGGGCCTTCCATGACCCTGACGGGTAGTCGGGTCTCCAACCCGGCGATTCGCCGCACCCATGCGCCAACCTCGAGGGGCTCCAGATGGGGTGGTGGCAGGCGGGCGAGCCTGGCGTAGGACTGCATGAACCGAATCAGCGCCTCCGAGCGCCCCGCGATGACATCGAGACCGCGGGTGAGGTCCGCGGTCTGCGACACTGGATCCGGCGTTCGGCCGAGCATGTCTTTGAGGCTCCCGGCCATGGATTTGATGGGTGCCAACGAGTTGTTGATTTCATGGCTCAGAACCCGCACCAGACGTTTCCACGCCTGAAGCTCCTCCTCCCGCAGCGCGCGGCTGAGATCGGAGAGCACCAAGAGGTGGTGGGGCAACCCTCCTTGGCGAAACGAACCCCGGCGCAGATCCCACCGGCCGGCACCACCGGGAAACGCCACGTCGATCACGCGCGGGGCCGTCCCCTCCAGGCAATCGCTCAAGCCAACCGTACTGGCACGCAACCCCAAGAGCTGCTGCGCCGGCCGGGCAAGCAACCGCTCGCCGGCGCGGTTCACGAGCCGGAGGCGCCCATCGTCGTCGAACGCAAACACCGCCACATCGATCTCGGCCATCACCTGCCGGAGGAGCTGGGTGGCCTCGACGGCGCCCAGGCGCTGCTCGCGCAGCGTCCGGCTGAGCTGATTCACCTCGTGCACCGCCAGCCCCAACGCCTCGTCGCCCCGCGGCGCTCGCCCGCGTACGGAAAAATCGCCTTCGGACAGCGCGGCGAGGAGATTCCCGAGCGTCTGGAGGGGACGCATGACGCGCTCACGGACTGCAAAGGCGAACCCGAGCCAAAACGCCAATACCACGATCGTGAGCGTCCATTGCACTTTTGGCGTGAAGTCACCGAACCACAGCAAGAGCATCGCCACGAGCACGGCGGGGAACCCCGCCGCGAGGGTCATGAACAGGACGCGGCGGTCGTGGCTCAGCTCGCGCTTCATAGGCCAAAGCGTTGGAGGCGGCGGTAGAGGGCGCTGCGGCTGAGACCCAGCGTCTTGGCGGCATCGCTGACGTTCCCGTCGGAACGGCTCAGCGCGCGTTGAATGAGGTGGCGCTCTACGTCATCCAGCGTCATGTCCTCGAGGGCAGGTGCACCCTCGCCGACGCTCCCCAATACCAGATCGGTGGCGCGGAGGTGATCCCCCTCGGCGAGGAGCACCGCACGCTCCACGGCGTGATCGAGCTCCCGCACGTTGCCAGGCCAGCCGTGGCCCAGCATGGCCTGCATGGCATCCGGTGTAAAACCGCCAAGCTGCTTGCGGTAGCGGCGGCGGTACACCTCGAGAAAATGCGCGGCCATCAGCGGGATATCTTCCCGTCGCTCGCGCAGCGGAGGCAATCGGATCTCCACCGTGTTCAACCGGAACAACAAGTCTTCGCGAAACCGCCCGCTTTCGATTTCGGTCCGGACGTCGGCGTTCGTGGCGGACAGCACACGCACGGACACCTTCTGGCTTCGCGAAGAGCCCACGCGCTCGAACTCCCCGGTTTGGAGAACACGGAGCAGTTTGGGCTGGAGCAGGGATGGGAGGTTGGCGATCTCGTCGAGAAACAGGGTACCCTGATCCGCCAACTCGAACCGGCCCACGCGGTCGGACTTTGCGTCGGTGAAGGCACCTTTGACGTGTCCAAAGAGCTCGCTCTCGAACACGTTCTCGGCGAGCCCACCGATGTTGACCGTGACGAACGGTCGGCTGGCCCGCTCCGAGGCGGCGTGAATCCACCGCGCCACCACTTCTTTCCCCGTCCCATGCTCGCCCGTGATCATGATGTTGGCGTCTGACGGCGCGATGCGCTCCATGAGCTTCAGTACGGGCTCCATAGCCGGCGACTCGGCGATGAACGTCGGCGTTCCCTCGCGCCGAAGCATCCGATTCTCGTCCTCCAGCCGTCGGCTCTTGCGCAGTGCCTGCCCCAACTCGATCTGCGTGCGGAGCGTGGCGAGCAGTCGCTGATTGTCCCACGGTTTCTCGATGTAGTCACGCGCTCCCTGCCGCATCGCCTCCACCGCGCCCTCGATACTCCCCCATGCGGTCATCACGATGACGGGCACATGCTCGTCCAGAACCCGGATGTGGGGCAGGAGCTCGAGCCCCTCCCGACCCGATGTCGTGTCCCTGGTGTAGTTGAGGTCCATCAGCAGGGCGTCGAACTGGTGATCCCGGACCGCCGCCAGCACCCCCGCCGGGGATGTTGCCGTCTCGACGTCGAGCCCTTCGCCCTTGAGCAGCATGCGGAGTGCCTCGAGGACGTCGGGTTGGTCGTCGGCAATGAGGATGCGGGGCATCAGGGGTTAGGGGCTAGGGGTTGGGGTTTACGGGAGAGGATATGCATGGTTTCGATGCCACTCACGGGTTTCCGCACCACCGAATCCGACAGGATATCGCATCCTAGCTGTATCACGAGAGGAGACGCATCGTGGGTCAGACGGTCGTGCGTAGCTATCGGGATCTCGAGGTTTGGCAGAAGGGAATGGACCTCGTGTCGGCAAGCTATCGGCTCGCCGTCATCCTTCCAGACCACGAACGCTACGGTCTCATCTCTCGGATGCGGAGCGCCGCTGTATCCATCACAGCAAATATTGCTGAAGGTCATGGACGTGACTACCGCCGCGAGTACCTGCGGCACCTTTCACTTGCTAGTGCGCTCGCCGAGCTTCAGACATGCTTCGAGATGACACATCGCCTCGCGTACGTTGCCGAAGCCAAGGTCGACGCCAAGTTCGCGATGGCCGACGAGGGTCGACAAAATGTTGACGGGCCTCAAGAAGAGTCTCGCCCGTCAAGAAGCCAAGAGGGGCGCAGGCAAAACCCAGGCACCTCAAACAACGACTAGCCCCTCACCCCACCCCTAGCCCCCAACATCTCTATCTCCTCCTCCCCACCGCCGCATCCAGGAGGGCGACAGCGCGGTGATACTCATAGATTGCATTCACGTAGTCCCGCTCCGCCTGCTGGCCCGTGAGCTGTGCTTCCAAGAGTTCGAAAAAGCTTCCTTGTCCGATGCGATACCGCTCACGGCCCAACTCCAACTGGTCCCGCGCCGCGATCTGGTTTTCACGCTGAATTTCGATCGTCTTGAGGCCGCGCTCCAAATCGTGGTACCGTTGGGTGATCTCGACCTGGATCCCCAGGGCGCGATCTCGGAGCACCAACTCCGCATCTTCCCGCAACGCCCTCGCCTCGGCCAGCTCTCGTTCGCGCTGGAACCCATTGAAGATGGGCAGCGATACGAACATCAAGACCTGGAACGGCTGTGTCGTGAACTGGAAGGGGAACACGTCGTTGCGTTGGCGAATCTGCTGTGCGAGCGATGCGCTTTCGGTATCGGTGAACATAAACACCGAACAATCCTGGGCCGGAAGCGGATTGGTGAGGCGCGCAAAGACCTCGTTTTGTTCGTTGCAGGCCGCGACCGCACCGTCGGCGTCAGCCCGCACGTCGGCAAGCGTCTCCTCGATGACCGGGTCGATATTGGTGAACTGCTGGGCGAAACCCGACCACCCCGCGCTCACATTGAAGCTCGGCGCAAACTGCGATCCGGTGGCACGAATTTGCCACGCCGCCGCCGCCTCACGCTTCCGGAGCGCCACGAGTTCCGGATGCCGGTCCTCGGCGAAGATCAGAAGCTCCTCCAGCGACATGTCCAGCGGCTCGATCTCGAACTCGTCCACGAGCTCCACCGCCATGACATCCGGTGGCGGCGCGATCCCCAACGTCTGAAAGAGACGCAGCCGCTCCTCGCGAACGAGCTGTTCCAAGCGCAGCAGCTCGACGTCGGACTGACCTTTGGCGACCTGCGCTTGTCGCGTATCCAAACGTGTCACCTGGCCAACGGAAAACCGCGCCTCCGCCAAGCGGAGATTCTCCTCGTTCCGCTGCACCTGCACCCGTTGGAGGGCTGCGTTGGCCTGGGCCTGCAATACGTTCAGGTATTGCTGCACGACGCTGTTCTCGAGCTGTTGCTCCGCGCTCGCAATGTCTGCAAATGCCGCGTCGCGCTCCGCACGACGGAGCCCCGGTTCGGTCAGCTCGGCTCCGGACAGGCGCCAATTGAGGGTCGCGGAGTACGTGGACGTCACCGTGGCGGAACTCTGCCGAAAGGTCGTGGTCAGAAAGGTCTGCGTTCCGGGACCGCGGTAGCCCAGGGACCCACTCAGGGTGAAGCTCGGCAGAAACGCGGCGTATGCCGATCGGACGCCCCAATCGGCGGCACCACCGTTGTTGGACACTTGCCCGTACACGGGGCTATTCGCCGTGGCAATTCGCAGCGCATCCGCGAGCCTCAGCGTATCTGCGGGTTGGGTCTCCTGAGCCAACAGGACAGGCGACGTAACGGACAAGAGGACCGACCAAACCAATACGCGTGTCATGGCACCTCCCAGCACGGGATCGAGGAAACCTAGCCCCATTACCCCCAAGAAGTGGCAACCCACATGCCGAGTGGATGCGAGGTGGTAACGTGCTCAGATACAATTGATTACGAGATCACGCGGTGCCCGGTTTCAGCCGGCGATGTGCCGGTGGTGGGAAGGGCCGGTCCCAAAACCGGACAGGGGGACTAGGGGATGGGGGTTAGGGACAGAGGACAGGGGGTTTTCGGAGGTCGGACGGGAGCGCGACGGTTCGAGCTCCGGATGAACAGCCCAGGCAACATGCGAAAGATTGAATGAACCCACGACGGCTCTGCGTCCCCAATACCTGACCCCACCTACTCATATCGCAACGCCTCCACCGGCTCTACACGGGACGCCTGGCGAGCGGGCAGGACCGTCGCAATCGTCGCTGTTGCCAGCAGCACGAGCGCTACGGCTCCGTAGGTGACTGGGTCCGATGAACGCACACCGTAGAGCAAACCGCGCATGATCCCGGACGCCACCAGGGCGAACCCCATACCGATGGCCAGCCCCAATCCGGTCAGCAGCAATCCTCGCGCGAGCACCATCCGCAGGACCTGGGGCCTCGCTGCTCCCAATGCCATTCGCACACCGATCTCCCGTCTGCGGAGGTTCACGGCAAACGACAGCACTCCGAAGATGCCCACGGCGCCAAGCAGGAGCCCAATACCCGCGAAGGCGCCGAGCAGTACGGCATAAAAGCGAGGTCGACTTACCGACCGTGCCACGGCTTGCTCGAGGGTGCGCACGTCCGAGATCGGCACATTCTCGTCGATCGCCCAGATCTCCCGTTGCAACGCTGCCGCCAACATCGCGGGATCGCCCAGTGTTCTGACCACAAGGGTCAGGTTGAACCACGGCCACTGCGCGAACGGGCGATAGAGCTCAGGTTGAGCGGGTTGATCCAGGCTCTGCTGCCGCACGTCCCCAACTACCCCTACCACGGTTACCCAGTCGGAGCCGTCGAACCCGGTCCGTACCTCCCGACCCACGACGTTGCCGTTTCCAAAGTACTCCCGAGCCAAGGCACGGTTCACGAGGGCCACCGGTGGACCGCCCACGCCGTCACGAGCATCCAAGGTCCGTCCTTCCAATAGAGGAATCCCCATCGCTCGGAAGTAGTCTGGCGTCACGGCGCGCCAGCTTACCTCGGGACGGTTGTGTTCGTCCACCGGAATGCCGTTGATCTCCAACTCATGCTGGTAGTTATTCGTGCCGAGGGGTGGTGCCACGATGCCGCCCACGGACCGCACCCCCCGGAGGGAGGCCACGCGCTCCACGACCCGCTCGTAGTAGTCTCTTCGCGCGTCGCCTCCTCGGTACCGTGCGCTCGGTGGCGCCAGCCGCAACAGTAGCGCGTGGTCCGCCACGAACCCTGGGTCCACTCGATGAAGCTCCAGGAAGGATCGAACCAACAGACCCGCCCCAACGAGCAGCGTCGTCGCCAGCGCGATCTCGGCGACGACCAAGCCATGCTGCGCTCGGAGACGCGGCCCCGGCACGTGTACCCCTCGCTCGACAAGCGCAGCGGCTGGATCGGTCTTCGAGAGACTGAGCGCCGGCATCACACCAAAGAGGAGGGCTGATCCCATGGCCACCAGAGCGAGGAACCCGATCACTCGCGGATCCACCCGGATATCCCCCATGGCGGCGATCTCGGCGGGCAGGACTCGCAGGAGAATGTCCAGCCCCCAAACCGCCAGGACAGCACCAGCGAGTGCGCCGAGGGTCGCCAGCACGAGGCTGTCCACGAGAACCGACCGAAGCAACCGTGCGCGACCCGCGCCGAGGGCCGTGCGGACTGCGAGATCGCGCTCCTGCAAGGTGGCTCGCACCAGCATGAGATTACCAACGTTGGCACACGCCAACAGGAGGACGAGCCCCACCGCGACCCACAGCATGACCAGCGCGCCACGCACGTCGCCCACGAGGTGACGGCGGAGGGGGATGACGCTCGCGCCCCATCCAAAGTCCTCCGGCACTTCTTGGGTTGCGCGGATACGGTCGATGATCGTGTGGAGCTCCGCCTGCGCTTCCGCCCGTGACCATCCCTCCGCAAGGCGGCCTACGAGACCCAAGTAGTGGGCTGGATAGTCGTTCGTGTTGGACGGATCAATGGCAAGCGGAACGAACAGCTCGCGATGACGCTCCGGAAACGCAAACTCCGGCGGCATGACGCCGATCACGGTATGCGCCTCACCGTCGAGGAGGATCGTCCGTCCCACGACGGCACTGTCCGTCCCAAACCGCCGCCGCCACAGGCCGTCCGACAGCACGACCACGGCATTCCGTCCGGGTTGATCCTCGCCTTCCCGGAAGGTGCGTCCCAACGCCGCGTCTACACCGAGGGTGCGGAACAGTCCGGCGCTGGCGGCAACCCCGTCCAACTCTTCGGCTTCTCCCTCGCCCGTCAGCGTGTACCCCCACCGGGTCCAGAGATCGATTCCGACGTATGCGCGGAATGCGTCTCGGGTCTCGACATACTCTTGCTTGGAGACCCGAATCTCAGGCCAGACGGCCACCAGTTCCCTTGGATCGTCGAATGGCAGTGGTCTGAGCAAGATGGCGCTGACGAGCGTGAAGATGGTGGCGTTGGCCCCGATTCCGATGGCGAGGGTGCCGATCGCGACCGCGGCGAAGCCGGGACGCTGCCTGAGAGCGCGCAAGGCGTGGCGGAGATCGGAGAGCACGATGGGCGTCGGGTTACGAGTGTCGGGTTATGGGTATCGGGTATCGGGAGTCGCGGGTCGGCGCATCCAATCGCCCGGAAGCGACCACGGTTCACGGACCAGCCAAGTCATGCTCGAATGCGCCGGCAGGGGGGTCAGCAACCCACGGCACCTACTCATACCGTAAGGCCTCCATCGGATCCACGCGCGTTGCTCGCCTGGCTGGCAGATAGCACGCCAGCAGCGCGGCCACCCACAACACAGCAGCAGCGGCGACAAAGGTGACGCCATCCGTAGGACTCACCCCGTAAAGCACCGCCGCCATGAGGCGAGTAGCCACGAACGCGCCCAAGAGACCGAGCCCCACACCCAGCGCCGCGATACGCATGCCCTGCCCGACGATCAACGACAGCACCTCGGTCCGGGCAGCGCCGAGCGCCAGGCGAATCCCGATTTCTCCGGTGCGTTGCGCCACGCCGTAGGCCATCACCCCGTAGATGCCGATGGCCGCGAGCACGAGCGCGATCACCGCGAATACCCCGAGCGCACGCATGTAGAATCGCTGTTCCGCGATAGAGTCCTGAACCAGGATCGGCATCGGTCGCACGCGATACACCGGCACCTCGACATCCAGTGCGGCCACGAGGTTTCGAATCGGCTCGATGAGTAGAGTAGGATCGCCGCTCGAGCGGGCGGCAATGGTCATAAAGTCGATGGGAAACTGGCGATGCGACAGATAGATCTGCGGCCGCGCCACCTCGTCCAACCCCTGGTCGCGGATGTCGCCGATGACGCCCACCACCGTGCCTCCGGCCCGGCCTCGGCCGAGGCCGAAGCTCGTCCCGATGACGACCTGGCGAGCGAGCGGATCCTCACCCGGCCACAAGAGCTGGGCGGCGGACTCGTTCACCACGACGACCGGCGGCGCATCTGCCCGATCCGCCTCGGTGATACCGCGGCCCCGCAGGACGGGAATCTCCAGGGTTTCGAAGTACTCGGGGGTGGCAATCCGGATCTGTGTGGACAGCCGATCGTCTTCGGGCGGCTCCAATCGCCTTCCGTCGAGTTCGTAGGTCGACAGGCTGTAGCTGAAACCACTCATCGGCAGACCGAATACCGCCCCGGCGCGTTCGACGCCGGGGAGAGCGCGGATGCCGTCCATGAGCTGCGCAAAGAATCTCTCCGATTCGTGCGCGGCGTCGTACCGCGACTCGGGGAGAGAAATGTTGAAGGTGAGGACCTGGTCCGGCTGGAATCCGGGGTTCACCTTGGTCAAATGCACGAAGCTTCGCACGAGGAGCCCGGCAGCGATGACGAGCGTGAGTGCCAAGGCAATCTCGGTGACGACCAAGGCATGCTTCGTTCGGCCGCGCCCGATGCTCGGCGTGTTGACCCTGCCGGTGTCCTTGAGCCTTCGATTCACATCGTGAAACAACGACCCCTGAAGCGCAGGTAGGATTCCGAACATGGTACCGGCCAGCACCGACAGCCCGGTTGTGAATGCCAGAACGATGCCATCGACTCGCACCTCATCGATGCGCGGGATGCCACTCACCTGCAGAGACGCGATCAGACTCGTTCCCCAGATAGCGAGGAAGAGACCGGCGGCACCGCCAGCGATCCCGAGGACGAGGCTTTCCGTCATGAGGACCCGGATCAAGCGTCCTCGTGGAGCCCCGAGCGCGGTTCGGATGGCCAGCTCACGATCCCGCCCAACGGCGCGGGCCAGCATCAGATTAGCCACGTTGACGCACGCGACGAGCAAGACCAGACCCACCGCAGCGAACAGAATCATCAGCGCTGGACGTATCCTGCTCACCATGGCGTCGCGCATCCCCACCACCGTCGCGCTCCACCCGGCGTTGCTCCTGGGATAGAACTCCGCGATCGTCGTGGCGAGACGCTGCAAGTCTGCTGCAGCCCGTTCCACCGACTCGCCCGGTTTCAACCGACCCAGCACCGTGAGGTAGTGCGCGCCGCGCTGGGTGGCGAGATCGTCTTCGCTGAATGCCAGTGGCGTCCACAATTCGGCGTCGCGTGGAAATCCCACGTCCGCGGGCATGACGCCGATGACGACGTGGCGTTCGCTGTTCAAGACGATCGACTGTCCCACCACGGTGCTGTCCCCGCCAAACCGCCCGCGCCATAGCCCGTCGCTCAGCATCACGACCCGATGGTTCCCCAGTGTTTCGTGTTCGCCGGTGAAACCGGCACCGAGCGCGGGAGCGAAGCCGAGGAGTGGGAACATCGAGGCGGTGACCACCGCGCCGCTCACCTGGGTGGCACCGCCCGACGTTCCGGTCAACGCGAAGTTCTGCGGATACAACGCGGCCATGTCCGAGAGCGTGCCATTATCTCGACGCCAGTCGACGTAGTCCGGAGGCGAGGCCGTCCATCGATCGGCGTCGCGCAACGCATAGACTCGAACGAGCTGGTCGGGGTTGGCAAAGGGCAGCGGACGGAGTAACACCGCATTGACGACGCCGAAGATCGTCGTGTTGGCCCCTATGCCAATGGCCAGGGTGAGCACCGCCACCGCCGTGAAGCCGGGGCGTTTACGGAGCGTGCGGATCGCGTAGCGGAGATCGGAGAGCACGATGGGCGTCGGGTTTAGGGTGTCCGGTTACTGGTGTCGAGGGGTCGAGGGTCGGCGCATCCAATCGCCTGGAAGCGACCACGGTTCACGGACCAGCCGAGTCGGCTCGCATGCGCCGGCAGGGGGGTCAGCAACCCCCGGTAGCTACTCATACCGCAAGGCCTCCATGGGATCCACGCGCGTTGCGCGCCTGGCTGGCACATACGAGGCGATGAGGGCACCGATCACCAACACCAAGACGGCCAGTACGAAGGCCACACTGTCACGCGGCGGGATGCCAAAGAGGAGGCTCGAGAGGACCTGGGTTCCAAACGCCGCCACCACGAGCCCGAGTGCCACGCCCGCGGCCGCCAGCTTCATTCCTTCTCCCACCACCATGCGCACCACGTCATCACGGTCGGCACCGAGCGCCATGCGGATACCCACTTCGTGGGTACGCTGCGTCACGGAAAAGCTCATCACGCCGTAGATACCGACGGCAGCCATCAGCAGGGCGATGGCGGCGAAGATGTTGAGAAGAAGTAGCGAAAACCGCCGACCGGTCAACGTACGGGAAATGAGACCATTGACCGTACCGGTCTGATAGAAAGTCTGAAGCGGTGCGAGATCCCACACCACCTGCTGGACGTCCTGCAACACCGCAGCGGGGTCGCCGGAGGTCCGCACGAAATACGTCATGGAACCGCTCCCCGCCTGCGCGTGGGGAACGAAGATCTCCGGCCGGGGGTCCTCATCCAATCCCGTGTGGCGCACGTCGCCCACGACGCCCACGATTTCCCTCGATTGTTGCGCCGTCCCGATGCGGATCGATTTTCCCACCGGATCCTCGGAGGGCCAGTATCGTCGGCGCAGCGTCTCGTTGATCACGGCGACGCCGGGCGCATCCGAGCGATCGAAATCCGTGAACACTCGGCCGCGCAGCAGGGGAATACCCATGGTTTCGAAGTACCGCGGCGTGGTCACCGAGATGTAGCCTTGTGGCTCTTCCCCTGCACGGGGTGTCGGCTCGGCCGTGACGACAAAGGACTGGCGGATGTCGATATTGGCCGCGAGGACTGGAGCGGCAGAGACGGCGCCGGCCGTGCGCACGGCCGGCAGCGTCTCGATACGCTCGACTGTTTCCCGGAAAAACTCGATGCGGTCCTGGGCGGTGTGTCCGTCCTCGTAGTAGAACACCTGGGCCGCGATCACGTTTTCGGTCCGGAAGCCGGGGTCGACGGCGAGAATGGCCATGAAGCTTCGGATCAAGAGACCCGCGCCGATCAGGAGGGTGAGCGCGAGCGCCGTCTCCGCCATGATCAATCCCCCGCGCACGCGCGCTCGGGATTTTCCGGCCCCAATACGGCCTTCCTTCAGCGCCTCGAGCAGGCGCGGGCTCGAGAACTGCAGCGCTGGTGCGAGACCGAAGATGACGGCTGTGAAGACCGCAATGCCCACCGCAAACACCAAGATGCGCACATCCACGCTCACCGCGTCCATGCGGGGGATGTCTCCTGGGCTGAGGACCTTCACCACGTCCACACCCCAGTACGCCACCGCAAGACCGGCGACGGTGCCGAGGAGGGCCAACACGAGGCTCTCGGTGAGCAGTTGGCGGATCAGTCGGCTACGCTCTCCACCGAGCGCCGCGCGGACGGCGAACTCGTCCACGCGTTCGGTCCCGCGGGCCAGCTGCAGATGCGCAACGTTGGCACACGCGATGAGCAAGACGATGGCGACGGCGCCGAGAAGAATCAGCAACGTGGGTCTGGCGTTCCCCACGAGATGCTCGTGCAACGGCACGACAGTAACACCGACCTCGTCATTGGTGACGGGATACTCGGTGGCGAGGTTGGCCGCCACGCGATCCATGTCCGCCTGGGCTTGCGCGAGCGACGTCCCCGGCTTCACGCGGGCCACCACACTCCACCAGGAGCTGGACCGCGACCCTTCCTCCCATCCCTGAAGCACTCGCGGCAGCCAGAGCTCACGACGCTGGACGCTGTACATGAGACCGAGATCGAAGTCCTGCGGCAGGATTCCCACGATGACGTACGGATCGCCATCGAGTGTGAGCGCGCGGCCCACAATGTCGGGATCTCCGCCGAATCGTCGTTGCCACAGCCCATGTCCCATCACCGCCACTTTCCCGCTCTCTTCCCGAAAGTCCTGAGACTGCAGGAGACGCCCCCGAACGGGTGCCACGCCGAGCGCCTCGAAGAATCCCTCCGTGACGTTCGCGGCGAAGATCACCTCCGGTTGGAAATCCGGTCCGGTGAGATCGACACTGTAAGGCTCCGCCGCACCAATGGCTTCGAAGACGCGATTGCGCTCCTTCCAGTCGAGGAAGTTGGCCGGCGCCACGTCATCCAGCGGGAGGTTCTCACGCCGGTTGTCCTGCCAGACCGTGACGACCCGATCCGGATCGGGGAAGGAGAGATCCCGGAGAATCAGGTGATCCACCACGCTGAAGATCGTCGTCGTGGCTCCGATGCCGAGCGCCAGGGTGATGACGGCGACAACCGTAAACAGGGGCCGTCTAATCAACTGCCTGAGCGCATAGCGAAGGTCTTGGATCATGTCCGCGTCCCGGTTTTTGAGGTGCCGGGTGTGGGGAAGTCGGCACCTCAGCGTACCCATTTCTCTCGCCACCCGTCCGCCGGGCGCCCAGGCCGGGGTTGGTGTGGCCCCGCTCGCCCCTCCCCTGGCAAACCGTCTGTCTGCCACAGATCGCCCGGGCGCCACGGTCGGACTATGCCTCGAGGGGCAAACGGAATGCCACCGGCGAGGAAACCGTAACGTATTACCAGATTGAATGTTACGAAACGACCGGGGACAGATTCTCCTCCGCGTGTGTTCGGCGGTGGGATGCGAAGTCTCGGATTCGGACGGAGAGGGGTTAGCGGTCAGGGACTAGGCGATGGGCGACTGCCGATCGGCGGCGACCGATGCTGGTCGGCTCCCCATTCACAACAGCCCGCCCCTCGGGCGTGGAGATAGGGCTTGGCTACCCCCTTGGTCATGGCGCGTTGAAACCCTCGAGCCGGGTGACCCGTCAGGTAGGCGACATGGCTCACCATGCGGATGCGTCGGACCCGAGATCCTTCACCCTTCGGAGGAACCATGATGAAGGTGCTACCCTGGATGCGGTGCGCGTTGCTCGCGGGTGTGGCGGGGGTGGTGGGGTGCCAAGACGCGAGTTCACAGCGCCCCCAAGACGTCCACCCGACGAAGGCTGCGTTCGCGGACTGGCAGACCTGGCCCGCCGTGGCGCCCGGGGAGATCCCCCTGAGGAATTTTGAACCCTTCCGTGCCGTGTACGAGCGTGTCTATCGAGACGGAAAGGGACAACAACGCGAGGACCGAGTGATCATCATGGCTGAGCGGGTGGCCTGGGGCGAGACGGGCGCGATCATGGTCACCTTGATCGACGCCGGGAACGTCGACTACGACGACACCTCGGCGCGGGTGCAAACCCGAGTCTTCGCAGAGGCAGACCAGCGCTTGCTCTTCCAGATCTCGCCGGTGCCGGGCACGGCGAAAGACTACCTTTTGGTCCATGCGGACCAGGGGCCCGTCCGCGCAACCATGGTCGAAGCCGCGACCGGAAAGGGAACAGTTGAGGCCGACCCCGTCCCCACCCCGCAACTCGGGGCACCAGCTCTGTGGGTCGTGGGCTCGATGGGGCTGCAGGACGCGCAACGCATTCGCTTCACCGCCGCGGACGCGCCCGCCGCGTCGAACATCCTGGGTGCGCGGCCCTTTCAAGTATCTGGACGAGAGACCATTGAGACCGAGCCCTACGGTGAGCACCAAGCCTGGGTTGTCAGTTACCCGCTGGGGATGGAGAGTGCCCGTGTGATGCAGAACTTCGTCATCGATCGCCCGCCCTACCTCCTCGGCAAGCGGCCGATGGATCTGGAAACGGGCGAGACTACGGAGATCGGGACGTTGCGTCTCATCGAATTCTCGACCTTCGGAGGGCGCTAGGCCCGGGCGGAAGCAACGGCCTGACGGGGAAGGAGATCGAGGACAGGCAAGGGGCGACGGGCACTCTGCCGAGGAACGAAGCACGCTGGACCGACCCCTCCAACACCTAGTCCGTCCGCAACGCATCCATCGGGTCGACCCGTGCCGCCCGCCGGGCCGGCAGGTACATGGCGAGCAGCGCGATACCGAGGAGCACGGTCACGACCAACGCCAGCGTGCCTGGGTCGCGCGGGGAGATCTCGAAGAAGAGACCCTCGAGCAATCCGCCGAGATAGAGCGCCGCGGTCAAGCCAACACCCACGGCGAGACCCACGGTCGCGATCCCTTGCCGAATCACGAGCCAGAGCACGTCTCTTCGGTGCGCGCCCACCGCCATGCGAATCCCAATCTCCCGTGTCCGGCGGGTCACCCCGAAAGCCAGAATGCCATACAGACCCACGGCTGTCAGAAACAGCGCCAGTGCTCCCACGGATGTGGCGAGGACGGCAGCCGTGCGAGCGAGCGCCAAATCTGTGTCCACTGCCTCCTGCAACGTCATCACTCCGGCCACCGGGAGTGTCCTGTCGAGTTGTCCGATCACGTCCCTAATGGGTTGTACGAGCGTGCGCTCGTCTCCACCTGTCCAGACGTACAGGGTCATCGGTGCCCGATAGTGTTGCTCCAACGGCAAGTACACGAAGGGTCGTGGCGCTTCCGCGATGGCCGAGTACTTGGCATCCGCTGCCACGCCAATGATCTCCGCCGGACCGCGGGTTTCATCGATTACGATCCGACGACCCACGGCATCACCGCCCGGCCAGAAACGGCTGACGAACGTTTGATTCACGATCGCGACGTGCGGACTTTCCGCACGATCACGGGTGTCAAAATCCCGCCCGGCGAGCAACGGAATTCCCAACGTGCGGAAGTAATCGGGTCCCACGATGTTGAATCCCATGGCCACGCCGGCGGTGTTCCCCTCTGTCGGTTGCGTGGCGCTCAGCACGTTCGTTGTGCCCGGCAAGCCAAACGCACCGGAGCGTGCCAGACTCGCCGACCGTACGGTGGGCAGGCGTTGGACTTGCTCGAGGAGGTGGGCATAGAACTGACGTCCCGCCGTCTCATCGTAGCCGTTCACGCGAACATCGAGCGCCAGCGCCACGCGACCGGCGACGTCGTAACCGGGGTCCACGGCCTGCTGCCATAAGGTGGCACGAATCAAGAGCCCGGCGGTCATCAGCACCACCACCGACAGGGCCACCTGTGCTCCTACCACGCCGCGAATCAGTCCTGTGCGTGCCCGCCGAACGCCGACCTGGCCACGCTGATCATGGAGCGCGTTCGTGATTCCGGCCCGCGTTGCGAACGCAGCGGGAACCAAGCCGAAGACGATCGCGGCCCCAATCGCTGAAAGGAACGCGAACGCCATGACCATGACATCTGGGGAGAAATCGACGGCGAGCGGCACGGCGCTCGGTAGGAAGGCGGTATAAATGGGCGTGGCCCAGGTGGCGAGCAGGAGACCCAGCAGACCCGCAGGAACTGCCAGCACCACGCTTTCCGTGAGTAGCTGTTGCACGAGGCGGGCACGAGTCGCGCCGAGGGCGGTCCGCACGCCGATCTCTCGCTCCCGCGCGACCGCGCGTGCGAGCAGCAGACCCATCACGTTGGCGCACACGATCAGCAACACGAGACCCACCACAGTGAGCGCCAAGAGTCGGGACGCCGTCACCAGTTCCGGCATTTCGGGATTGATCAATCCTGCGCGCTCCGCAACCACCCTGCTCGTCACACCATCGTACATGCCAGGGAAGAGGGCTGCCCACGTACCGAACGTCTGGTTCAGCGCCCGCGCGGCCTCGCCCCGTTTCACCCCGTCGCCAAGGCGTCCGAGTACCTGCACGACATGCGCGCGGCGATTGCGATGCCACGAGTCGGTCCCCATCGACGGCAGGCCTCCCGTCGCTCCACCACCCGTCACCCTGTCACGCATCATGAGTGGAATCCAGACATCACGAGCCAACGCGAAATTGGTACCGCCGAATCCCTCGGGCGCCACGCCGACAATCGTGTAGCTCGAGTTATTGACCTGGGCCGTCCGGCCGACGACGCTGGAATCCCCGTCAGCCAACCGCTGCCAGAGTCCATGACTGATGACGACGACAGGATGGGCACCAGGTTCCAGCTCCTCCTCCGGGAGAAACCCTCGACCCACCGCTGGTCGGACACCCAAAACGTCGAAGTAGTTCGCGGAAACGAACTCGCCGGTCACAAGCTCACTGTTTCCCTCGATGCTGAATCCGGCCGACAGCGCATCGACCGCAATGACCCCCGAGAACGCCCGTGCCGGTTGTTTGAGGTCCGTATACTCCGGCCAGGAGAAGTCATCGCGCAAACCGGCACGCGGCTCCATGGCGAAGATCCGCACCACCCGATCGGGGTCTCGAATGGGGAGTTCTCGCAGCAGCACGGTGTTGATCGCGCTGAAAATCGTCGACGCAGCGCCGATCCCCAGCGCCAAGGTGAGTACCACGGCGGCGGTGAGACCGGGATGCGTTCGAAGCGTCCGAAGGGCGTAGCGGAGATCGGGGAGCATGGGGTTAGGGGTTAGGGGTTAGGGGTTAGGGACTCGGGACGAGAGAGTAGCGGCCGCGAGGTTCCTGCATAGAAGCCACAAGGTCCGTGACCCCTAGCCCCACCCTCTCACTATTACTCACTTCGCAACGCCGCCATCGGATCGATACCCGCCGCTCTTCGTGCCGGAATCAGCGTGGCCAGGCTGGCAACCGAGACCAGGACGATCGTGGCGGCGCCGAAGGCCAACGGGTCCACTGCGCTCGCACCAATCGTAAAGCGTTGGAGGGCCCTGGTCAGCACGAGTCCGCCCGCCCCACCGGCTCCGAGGCCAAGGAGGAGCGGAGTTGTCCCCTCTCGGGCCATCAGCCGCACGATGTCATTCCGCGTTGCGCCGAGTGCCATACGCACACCGATGGCACGAGTCTGCTCGCTGGCCGCGTACGCCACGACCCCATAGATCCCAATCACCGCGAGGACCACTGCCAGAGCTCCCAGCATCACGAGCAGCAGGCTCCCCATGCGTTGGGGCATCAGCACCCGACGGACCTGGGTGCGCAGGGGCTCGAGGTTCGCAAGCGACAGATCGGGATCCAGCTCCCGTATTCGCTGTTGGATGAGGGGAAGCAGCGATCGCACGTCACCGTCTCCTCCCCTCACCACGAGTGTCAGCGACCGTTGAGCCATCGTGGTGGGCGATTGCGCGATGGGAAAGAACACGTAGGGTGTTGGATCCTCCGTCAGCCTGCGCCACTTGAGGTCCCCGGCCACCCCGATGACGTTGAACGTCCTCTCGCCCAAGTGGAGGCGGCCACCGACGACCGGGCCGTCCGGCCAGTAGCGCTGCGCCATGAACTCATTGACGACGGCCACCGGAGCCTCGTCCCCACGGTCGCCGGCTGTGAACCCGCGACCCTCTCGGAGGGGGACACCGAGCGCCCGGAAGAAGTCCGGGCCAACGAACGCATAGTCGACGCGGATCCGCTCGTCCGGTGCCGGCTCGTAACCATCGACCTCGACAAACGTCCCGAGAAATCCTCCTTGCTGCATGGGGACGAGCGTTGCGACGCTCGCCGCTTCCACCCCCGGAAGACCGCGCGCCCGCTCCAACAGATCGTCGATGAAGCCCGTCGCACGTTCCGGCGAATATCGCACGAGCGAAAGATTGAAATTCGCGACCGCCACGTTCTCGTCGTCGAATCCAGGGTTCATGGTCATCCCGTGTCGCAGCGTGCGTAGGAAAACCGCAGCGCCTACCAGCAGGACGAGGCACAGGGCCACCTGGATGCCGACCAATGCCTTGCGAAGCCGCTGGCGTGGGCCCCGCACAGCACGGTTTTCCCCCTTGAGCGCGGCGCTCAAGTTCGTATGGGTGGATTGCCACGCGGGCACGAGGCCGAACAGAACTCCGGTGATGGTCGAAAGTGCCATCGCAATCACCAGCATCCGTCCATCGAGGTGCACGTCGAGCGTTCGCACCACCACACCTCCGGGAAGCTCGAACACCGCGAGAACATCCAGCAGCCACGTTGCGACGATGAGTCCTGCGAGACCGCCCCCCACCGCCAGCGTCAGACTCTCCGTGAGCAGTTGTCGCACGAGGCGGATCCGCCCCGCACCGACCGCGAGCCGAATACCCATCTCGCGCTGGCGCGCCAGGGCACGGCTCAGCAACAGATTGGCGAGATTGGCACTCGCGAGGAGCAGCGCGATCCCAACCGTGGCAACGAGCAGGGTGACGAACCGCACCAGCTCTGCTCGGCTTCGGCCCAGCGGAAGGATGTAACCACCAAGCGGTTCCACGGTGACGCTCCGGGGTCCACGCGCCTCGGGGTCCAGCTCGCGCAGGCCGTCGGAGATCGCCAGCATCTCCGCCTGCGCCTGTTCGATCGATGCTTCGTGCGCCAATCTCCCGATGATGGCGTGAATCCAACGGTTGCCGCGGCTGTCGAAGATGTCGGGCTCACCCACCGATCCCACGCCGTCACCCAGTAACCCGCCGGTGAACATGGGAAGCCACAGATCGGGTTCGCCGCCGAGGTCCGCCCCTGTGAATCCTGCTGGCGCGACACCCACAATCGTGTACGGCGTGCCGTTCAGTCGAATCTCCGTACCCACCGCGTCTCGATCAGCGCCCAAAAAGTCGGTCCAAAACACATGGCTCACGACGGCGACGGTCTGCGGGTTGGCCCGCGCATCGTCGTCCGGCACGACCAGTCGACCGATCGCTGGGGTGAGCCCGAAAAGCGAGAAATAGTTCCCGGTCACCATTTGTCCGGTGGCGAGCCGTGCGGACGAGCCATCACCGACGTTGAGCGGGACCCAACTGTATGCCGCCATGTCCCCGAACGATCTCGACCGGTCGCGGTAATCGACGTAGTCCGGATAGGAGGACGAGCACCGAAGGTCACCGCGCCGACAGGTCGTATAGATCACGGCCAAGCGATCCGGTTCGTGCACCGGGGGCGCACGGAGCAGTACGGCATCCGCCATGCTGAAGATGGCCGTGGTCGCGCCGATTCCGAGCGCGAGCGTGAGCACCGCCGCCGTCGTGAAGCCGGGGTTTTTGCCGAAAACGCGGAGTGCGTAGCGGAGATCGGAGAGCATGGGACTAGGTGTTACGTGCTAGGGACGAGGGACTAGAGACGAAACAACCGGCGACGAACATCCTGAATAGCGGGGCCGCAAGCCCCCCGGATTCCCCGGCCCGAACCCCTGGCCCCTACTCACTCCGCAATGCCTCCAGCAGGCCGCGTCGCCTGAGCTCGGTTCACACGACACCTCCCTCCCCGGGACGATAGGCAAACCAAATGCCATCCGGGGGCACTCACCAACTTCCATTCAACGGGTGACTTAGCACGGGGCACCCTCCACGAGACGATGGATCCGGTGTCCGGGACTGGGATGGCACTTCCCAGATCCGGACGGGCATTGGGGATGACGATTACCTTGGAGCATGCTCTGGGCAAGTCGATCGCGCCGCGGACCCGACCGCTTCTATCGTTTGAAGCTGGCGCTCTTCGTGTTGGCGGGCGCGCTGATTCTGCTCGGGGTGCGGCTGGAAAACACGTGGGTGATTTGGAGCGCCGTGGGGGTGCTCTTGTTGGCGGTGGGGTTACGGGTGCTGGGACGCGCAGGCAGCGGCGAGCGGGCAGCCAACGGGAGCGACGACTTGGGCGTAACGAGAAAGGAGTGAGCGACCCCGGGGCCCTAGGCCCTAGCTCCTTCCGTCCCGGACCCCACCGGCTCACCGTCACTGATCCACCCATCGAACAACTGGATCACCTTGTTCCCGTAGGCCGCGTAGGATTCGTTGTGGGTGACCTGGACGATCGTGGTTCCCTCGTCGTTCAGCCGTTTGAGGAGGTCCATGATCATCTTGCCCTGTGACGAATGGAGGCTCCCGGTGGGCTCGTCGGCGAGGATGACCCTCGGGTTGCCGATGACCGCTCGGGCCACCGCCACGAGCTGTTGCTGCCCACCGGAGAGTTGGCTCGGGAAGAGATCCCGCTTGGCGACGATGCTGAAACGATCCAACACGTCGGCCACCAGAGACTGACGGTCTTTCTTCTTGACTCCTCGATACGAGAGCGGCAGGTCCAGGTTCTCGGCTACGGTGAGGTCGTCGAGGAGATGGTACTGCTGGAAGACGAAGCCGATGTACTGCTTGTTGAGCGCCACGCGCGCCTTGGGCTTCATGGTGTGCACGGCGTCGTGCAAAAAGTAGAACTCACCACTCCACGAGCCGTCGAGCATGCCGAGAATGCTGAGCAGCGTGGACTTCCCCGCGCCGGACGGTCCCATGACGGTCACGAAGTCGCCCGGGGATATGTCGAGCGTGATCCGACGCAGGACATAGGTCCGCCCGGCACCGGTTTCGTAGTACTTCTCGAGGTTACGGAGCTGAATCAGCGCACTCACCCTACGTGGAACCCGCTTTCCTTGAGCTCGGCGATCTTGCGTGCGGCCTCATCTTTGACGATCTGACCGTCGAACAGATGGACGGTGCGGCCCGCGTGCTCCGCATACCGGGGATCGTGCGTCACCATGCAGATGGTGGCACCCTCGCGGTGCAACTCGTCCAGCAGGTTCATGACGGCTTCGCCGTTCTTGGAGTCGAGGTTTCCGGTGGGCTCGTCCGCCAGCAGGATGGCGGGCTTCCCCGCAATGGCGCGGGCGACGGCCACACGCTGCTGCTGACCACCCGAGAGCTGCGACGGATAGTGCTTCATCCGATGCGACATACCCACTCGCTCGAGCGATTCCTGCACGCGCTTCTTGCGCTCGGCAGACGGCATGTTGCGGTAGGTGAGCGGTAGCTCGACGTTCTCATAGACTGTCAGGTCGCCGATCAGGTTGAACGCCTGAAAGATGAAACCGATCTGTCGATTCCGAACGTAGGCTCGTTGGCTGGCCGAGAGATTGGCCACCGGCTCGCTATCCAGTGTGTAGGACCCCTCCGTGGGCGTGTCGAGCAGTCCGAGAATGGACAGCAAGGTGGTCTTGCCGCACCCCGACGGCCCAGCGATGGCGATGTAATCGCCCTGCTGGATGTCGATGTGGATGTCGGACAGGGCGTGGGTCTCCACCTCTTCGGTGTAGAAGACCTTCTTCACACCCTCCAGCTTGATGAGTGCGGAACCATTACTGTTGCCACCGCTCATAACGAACTCTCCTCTGTGGGCGTGAGACCCTCACGGTCTCTGCTTAGATACTCGACCGCCATGGAACGTTGCGGGCTGGCGTGTGGGGGGCTGGGTCCCGTGCGGGGCGTTGCTTGGCCCCCTGACCCCTAGCCCCCTAACCCCTAGCCCCTAGCCCCTAGCCTCTAGAACCTAATTCTATCTCAGCCGCACCCGATCGTACGCATCCCACTGGGACATGTCCGACAGGATGACGACATCTCCCACCTGCAACCCCTCCACCAGCTCGATGGTGTTCACCGAGCTCCTTCCGAGCCGTACGGTCACCCGCTCGGCAAAGTTTCCGTCCTCGGTGAGGCGAAAGAGCCCCACGGTGCTAAAGGCCTGTCCATAGGCCGGACGACCCACGAACAGGGCGTCGTCCAGGCGGTCGATCTCGATGGTCCCGTCGACGGAGAGATCCGGCCGGGCGCCCGGAGGCAGATCACCTTCGATGCGGACATCCACGGCTACCGCACCGTTCTGCACGGCGGGATCGATCCGACTGACGCGCCCCATGATCGTATCGGTCCGGGTGTCCACGAGCACGTTTTGACCCAAGACCACGTCGCGTGCTTGCGTCTCCGGGATGCGGAGCACGGCTTTGAGACGTTCCGGCCGTACCACGACGGCGAGCGTCTGTCCCGGAAGCACCCATTGACCCTCCTCGAGGGGCATATCCCGCAACACGCCACCTGCCCCCGCGGAGACCTGCATGGACCCCACGCGCCTGCGCTGGAACGCGACGATCTCCGTGAGCCGCCTCACCTGGTTCTCCTGGACCTCGATCTGCGGTTTGATGGACTCGCTGATCGTCTTGAGGCGCTGCTGCTCGACATCCAGGCGCACCGCGAGCTCCTCCGCGCGCTCCTTGAGGGACGCCAGTTCCGCCTCGGCGATCAATCCCTTGGCCGCCAACTCCTCGCCCGCCTCCGCGTTGCGCTTGGTCTCGAGGTAGGACGCACGCGTCGTCGCCACGAGCCCTCGCTGATTGAGCCGCTGCGTCTCGAGGGTGGTGCGTAGATTGACGAGCTCTGCCTGGACGCCCGCGAGCTGGCGCTCGGCTTCGAGCAGCTCGAGCTGCACCTCCGGGTTACTCAGCTCGAGCAGGATGGTCCCGGGCTCCACCTCGGAACCGGGCTCGACGAGCTTGCGCTCCACGCGGCCGGCCGTAATGGCCGGCACGAAGCGAATCTGTTCCGGCACGAGCGTGCCGGGACCGCGGACCTGCCGCACCATGGTTCCGCGCTGCACGCTGTCCATGTACACCGTCGCACGATCGACGGACGGCGCCGCCGGCTTGAGGTTGCCGAGGGCAACGAACGCACCGACGACCGCGGCCACGACCGCTCCACCGTAGACGTAGCGTTTGCGCTTCTTGGGAGGTTCGCGCGGTATATCCACTCAGTGATCCTCTCTACTGTCCTAGTCCTACGATGCCGCCATGAGGAAGTTTCTGCTGGAATCTCCCACCGATCGGCGGTCCCACGGCTCCCTCCCTATTAAGGAAAGAGCGTGCCAGCGATGATCCGGATCTAACTGTTTGAAAGATAATAGGTTGGAACGAAGTCGCGAGCACCGGCTCCCAGAAGCCTCTCTCGGACTTGGGATGCCGCGTCCCAGGAACGGACAATGGAGAAAGCGCGCTAGAGGCGGCGGTGGGGATGGATGCGGCAGGGTCGCCCCGGCGACCGCTGGCGCTCCTGCTATTCCAACTGATGCTCCATCCGATCGCGGACCACGGGCTTCAGGTGTTGCGAATGGCGGCTCAGGATCCGCGCGCAGGTGTTCCACCGAAGGATGGCGTCATCATTCCCCGCCGGACTCAGCGATTCGGCCCGTTCGTACTGCTCCATGGCTTCGCGCAACATCTCGTACGCCACTTCCCCAAACCCCGGACCACCCCGGTGGAGGTGCGCCTTGGCCCGACGCTCGGCGATCATCCCCGCGTAATAGGCCTGTTCGTACTCCCCTTCTATCCGCGGCAGAAGCGCCCGAGCCTCGCGCATGTTGGCACCCATCTCCTTGCCGAATTGGTCCGTGAGGGAGAGCAGCAGGGTGACGAGCGCCTGCTGATTGTCCTCGTCGATCGCTAGCACATCCTCGCAAATGCTCTGCGCCTCCCACGGCTCGTTGAGCAGGCGATAATGCTCGGCCTTCTCGAGGGCGGCGTGAATGCCGTCCGGGTGGATGGGCTTGAGGTTGAACATCGGTGCTCCTTGGCGTGCGTGACTTCTTGCGCTGCCTCCGTTTTCCGCTCACGAATCAGCGGCGGTGGCGGCAGGAGCGGCAGCAGACGGAGTCAGCCGCCCGTCACGAGTCTCAGCAGCTTCTTAATCGGATCATACGCCTCGTCCACCACCCGTTCTTTCAATGGAATGATCGCATTGTCGGTGATCGTTATGTGTTCCGGGCAGACCTTGGTGCAACACTTGGTGATGTTGCAGTAGCCAATACCGTTCTCCTGACGCAGTGCCTCGAGGCGATTCCCGACGTCCAGAGGGTGCATCTCGAGCGATGCCAGGTGGACGAAGAAACGCGGCCCGATGAACTCCTCGTGCAGATGGTGCTCGCGCAGGACGTGGCAGACGTCCTGGCAGAGATAGCACTCGATGCACTTTCGAAACTCCATGGCACGATCCACGTCGCCCTGGTCCATACGCCATGTGCCGTCCGGATCGTCCGGCGGCCGCGGCGTGAACGGCACGAGTGATCGTTTGACGCGATAGTTCCACGACACGTCGGTAACCAGATCCTTGACCAAGGGGAACGCCTTCATGGGCTCCACCGTGATTGGCCTATCCAACGGCAAGTCCTCGAGCCGGGTCATGCACATGAGCTTGGGCATGCCGTTGATCTCAGCCGAGCACGATCCGCACCGTCCGGCTTTGCAGTTCCAGCGAACGGCCAGGTCGCCCGCCTGGTGCGCCTGGATTTGATGAATGGCATCCAGCACCACCATGCCCTCGCTCACGTCGGTGGCGAAGCTCTGGAAGCCGCCTCCGTCCGCATCGCCGCGCCAGATTCGGAAGGTCGCTTTGGCCATTACTTGAACTCCTCGATGATCTGGGCCAGCTCGGCGGGCATCTCCGGCAGCGCCCGGCGCTCGACGGTCATGCTACCATCCTCTCCCCGGCGTACCACCAGGTTGTACTCGCCCAACTCAGGGTCCTTCTCTGGAAAGTCCTCGCGAAACTGCGCACCACGGCTCTCCTTCCGCGTGAGCGCCGCACGAGCCACGGCCTCGGCCACTGTGAGCAGATTGGGGAGGTCGAGTGCCGTGTGCCAGCCGGGGTTGTACTCCCGATTCCCCGGCACATGGACGCTCGCCGCGCGCTTTCGCAGGCCGGCAATGCCTTCGATGGCACGTTGCATCTCGGGTTCGGAGCGCACGATGCCCACGAAATCCTGCATCATGTTCTGGAGCTCGTGCTGAATCTGGTACGGTGCGTCCCCGTTTGATCCCGAGCCCGTGCGTTCGAACGGGGCCACAGCCATGCGAACGGCTTGATCCACCTGATCCCGATTGATCTGGCCCGCCTGATGATCTTTCGCGAAGCGGGCGGCATACTCACCGGCACGTTTGCCGAACACCAGAAGATCCGAGAGCGAATTGCCACCAAGGCGATTGGCGCCGTGGAGACCTGCGGCACATTCGCCGGCAGCGAAGAGCCCGGGTACGCTGGACATCTGCGAGTCGGGATCCACCCGCACGCCACCCATGGCGTAGTGCGTGGTGGGTCCCACTTCCATGGCTTGCTGGGTGATGTCCACGCCCGCTAGCTCTCTGAACTGGTGGTACATGCCCGGGAGCTTGCGCTGGATGTGCGCCGGCGCGTTGGGAAGCTTGGCTTTGATCCAGGCGATGTCGAGGAATACCCCCCCGTGCGGACTTCCCCGCCCTTCTTTGATCTCACGGACGATGCAGCGCGCCACATGGTCGCGGGTGAGAAGCTCCGGCGGGCGGCGCGCCGTCTTGTCTCCCTGCGTGTACCGCCAGCCCTCCTCAGGGCTATCGGCCGTCTGGTCGCGGTAGAGGGGCGGCACGTCGTCGAACATGAAGCGGCGGCCCTCGCTGTTCACCAGAATCCCGCCCTCGCCACGCACTCCTTCCGTTACGAGAATGCCCTGCACCCCCGGCGGCCACACCATGCCCGTGGGGTGAAACTGCACGAACTCCATGTCCACCAGCTCCGCCCCCGCTCCGTACGCCAGCGCGTGGCCGTCGCCCGTGTACTCCCAGCTGTTGCTGGTGATGCGGAAGGCCCGGCCGATGCCACCGGTGGCGAGCACAACGGCCCCCGCATGAAACAGACGAAATCGTCCCCGCTCCCGATCGTACCCAAGCGCACCCACGACGCGACCGGCATCCACCAGCAGGGTGGTCACCGTGCATTCCATGTGGACTTGGATGCCCTGGTGAATGCCGTAGTCCTGGAGGGTGCGAATCATCTCCAGCCCCGTGCGGTCGCCCACGTGCGCCAGGCGGGGATAGGCGTGGCCGCCGAAGTTCCGTTGGAGGATCCGTCCGTCCGGCGTACGGTCGAACAATGCACCCCACGCTTCCAGCTCTCGCACTCGGGCCGGCGCTTCCTTGGCGTGGAGCTCGGCCATGCGCCACTGGTTGAGATACTGGCCACCGCGCATCGTATCGGCGAAGTGCACGCGCCAGCTATCTCGATCATCCACGTTGGCCAGCGCGGCCGCCACACCACCTTCCGCCATGACCGTGTGTGCCTTACCGAGCAGCGACTTGCAGATCAGTCCCACCGACGCGCCTTCCGCGGATGCCGCGATGGCCGCTCGCAGGCCCGCGCCGCCGGCGCCGACGACGATCACGTCATACTCGTGGATCGGATACTCTTCCATTAGAGGATTCTCCAATCCGTGAGCACACCCATCGAGCACAGCCGCACGTAGAGGTCCGAGAACGCTACCCAGAACAGGCTCAACCACGCCCAGAGCATGTGCCGTCGGTTGAGACAGCTCACGCAGCGGTAGCTCGTCTGCCGGACCGGGCGCCGAGCCAGAATGTCGAGTCCTCCACCCACCAGATGCCGCAGCGAGTGGCAGCCGAGCGTGTAGCCGCCGAGGAACATGACATTGAGGGCGAGGACGAGCGTTCCCACACCGATCCCGAACGTCGCCTGCCCCGTGGCGGCATCCTCGAACCAGAGCGCGCGCCACACGTCGTACGACAGGATCACGACGAACACGAGTGCTAGATACAGAAAGTACCGATGGACGTTTTGCAGGATCAGCGGGAACGATGCCTCACCGAGGTACCGTTTGCGCGGCTCGCCCACGGTGCAGGATGGCGGGTCCGCCCAGAAGGCCTTGTAGTACGCGCCGCGGTAGTAGTAGCAGGTGACGCGAAACCCGCCAGGGGCCCAGAGAATGAAAAACGCGGGTGACCATGGGAGCCAGCTGGCCCACCAACTGGGCTTGGGTCCGAACCAGCTGTGAGACGATTCGCCAAACAGCTCCGGCGAGTAGAACGGCGAGAGATAGGGGCCAAAATGGTAGTGGGCGCCCTGGAAGGCCGCCCACGTGGCGTAGACGATGAACGCAGAGAGGCCCAGGAAGACGGCAGCGGGCTGGACCCACCAGAGGTCCTGCCGCATGGTCTGCCCGGCCCGGCGCCGCGTGAGCGGCACGGTTGCGTTGGTCATCGGCGCTCCGTCCTCGTGGGGAACTCGATGTGATACCGACGGTTGGGAGAACAAGTTAATGAAAAAAATTGCGCGGGATAGGCGGCAAGGCGGCAGGAGCAGCTAGAGGCTGATCTGCCGACCTCTGTCGCCGGGTCTGGGTCGGCTAGTCTCCCGCCAGCTTTGCCGTCGCCTTTTCTCAAAACGCCGTCACCAACCCCAGTGTCCCGCGCGCCTCATCCAGCTGCGTGTCCAGCGTTACCTCCGCCATGAGGCGGAAGTTGCGGCGGAGGAGATAGCCGAGGCCGCCCGTCAACGTCTCGTAGCGCGTGACGTTGCTTGGACCGCCCAATCGCACGTTGAGCAGCGGGCGATCCACGTCTACCCGATTGTACAATGCCAACGCATACCACCGGCTGTTTGGCGGCACGAGCAGCACCTCCACGAAACCACCATCCATCTGGGATTCCGCCTCCGTCGCGCTGAACGTGGGCGCATTATCCTCTCGATGGATGTACTGACCGTTGATCTCGAGGGGACCAAGAGTGATGGTGGCGTCCGCGCCGAGCATCCAGAGCGTGTTCTTGATCTCCGGTGCCGACTCGGTGGCGGCTCCAACTTGCCGGCCGCGATACCCCATGACGCCGAGGCGAACGTTGGGACTGACCTCCCGGGTCAGGTGCCCGAAGAAGCTCTTGATGGCATCGTTGTCGAGCTTGAGATCCGGCTCGGCCGGCCCCTTGCCGTTGCCGTTCACGACCTCGGCCGTGAAGGTGAAACCGCCAAAGTCCGTCGCTGCCATGATCCCGCGATCGTACGTCAGATCGGCGGGCTGGAGCCCGATGCGCGCGCGGTATACGGCGTAGTCCTCGAACTCGAGCCGGAGCTCGCGTTTGAACATGGGATCCGAGACCTGAAACTGCCCCACCGCCACGTCGATCGGTTGTCCGCCGATGTCGTTCACCTGCACGAAGGCATCTTCGATCCCGCCCACTTCGCCACGCTCGAACAGGAAAAAGTAGAGATAATAGGAAAGCTTCTTGGAGATGCTACCACCTGAGAGGATCTTGAGATTGTACGGGAGCTTCAGATCCGTGGCCGTCTGGCCGTTGTTGAACGACTGGATGTATGCATCCAGTCGGATGGCCAGAGGAATATCGCGCGCCAGCTCGAGCAGCCGGTCGCCGGTATCGATCGTGTCTCGCGCCGGTTCGTCCGAGGCGAGTCGGAAGCCGTTCCCGGCGAACAGGTCGCCGAACGCGGTCAGTCTGGGAAACGGATCGTGGCAGGCACTACAGCTCATCCCGTAGCGGCGGGCGAACGCCGGGATCTCGTACGCCACGAGCGGCGACGCGGCCAGGCCCACACCCATTCCGACGAGGAAGACCCATAGGGAACGCATGATGGTCTCGCCGTGAGGTGATTGTTTGTATGCAGGTTATGGGATGGATCTAAAGAGTTGGTGAAGGGGGTGAGAAGGGCGGGATAGACGGCAGGGGTGGTAGACGTGGCAGCACACCTCCCTCGGCTGTATCCGCTTCTTCCCCTAGTTCCGCCGGAACACTCCGATGGACCAGTAGAACCCGAGCGACAGATCCGGAGCCATCTCCGTGAGTCCGATACTGCCACTGACCCCGACGGTCCCGCGCGACAATAGGCGGCTCAGGCCAACGCCAATGCTCACGGCGTCCTGAAACCCCGAAACAACGGAGCGTGAGGCCTGGAGGTTGGCGGATCCGCCCCATCCCGAGGCCGTGAGGTGCGTGATCCCCACCGTCACGAGCACCGGATTTCGAAGATCCAGCTCCGGTAAATCACCGAGGCGCCAGACCGACGCGTCGATCCCCAGCGCGGTCGATGCGCGCACCAGGTACGCGAGCGACACCGTTCCGCCCACGTCCCATGCGCCGGTTCCGAACGTGGTCGTGTCCGTGAGAGGGATCTTCATTGCCCCACCCACGCGGATCCATCCACGGCGGCTTTGCACAACGCCGAGGTCCGCGGACACAACCGGATCGCCCACATGCGCTTCGAATCCCGTCACCGCTGCCGGCGGTGGCTCCACCCGGCGTCGGCTGTCGGCGTTCGAGACGGCGCTGACGCTCCCCATCCCCCCACCCATCCCGTCGCCACCGGCGCGTGAGGAGTCGCGTACAGCGCCGCTGGCGGGCCCCCCGCCGGTGGGGATCTGCCCGAGGCCCGAACTGGTGAGCAAGCGGGTGTTCTGCATCACGAGCGGCACGGTGACCCGAACGCTCAACCGCCCGCCCGAGAGCGCGAGACCGTTGAACAAGGTCCAGTTCGTGGTGCGCTCGGTGAAGATGTAGCTGCCGGTGGAGAGGGAAAGTCCGCCCTCATAGTCGAGCCGCTGCGCCTGTGCCGGAGGCACCGCCAGGCAAAGGGCGGCCAGCCCCGCTCCACCGAGCACACGGTTCACGGCAGCGCCATCTTCTGGAGGCTCTCCTGAGCTTCTTCCATATACTTGAGCATTTCCTGCATGCGCTCCTGCATTCGCTCCATTTCGCGCACGCGCTCAGTCTGCCGTTTGAACTCGGGATCCTGGTGCAGGCGCTCCATTTGACGAAGCATTTGATGGAGCTGATCGCAGGTCTGCTGCATGTGGCGTCCCATCTGTTGGAACTCGTCACGGACGCGGAGCTGCTGCATCTGCTGATTCATCTCCTGCACCCGGGTCATCAGATGCGTCATCCGCTGCTGCATCTCATGCATTCGACGCATCTGATCCATCTGATGTTGTTGGGGCGGTGGAATGGCCCCCCGCTGCTGGGCCTGCGCCACGGGCGCGGCCACGGCCAGCGCGGCGCCGATCACCGCCATTCGTGTCGTCCATTTCATGGTACGCTCCTCCCGTTGTGATCAGGGGTCCCGACCCCCGTGAGCGTTCAGGGCTCCTCATCCTCCTCCACCTCGGCCGGGCCGGCAGGCACGGGCGGGGCCTGGGACGTCGCCCGTATCTCGTCGTGACGGACCTGGCCCCCGTCCCACGCCGTCCAGCCGAGCGACCCGGCACTCACGAGGAGCGCACCGGCCACGATGGCCGGAAAGACCAGCTCCGGCTTTCCTTCACCCCGTAACCGCCACAGCGCCACGGCCGAGAGCCCGCCCACCACGAGCATCAGAATCAGCGACTGCTCGCCGCGTTCCTCGTGTGTCTCGATTAGCGTTTCACTAGCCCAGGGGTGCTCCTCCACGATCTCCTCGGCAGCCTCGCCAGACCGGACAACCACATAGGTGACGAGGGTCAACCCGATGGCCAACACCAGTGCAACACGCATGATCTCCCGCGATCGCCTGTACAGACCCCACAACAACACGAGGGTGATGAGCGGCACCCCGACAACGGGGAGATGGTTGAGCATCAGATGTATGTGCGTGGCGGTCATGGTGCTTTCCTAAGGGTCCAGTCAACGGCCGCTGCGCATCTTAGCGAGCACGTATGAAGCTTTGGTTAAGTGGCGGGTAGGGGTGGGATAGGCAGGGGTGCCGAAGAGGCAGAGGTGGCAGCGGCGGCAGAGGTGGCAGAGGCGATACTGCCCTCCTATTTCCTCTCCCGCCCTGCCACCCTTGCGGTCTAATTCCTCCCCTCCCGCTTATCCGACCCGCTTTTTAGCCACAAAGCGGCGGAGGGTTCTGTCAGCGTGACGAGTGGTATCGTCGATCACGAAGCCCGCATCGCGTACCGCTTGCTCGGTATCGCGATTGGGGCGGCAGCCTCCCGTCATCCACGTCCACATTGGTTGCACGGTGTCCTGGAGCCGGGCGTGGAGCCGGCCGGTGGCGCGGACATGTTCCATCATGCGAAGCTCGCCCTGAGGTGCGAGCACGCGTCCCACTTCCCTGAGGCCGCGGGCGGGGTCATCTACGCTGCAGAACACGAACCCGCTCACGACGGTCTCGAACGCGTTGGCGCGAAACGGCAGATGCTCCGCCCTCCCGAGCACGAACGAGAAGCCGGGAGCCCGGCGGCGTGCGGCAGCGAGCACACCGCGGTCCGGCTCGAGCGCGACCACCCGAGATCCTTCTGGGTAGAGCGGAAGGTTGCGGCCGGTGCCCGCGCCCAGCTCGAGGATTCGGCCCCGGGCGTCCCCCGCGAGCCAGCGGCGCCAGGCGTCGAGACCCGCCATCTCCGCCAGACGGTTCACCGCGTCGTACAACCAGGGAATTTGCTCGATCCCCCGCACGGCCCGCTCCTTGCATATCTTTATCATGTAAGGCGTTGCGCGCTCGCCGCATCGCGACGGAGCGCCGGCTGCTGGTGATCTACTTCACCGCGCGTCTTGTGACCCGCGAGCAGGTTTTAACGTGGCCCTCATCAAGTGTCCCAAGTGTAACCACACGGTGCTCAGCGCGGCGTCGCGCTGTCCGGGGTGCGGACGTCCCCTGTCGCTCGAGGACCGCGACGAGATTCGCGTGGACCGCGGCCGCAAGTGGTGGCCGGCCCTGGCCGGGGTGTCGGTCTCCGTGCTGGTGGCACTCGCGGTGTGGCGCGTCCAGGCCAACGTGCCTCCATCGAACGTGACGAGCCCACTGCCGGTGGCGGCGTTGCCCGATTTCGCGACCGACTCGTTCTCCAACTCGGCGTTCGACGACTCGGCCGCGGATGCCACGGCACAGCCCGATTCGGAGCCTGCACCGCCCGCGGACAGTGAGCGGCCGCGGCTTCCTCGCAACCTGCCACCACTCACCGCCGCGGACACGCTGTGGACCTCGACGTGGGTGAATATCCGGGCTCGTCCGGGAACCACCGGCACGGTGGTGCGCGTGTTGCGCCCCGGTGAACCCGTGGCCGTAGCCAATCCGGAACGCCAGTGGTCCGTGGTCTACGTAGACGGCGAACCGGTGGGATGGCTCTCCGTGGCCATGCTGGGGCAACGACCGCCAGGGCCGTGATTACGAGGGGATAGGCGGCCGAGGCGGCAGGGGTGACAAGGGCCACCGAACGATTCCGTCGGCGCGTTCCTTGCGAACCGAGAGCCGTATGATCCAGCAGATCCAGTCCGGCCTCCGCAGATGATCCCCTACTACTTCGGCTCGTCAGACCGCCGCCTGTTCGGCTGTCACCATCCTCCGCCCGCCGGTGGCGGAGCCTTGGGGATCGTACTGTGCAACCCCGTGGGCTCTGAATATTTCCCCGCGCACAAGACCGTTCGCTTCCTGGCCCGCAAGCTGGCGGAGCAAGGGATTCATGTCCTCAGGTTCGACTACTACGGCACGGGAGATTCGGACGGATCCGAGAACGATGCATCCATGGATGGGCACATTTGCGACGTCGGTGTGGCCCTGGAAGAACTCCAGGACGTGAGTGGCGTGGGACGCATCGGCCTCGTGGGGATGCGGGCGGGCGCAGCGGTTGCACTCCGAGCCTCCGAGACGAACGGAGCAATTGCTCGACTGGTCCTTTGGGATCCGGTGGCTCACCCGCGGCAACAGGACACGGAAGATCATGCATTGAGTGCACCGAACGGTCTGTCGGGCGCGGCCCCACCCATCCTGCTCGTGTCCACCCGCCCCGACCCGAAGGCGTACCACCCAATGCTCGATGCGCTGACACCATGGGCGGGTGCGCCGTCTTTGGTCCATGCCCCGGCAGCGCCCATTTGGTCCGACGATGGACCCGGCTCGGGTGGAATCCCCGTCGCGGCCGTTGAGGAGGCGGTGACGTGGCTTTCGCATTGAACCAGCGCTCCGT